>JAXMFR010000068.1:0-5709 GCA_046347685.1 Chitinivorax sp.
GGGTGCTGGATTTGTCGTACGGCTTTGTCGATGGCATCTCCAAGCTGATTCCGGCCGCGCCGGGCAAGCAGTATTCGCTCGACGATGCAGTGGAAATGGAGCCGCAACTGAAAGAGCGGCTGGAAAACGAGGAAGAAATCCAGGAGCTGTGGATCCTGGCGAAAAAGCTCGAAGGCATGACGCGCAACGTCGGCATGCACGCCGGCGGTGTGTTGATCGCACCGGGCAAGATTACCGACTTCTGCCCGCTGTATCAGGCGCAGGGCGAAGACGCCAACCCGGTCAGCCAGTTCGACAAGGACGACGTCGAGCAGGTCGGCCTGGTGAAGTTCGACTTTCTCGGCCTGCGTAACCTGACGATCATCGATCTGGCAGTGCGTTACATCAAGGATCTCGATCCGAACTTCACCACCGACCTGAACAATATGCCGTTCACCGACCCGGCGGCGTATCAGGTTCTCAAGGATGCCAATACCACCGCGGTATTCCAGCTCGAATCGGAGGGTATGAAGCGGCTACTGGAAAAGCTCAAGCCGGATCGCTTCGAGGACATCATTGCGGTACTGGCGCTGTATCGCCCCGGCCCGCTCGGCTCGGGCATGGTGGACGACTTCATCCTGCGTAAAGCCGGCAAGCAGGCAATCGACTATTTCCACCCCGATCTGACCAAGTGTCTGGAGCCGACCTATGGCGTGATCGTGTATCAGGAACAGGTGATGCAGATCTCGCAGATCATCGGCGGCTATACGCTTGGCGGTGCCGACATGCTGCGCCGGGCGATGGGCAAGAAAAAACCGGAGGAAATGGCCAAACACCGCGCCACGATTGCCGAAGGCGCGGCCAAGCAAGGTTACGACCCGGCACTGGCCGAGCAGCTGTTCGACCTGATGACCAAGTTCGCCGAATACGGCTTCAACAAATCGCACACCGCAGCGTATGCGGTGGTGTCGTACCAGACCGCCTGGCTCAAGGCACACCACTGCGCCGCGTTCATGGCGGCGACCATGTCGTCGGAACTGGACAACACCGACCAGCTGCGGGTGTTCTACGAAGACGTGCTGGCGAACAAGCTGAAAATGCTGCCGCCGGACGTGAACCAGAGCTTCTACCGCTTCGTGCCGGTATCGCGCAAGGAAATCCGCTACGCGCTCGGCGCGATCAAGGGCACCGGCGAGGCGGCGGTCGAGCATATCGTTGCCGAGCGCGTCAGGAATGGCCCGTTCAAGGATCTGTTCGACTTCTGCAAGCGTACCGACAAGCGCATGGTCAACAAGCGCGTGATCGAGGCCTTGATCCGCGGTGGCGCGTTCGACAGCATCGACGATCATCGCGCCAAACTGCTGGCCAATGTGCAACTGGCGCTGGATCAGGCCGAGCAGATTGCCAGCAACGCCAACCAGGGTGGCTTGTTCGATATGTTCGACGATCTCGCGCCGGCGATCGAAATGGTCGATTGCCGGCGCTGGGACACCATCCAGCGGCTGGCAGAAGAAAAACTGGCAATCGGCTATTACTTGTCCGGCCATCCGTTCGAGGGCTATGCGCCGGAAGTGCGCGGCTTCGTCAAACAGCAGCTGAATCGCCTCGGCACCTCGAAAGAGCTGCAATTGCTGACCGGTGTGGTGTTGGAAGTGCGCGTCAAGCAGACGCAGCGTGGCCGTATGGCCTTCGTCAAGCTTGACGACGCCAGCGGCCAGGTTGAAGTCTCAGTGTTCGCGGAACTGTTCGACGCCTGTCGCAACAAGATCAAGGAAGACTCGCTGCTGGTGATCGAGGCCAAGGTGTCATACGACGATTACAGCGGCGGTAACCGTATCGTTGCCGACAAGGTGCTGGATCTGGCCGAGGCACGCAGCCGGTTTGCCAAGAAGCTGGCGCTGAAGATGAACGGTCAGGCCGATAGCATCAAGCTCAAGGGTTATCTGGAGCCATTCAAGGCTGAAGGCTGCCCGGTGGCGATCGACTACCGCAACGACAATGCGCAATGCGAGCTGATGCTGGGGCCGGAATGGCGGGTGACGCTGCGCAAGGAACTGCTCGATCAGCTCAAGGGCTGGCTCGGCGACGGCGCGGTCAAAGTGCAGTATTGATGGCAGGGGCCGGCGATGGCCGGCCGTGACCCCGCTTATTTCTTCATCGCCTGTTTGGCTTTGTCGGCGGTTTGTTCCACCGATTCCCTGGCTTTACCCGCGACTTCGCGGGTTTTTTCCGCCACCGCGCTGGCCGTAGCCTTGGCTTCGTCGGCCACCTTGTTGCCGGTGGCCCTAGCGGCATCCAGCGCTGCCTGGCCGGCAGCCACGGCAGCATCGGCGGCATGGCCGGCGGCCTGTCTGGCCGAATCGACCGCCTGCGTGGCCGATTGTCTGGCTTGTTCCATGGGCTGCGCCTTGTCGGTGGTTTCGGCAAGAGCAAGGCCCGACGAGGCAAATGCCAGCAATACGATCGATGTTTTCATGTTGGTTCCTCTGGGAGCTGGCCGGCGCTGGCCATCGGATGTGGCGATCAAAGAATGTCGAGCACTGCTTCCGGCGGCCGGCCGATTGCGGCCTTGTTGCCGCGAATCACAATCGGCCGCTGGATCAGTCGCGGATGTTCGACCATCGCGGCAATCAGCTGTTCGCGGCTCAAGTCGGGGCGATCCAGTTGCAATGTGCGGTAGTCGTCTTCGTCTTGGCGCATCAGGGCTCGTGGCTCCAGGCCCAGCAGGGTGAGAATCCGTTGCAGCTCGGCGGCCGTGGGCGGAGTTTGCAGGTATTCGACCACTTCGGCTTCGATGCCGCGTTGCTGCAGCAATTCCAGCGTCTGGCGCGATTTGGAACAGCGCGGGTTGTGCAGAATGCGAGTTTTCTCCATGTATGCTCCGGAATGGCTTGAGATTGCGCTTTATGGTGCGATTGGCTAACGTGTGACAGATATTAGCAAAAGGAGTTAAGCATGACTGCAGTTGCGCAATCCGGAATCTGCGCCGAGGCGCGTCCTTACGCCAGTTTTATTGCTTTTGACTGGTGCGACGGCGTCGATGTTCCCGCTGCGCGCCGGGCATTGGCGCAGGTGCCGCTACTGACGCAGACGCTGGCGGCGGAATACCCGCAAGCCGGTTTGTGCAGCGTGGTGGCAATCGGCACCGCTGCGTGGGAGCAACTGTACGGGCGTAAACCGGCGCAGCTGCAAGGCTTTCCGCAATTCGGCGATACCGTGATCGACCTGCCGGTTAGCGAGTTGGGCGGCTTGCTGCATATCCGCAGCGAGCGCCACGACCTGAATTTCGAACTGGCCAATCGCATTGCCGAACAACTCGGCCCGCTGGTGCGGTGGGGCGAACAGATCGACGGTTTCCGCTATCTCGACAGCCGCGATCTGACCGGTTTCGTTGACGGCACCGAGAACCCGCGAGGTGACGAACGTGCCGAGGTGGCGCTGGTTGGCGATGAAGACGCCGGATTTGCCGGCGGCAGCTATCTGCACATCCAGCGCTGGCTGCACAATATGCCCAAATGGCGTGCCACGCCGGTGGCCGAACAGGAACAGGTAATCGGCCGCAGCAAGCAGGACGATGTGGAGATGGACGACGAGGTCAAGCCGCCAACCGCACACATTGCCCGCGTGGTGATCGAGGAGGACGGCGCAGAGCTGGAAATCCTGCGCCAGAGCATGCCTTACGGCCGGCTGGGCGAAATGGGGCTGATGTTCGCGTCGTATGCGCGCAGTCCGCAGCCGTTCGCCCGTATGCTGGCGATGATGTTCCGCCGCGACGCCGCAGGTCACTACGATCATCTGCTCAACTACAGCCGGCCGCTAACCGGTGCCGCGCTGTTTGCGCCGAGCGTCGATTTTCTCACCCGCATGGCCGGCTGATGGCCAAGGCAAAAACAGTTTACAGCTGCAGCGAATGCGGGGCAGTTTCGCCCAAGTGGCAAGGCCAGTGCCCCGGTTGCGGCCAGTGGAACACGCTGGTCGAGTCGATTCAGGACAATACCCCGAGCCGCTTCAAGGGCCTGGCCAATGCCAGCGTGGTGCAGTCGCTGGCGCAGGTCGAGGCAGAGGAGGCGCCGCGCACCGGCACCGGTATCGATGAACTGGATCGGGTGCTGGGCGGTGGCATCGTGCGCGGTGCCGTGGTGTTGATCGGCGGCGATCCCGGTATCGGCAAATCGACGTTGCTGTTGCAGGCGCTGGCCAATCTCGGCCAGCAGCACAAGGTGCTGTACGTCAGCGGCGAAGAGTCGGCACAGCAGATCGCACTGCGCGGCACGCGGCTGGCAATCGACCCGCGACCGATCCGGCTGCTGGCGGAAATCAGCGTCGAGAAGATTCTCGCCACTTTGCAGCAGGAGCAGCCTGATGTCGCGGTGATCGATTCGATCCAGACGGTGTACACCGAGCAGTTGCAATCGGCGCCCGGCAGCGTGGCACAAGTGCGCGAATGTGCGGCGCAGCTGACGCGTTACGCCAAAAGCCACGGCACCAGCCTGATCCTGGTCGGGCATGTGACCAAGGAAGGTGCGCTGGCCGGCCCGCGCGTACTGGAGCATATCGTCGATACCGTGTTGTATTTCGAAGGCGACACCCATTCGAGTTTCCGCCTGATCCGTGCGATCAAGAACCGCTTTGGTGCCGTCAACGAGCTGGGCGTGTTCGCGATGACCGACAAGGGCTTGCGCGGCGTGTCCAACCCGTCGGCGCTGTTCCTGTCGCATCACACCACCGAAGTGCCCGGTTCGTGTGTGCTGGTGACACAGGAAGGCACGCGGCCGCTGCTGGTGGAGATCCAGGCCTTGCTCGACGATGCGCATGCACCGAATCCGAAACGCCTGTCGGTCGGGCTGGAGCAGAACCGGCTGGCGATGCTGCTGGCGGTGTTGCATCGCCATGCCGGCATCGCCTGTTTCGATCAGGATGTATTCATCAACGCGGTCGGCGGGGTCAAGATCGCCGAGCCGGGCGCCGATCTGGCGGTGCTGCTGGCAATTGCCTCGTCATTGCGCAACCGTGCCTTGCCGAAAAAACTGGTGGTATTCGGCGAAGTCGGCCTGACCGGCGAAGTACGGCCAGTGCAGCGCGGCCAGGAGCGCCTGAAAGAAGCGGCCAAACTCGGCTTTGAGCGCGCCATCGTGCCCAAGGCGAATCAGCCGAAGCAGGCAATCGACGGTATCGAGGTGATAGCGGTCGAGCGGCTGGAGCAGGCTCTCGACCGGTGCTGGGAGTGAGCAGGCCATGTTGGCGATCCAGAATGAAATGATTTTCGGGTATATCCTCCATGAGCAAAAAAATATATCGGCTATCCATCGTCTTGCTGCTATCCGCCAGTGCGGGTGCGGCACATGCCGGAGTGTTCAAGTGCACGCGTGCCGACGGCAAGACTGCGTTCCAGGATCAACCCTGTGCCGCGAACGAGAGCAGCAAGGTAATCAATGTTCCATCATCGTCGCAACGTGAAAGCACCGATCCGCTGATGGCGGCGGCAATTGTTTATGGCGTCAACGCCAGCCTTGAGCATATGCAGTCGTGGTGCAGCGGCGTCGATCCGGCGACGCTGGGCCCGATCGAAATGGCGCGCCAGGACTGGAGACGCAAGCATGCGACGCTGCTGGACAAGACCAATTCCATCCTGCAGATGCGCCTGAGCGGCGACGAACGCGCGCGGCTGGCGAGCCAGATGCGCCAGGAGGGGCTCAATATCACGCGCAGGTTGTCGGCTGCACCATACGA
>JAXMFR010000069.1:0-5571 GCA_046347685.1 Chitinivorax sp.
GACGGTATGGCCATGATGAAGGGCAAAGACGGAATGGGCTGTGGAATGATGGGCAAAAAAGACAAGTCTGCGTCGATGCCGGATCGGCACGAGATGATGGAAAAACGCATGGAGATGATGGAAATGATGATGCAGATGATGATGGATCGGCAGAGCGCCAGCATGCCGATGCAGAAGTAAACCCTCTGCAACCAAGGAACAGTTCAACATGATTCAGATACCGGCTTTGCCGATTGCGGCAGAAACCCAGGCGGATTTGCTGGTGGGCGCGCTGGATATGCGTGAGCGGGAAACTGCGCTGCATTCCAAACGTGTTGCCTGCCACACCTTGGTGCTGGCGCGGCAGTTTTATGACGATGCCGCGACGCTGGCGCAAATCTACTGGGGGGCATTGCTGCACGACATCGGCAAGATCGGCGTGCCCGACAACGTTTTGCTGAAGCCCGGGCCGCTGACCGAAACGGAATGGGCGCAGATGCGCCAGCACCCGCAACTGGGTTACCAACTGCTGGCTGCCGTACCGGGCTTTAACGTTGCCGCCGAGTTGGTACTGAATCATGAAGAACGGTTCGATGGCAGCGGCTATCCGGCAGGCCTGGCGGGCGAGGCAATATCTTTGCCGGCGAGATTGTTCGCGGTCATCGATACCCTCGACGCGATAACCTCTGATCGCGTCTACCGGGTCGCCCAGCCATTCGACGTCGCCCGCACGGAAATTGCCGCGCAATCCGGCCGTCAATTCGACCCACTCGCGGTCGACGCGTTCATGCGCTCGGAAGCGGAGCTGCGGCAAATGGTTGCGCAACACTGCGGGCCGCAGATCAGCATGCAGGCGGCACTGGAACATGCTTTCGCCGTTGCTACTCAACCACCTCAGGACCAAACATGATGAACGATCCCGTCTGCGGCATGCCGGTTGATCCGGCAAAAAGCCCCTACCGACGCGAATATCAGGGCCACACCTATCATTTTTGCTCGACCAATTGCCAGCAGAAATTCGATGCCGAGCCTGACCGTTATCTGGCGCAAGCGGCAGCGGCAATCGCGCCCAAGGTCGACGTTGCCCCGCAGCAGGTGATGATCCCGATTGCCGGCATGACCTGCAATCACTGTGCCGAGCAGATTGAAGCCGCATTAAAAGCCGCGCCGGGAGTGCTGCAGGTGCACGTGAACCGGGGCGATGCGATTGCCCATGTCCGTTTTGCGCCTGAGCAAACCTCTTTGTCTGGCTTGCATGCGGTGATCAAAAAAGCTGGCTATCAGGCGGGCTCTGCCAGCATGCAACTCGCCGTCAAAGGCATGCGCTGTGGTTCGTGCGTCACCAAGGTGGAAGCAGCGCTGCAGGCTTGTCCCGGCGTCTTGTCCGCCACCGTCAATCCGGCCACTGCCATTGCCAGCATTGTCTACCAGCCGAATATGGTAGATCAGAGCAAGCTGAAAAAGGCCATTGCCGCCAACGGCTTCGAGGCCGGCGCCGCACCGGTCGCCAGCGAAACCGGTGTGGCCTCCGCCGAAAGCGAGCAGGAACTGGAATACCGCACGCTGATGCGCAAGTTCTGGTTTGCCGCGCTGATCTCGATTCCAGTGATGATTTTCAGCTACCCCGACTTCATCCCCGGCCTGCGTGAATGGATGCCGATGGGCAGCAGCAACCGTACCGTGGTGTGGATACTGGTCGGTATCCTGGCGCTGCCGGTGATGGCCTGGTCCGGTTCGCAGTTTTTCACCGGCATGTGGGACGGCCTCAAACACCGTTCCGCCAATATGCACACCTTGATTGCGCTGGGTGTCACGGCTGCGTATCTGTATTCGATCGCCGCCGTGTTGTTCCCCGGCTGGTTTCCGGAAATGAAGCTGGCGGATGCATTCTGGGACGTGGTGACAGTTGTGATTGCGCTGGTGGTGCTGGGCCTGGCACTGGAGAGCAAGGCCAAGGGCAAGACCTCGGAAGCGATCAAGAAACTGGTTGGCCTGCAGCCGAAAACCGCGCGGGTATTACGCGACGGTGTCGAAACCGACATCCCGGTTGAAGAAGTGCTGGCCGGCGACATCGTGCTGGTGCGTCCGGGTGACAAATTACCGGTCGATGGCGTGGTCGTCGAAGGTGCCAGTGCCGTGGATGAGTCAATGATCACCGGTGAGTCACTGCCGGTCGAAAAACACCCCGGCGACGAAGTCATCGGCGCCACGCTCAACAAAACCGGCAGTTTCCGCTTTCGGGCCACCAAGGTCGGCAAGGATACCGCGCTCGCCAACATCATCCGCATGGTGCAGGACGCCCAAGGCTCGAAGGCGCCGATCCAGCGCGTAGTGGATGCGGTGTCGGCGTATTTTGTGCCGGCGGTAATGATTCTGGCGCTGCTGGCCGGTGTGATCTGGTACGACTTCGGCCCCGAGCCGCGCGCGGTCTACGCCGTCATCGTCATGGTCACCACGTTGATTATCGCCTGCCCGTGTGCCTTGGGGCTGGCAACGCCGACCTCGCTCACCGTCGGCATCGGCAAAGGCGCCGAAAATGGCATCCTGATCCGCTCTGGCGATGCATTGCAGACGGCGATGCGCCTCAACGCCATTGTGCTCGACAAGACCGGCACCATTACCAAGGGTGAGCCGGAGCTGACCGACGTCGTGGCGGCAGCGGGTTTTGAGCAGGATCAGATTCTGACCCTGGCGGCAGCGCTGGAACGCAACTCCGAACATCCTCTGGGCGAGGCGATCGTCAACGGCGCGCTGGCCCGCCAACTGGCGCTGGCCGACCCCACCGGCTTTACCGCAATTCCCGGCTTTGGCGTCGGTGGCAACGTGAGTGGCAGCGAGGTGTTGCTTGGCAACGCCAAACTGATGGCCGAGCGCCAGATTGATGTCAGTAGCTTGCAAAGCGATTGGGAGCGGCTGGCGCAGGATGGCAAAACACCGATGTTTGTTGCCGCCAATGGCCGTGCCGCAGGCCTGATCGCCGTTGCCGACACCATCAAGCCCGATTCCAAAGCGGCGATTGCCGCGCTGCGCGAGATGGGGCTGGAAGTCATCATGCTGACCGGCGACAACCGCCGCACTGCTGAAGCAATAGCGCGCCAGGTCGGTGTCGATCGGGTGCTACCCGAGGTGTTGCCGGAAGACAAGGCGCATGAAATCCAGAAGCTGCAGCTGGAAGGCAAAACCGTGGCCATGGTTGGCGATGGTATCAACGATGCGCCGGCGCTGGCGCAAGCCGATGTGGGCCTGGCCATCGGCACCGGCACCGATGTGGCAATCGAGGCCAGCGACATCACACTGATCAAAGGCAGCCTGATGGGCGTGGTGACTGCCATCGAAATCAGCCGCGCCACCATGCGCAACGTCTACCAGAACCTGTTCGGTGCTTTCTTCTACAACATGCTCGGGCTACCGGTAGCAATGGGCGTGCTGTACCCGTTCTTCGGTTTGCTGCTGTCGCCGCTGATCGCCGCCGCAGCGATGGCGTTCAGCTCGGTCACCGTCGTTACCAATGCCAATCGCCTGCGCAGCTTCCAACCCAAAGGAGTGTCCCAATGAGTCCCGATCGCTGGATTGTAACCTTGCTTGGCCTGGCCCTGATTGCCTTCATCATCTGGTTCTTCTGGCTGAAGAAATCCAAGGGTACCGCCGCTCATCTCGGTAGCAGTGGCCTGCAAGAGGCAATGATTCTGGTCAAAGGCGGCTATACGCCGGATGTGATTGTGGTCAAAACAGGCCGACCGGTACGGCTGAATTTTCGTCGTGAAGAAACTGCCTCCTGCTCGGAAATGCTGGTGTTGCCGGCATTCAGCAAGAGCGTGAAATTACCCACCGGCGAGAACGTGGCCGTCGAATTCACGCCCGACAAGCCGGGCGAATACCCGTTTAGTTGCCAGATGGGCATGTTCCGTGGCCGTCTGATTGTTGAATGATCGTTTTTACCAGGAGTCTGTCATGTTGAATGTTCGCAAATTGTTGGCCGTAATGGCGCTGATCGCCCCGCTGGCACAAGCCGCCACCCCGGTCACGCTGTACAAAAGCCCTACTTGTGGTTGCTGTGAGGAATACGTCAAATACCTGCAGGCCAACGGTTTTGATGTGAAGGCAATCAATTCCGACGATATGAACCGGATCAAGGAAACCAACCATGTGGGCAATCTCGGTAGCTGCCACACCGCCCTGATCAACGGTTATGTCGTCGAAGGTCATGTGCCGGTGGCCGCCATCCTGAAGGTCCTGAAACAACGACCGAAAATTGTCGGCATCAGCGTACCGGGAATGACCACGAACTCACCGGGAATGGGTGAAATGAAGCCGGGCACGCTCAAGGTGTATGAAATTGCGGCCAAGGAAAGCAGCAATCCCAAAGTCTTTTCGATTGAATAACCCGCAACTGAGAGGCAACCAGCATGAATCAGCCAGAGCAAGAGCACGACCCGCATTGCACGGCGCATCAAGGGCGCAGTCGTTGGGTGTTTATCGGTTTTGCCCTGGTGGCGGGATATTTCCTGTTCACCGAGCATCGCGCCCATGTCATCGCCGTCTTGCCGTATTTGCTGCTGGCGGCTTGCCCGTTGATGCATCTGTTCATGCACCACGGTCACGGACATCACCACCACACCGATCACTCGCAGCAAGATAAGAAAGGCAGCGCGGAATGAACCATGATGTATCGGCTTACGGCTTGTGGTCGCTGGTGATCATCAATTCGCTGGTGTTTATCATTTTCGCCTTCAGCTTCACCAAACCTAAAACCCCGCGTGACTGGCGCTCGTTCGGCATGTTCTCGGCCTTTATCGTCGCCCTGTTTACCGAGATGTATGGCTTCCCGCTGACGATTTACCTGTTGTCCGGCTGGTTGACCAGCCATTTCCCCGGCATCAATTTCATGGCTCACGATTCCGGCCATTTGCTGGAAATGATGTTCGGCTGGCGTGGCAATCCGCACTTCGGGCCGTTTCATATCCTCAGCAGTCTTTTGATTTTTGCCGGCTTCTGGCTGTTGTCCGCCGCCTGGCGGGTGCTGTATCACGCGCAACGCAGCCATCGACTGGCCACGGCCGGCGCCTACGCCCGCATTCGCCACCCGCAATACCTTGGCTTTGTCACCATCATGTTCGGCTTTCTGCTGCAATGGCCGACGTTGATCACACTGCTGATGTTTCCGGTCATGGCGCTGATCTACGCACGGCTGGCCAAGCGGGAAGAACAGGATATGTTGGCTGAATTCGGCGAGGAATATGCCCGTTATGCAGCCCATACGCCGGCATTTATTCCCGATTTGGGCGCAAAAACGCATCCCTAGCCATGATGGAATGGTTGATTGGGAAGCCCTTCTGCTAATGGCGCGACAACGCGGACGGATTTTGATGAGGTTTATGATGAAATTGACGTGGATTCCGGTTTGTTGCGCGCTGTTTACTGCCGCACCGGTGTATGCCGGCGAATCGGCTGAATTGCCTTTTGGCGCAAGCTTGCCGGCGATGTTGGACTGGCTGGATCAACATCATCCGGAGATTCAGGCTATGCAGCAGGAGTCGCTTGCCGCCATGGCGCGTGTTACCCCGGCCGGCGCGCTGCCGGACCCGATGTTCC
>JAXMFR010000007.1:0-96253 GCA_046347685.1 Chitinivorax sp.
ACAGTATGTCTGCAAGCCGCACTGGTATTGGTCTGTGGGCCGGGCTGCAAGGCAATGCTGGTGCGGGCTGCAGCTTGCCGGTTGTTGGCGGTGTGGGGATGGACGGGCGCATGGGTGTTGCGGCGATGGCGGAAGAGGGCGCTGCGCCAGTGATGATCGCGGCCGGGGGCAAGCTCCCCCCGGCCGGCCAGGCTTGTTTAATGCGGCGTGTCGATCAGGTCGATGTCGAAACTGACTGCCGGGCCTTCGTCGCTGCCTTTGCTGGGCTGATTGCGCGCGTTGGACTCGGCTTCCATTTCTTCCTGGCTCTGGCCGTTGTTGATCAGCCAGTGCAGGTTGGTGGGGGAGTCGGCGTTGAGCATGGCTTCGTCAAGGCTGATCTTGCCATCCTTGTAGAGCTTGTACAGCGATTGCTCGAAGGTTTGTGATTCTTTGGAGAGCGAGTTTTCCATCGCTTCCTTGATTTCGTTGACCTGGCCGTTGCGGATCAGTTCGGCGATGCGGTTGTTGTTGATCATCACTTCCACTGCCGGCAGCAGGTTGCCATCAATGCCGCGCACCAGTCGTTGCGAGACGACTGCACGCAGACATACCGACATATCCAGCAAAAACGCCGGGCGCGCTTCTTCGGGGAAGAAGCTGATGACGCGGTTCATGGTGTGATAGCTGTTGTTGGCGTGCAGGGTGGAGACACACAGGTGGCCGGATTGCGCGTAGGTGATGGCGTGCTGCATGGTGTCCTTGTCGCGGATTTCGCCAATCATCAGCACGTCTGGCGCTTCGCGCATGGCGTTTTTCAACGCATCGCCATAACTCAGGGTGTCTACGCCCACTTCGCGCTGGTTGACGATGGATTTCTTGTGTTTGTAGAGAAACTCCAGCGGGTCTTCGATGGTAAGGATATGCCCCGGTTTGTTGGCATTGCGGTGATCCAGCATTGCCGTCAGGGTGGATGATTTGCCACTGCCTGTGGCACCGACAATCAGGATCAGGCCACGTTTCAGGGTTGCCAGCTCTGCCAGCATCGGCGGTACGCCCAGTTCTTCCAGGGTGGGCGCGTTTGGGCGGATGTAACGAATCACCATTGCCACTGCGCCGCGCTGGCGGAATACGTTGATACGGAAACTGCCGACATCCTTGATCGGAAAGCCGAAGTTCATTTCCAGATCCTGCTCGAAGCGGGCAATCCGGTCTGGCGTCATCAGGCTGTAGGCGCATTGTTTGGTCTGATCGGCTGAGAGTATCTGCTGATTCACCGGCATCAGCGTGCCCTGGATCTTGATCTGGATCGGTGCGCCGGGCGTGAAAAACAGATCGGAGGCCTTCTTGTCGGCCATCAGTCGAAACAGTGGGGATAGATCCATGAGCTAAACATCCAAATCAGGCAGGGTCGGAATCGGTCGCCCTTGCCGCGCCGGCAAGGGCATGTCAATCCAATCTAGCACATGCATCCGGCGGCGCCAGAAAAACAAAAACCCGCCAAGGGCGGGTTTTTGTGGGGCGACTAGACTGTACCGGATCAGGCCGGGGTCTTGGTCTTGGCCAGTTCTTCATCACGCAGTGCGCGACGCAGAATCTTGCCCACGTTGGTTTTCGGCAGTTCAGCACGGAACTCGACGTATTTCGGCACTTTGTAACCGGTGAGGTTTTTCTTGCAGTGCTCGATCACTTCTTTCTCGGTCAGGGCCTGGTCTTTCTTCACTACGTAGACCTTCACCACTTCACCCGATTTGTCGTCCGGAATGCCGATACAGGCCACTTCCAGAACGCCGGCGTGCATTGCCACCACGTCTTCGATTTCGTTCGGATAAACGTTGAAGCCGGATACCAGAATCATGTCTTTCTTGCGGTCAACCAGCTTGAAGAAGCCGTCCGGGGTAACAATTGCCATGTCGCCCGTTGCCAGCCAGCCACCTTCTTTCAGCACTTTGGCCGATTCGTCCGGACGCTGCCAGTAGCCCTTCATTACCTGCGGGCCACGTACCCACAGTTCGCCAGGCTCACCCATCGGTACTTCGTTGCCGGCTTCATCGCGCACGGTACATTCGGTGGAAGGCACCGGCAAACCGATTGCACCGTTGTACTCTTTCAGATCCATCGGGTTGATACAGGCTGCCGGCGAGGTTTCGGTCAGGCCGTAGGCTTCGATCAGCGGCACGCTGGTAACTTGCTTCCATTTTTCGGCCACTGCACGTTGTACGGCCATACCGCCGCCCAGTGCCAGTTTCCAGGTGCTGAAGTCGATCTTGCCGAAGTCCGGATTGTTGATCAGGGCGTTGAACAGGGTGTTCACGCCGGTCATGCAGGTTACCGGGTACTTCTGCAGTTCCTTGACGAAGGCAGGAATGTCGCGCGGGTTGGTGATCAGAATGTTCAGGCCACCCAGTTCGGTGAACACCATGCAGTTCGCAGTCAGCGAGAAGATGTGGTACAGCGGCAGGGCGGTGATGATGATTTCCTGACCTTCACGCACCATCGGCTTCAGCCATGCATGTGCTTGCATCATGTTGGCTACGATGTTGCGGTTGGTCAGCATCGCACCCTTGGAAACGCCAGTGGTGCCACCGGTGTACTGCAGGAAGGCGATGTCGTCGTGGCCCAGCTGAACCGGGTTCAGCTTCAGGCGGCTACCCTGAGTCAGGGTGTCATTGAATTTGACGGTGTTGTGGATGGACCAGCTCGGTACCATCTTCTTCACGTGCTTGACCACCATATTGACGACCAGCGATTTCGGGAAGCCGAGCATGTCGCCGATCTGGGTGGTGATGACGTTTTTCACCGGGGTATTTTTCAGTACATCCTGCAGCGTGATCGCGAAGTTTTCCAGAATCACGATGGTTTCGGCGCCCGAATCCTTCAGCTGGTGTTCCAGTTCACGCGGGGTGTACAGCGGGTTGACGTTGACGACTGTCAGGCCGGCACGCAGGATGCCGAACACAGCAATCGGGTACTGCAGCAAGTTCGGCATCATCACTGCAACACGGTCGCCTTTTTTCAGGCCCAGTTTGTTTTGCAGATAAGCACCAAAATCGCGGGTCAGCTTGTCCAGCTCGCGATAAGTGATGATTTTGTCCATGTTGGCAAATGCCGGACGGTCGGCGAACTTGGCAACGCTTTTTTCAAAGACTTCAGCTACCGATTTATATGCGTTGACGTCAATCTCGGCTGGTACGCCAGCCTGATAGTTCTTCAACCAGATCTTTTCCATGTTGTACTTCTCCCAAATACCTGTGCGTGTTGGTGATGGCAGTCGATGATAATAGCAGTTTGCATGCATTATGCAAACGGAATAAGTTGACTCGGGCGCTGCGTCTGGGGCCGCTTTTGGCGGGCCAAATTTGTTCTTTTGAAGGCGCAACCGTGAGGTAATTTACTCTAATTGCAAAAAACCGCAAAGTCTTGTGCCGGTTTATGTGGTCTCGCGTATTTGTTTCGAAACTCCTGATTTCGATGAAACACCAGTCCTGTTGCGGTATCTCTACCGGCGCTGATGTTTCGCTTTTTCAACCGCTTCTGGTACAATCGCCAACTTTTACAGGATGGGCTTCGGGCCCATTTTTTATTTGTTGGAATAAATCGCCATGGAATTGCGTGTATTGCTGGAAACAACGCTCACCGGTATGGGCTACGAACTGGTTGATCTGGAGCTGGCTCGTGGCGGTCTGATGCGCCTGTTTATCGATTCGCCCAGTGGTATCACGCTGGATGATTGCGTCAAGGTCAGCAATCATCTGGCGCGTTTGTTCATGGTTGAGAACGTCGACTACGAGCGCCTGGAAGTATCGTCCCCAGGTCTGGATCGCCCACTGACCAAGCCTGCTGATTTCGAGCGTTTTGCCGGGCAGCAGGTCAAGCTCAAGCTGCGTTTGCCGCAAGACGGCGCACGTCGTGTTTCTGGCGTGCTGCAGGGGCTTGAGGGCGAGGTGATTCGCGTACAGTCTGACGGCAAGCTGATTGAAGTGCCCCTGTCCAATCTGGACAAGGCCCGCCTCGATCCGAAGTTTTAAGGGTTTTTTCCGGCACGCAGGATGTTGCGTGTCGTGGATATCGTATTTTTTAGTATCGACAATTCAGTGAATGCAGGCCGATCTGCAAGACGGCCGAAATATTGGGTGGAGGTTCATACACAAATGAGTCGCGAAATACTGTTGCTGGTAGATGCGCTGGCGCGCGAAAAAAACGTCGACAAAGAGATTGTCTTCGGTGCGCTTGAACTTGCGCTCGCTTCCGCGACCAAGAAGCGTTTTGGCCACGATGAGGTGGACGTGCGTGTCGCGATTGATCGCCATAACGGCAATCATTCCAGCTTCCGTCGCTGGGAGGTGGTGGCGGATGATGATCACGAATTCCCGAGCCGTCAGATCGCCATTACCGATGCTGGTGAGCATGGCGAAAACCTGCAGATCGGCGATTTTGTCGAAGAAGAACTGGAACCCATCGAATTCGGTCGTATCGGTGCGCAGACTGCCAAGCAGGTAATCCTGCAGCGCATTCGCGATGCCGAGCGTGAGCAGATCCTCAATGATTTCCTGGGACGTCGCGAGCACATGGTGTCGGGCGTGATCAAGCGTATCGAACGTGGCAACGCGATTATCGAGTGTGGCAAGCTGGAAGCATTGCTGCCGCGCGAACAGATGATCCCCAAGGAAAATCTGCGTGTGGGTGATCGCGTCAAGGCGTTCTTGTTGCGTATTGATCGCGGTGGCCGTGGCCCGCAACTGATTCTGTCGCGCACTGCCCGCGAGTTCCTGGTCAAGTTGTTCGAAGTTGAAGTGCCGGAAATCGAAGACGGTCTGATTGAGATCAAGGCTGCGGCGCGTGACCCTGGCCTGCGCGCCAAAATTGCGGTCAAGTCCAACGATCAGCGTATTGATCCGCAGGGTACCTGTATCGGTATGCGTGGTTCGCGTGTGCAGGCTGTGACCACCGAGCTAGGTGGCGAGCGTGTCGATATCATCCTCTGGTCTCAGGATCCGGCGCAGTTTGTGATCAATGCCCTGGCGCCGGCCGATGTCAGCAGTATCGTCATCGATGAAGAGTCGCACAGCATGGATGTGGTGGTTGACGAAGAACAGTTGGCGCAGGCAATTGGCCGTGGTGGTCAGAACGTGCGCCTTGCGTCGGAACTGACTGGCTGGGAAATCAACATCATGACCGTTGACCAGGCTGAGCAGAAGCATGAAGCCGAATACGAGCAGATTCGTGATCTGTTCATGCGCACGCTGGACGTGGATGAAGATGTAGCGACGGTATTGGTGCAGGAAGGCTTTAGCACCTTGGAAGAAGTGGCGTATGTGCCGCTGGCAGAAATGCTGGAAATCGACGGTTTTGCTGAAGAAACCGTCAACGAACTGCGTAGTCGTGCCCGTAATGCCCTGCTGACTCAGGCAATCGCCAAGGAAGAAGAGAAGGAAAGCGAAGCCGAGGGGCTGTTGACCGTCGAGGGCGTGGATGCGGATCTGGCCCATGTGCTGGTGAATAATGGTGTGGCAACACGTGATGATCTGGCCGATCTGGCCGTGGATGATCTGGTTGAAATGACCAATATGGATGCCGATCAAGCCAAGAAACTGATCATGGCTGCACGTGCACACTGGTTCAACGAGTAAGCCGCGAGCCGAGAATATTTTAGGAGTCAGAATGGGACAAACGAACGTTCAACAGTTTGCCGGTGAGCTTGGCTTGCAGCCTGAGTTGCTGCTGGAACAGTTGCGTGCGGCTGGTGTCGAGAAAAAGGCATCAACCGATTTATTGACCGAGCAGGATAAAACCCGATTGCTGGAATACCTGCGCAAGATGCATGGCGGCGGGGAAGAGGGTAAGCAGAAAATTACCCTGACCAAGCGTGAAACCACCGAGATCCGTAAGTCGGATGCGACCGGCAAGGCGCGCACCATTCAGGTCGAAGTGCGCAAGAAGCGTGTATTCGTCAAGCGTGATCCGAGTGATCTGGCTGCGGATGCAGAAGTACCTGCTGCCGTTGAACCTGAGCCGTTGCCGGTTGAGCCGGTGATCGAAGAGCCGGTGATGGCGGCTGAGCCGGAACCGGTTGTGGTTGCTGAACCAGAGCCAGTGATCGAAGAAGCTCCGCCGATGGTTGAGGCTGTTGAGGCTGCAGCTGAGCCGGTTGTTGAGCCGCCTGCACCTCCGGTTCGTTTGTCCGTTATTGATGAAAAAGAACGTGCGCTGCGTGAGGCCGAGGCACGTAAACATGCAGAACTGGCCAAACGTCAGGCAGAAGATTTGCGTGTACGTCAGCAGCGTGAAGCGGATCGTCGCGCCGCTGAAGCCGCTGCTGCGCAGCGTGCAGCAGCACCAGTGGTGGCTGACAAGCCTGCTGCCAAGGCTGCAGACAAGCCTGCGGATCGTGCCGATGCCAAAAAAGGCGGGCGTGATGCCAAGGGTGCCAATAGCCGTGAAGATGGCGCGAAAAAACGCCCGGGCGGTGGTCTCAAAACCCGCGGTGGCGATGCCAGCAGTGGTTGGCGTGCCGGTGGCAAGGGGGGCGGTCGACACAAGGGTGGCAACGATTCGCAGCATGCATTCCAGGCGCCTACCGAGCCTGTGGTCAAGGACGTGGTGATCCCGGAAACCATCACCGTTGCCGAGTTGGCGCACAAGATGTCGGTCAAGGCGGCCGAAGTGATCAAGGTGCTCATGAAGATGGGCATGATGGTGACCATCAACCAGGTGCTGGATCAGGAAACGGCAATGATCGTTACCGAGGAAATGGGCCACAAGGCAGAAGCTGCCAAAGCCGATGATCCGGAAGCGTTCCTGGCAGATCATCAGGAGCTGGCTGCACTGGAAGAGTCGCCGCGTGCTCCGGTGGTAACCGTAATGGGTCACGTTGACCACGGTAAAACTTCGCTGCTGGACCATATTCGTCGCACTCGCGTTGCCAGTGGCGAAGCGGGTGGCATTACCCAGCATATCGGCGCTTATCACGTCGAGACTGAGCGCGGCATGATTACCTTCCTCGATACCCCGGGTCACGAAGCGTTTACCGCAATGCGTGCCCGCGGTGCCAAGGTGACTGACTTGGTTGTGCTGGTGGTGGCTGCTGATGACGGCGTGATGCCGCAGACTATCGAAGCGATCCACCACGCCAAGGCGGCGGGTGTGCCGATTGTTGTTGCCGTGAACAAGATCGATAAGCAGGAAGCCAATCCGGAGCGTATCCGCCAGGAGCTGGTAGCGCAGGAAGTAGTGCCGGAAGATTGGGGTGGCGATGCCATGTTCGTTGATGTTTCGGCCAAAACCGGTAAAGGCATTGATGATCTGCTCGAGGGCATCCTGCTGCAGGCCGAGGTTCTGGAACTGAAAGCAGCCAAGGCTGCGCCTGCCAAGGGCTTGGTGATTGAAGCGCGTCTGGACAAGGGGCGTGGTCCGGTTGCAACCATTCTGGTGCAAAACGGTACCCTGCGTCGTGGCGACGTGATTCTGGCTGGCGCTGCATTTGGTCGTGTCCGTGCGATGCTGGACGAAAACGGCAAGCCGATTAATGAGGCGGGTCCGTCGATTCCATGTGAAATCCAGGGCTTGGCTGATGTACCGAATGCCGGCGAAGAGGTGCTGGTGTTGCATGACGAGAAGAAGGCGCGCGAGATTGCGCTGTTCCGTCAGGGCAAGTTCCGCGATACCTTGCTGGCCAAACGTCAGGCAGCCAAACTGGAAACCATGTTCCAGCAGATGGGCGAGGGCGAGGTGAAGAACCTGCCGTTGATCATCAAGGCCGACGTACAGGGTTCCTACGAAGCGCTGGCGCACAGCCTGTTGAAGCTGTCGACCGACGAAGTGCGCGTCAACATCATTCACAGTGGTGTGGGTGCGATTACCGAATCCGACGTTAACTTGGCGATTGCCTCGAATGCGGTGATGATTGGCTTCAACACCCGTGCCGATGCCGGCGCACGTCGTCTGATCGAAGCCAATAGCGTCGATATCCGCTACTACAACATCATTTACCAGGCGGTGGACGAAGTTAAGGCCGCGCTGTCGGGCATGCTGGCGCCGGAGCGCAAAGAGCAGGTGACCGGTATGGTCGAAGTGCGTCAGGTGTTCACCGTGTCCAAGGTTGGTACCATCGCCGGCTGTCTGGTGCTGGAAGGTGTCGTACGTCGTGCGTCGCGTGTTCGTGTGTTGCGTAACAATGTGGTGATTCACGATGGCGAGCTGGATTCGCTGAAGCGCTTCAAGGATGACGTAAAAGAAGTGAAGGGTGGTTTTGAGTGTGGTTTGTCGTTGCGTAACTTCAACGACATTCAGGAAAAAGACTTGCTCGAAGCCTACGAAATCGTTGAAGTGGCACGGACGCTGTAATCTTTCATGGCTAAAGACTATTCCCGTTCCGACCGCGTGGGTCAGCAGGTGTTGCGCGAATTGCCGGATATCATCCGGCATGAGCTGAAAGATCCGCGCATTGGCATGCTGACTTTTACCGGCGTTGACGTTACCCGCGATTATTCGCACGCCAAGGTGTTTTTTACCGTGCTGGGTAGCGATGAGCAAAAGCAGGAGACCTTGAATACGCTGCAGCATGCTGCAGGTTTCCTGCGATCAGCGTTGGGGCAGCGGATCAAGTTGCGTACCATGCCGCAGCTGCACTTTCAGTATGATGAATCGGTAGAGCGTGGCATGTTCCTGTCGCGCCTGATCGACTCGGCAGTGGCGGATCAGGCTGCTGACGACGAAGACGGGAACGATAAATAAGTTGCAGATCAAGCGGGTAAAACGTCCGATTTCGGGCGTGTTGTTGCTGGACAAGCCCATCGGTTTTTCCAGTAATGGTGCATTGCAGAAGGTGAAATGGCTATTTCAGGCCGAGAAGGCCGGGCATACCGGCAATCTCGATCCGTTGGCTACCGGCTTGTTGCCGATTTGCCTTGGTGAGGCCACCAAGTTTTCGCAGACATTGCTGGACGCCGATAAGGCCTACATTGCTACAGTCAAGCTGGGTGCGACAACCACTACCGGCGATAGCGAAGGCGAGATGCTGACTAGTTGCCCGGTTGATGTTTCGCAGCAGCAACTGCAGGAATTGTTGCCGCAATTGCTGGGGCCAACCTTGCAGGTGCCGCCGATGTATTCGGCGTTGAAGCATCAGGGCAAGGCGCTTTACGAATATGCGCGGCAGGGTGTCGATATCGAACGCCAGGCGCGTGAAATAACGATTCATGCGCTGACATTGCTTGATTTTCGTGGCGATGTTTTCGATATTGTCGTGGATTGCAGTAAAGGCACCTATATTCGAGTGCTGGCTGAAGAAATCGGCCGCCGATTGGGCTGCGGTGCCCATTTGACCGGTTTGCGTCGTACACGTACCGCTGGCTTTCATTTGCATGACGCGGTGACCATTGCGCAGCTGGAAGAGATGACGCTGGATCAGCGTGATGCCTTGCTGCTTGGCTCCGATTGCTTGCTGGCAAGTCTGGCGTCGGTAACGCTGGATAAAGATGCCGCGCATTACTGGACGAACGGCAATCCGGTCTGGCAGGCAAATCTGCCGGCAGAAGGCGAGCTGAAAGTGTATGATGCAGCCCAGCGTTTTATCGGCTTGGGATTTATTTTGCCTGATGGCAAGCTGGCGCCAAAGCGTGTGGTCAAGCCACAGCAGGCCAGTTGAAAAATGAGATTTTGTTGCCTGGCTTCGGCCAGGCAGGAAATAAAGTGTGTAGTTTCTTGTTGTACAAGTCTGTCTTCGCCATCGACAACTTGAGCATGTGCCTTGGCAAAAGGTACAATATGCGTTTTTTCAGGATTTTGGAGAGTTATTCACATGGCTATTACTACTGCCCAGAAAGCAGAAATCGTTAAGCAATTCGCCCGCGGCGAGGCTGATACTGGTTCCACCGAAGTTCAAGTTGCGCTGCTGACCGCTCGCATCAATGACCTGACTGGTCACTTCAAGTCCAACGCCAAAGACCATCACGGTCGTCGTGGTCTGTTGAGAATGGTGAGCCAGCGCCGCAGCCTGCTGAACTACCTGAAAGACAACGATCTGGATCGCTATCGCACTCTGATCGAACGTCTGGGTCTGCGCAAGTAATTTGCGTCATCGGTTGCGGGTCCGGTGCTGTTGTTGCTATCGGACTGTTCCGGCCCGCCACCATTGTATTTCCGTTTTTTCGCGACGCCCTGCCTGATGCGGCGAAGCTCATTCCATTTCCAAAGCGAATGCGAAAGCGGGCCTCACCCCTGTGTGAGTAGCAGTACGCCTGTACCGACATCCCGTTCGGTTTGGAAATGGAATCTGTCGCTTCCGGTTTTGCGTTGCATCTTGCCTCAATCTCACAGGAAAGGATCAACGTGAGTCTTACCCCTATCAAAAAAACATTCCAGTACGGTCAACAGCAAGTTACTTTTGAAACTGCCGAAATTGCACGTCAGGCCAGTGGTGCCGTAATGGTGCACATGGGCGATACCGTGGTACTGGTTACCGTGGTTGGCGCCAAAAACGTCAAGCCGGGTCAGGATTTCTTCCCGTTGACGGTTGATTACATGGAGCGTACTTACGCTGCCGGCCGTATCCCGGGTGGCTTCTTCAAGCGTGAAGGCCGTCCGTCGGAAAAAGAAATCCTGACTTCGCGCCTGATCGACCGTCCGCTGCGTCCGCTGTTCCCGGAAGGTTTCTACAACGAAGTACAAGTAGTTGCGACCGTGATGTCGGTCGATCCGGAAATTGATTCCGATATCCCGGCAATGCTGGGTGCATCCGCTGCGCTGGCGATTTCCGGTATCCCGTTTGACGGCCCGATTGGTGCCGCTCGCGTAGGTTATGCCGATGGCCAGTACATCCTCAATCCGACCAAGACCCAGCTGGAAACCACTCAGCTGAACCTGGTGGTTGCTGGTACTCAGCAAGCTGTGCTGATGGTTGAATCGGAAGCTCAGGAATTGTCCGAAGCTGTGATGCTGGGTGCCGTAGTTTACGGTCACGAGCAGATGCAGAATGCCATCAACGCCATCAACGAACTGGCTGACGAAGTGAATCCGGTTCTGTGGGACTGGCAGCCAGCTGAAAAAGACGAAGCGCTGATCGCCAAGATGAAAGAGCTGTGCGAGGCTGATCTGAACGCTGCGTATCGCATCAAGCAGAAGCAGGCACGTTCGACCAAGGTTGATGAAATCCGTGATCGCGTGATGGCCGAGCTGATCACCGAAGACATGGACACCAAACAGGTTAACCACACCAAGTCGGTGTTCTTCGATCTGGAAGCAAAAATCGTGCGTGGCCAGATTCTGGCTGGCGAGCCGCGTATCGACGGCCGCGATACCCGCACTGTACGCCCGATCACCATCCGTACCGGCGTATTGCCGCGTACCCACGGTTCGGTATTGTTCACCCGTGGTGAAACCCAGGCGCTGGTTGTAGCCACGCTGGGCACCAAAACCGACGAACAGATCATTGATGCGCTGTCGGGTGAATACACCGAACGCTTCATGCTGCATTACAACTTCCCACCGTATTCGACTGGCGAAACCGGCCGCGTTGGTTCGCCGAAGCGTCGTGAAATCGGCCATGGTCGTCTGGCCAAGCGTGCACTGGTAGCCGTGTTGCCGAAGCAGGAAGACTTCAGCTACTCGATGCGCGTGGTATCGGAAATTACCGAATCCAACGGTTCCTCGTCGATGGCATCGGTATGTGGTGGCTGTCTGTCGCTGATGGATGCCGGTGTTCCGCTGAAAGACCATGTGGCCGGTATCGCCATGGGCCTGATCAAGGAAGGCAACCGCTTTGCCGTGTTGACCGATATCCTGGGTGACGAAGATCACCTGGGTGACATGGACTTCAAGGTTGCCGGTACCGAAAATGGCGTAACCGCACTGCAGATGGACATCAAGATCAACGGCATCACCAAGGAGATCATGAAGGTGGCGCTGGATCAGGCAAAAGAAGGTCGCCTGCACATCCTCGGTATCATGAAAGGCGCACTGGGTACTGCGCGTGAAGAGGTTTCGGCACACGCGCCGCGTCTGTACACCATGAAGATCAATCCGGAGAAAATCCGTGATGTGATTGGCAAGGGCGGTTCGGTCATTCGCGCGTTGACCGAAGAAACCGGCACCCAGATCGATATCGGCGAAGACGGCACCATCACTATCGCTTCGGTAAGCGCAGAAGGCGCCGATGCTGCCCGCAAGCGCATCGAACAGATTACTGCTGAAGTCGAAATCGGTCGTGTTTACGAAGGTACTGTGGTCAAGATTCTGGAATTCGGTGCCATCGTTAACATCATGCCGGGCCGTGACGGTCTGCTGCACGTGTCGCAAATCGCCAACGAGCGTGTCAACAAGGTGGACGACTACGTCAAGGAAGGCCAACAGGTTCGCGTCAAGGTGTTGGAGCAGGATGACAAGGGTAAGATTCGCCTGTCGATGAAAGCCCTGCTGCAAGAAGCTGCGGCCGCCGCCGCTGCCCAGGCAGAACAGGCTGCGCCGGCCGCTGAATAAGCGTTGCCAAGCCGCTAGACAAGGCCCCGAATTGTTCGGGGCCTTTTTTGTGTATGTCCTCTATCTACCAGTCGTGTTATGCGTATCAATCCTCGCCAAATCCAATCACTCTCGATGTCCTTGTTGACCGGCTCGCCGCAAAAGCGCCTGTATGCCGGCCTGACGCTATTGCTGATTTTGCTGTTTGCCGGCTGGCAACAGTATGCACCGCCCGCAACAGGCAAGGTGTCTGGCCGCATCAGCGGTACAGTGGTGGGGGTGGCGGATGGCGATACCATCACCGTGCTCGATGCGACGCAGCGGCAACATAAAATCCGCTTTGCCTTTGTCGATGCGCCCGAAAAGGCGCAGCCCTATGGCCAGGCCGCAAAGCAGGCGTTGGCTGCCAAAGTGTTCCGGCAACAAGTAAGCGTTGATGTGATCGAGCAGGATAAATATGGCCGCAATGTTGGCCGGGTGTGGCTGAATGGCGAAGACATCAACTACAGCCAACTCGCCGAAGGCCTGGCCTGGCACTACCAGTTTTTTGCCCGCAAGAATCAGAGCCAGGACGAATTTGCCCGCTATGACGCCGCGCAGCAGCAGGCACAGCAACAGCGCTTGGGCTTGTGGCACGGCGCCAGGCCCGTCCCGCCGTGGGATTTCCGGCGGGCCCGTAAGCAGGCTGCAGACGGCGAATGAATGCTGTAGCGTTGATCACGGCGCAACAGGCGCGGGTGTTGGGCGGCTTCTATTTTTTCTATTTTGCCTTTGTCGGTGCATTTTCGCCCTACTGGGGTCTGTATCTGCAGTCGCTGCATTTTTCTGCCTGGCAGATCGGTGTATTGATGTCGTTGACGCAGGTGATGCGTATCTTTGCACCGAATGTCTGGGGCTGGGTCGCTGATCGCAGCGGCAAACGTGCCGCGATTGTGCGGCTGGCGGCGTTGATTAGTGCTGCGAGTTTTGCCGGCGTGTTTGCCGGGCAGGGTTTTGCCTGGTTGTTTGTGGCACTGGCGATCATGAGCTTTTTCTGGAGCGCCTCGCTACCGTTGGTGGAGGCCACCACGCTTTCGCTGCTCGGTAGTCAGGCCGGCCGTTACAGCCGCATTCGGGTCTGGGGCTCGGTGGGCTTTGTCGTCGCCACTGTATTCATTGGTCACCTGCTGGAGCAGATCGGCGTTGCCCATTTGCCCGCCAGCGTGATGTTGCTGGTGGTGGGCATTGCTGTGTATGCATGGTTCATCCCCGAAGCGCCTGTTGCCAAACATGCCGTGGATAGCGGTAGCCTGTGGGATATCCTGCGGCAACCGGCGGTGGCAGCGCTGTTTCTGTCCTGTTTTTTCATGGCGCTGACGCATGGCCCTTATTACACATTCTATTCGATTCATCTGGCGGAGCATGGCTACAGCGAAAGCGCCATCGGCTATTTGTGGTCAGTTGGCGTGGTGGCGGAAATCTGCGCCTTTGTGATGATGCCGCGCATCATTGATTGGCTGGGGCTGCGGCGACTGTTTTTGCTCGGGCTGCTGCTGGCGGTGCTGCGTTTTCTGATGATTGCCTGGCTGGCGCAATCGGTATGGGCCATGGCGCTGGCGCAGCTGATGCATGCTGCCACGTTCGGCACGCATCACGCCACCTCGATTGCACTGATCCACCGCTTTTTTCAAGGCAGGCATCAGGCACGTGGCCAGGCTCTGTATATCAGCGCTTCGTTTGGTCTGGGTGGTACGCTGGGCGGCTTGGTGACCGGCGCCTTGTGGACCTGGCTGGGCGCACCGTGGATTTTTACCCTGGCGGCGATTTCCGCCGCGATTGGCCTGGGTTTGGCGCAACGCTGGCTGAGATTATGAATGTCTGCCCTGTAAGCCGCTCTGGTATTCCCTTTTAGCCCTGCCTGCAACCCAACGGCGCCGCGCTTTGCAGGCAGGTGCTTGTTAAGCGTGTCGTATGTTGTCGCTTGCTTGGCTACCTTCGATTCACTCCCGTTTCTCAGTTGCAGTGCAGCAAAAAACCATGCTGCCCGGCCGGAAATGCGCGGTTTCTGTGTATAATCGAAGGCTCACATTTGCATTCAAGAAGCAAGATATGGCCGGCAAAACGCTCTACGACAAACTCTGGGAAAACCATGTGGTACATCAGGAGGCTGATGGCACCGCATTGCTGTATATCGACCGTCATCTGATTCACGAAGTGACCAGCCCGCAGGCTTTTGAAGGCCTGAAACTGGCGGGCCGCAAGCCGTGGCGCATTTCCTCGATCGTCGCGACCGCCGATCACAATACCCCGACCGATCACTGGGATCAGGGGATTCAGGACCCGATTTCGCGTCAGCAGGTAGAAACGCTGGACGCAAACATTCGTGAAGTTGGCTCGCTGGCTTACTTCCCGTTCAAGGACAAAGGCCAGGGCATTGTTCACGTGGTTGGGCCAGAGCAGGGCGCTACCCTGCCGGGTATGACTGTAGTTTGTGGCGATAGCCATACCTCGACCCATGGCGCGTTTGCCTGTCTGGCTCACGGCATTGGCACCTCGGAAGTGGAGCACGTGCTGGCCACCCAGACATTGGTGGCAAAAAAATCCAAAGCCATGTTGATCCGTGTTGAGGGTCAACTAGGTAAGGGCGTGACCGCCAAGGACGTCGCATTGGCGATTATCGGCAAGATCGGCACCGCTGGTGGTACTGGCTACGCGGTTGAATTTGGTGGCTCGGCGATTCGCAGCCTGAGCATGGAAGGCCGCATGACTTTGTGCAATATGGCCATCGAAGGTGGCGCACGTGCCGGTATGGTCGCTGTCGACGATAAAACCATCGACTACGTCAAGGATCGCCCGTTCGCGCCGAAAGGCGATGTCTGGAACAAGGCTGTTGAATTCTGGCGCACGCTGGTATCCGATGCCGACGCCGAGTTCGACGCTGTGGTTGAACTGAAAGCGGAAGAGATTTTGCCGCAAGTAACCTGGGGCACTTCGCCGGAAATGGTCACCACGGTTGATGGTCGCGTACCCGATCCGGCGCAGGAAACCGATCCGGTGAAAAAAGGCGGCATCGAACGTGCGCTGAAATACATGGGCCTGGAAGCCAATACACCGATCACGCAGATTCCGGTTGATAAGGTATTCATTGGCTCCTGCACCAATTCGCGCATCGAAGACTTGCGCGCGGCTGCGGAAGTTGCCAAGGGCCGCAAGAAGGCAAACAACGTCAAGCTGGTGTTGATTGTGCCGGGTTCGGGCCTGGTCAAGGCGCAGGCAGAAGCGGAAGGCCTGGACAAGATTTTCATCGAAGCCGGTTTTGAATGGCGTCAACCGGGTTGCTCGATGTGTCTGGCAATGAATGCCGACCGCCTGGAGCCGGGCGAGCGCTGTGCATCCACCTCCAACCGCAATTTCGAAGGGCGTCAGGGGCAGGGTGGGCGTACCCATCTGGTGAGCCCGGCCATGGCGGCAGCTGCAGCCATTGCTGGCCATTTCGTCGACGTGCGGACATTTGCCTAAGGAGCGGCCAAGATGCAGAAATTTACCCAACTCGATGGCTTGGTTTGCCCGCTGGATCGCGCCAACGTCGATACCGATGCGATTATCCCCAAGCAGTTCCTGAAATCGATCAAGCGTGCCGGTTTCGGTCCGAATCTGTTTGACGAATGGCGCTATCTGGACCACGGCGAGCCGGGAATGGATAACAGCCAGCGCCCGGTGAATCCGGATTTCGTGCTGAACTTCCCGCGTTTCAAGGGCGCGCAGGTGTTGCTCGCACGTGAAAACTTCGGCTGTGGCAGCTCGCGTGAGCATGCGCCGTGGGCGTTGGAAGACTATGGTTTCCGCGTAGTGATTGCACCGAGTTTTGCCGACATCTTCTTCAATAACTGTTTCAAAAACGGCTTGCTGCCTATCGTTCTGCCGGCCGAGATTGTCGACAAGCTGTTCCAGCAGTGTGCCGCCAGCGAAGGTTATCGTCTGAATGTGGATTTGCAGAACCAGACGGTGACCACACCGGCAGGTGAATCGTTTGCATTTGATATCACCGAGTTCCGCAAACATTGCCTGTTGAATGGCCTGGATGAAATTGGCCTGACGCTGGCCCATGCCGAGAAGATCAAGGCGTTTGAAGCACAACGTCGCTTGACTCAGCCTTGGCTGTTTGCCTGAGTCAGGTTCGCCCATGTCGTTGCCAGCCACTCAGACTGAACTGGATCGCATTCGCGGCGAATGCCGGATCATGGTGAAAAACCGCGCCTTTGTTTCCGCAGGCGCGGCCACCATTCCGGTTCCGGGAGCGGATGTGCTGGCCGACATGGCGGTGTTGTCGACCATGCTGCAGACCATCAACGAGCAGTTTGGCTTGTCGCAGCAGGATCTCGACCAGCTTGATCCGGAAATGCGCAAGTTTGCGCTGGCCGCAGCGGGCAGTATTGGCAGCAAACTGATCGGCAAAATGATCACCAAGCAACTGGTGACGCTGGTATTCAAGAAATTTGGTGTACGTTTTGTCTCCAAGCAAGTGGTGCGGTTTGTGCCGTTGCTGGGGCAGGCAGTGGCCGCGGGTTTGAGTTATGGCGTGATTGCCCGTATTGGTTATACCCATATCGACGATTGTTATCGGGTCGCGCAGCAAGTGCAGCGCGCCCTTGTTTCAGTGAAAGCAGAGTAAGCAATGAAAGTTCTGGTTCTACCTGGTGATGGTATTGGTCCTGAGATTGTTGCGCAGGCAGTGCGCGTATTGGAAAAGCTGCAGGCTGATGGCTTGCCGCTGGAATTGCAGCACGCGCCGCTGGGTGGCGCCGCTTACGATCAATACGGCTCGCCCTATCCGGAATTCACGCAGAAACTGGCGCGTGCAGTCGATGCCATCCTGCTCGGCGCCGTTGGCGGCCCGCAATACGATACGCTGGATCGCCCGCTGCGCCCGGAACGCGGCCTGCTGGCCATCCGCAAGGATCTGAATCTGTTCGGCAACCTGCGTCCGGCCATTCTCTATCCGGAACTGGCTGGCGCTTCGTCGCTGAAGCCGGAAGTGGTATCGGGCCTGGATATCATGATCGTGCGTGAATTGACCGGCGACATCTATTTCGGCCAGCCACGCGGCATTCGCACCAACGAAGCCGGCGAGCGCGAAGGCTTCAATACCATGTTGTACAGCGAATCGGAAGTGCGTCGCATCGCCCACGTGGCATTCGGCATTGCGATGAAGCGCAACAAGAAGCTGTGTTCGGTAGACAAGGCCAACGTGCTGGAATGTACCGAATTCTGGAAAGAAATCATGATCGACGTGGCCAAGGAATACCCGGAGGTAGAACTGAGCCACATGTACGTCGACAACGCCGCGATGCAGCTGGTGCGTGCGCCGAAGCAGTTCGACGTGATCGTGACCGGCAATATCTTCGGTGACATCCTGTCGGATGAAGCGTCGATGCTGACCGGCTCGATCGGCATGTTGCCGTCGGCGTCGCTGGATCAGAACAACAAGGGCTTGTACGAGCCGTGTCACGGTTCGGCGCCGGACATTGCTGGCAAGAACGTTGCCAATCCGCTGGCCACGATTCTGTCGGTAGCGATGATGCTGCGTTATTCCTTTGCTCAGGAAGCGGCCGCACAACGTGTTGAAAATGCCGTGAAGAAGGTACTGGCACAAGGTTTCCGCACCGCGGACATTTACGAGCCAGGCACGCAGAAAGTTTCCACCACAGGTATGGGCGATGCCGTGCTGGCAGCGCTATAATTGTTTTCCGTTCAAGTATTTGGCAATAAAGGATTAATCATGCGAGTAGGTTTGGTCGGCTGGCGCGGGATGGTCGGTTCGGTGCTGATGCAGCGAATGAAAGAAGAAAATGACTTCGACACAATCGAGCCGATTTTCTTCACCACCTCGAACGTTGGTGGCAAGGGTCCGGATATCGGCAAGGATGTGCCGCCGCTGAAAGACGCAAAGAACATCGACGAACTGAAAGCGATGGACGTCATCATCACCTGTCAGGGCGGTGATTACACCACCGAAATCCACCCTAAGCTGCGTGCAGCTGGCTGGAATGGCTACTGGATCGACGCCGCGTCGACACTGCGCATGGTCGACGGTGCCGAAATCATTCTCGACCCGGTTAACCGTAACGTGATCGACGCTGCGCTGGCCAAAGGCGGCAAGGATTTCATCGGCGGCAACTGTACCAACAGCCTGATGCTGATGGGTGTGGGCGGTCTGTTCAAGGCCGGTCTGGTCGAGTGGGTCAGCTCGATGACTTACCAGGCTGCATCCGGTGCCGGTGCACAGAACATGCGTGAGTTGATCAGCCAGATGGGCGCGGCCCATGCATCGGTGGCGGACCTGCTGGCCAATCCGTCGTCGGCGATTCTGGAAATCGATCGCAAACTGGCGGAAACCATGCGTTCCTCGCAATACCCGACCGACCAATTCGGCGTACCGCTGGCCGGCAGCCTGATTCCGTGGATCGACAAGCAGCTGGATAACGGCCAGTCGAAGGAAGAGTGGAAAGGCCAGGCTGAGGTGAACAAGATCCTCGGCACTGCGCAGACCATCCCGGTTGACGGCCTGTGTGTACGTATCGGCGCGATGCGTTGCCACAGCCTGGCGCTGACCATCAAGCTGAACAAAGACCTGCCGCTGGCAGAAATCGAAAGCCTGATCCAGGGCGGCAATCAGTGGGTGAAATTCGTGCCGAACCAGCGCGAAATCTCGATGCGCGAACTGACCCCGACTTCGATTACCGGTGGTTTGCAGGTAGGCGTGGGTCGGGTGCGCAAGCTGAACATGGGCCCCGAATACGTCAGCGCTTTCGTCTGCGGCGACCAGCTGCTGTGGGGCGCCGCTGAACCGCTGCGCCGCATGTTGCGGATTCTGCAAGAGCGCTAAGCCAATAAAAAACAGCCGGGTTAACCGGCTGTTTTTTTGTCTGCCTGGGCTGACGTATCAGGCTTCGTTCTGCCAAGTTGATTGTGTCGTGCGGAAGGCCGATTCAATCTGCGCAAACAATGGCTTGTACTGAGCGGTGATGTACGGACGCAACAGACACAATACCTGGCGCACACCGCGCTTGCTGGTTTCTTCGGTGATCGGATCTTTCGGATTTGCCGTTTGCTGGAAGGCAAACCAGAATTTGACGATGATCCAGCAGTTCACCACCAGGGTTTCGATTTCATCTTCGTCGGCATGAATGAATTCCATCTTCACGAATTCACGGAACAGCCGGGTCAGAATTTCGATGATCTCTTCGCGCACGAACTTCTGGTAGGCTTCCGCCAGTTTCTCGTTGCGCGCCAACAGGCCCGGCAAATCGTAGAACATGAAGCGGAATTTCCACATGCCGTGAAAGGCTGTATCCAGGTATTTGAGCATGTCCGACGCTTCGATTTTGGCATTGCCCGGCAGAGACAGACGGGTTTGCATGAAGCTGCGGTATTGCAGAAAAATCTGGTAAATAATCTCTTCCTTGTTGCGGAAGTGATAATACAGATTGCCCGGGCTGATCCCCAGATGGGCGGCAATATGATTGGTGGTAATGGCCCGTTCACCGTGCTCGTTAAAAAGTTCGAGGCTGGCTTGTATAATCCGGTCGTAGGTTTTGATTCTTGGCATGTGTGGCCCTGTTCGGGTAAATACGGCCGAGATCGTGAATAATTGCCGGCGCGTAATAAGCTAATTTAGTCAACTTCTAAACTATTAGCTCTAATTATAGTTTAATGCTAGTTTTTGTGCAACGCAGCATGCGGCGTTTGTGTCGAATATTTTAGAAAAAACATTGTCTTGCTGTGTGTTGTTGATATTTGTTCCCAATTTAATGTTGCAGAAATGAGACACGATGAAATGCCAGATACTCTACTTTGCGCGTATGCGTGAAGTTTTTGCGACTCCGGCGGAGGAAGTGACCTTGCCCGAGTCGGTTAGCACCATCGCCGATCTGTTGGACTGGCTGCGCGCGCGCGGCGAACCCTGGTCTTCAGAGTTGGCTGCGGGGAAAACGTTCCGTGTCGCTTTAAATCAGGAAATGGCCAGCCTGGATCAAGCGTTGATCGAAGCTGCCGAGGTAGCCATTTTTCCACCGGTTACCGGAGGTTAGTCGATGATTCGGGTACAGCAAGAAGATTTTGATGTCGCTGAGGAGTTGCGGCAGCTACGTTCCTCCAACCCGGCAATCGGTGCCGTCGTCAGTTTTGTCGGACTGGTGCGCGATCTGAATGAAGGTAGTGCCATTTCCAGCATGACGCTGGAGCATTATCCAGGCATGACGGAAAAATCGTTGCAGCAAATTGTTGTCGCAGCGCAACAGCGCTGGCCCTTGCTGGCGGTGAGGGTGATCCATCGAATCGGGCCCTTGGCGCCGTGTGATCAGATCGTGTTGGTCGCAGTGGCCAGCGCTCATCGGGGAGCCGCTTTTGCCGCGTGTGAGTTCATCATGGATTATTTGAAGACCAAGGCGCCGTTCTGGAAAAAAGAAGAAACGCCTGCCGGCAGCCACTGGGTGGATGCACGCGAGACCGATGACAGTGCTGCTGCGCGTTGGGAAAATTAAGTTAGAATTCAGGCTTGAAACCTGCCACAACGGCCATATCTGGCTGTGGCAGGATACACAGAATCAATTCAGCGAACATCTGCCAGTCATGTCTGGTGGATAGTTTTCCCTCTGCAACACCCTTAAACACCACAGGAGTACAAAAAATGGCCGTTCTGGTTGGTAAAAAAGCCCCTGATTTCACTTCCGCTGCCGTATTGGGCAATGGTCAGATTGTTGAAGATTACAATTTTGCTGCTGCAACCAAAGGCAAATACGCCGTTGTATTCTTCTATCCGCTGGACTTCACCTTTGTTTGTCCGTCGGAACTGATTGCATTTGACCATCGCATGGAAGAATTCAAGAAGCGCAACGTTGAAGTGATTGGCGTGTCGATTGACAGTCACTTTACTCACAACGCATGGCGTAATACCCCGGTGGAAAAGGGTGGTATTGGTCAAGTGGGTTACACACTGGTTGCCGATATGAAACACAGCATTTGCCAGGCGTATGACGTCGAAAACGAAGGCGGCGTAGCACTGCGCGGTTCGTTCCTGATCGACCGTGATGGCGTTGTTCAGCACCAGGTTGTCAACAACCTGCCGCTGGGTCGCAATGTGGATGAAATGATTCGTATGGTTGACGCACTGCAGTTCACCGAAGAAAACGGTGAAGTGTGCCCGGCCGGCTGGAACAAAGGCAAAAAAGGCATGACTGCCAGCCCGGAAGGTGTTGCCGCCTATCTGGCAAGCAACGCCAAGGAGCTGTAAGCCTGCTTCTGGCGGCTATCGCTGCTTCAGAAAATAAAACGGCCCGCACAGAAATGTGCGGGCCGTTTGTTTTGACGCGTGCGGGCTTATTCAAACACGATGCCGGCAACTACACGTCGCCCTTCGCTGATCAAGACGTTGAAGGTGCGGCAGAGTGCGCTGATATCCATCATGTCGACGCCGATCTGCCGGTCTGTCAAAGATCGATACAGCTTCGGGTGAGGGAAGCGGATGGTTCGGCCGGTGCCAATCAGTACCAGCTCCGGATTCATTGCAGCAATCATCGCGAAGTGTGATTCATCCAGGCTGGCAAAATTGGCGACAGGCCAAGCTTCGATCTGTTGGTTACTGACGATGAGCGAACCTTGATGCTGGGTTTTGTTAATTTCTACGTAGTTATTGCCGTAACCGGTAAACAGATTGCCTTCGGCGCTTGCGAGATGCAGCTTCATGGTTGGGAATGTCTTATCAGGAAGTTGTCGGTGCCGGCTTCATTGCAGCAGCCCCGTTAGTCAGGTAGGATTATAAGCCTTTTTCATTGAATCATTTTCTGGCCTGAAAATGCCTGTTTGCATGTTGCACTATATTAACGCATCTCCGGTGGCAGCCGTTCGCATTGCCTGGCGGTGCCGTTCCGCGACCGACATGGCCCGTAAGGGCAGCCTAACCGTTACCCATATTTAAAATGCGGGCGCCTTGGATGGCGCAGTCGGCTTATTTTTTGCGGAATTTCATACATGCAACCCATACTCAAATCCAACAAGCTGCTTAACGTCTGTTACGACATTCGCGGTCCGGTGATGCAGAAGTCGAAACAGATGGAAGATGAAGGCCATCGCATCATCAAGCTGAATATCGGCAATCCGGCGCCGTTCGGCTTCAATGCGCCGGACGAGATCATTCAGGACGTGATCCGCAACCTGCCGGAGTCGTCCGGCTATTGCGATTCCAAAGGCCTGTTCTCGGCGCGCAAGGCGATCATGCATTACACCCAGCAGAAACAGATTGTGGGGGTGACAATTGAAGACATCTACATCGGCAATGGTGTGTCCGAGTTGATCGTGATGGCAATGCAGGCGCTGCTGAATAATGGTGACGAAGTACTGGTTCCAGCACCGGATTACCCGTTGTGGACTGCTGCGGTGAGTCTGGCCGGTGGTAATGCGCGCCACTACATGTGCGACGAAGGTGCGGGCTGGATGCCGGATATCGATGATATCAAGGCAAAAATCACACCGAATACGCGCGCCATCGTCATCATCAATCCGAACAATCCGACTGGTGCGGTGTATCCGGATGAAGTGCTGAAAGACATTCTGCAGATCGCTCGCCAGCATCAGTTGATCGTTTATGCCGACGAAATCTACGACAAGATTCTTTATGATGGCCGCACCCACACGGCGCTGGCCTCGCTGGCGGAAGATGTGTTGTGCATCACTTTTGGCGGCTTGTCGAAAAACTATCGTGCCTGCGGATATCGCGCTGGCTGGATGATTGTTTCCGGCGAGAAAAAACACGCTCAGGATTATATCGAAGGCCTGAACATGCTGGCGTCGATGCGTCTGTGCGCCAATGTGCCAGCGCAACACGCAATCCAGACAGCATTGGGTGGCTATCAGAGCATTGACGATCTGGTGCTGCCGACTGGCCGTCTGTGCCGTCAGCGCGATCTGGCATGGCAATTGCTGACTGATATTCCGGGTGTAAGCTGTGTCAAGCCGGAAGGTGCATTGTATCTGTTCCCCAAGCTTGACCCGAAAATGTATCCGATCGCCGACGATCAGGAATTCATTCTCGAATTGTTGCTGGAAGAAAAGGTGCTGCTGGTTCAAGGCTCTGGCTTTAACTGGCCGACGCCGGATCATTTCCGCGTGGTGTTCCTGCCGAATACCGATGATCTGACGGAAGCGATTGGCCGGATTGCGCGCTTTCTGGAACATTATCGCAAGCGGCACAGCGCATGACATGGCAGGTTGCGCTGGTAGCGGGCGCTGCGCCAATTCCGGCAGAGCCGGCATTGCTGGCGCGTGCCGAACCTGTGCACCGGCAATTGCGGCCACACTTGGCCGACGACTATGCGGCAACCATGGCCGGTATTTTTGCCGATGGCGGCGAAATGATTGTCGCGATGAATAGCGCTGGCGATGTTGCAGGAGTAGCTGTGTATCGCTGTTTCCGCAACACCTTCAGCGGTGTGCGCTTTTATGTCGATGATCTGGTGGTGGATGTTTCGCAACGTTCCTCCGGTGTCGGCAAGGCTATGCTCGCCTGGTTGAGGCAAGAAGCGGCCCGCCGCGGTGCCAATGGCCTGCAGCTGGAATCAGGCACGCAGCGCACCCAGGCGCACAAGTTTTATTTCCGCGAAGGTTTTGTAATCAACGCGTTTTCATTTAAACAAGATTTTGAAGTGAACTGACAACACCATGAAACCGATCAATGTAGGCCTGTTGGGCATCGGCACGGTTGGCGGCGGTACCGCCACCGTTCTCAAACGTAACGCAGAGGAAATCAGCCGTCGCGCCGGTCGTGCGATCCAGCTGAAAATGGTCGCCGATCTGAACACCGAGCGTGCTCGCGAAATCGCCGGCGATGGCGTTGAAGTGACCAACGATGCGTTCAACGTGGTTAACAACCCAGACATCGACATTGTGGTTGAACTGATCGGTGGCACCGGCATTGCCAAGGAACTGGTTCTGAAGGCGATTGAATCCGGCAAGCATGTGGTTACCGCCAACAAGAAGCTGCTGGCTGAATACGGCAATGAAATCTTCGCCGCCGCACACAAAAAAGGGGTGATGGTTGCGTTTGAAGCTGCCGTTGCTGGTGGTATCCCGATCATCAAGTCGCTGCGTGAAGGCCTGACTGCTAACCGAATTGAATGGATCGCCGGCATCATCAACGGTACCAGCAACTTCATCCTGACCGAAATGCGCGAAAAAGGAGCGGCATTTGCTGACGTGCTGGCTGAAGCCCAGCGTCTGGGTTATGCCGAAGCCGATCCTACTTTTGACATTGAAGGTCATGATGCTGCGCACAAGCTGACCATCATGTCGGCGATTGCCTTCGGTATTCCGGTTCAGTTCCCTAAAGCCTATCTGGAAGGTATTTCCAAGCTGACGGCAGAAGACATCAGCTATGCCGAAGAACTGGGCTACCGCATCAAGTTGCTGGGTATTACCAAACGCAAGCCAGGTGGTATTGAGCTGCGTGTACACCCGACGCTGATTCCGGAGCAGCGCCTGATCGCCAACGTTAACGGCGTGATGAACGCAGTGCTGGTCAAGGGTGATGCCGTTGGTCAGACTATGTATTACGGCGCCGGCGCCGGTGCCGAACCGACTGCATCGGCAGTGGTGGCCGATCTGGTCGATGTGACTCGCTTGCTGACCGCTGATCCGCACCATCGTGTGCCGCATCTGGCATTCCAGCCAAACCAGATGTCGGACCTGCAGATTCTGCCGATCGACGAAATCGAAACCTGCTATTACTTGCGCCTCAAGGCTCAGGATAAGAAGGGCGTGCTGGCTGACGTGACCCGGATTCTGGCCGATGCCGATATCTCGATTGACGCAATGATGCAGAAGGAACCGCAGGCGGGTGAAGAGCTGGTTGATGTGATCATTCTTACCCATCTGGCGGTGGAAAAAAACGTCAACGCGGCGATTGCCAAAATTGAGGCACTGTCGACCATCAATGGCAGCGTGACCCGCATCCGCCTGGAAACTCTGGACAAGTAAGGATTGGCCATGCAATACATCAGCACACGCGGTGGCATGGCCCCGCAGTCGTTCTCCGATATTCTGCTTGGCGGCCTGGCTCCCGATGGCGGTCTGGTGGTACCCACCGAATTGCCCAAGCTGGACAAGGCAACACTGGAAAAATGGCGTGGTCTGAGTTATCAGGAGCTGGCGTTCGAAGTCATTAGCCGTTTCGCTACCGACATTCCCGCCGACGATCTGCGCGCCATTATCAACAAGACCTATACCAAGGATGCGTTTGGCAGTGATGAAATTACACCGCTGAAGCAGCTTGATCCGACACTGTATATTCTTGGCCTGTCGAATGGCCCGACGCTGGCGTTTAAAGACGTGGCGATGCAGTTGCTCGGCAATCTGTTCGAATACGTGCTGGAAAAGCGCGGTCAGACGCTGAACATTGTTGGCGCCACCTCCGGCGATACTGGTTCCGCGGCCGAATATGCAATGCGTGGCAAACATGCGGTGAAGGTTTTCATGTTGTCGCCGTATGGCAAGATGAGCCCCTTCCAGCGTGCGCAGATGTACAGCCTGCAGGACGAGAATATTTTCAATATCGCCGTCACCGATATGTTCGATGCTGCGCAGGATATCGTTAAGGCCGTCAATAACGATGCCGAATTCAAGGCGCGTTATAAGATCGGTGCCGTCAATTCGATCAACTGGGGCCGCATCGTCGCCCAGATCGTTTATTACTTCAAATCCTACTTCCAGGTTGCGAAGAATATTGGCGACCCGGTGTCGTATGTGGTGCCGTCGGGTAACTTCGGTAACGTCTGCGCGGGCCACATGGCGCGCCAGATGGGGCTGCCGATCAAGCGCCTGTTTGTAGCCACCAACGAAAATGACGTGCTGAACGAGTTCTTCAAGACCGGCATTTATCGTCCGCGTCCTGAAACGCTGGCGACCAGCAGTCCGTCGATGGATATTTCCAAGGCATCGAATCTGGAGCGTTTCGTATTCGACGTGGTTGGCCGCGATCCGCAGAAACTGGCTGAACTATGGCAGAAGGTTGAGAAGGGTGAGGGCTTCGACCTCTCGCACACCGAGTTCTTCGGCCGCATGCAGGCGGAATATGGCTTTGGTTCCGGCCGTAGCTCGCATGCCGATCGTATAGCGCATATCCGCAAAATTCATCAGGACTACGGTGTGGTGATTGACCCGCACACTGCCGATGGCATGAAAGTGGCACTGGAAAATCGTGATGTTGCAGTGCCGACCCTGGTGCTGGAAACGGCGCTGCCGGCCAAGTTCGAAGAAACCATGGTTGAAGCTTTGGGGCAAAAACCGGCACGCCCGGCAGGTCTGGAGAATCTGGAACAATTGCCGCAGAAAATCGAGGTCATGCCGGCTGATGCGGAACAGATCAAGGCGTTTATCGCAAAACACGTGGCCTGATCGGTTTTGCCAGAAAAAGGCGCATCTGAGGATGCGCCTTTTTTATTCCTTCTGTCGCCGGAAATTGACCAGTCAGCGGCTTTTTTGTGTTGAATCATGGTCTTCAGTGCAAAACCCGCTATAGTCAAAATTGGTAGCTTTAAACTTTTTTTTGCGTGCCTGGACTAACATAATTCTCTGGGTGTCTTTTTGGTTTAATCCATTCTGCAATGTGCTGTTTGCTTCATCCTTGGAGGTGTGACAATGTCAGTACCGGTGATCGTCATGATCCAGGATTCGTCTTGGCAGATGCTGGTTATGGAGCATCTGGCAAGCGCAGGCATTGGCGCTGTTGCGGTAGCTGATTCGGTCCAGCTTGTGCGGCAAGTTAGCGAAGCGCAGGACAAGGTGGTCTGCATTATCGAGCATGATGCGCATGGCTTTGGCCGGCGCATGTTTGCCGAGTTGTTGCGACAGGGAAAGGGCGCGGTTCCGGTTATTTTCAACATTGACGCTGCGGTTGATCCGGAAGTGTCGCAGCGTTTGCTATTGAATGGCGCCTTGGCTGTAATGCCGAAAAATGTAGCCCAATTGTCGTCACTGGTGCGGATGGTGCTGCACGCGATTGATCTGCGTTACTGGCATTATGAGGAAACACAACCATGGTCTGCCATGGCTGTATCCAAGCTGAATCGTATCCGCGATATCATCATGTATGAAAGTTATCGGGCGCGAGCCAGTGGTGATGCGCGCAAGCTGCATACATTGCAGGATATTGATGTGGCGCTGGAAGCCATTCTAGCCATGGATGTATTCAATCCTTGGCATGCTGTTGTGTCTGTTGATCGTTATGATGGCAACCTGACTTCCTGGGGGCGATTGGCAATGTTGCTTGCCAGTAGTCTGGGTTTGCCGCTGCCGGCAAAGCAGGATGTGTTGCCGTATATCCGTCGTTGTTTTCCCAGCAGGGAGTATGTGCGCCCTGATACCGTTACCGTGAGCTGATTTCCCAGCTTGACGCTGTAAGTGATCTCAAGTCCGCAGGCATTGTTGTAGCTGCGGCAGCACTTTTTCCATTTCGTTTTCCAGTTCCACAATCAGTGGTTCCAGTTCCGCCAGGTTGTTACCGCGTGCCAGTTGTTCGATACGTTTGATCAGACTGTTGGCGCTATCGATCGGAAACACACTCATTGAGCCTTTCAGCGTGTGTGCCGCCTGTTGCAGCAGCTCTATCTGTTGGCCCTCTAGCGCCTGTTTGATTTGCTGTAGTTGAGGGGGGTAACTTTGCAGCAGCATACTTGCCAGTTCTGCCAGTAGCTCCAGATTGCCATCGAGTTGTTCCAGTAGTGCCGCCTGATTCAACCCACTGGAGGTTTTCGCGGTAACTGGATTGGGGGCTGTAGGGGCCAGCACACCGGTCAGGCGCTGAATTTCTTCCGTTAATTGTTCAGCACGGATGGGTTTGCTGACATAGCCGTCCATGCCTGAGGCGAGGCAACGCTCACGGTCTCCCTGCATGGCATGTGCGGTGAGCGCAATTACCGGCAAGCGCGCAAGCCCTTGTCCTGCTTCGTAATTCCTCCAGCGTTGTATCGCCTCAACGCCACCCATTTCCGGCATCTGCAAGTCCATCAAAACCAGATCGAAGCCTTGTTGCAGCATTTTTGCCAGTGCCAATTTGCCATTGTCTGCAATCGTCACTTCGTGGCCCAACTTGTGGAGTAAATGTTCCGCCAGCTTCTGATTCACCGGGTTATCTTCTGCCAGCAATATGTTCAATGTTCTCGGCGCTTGCATCTGCGGCATGGACTGATGCAGTGCAGGAGAAGAGGAGGGGGGCTGTTGCCTGTCCAGTGCCAGTTGCAAGGCCTGCAACAATTGTGGTTCTGCTATTGGCTTGAGCAAATAGCTGTCAACGCCGATTTGCCGGCATTGTTGTGCCTGATTCAGTTTGGCGGCCGAGTCCAGCATCAGCAGAATGCTATGCGCGGGCTGGCCAGTCTGTGTCAGGATGCGCTGCATCCAGTCAAAGCCATGGTCGCCGTCTATTTGCCAATCAAACAAGATTAAATCGTAGGCTGTGCCTGTGTTTTCCGCGTGGAGGATCTTGTTTAACGCAACTTCGGCCGTCGCTGCCACTTCTGCCTGCATCTGCCAATACAATGCCATTTCCAGTAAAGACAGCGCGTGTGTTTCATTGTCGTCTATCAGCAGCAGGCGTTTTCCTGCGAGTGGTCGTGTTGGCTGCTGCAAGTGTGACTGTGCGGCAATGCCGAACAGCGCTGTAAAACTGAAACAACTGCCTTTACCCGGCTCGCTTTCAACCTTCAGTTGGCCTCCCATCATTTCCACCAGTCGGCTGCTGATGGTCAGGCCAAGGCCGGTGCCGCCATATTGGCGAGTAGTGGAAGCGTCTGCCTGCGAAAATGCCTCGAATATCAGCCCCTGTTTTTCCCGTGGGATGCCAATGCCGGTGTCGCTGACGGCAAAGCGCAGCTGGCAACGTTGTGCATCTGCCTGCGCCAGGTCGACGCGCAGGGTGATTTCGCCACGTTCGGTAAATTTGATGGCATTGCCGACCAGATTGGTAATCACCTGCCGTAATCGCCCCGGATCTCCGTAAAGTTGATTGGGTACGGTTGGTGCAATGCTGGTGATGACTTCGAGCTGCTTGTCGTTTGCCTTGATGCTCAAGGCCTTTATTGTGTCGGTAAGAATTTCGCGCAGCGGAAATTCCAAAGACTCCATCGACATCTTGCCGGCTTCAATCTTGGAGAAGTCCAGAATATCGTTGACGATAACCAGCAGTGACTCTGCCGAGGTCCGCACAATCGACAGAAATTCCCTTTGCTCTTCGGTCAGGTCTGTTTCCAGCGCCAACTCCGTCATGCCGATGATGCCGTTCATCGGTGTACGGATTTCATGGCTCATATTGGCCAGGAAATGACTCTTGGCGACATTGGCTTCCTGCGCGGCATTGATCGCCTGCAGCAGCTCTTGCTGGATCTGCTTCAGTTCCGTGATGTCGGTGCGCAGGCTGACAATACTGCCATCCTGGGTGCGAGAGTCGTTGATGCGAATCCAGCGATTGCCAATCTTTTGTTCAATCCCCTTGCTGTTGCCCTGGCGAGATGCTTCCAGCCGTTGCTCGATCCAGAGCGCTGCATCTTGCGGATTATCGGTTGGGCTCTGATGTTCGACGGCGTATTGCAGTATTTCACGGTAGCTATTACCCGCACGCAGGGCGGGGGCAAGCGCCTGATAGATTTCCCGATAGCGCTGATTGCAGATGATCAGCTTTTCGTCGGCGTCATACATGACAAAACCGGCATCCAGGCTTTCAATGGCATTGATCAGCTGGCTACGTGTCTGGCGTAGTTGTTGTTCAACTTCATAGCGTGCGGTGATATCGGTCAGCGTGCCGGTGGTGCCTGCAAATTGGCCGTCGCTATCAAAAAATGCCTGTACGTTAGCGTCAATCCATCGTGTGCCGCCACTGGCAGTAGTCAGCCGGGCTTGGTATTGGGCCTTTTTCTGTTGCCCGAGAATCAACGGCATCAGAGCTGTCTGGACCTTGTCACTGTCCTCTGCATAGACATAATCGAGCAAGCTGCTGCCTTGCGTGGCGGCGAGGTCGAAACCGGTGATTTGTTGCCAGGCAGGGTTCACGAATTCGATCGCACCGCGCCAGTCTGTCTGGTAAACCACCTCGTTCAGGCTTTCCAGCACCAAACGATACTGCGCTTCATTTTTGCGCAGTTGCTCCTGTGCGTGCTCACGTTCACGCAGCAAGGTGGTCAACAAATGAGTAATGGCTTCCAGATTGGTATCTGCCGCGGAGATTTGCGGCAAATTGGCGGAGGCAAGCAGATGGTTGGTGGTTTCGCGCAGCGACTGCAGAATGCGCTGCTGCGCCACACTTTCTTCACGCAGCCGCTGGTTGGCCTGGCTCAGCTCGTCGGAGCTGAGCGCCAGGCTGCGGGTTCGTAGCACCAGGTCACGATCGTACTGTTCATAGGTATCGTGGATGGCGTGGATGAAATTATCCAGCGCCGGACCAAAAGGCTGCCCTGCCGGTGTAGTGCCGGTCTGTTGCTCAATTGCCTGCTGCAGTGCGTTTTCGTCCGCAATGCCAAGTAGCCGTTTGAGCTGTCGGGCTAACAGTTTGTGCAGCGTCATTCCTCGCAAACGTAGGTAATGGTCATGGTCTGGTTATGCAGGCGACAGTCTGTAGCATGGGTAAATGGACTGATTTCGCCGTAGGAGTAGAAGCCGGTTAGGCTGCTGGCGCTGCCGAAAACATCTGCCACCGCCTCGATTTCCTCGTCGACGCGCCCCCCCATCACCAGCTTGCGGCCGACACAACTGATCAGTAGCGTCAATCCGTCTGCAGAACCGCTGAGCATCCGATGTGCTGCTTCTGCAGCGGCTTGTGCGCCATCCACCAGCGCATCGGTGCTGGCATGCATCAGTTTCAGGTAGCCATTTTCAATCACGTCACCAGCCAGAATCAGGCTGCCGGTGGCTTCGTCGATGCCAAGAATGGTACGTACCAGACCGACGGCGTTGTGGTCGTCACCGAGCATTTCAAAGGGAAACAACAGCCCCGAGGCCGGCAAATCTTTTGCGTATTCTCCCAGATAGTCCTTGTAGACCTTGAGCGCTGGCTCACCGTCCAGCTCGAACAGGATATTGCCACTACAGCGGGTTACCTTGCGTGCCGGGCCGAAGGGTTGCCAGCCGCCGAAACTGCCGTGGTGCAGTTGCAGGTGTGGGCCATAAAAGCCGATGCCAACCAGAGTTTGATCGCTGGCACCTTGTGGTGACAGTACCCAGGTTTGCTGGAAGGCGCCGCCATCGCCTGCCAGCCCGCCGCTGATTGATACCGCGCCATCGAATACCTGGCGTATGCCTTGGATCAATGCACTGCCATTGATGTTGACGCCCTGGCCGAAAACGATGATGTCGTGCAGGCCTTCACCCTTGAGCTGTTCGGCCAGGCGTTCGCCTGCAGGGCTGGAGTCTTCCATCCCGTTAAGCGAAGTACTGGCAATGCGAAAGTCGGGGTGCTGGAAATGCAGGGCTGTGATGGATGCGCTGTGGTCAGATACATACGCACCGTGAATTTCGCCGGCGGTAGAGCAGCCCACCAGTGCGGCATTTGGAAATGATTGGCGTAGTCGTTGGGTGAATTCAAGTGATCGCATGAATTCAACCGCCGCAAATACCAGTACCAGCTGCGGCGAAATTTCTGTCAGCGTGTTCAGTTCAGCATCGGTAAACTGGGGACTGTGGAGTTGCTGCTGGCGAATGATCATGGTGGCCTGCCCTAAATATTCGAAATGTTATTTGTTGTTGTATGGCGTCAATCTGTAAAGCGATTCTTGATGGCCATGATTTCATCCCAGTTGCGGAAAAATGCTTCAATGCAATCCGGGTCGAAGTGTGATCCACTGTTGTCGTGCATGAATTTCACTGCCTCATCTACCGGCCAGGCTTTTTTATATGGGCGTTCAGAGGTCAGCGCGTCGAATACATCAGCCACCGCTACAATCCGACCATCAATTGGAATGTCCTGGCCTTTCAGATTGTTGGGGTAACCAGTGCCATCAAATTTTTCGTGATGGGTCAGGGCAATCACCGCCGCTTTTTGCAGCAGTGGCGACGGAGAACCTTTGAGAATGTCGTAACCGATGCTGGCATGCTGGCGCATGATTTCCATTTCTTCCGGGTCAAGCCGCCCCGGTTTTAGCAGGATGTGATCGGGCGTGCCAACCTTGCCGATGTCGTGCATCGGGGCCGCATCCAGCAGCAGGGTCTGGTCGGCTTCGCTGTGGCCGAGATTGCGGGCAATGATCTGCGAGTAGTTGGCCATTTGCAGAATGTGTGCACCGGTTTCCGGATCGCGATATTCGGCAGCCTTGGACAGACGGATGATGGTTTCCCGTTCGCGCACCAGCACCTCGTTGGTTGCCTTGGCGACTTCTTCGGCTAGCCACGCGGCACGGTCGGCCAGCTGTTTCTGGCTTTTGCGCAACAGCAGCATATTGGTGGCGCGGGCGCGGAATTCGTTTTTATCCACCGGCTTGGTCAGGAAGTCCGATGCGCCCAGCGTCAGTGCGCGGTGGCGTACTTCGGTGTCCTGATTGGCTGTGATCATCAGCAGCGGGGTGTTCTTGCGTCCGGGATGGGCGCGAAATGCCTGAATGAAGGCCATGCCGTCCGGCGGTGGCATCATGTAGTCAATCACCACCAGGTCTGGATCATTGTCTAGGCAGTACTGCAAGCCGGCAGCAGAGTCGGTAAAGGTGATGGCTTTGGTATCTTCAATTGCTTTAACCAGATGTCGCAGCAGTGTGACATTGATTTCATTGTCGTCAACAATCACGACATCCACGATGCTTCCTCCCGATGATTACCGGCAAGCTGAACGGCCTGCTCTTAGATTATTGTAGTCAAGGAAGGAGCAGGAGCAACCGGGACATGTAGTGGTGCAAGGGTGATACGTTAGCACTTGCTGGCACGCTGGCTGGGGTGCCTGTTCCGGCGCGCCTGGACTATGCTAGGCAAACCGGAACCGCTGGCTCAGCTGGCGCGCAGTTCGGCCAGCAGTTCGCTTTCGAGTTTGACCATCTGCTTCTGATCATGCAAAACCGCGCCGTTGATCAGAAAGGTATCTTCAGCGCGCTCGCCCAGAGTGCTGATTTTGGCGGAATAGATGTTGATGTGGTTGGCCGCCAGCACTCGTGTAATGCGCGACAACAGGCCCGGTCGGTCACCGGCGATGATGCTCATCACGTAGTAGTTCTGCTTGTCATCCATGCGGATGTTGACTTCCGGTGCCAAGGCGATGTGTTTCAGCTGGCGTGACAGACGTCCGCTCAGCGGTGGCTCGATCGGTGTTTGTTCGCGGATGCGTTTGCCCAGTTCGAATTCGATATAGGCGATCAGGTCGCGGTAATTGTCGTCGACATGTTCCGGGATGAACACGTAAAAGCTGTCCAGCGCGTAGCCATGTTTGGTGGTGTAGATCTTGGCGTCGACGATGCTGTAACGGGCGCGTTCAAAAAAGCCGCAAATCCGCGCAAACAGATCCGTCTGGTCTGGGGTGTAGATCAGTACCTGCAGGCCATCGCCGCCTTCTGACAGGCGTGCCTTGACCAGCGGCACATCGGTATTGACCTTGCCGAACAGCTGGCGGGTGTGCCAGGCAATCTCGTTGGCATCGTGACGCATGAAATACACGCTGTCGAGCTGATGCCAGAGCTGCCGGTGGGCATCGGGTGCCAGGCCCCAGAAACGCATGGTTTCCAGCGCCGTTTGCTGCCGTTCTTCGAGATAGGATACGTGGTCAAGACCGCCTTCCCGAGTCAATTGCCGCAGGGTGGCCTGATACAGATCCTCCAGCAGCTTGGCTTTCCAGTTATTCCACACCTTCGGGCTGGTGCCGCGGATATCCGCTACCGTCAGCAGATAGAGTGCTGTCAGCCGGCGCGGGGTTTCCACCAGTTTGGCAAAGTGATCAATCACCGCCGGGTCGTAGACGTCCTGCTTCTGCGTCACCAGCGACATGGTCAGGTGTTGCGCTACCAGCCAGCTGACCAGCTCGCAGTCTTCCTTGGGTAAATGGTGAGCCTTGCAGAAGCGCAGTGCATCCACCTTGCCCAGCTGCGAATGATCGCCGCCACGGCCCTTGCCGATGTCGTGAAACAGCCCCGCCAGGTATAACAGCTCGGGCTTGTCGAAGCTCGACATCAGGCGGGTGCAGACCGGGTATTCGTGGGCAAATTCCGCCATCGCGAAACGTCGCAGATTGCGCACCACCATCAGAATGTGTTCGTCCACGGTGTAGACGTGGAACAGATCGTGCTGCATCTGCCCAACCACGCGGCCGAAAGCAGGGATATAGCGGCCAAGAATGCCATAGCGGTTCATGCGTCGCAGAATCCGGGTCTGGCCACCGGATTCACTCATGATCTGCAAGAACAGCAGCTGATTGATCGGGTTGCGGCGAAACTCCGCGTTGATGCGCGAGCGGGCATTCCACAGCGCCCGTAGCGTTTTGGCGCCAAAGCCCTTCAGCTCGTCGCGTTGTTGCAGTAGCAAAAAAGCTTCAAAAATCGCTGACGGATTGTTTTCGAACAGATTCAGATCGCGCGCCAACAGCATATTGTCGCGAATCTGGAAGCGCTCGTTGATGATCTGCGGCTCGGAAATCAGCGACGACAGGATGTGGGCCCGCAGATTCTGGATCAGGATGTCGTTGAGCTGGATCACCGTGCGTGCCGCGCGGTAATAGAGCTGCATCAGCTGTTCACTGGCGCGCTTGTTGCTGCTGTTTTCCAGCTTGAACTGCTGTGCCAGCTGGTTTTGCAGATCGAACAACAATCGGTCTTCGCGCCGGCCAGCCAAGTAGTGCAGGCGGATGCGTAGAGACTGCAGAACCCGTTCGGCGCGCTGCAGTTGACGTGCTTCAGTGCTGCGAACGATACCTTGATGGCCCAGCTCCGCCCAGCTGGAGCCAAGGCCACAGGCCTGGCTGATCCAGGTGATGGTGTTCAGGTCACGCAGGCCACCCGGGCTTTCCTTGATGTTGGGCTCAAGGTTGTAGGCAACGCCGTGAAAGCGTGCATGGCGCTGTTGCTGTTCCAGCAGCTTGGCTTCAAGGAAGGCTGCCGGGTCCATTGCCGCATGCAGCGCAGCGCGCAGCTGGGCAAATAACGCCGGCGGGCAAACCAGCGGCCGTGCTTCAAGCGGGGCTGTTTGTACCGTGAGATCCTTGGCTGATTCGTCCAGGCATTCGTGCAGGGTGCGCACGCTGTGGCCGATATCCAGGCCGACATCCCAGCACAGCCCAATCAGTGTTTCGACCTTCTGGCTGTACTGCTCGTCGTGCTGTTCCGGCAGCAGGATCAGAATGTCGATGTCGGAGCAGGGGAACAGGTGGCCACGGCCATAACCACCGACTGCGATCAGGGCTACCGAATCGGGAAATTCCAGTTGCTGCCACATGCCGGCGAGTATTTCGTCGACCATGTGCGAGGTTTTCAGCAGCAGCGCCTCAACCTTGTGATCTTGCTGATACTGCTCACGCAGCAAGGCGCGGCGCTGTTTCAGGTGTTCGCGCCAGTGGGCTGCGTTGCAGTTGACGGTCATGGTGTCAGAAAGGCTTGGCTGGTGTACCGGCGGAGACAGTCAGTACCTCGTAACCGTCTTCGGTCACCAGAATCGTGTGTTCCCACTGTGCCGACAGGCTCCGGTCCTTGGTAACCACCGTCCAGCCATCGCCGAGCACGCTAATTGGCGCCTTGCCGGCGTTGATCATCGGTTCGATGGTGAAAATCATGCCTGCCTGCAGTTTCAGACCGGTGCCGGGGCGGCCGTAGTGCACCACCTGCGGTTCTTCGTGGAACTGCTTGCCAATGCCATGGCCGCAAAATTCGCGCACCACGCTGTAGCCGTTGTTTTCAGCATATTTCTGGATGGCGTGGCCGATGTCGCCCAGTGTCTTGCCGGGTTTTACCTGTTCGATACCCAGCCACATGCATTCATAGGTAATCTGGCACAGGCGTTTGGCCTGGATCGACGCATCGCCGACGATGAACATGCGGCTGGTGTCGCCGTGGTAGCCATCCTTGATCACGGTGATGTCGAGGTTGACGATATCGCCGTTTTTCAGCGCCCGCTCCGGCGACGGCACGCCGTGGCAAACCTGGTGGTTGATCGAAGTGCAGATCGATTTGGGGTAGGGCGCATGGCCCGGCGGGGCATAATTCAGCGGCGCCGGAATCGATTGCTGCACGTTGACCATATAGTCGTGGCACAGTTTGTCGAGTTGTTCGGTGGTCACGCCGGGAACTACATGCGGGGTGATATAGTCCAGCACCTCTGCAGCCAGCTTGCCGGCTACGCGCATTTTGGCGATATCGTCCGCGTTCTTGATGATGATGCTCATGTTTTTTGTGTGTACCGATCCAGTGAACCGGACAGCTTAAAAGAATTGCCGGTTTTCGGCAATCCGCCACGCTGCAGTTGCGGGGCTTGCGTTGTGGCCCGTGTTTGGCCAAAGTGCAATGTAAACGCATGTGACATACGGAGCAGTCATGCAGGTACGTGAACATCGATTAGTGTCGCCCGCGCCGGGCACTCAGCGTTTTCTCAAAAGCCACCATTTCGGCACGCCGGGCGAGGGTGAAAAAATTTATCTGCAGGCCAGCCTGCATGCCGATGAATTGCCGGGCATGCTGGTGTTGCACCATTTGCAGCCCTTGCTGGCCGCAGCGGAGGCAGAAGGCCGGATTCACGGTGAAATCGTGCTGGTGCCGGTGGCCAACCCGATCGGCCTGGCGCAGACCCTGCTGCATGACCAGATGGGGCGCTTCGATTTTGCCAGTGGAGAAAACTTCAATCGCCACCACATCGATTTTGCGCCGCAAATACAGCAACGGCTGCAGCAGCGGCTGACGCAGGATGAAACCCACAACAAATTGTTGATCCGCCAGGCAATGGCCGAGGTGCTGGCAGGTTTCAAGGCAAGCACCGAGCTGCAGTCGCTGCGCCAGACCTTGATGTCGCTGGCTTACGATGCGGATGTGGTGCTGGATCTGCATTGCGATTTTGAAGCTGTGGTGCATCTGTATACCGGCACGCCACTCTGGCCGCAGTGCGAGCCACTGGCGCGTTATCTGGGTGCTGATGCCACACTGCTTGCTTATGAATCGGGTGGCCAGCCATTCGACGAGGCCTGTAGCCAGACCTGGTGGAAGTTGCAGGCATCACTTGGCGACACCTTTCCGATTCCGCTCGGTTGCTTGTCGGTGACGGTGGAGCTGCGCGGCGAGCAAAGCGTTTGCCATGAGCTGGCGCTGCAGGATGCGCAGGGCATTTTCGCTTTCCTGCAACATCGCGGCGTGATCGAGGGCGATGTGCCGCCGCTGCCGGAGCTGAAGCGTGGCCCCACGCCGTTGGCCGGGTCGGAGTCGGCGTGTGCCCCGCATCCGGGTATCATCGTATTCCGCAAGCAGCCCGGCGACTGGGTGGAAATCGGCGATCCGCTGTTTGAAATCATCGACCCGCTCAATCAGCGTGAAAGCTTGGTTCTGAGCCGCGTCAGCGGTGTGTTGTATGCGCGTGAAAATCGCCGTTTCGCCACTGCCGGGCAGTGGATTACCAAGGTCGCCGGCAGCAAGGCGTTTAAAACCGGCAATTTACTGGGTGCCTGAGTTGAACCAGAAAAACAGCAATAAAACCGGAGCACCGCTGGTGGTGCGCATCGACAAATGGTTATGGGCCGCACGTTTTTTCAAGACCCGCTCGCAGGCCACGCATGCGGTGGATCTGGGGCGGGTGAGCATCAACGGTGATCGCGTCAAGCCGGCGCGCAATGTGGCGCTGGGCGATCTGATCCGGATTCGTGCCGAACACGGCGATTTTGAAGTGGAAGTGTTGCAGCTTTCGGATACTCGTGGCCCGGCGCCGATTGCCGTGATGCTGTATCGCGAAACTGAAGAATCGAAACTCAAGCGTGAACGCGAACAACAAGCGCGGCAACTGACTGGCGACGAGGGCTACACCGGTAAAGGCCGACCGACCAAGCGCGACCGTCGGCGCATCGGCAGCATGGGTTTTGGCGATGGCTGAATGGCGGTGTGGCGCGGGTTAACAATCCACGCCGGTTCACGGTATCATCGGGGCGTGGCCACAAGCCACGCCTTTGCCATTTTTTGAGATAAGGAAAACCGACAATGAATCCCCATGTGACTAGAGCCGATTTCGACCGGGTGATGGTACCCAATTACGCCCCAGCCAGTTTTGTGCCGGTGCGTGGCCGAGGCTCGCGCGTGTGGGATCAGCAAGGCAAGGAATACATCGACCTGGCCGGCGGCATTGCCGTGAGCTGTGTCGGCCATACACATCCGGCGCTGATCGAGGCGCTGACCAAGCAGGCCAACCAGATCTGGCACCTGAGCAATGTGCTGACCAACGAGCCGGCATTGCGTCTGGCAAGCAAGCTGGTGGATGCCACGTTTGCCGAAAAGGTATTTTTTGCCAATTCCGGCGCCGAGGCCAACGAAGCGGCATTCAAGCTGGCACGTCGTTACGCCATCGAGAAATTCGCCCGGAAAAAGTCGAGATCATTTCCTTTACCAATTCCTTCCAGCTTACCGGACTTTCACCGTGACCGTGGCGGACAGCCGAAATATTCCGATGGCTTCGGCCCCAAGCCGGAAGGCATCACGCACCTGCCGTATAACGATATCGCCGCGCTGGAAGCCGTGATTTCCGACAACACCCAGGCCGTGGTGATGGAGCCAATGCAGGGTGAGGGCGGCGTTACGCCATCGACCAAGGCGTTTATCGAAGCCGCACGCGCTTTGGCCACCAAGCACAATGCGCTGCTGATTTTTGATGAAGTGCAGACCGGCGTGGGCCGCACTGGTCTTCGCTGTATGCGTATCAGAATACGGCGTTACACCGGATATCCTCACCAGCGCCAAGGGCCTCGGTGGCGGTTTCCCGATTGGTGCAATGCTCACCACCAGCGAGATTGCCAGCCATTTTGCCGTAGGCGTGCATGGCAGCACCTACGGGGGCAATGCACTCGGTTGCGCGGTAGCCGAGGCGGTGATTGATATCGTCAATACACCCGAGGTGCTGGCTGGCGTCAAAGCCAAACATCAGCGTTTTGTGGCTGCCTTGCGTGCGATTGGCGAAAAATACGACTGCTTCAGCGAAGTGCGTGGCATGGGCTTGCTGATTGGCGCCGCGCTCAAGCCGGAATACGCCGGCAAGGCCAAGGATTTCATGAACCTGGCAGCTGAAGCCGGGCTGATGATCCTGCAGGCCGGCCCGGATGTATTGCGTCTGGCGCCGTCGTTGTTGATCGACGATGCCGACATCGATGCAGCAATGGCGATCCTCGATGGCGTAGCGGCAAAAGTCACGGGTAAATAATCTCGACTGTATCGAGATGCGGCCGGCACGCATGCCGGCCTTTTTTTGCGGCTTCTTTCTGTCACCTTGATCAACCATAATCAGGGAAGGAGACCTGAATGTTGATCGTTCGACCTTCCCAGCCTGCTGATCTGGCCGCGATTGAATTGATTGCGCGCCAATCCCCTCCCGGCGTGACTTCATTGCGCGCCCCGCGCCAGCTATTGGCCGAGCATATCGATGCCTCATGTGCCGCGCTCGAAGAACTGGTGACAAGCCCCGGCGATCAGCGTTATCTGCTGGTGCTGCAGGATAGCCACAGCCTGCAAGTGATAGGCGTGGCCGGCATGGTGGCTGCGGCGGGGCTGGTCGAGCCGTTTTACAACTACCGGCGCGAAACCTTGGTGCATGCCTCGCGGCCGCTGGGCATCCATCATCAGGTGGAGGTGTTGTCGCTGTGCCACGACCTGACCGGCCATTCGCTGCTGCATGCCTTTTCGATCCTTGCGCCGCATCTCGATCTGCAGAGTGCCGACCTGTTGTGCCGTGCGCGCTTGTTATTTGCCGCCGCGCACCCGCAGCGTTTTGCCGCCGACTGGGCGTGTGAGTTGATCGGCCCGTGTGATCAGCACGCACGTTCGCCGCTGTGGGATAGCCTCGGCCGGCATTTTTTCGGGCTGGATTATCTGCAGGCGGAAGAATATTGCGCCGCCAAAGGCCGCGCCTTTATTGCCGAACTGCTGCCGCAGCACCCGATTTATGTTTCGCTACTGACGCCTGAAGCCCAGGCAGCATTGGGGCAATCGCACCCGGCCGCGCAATGGTCGCGCGGCATTCTCGAAAGCGAAGGTTTTCGCGTCAGCCGTTACGTCGACATTTTTGATGGCGGCCCGGTGTTGCAAGCGCGTTTTGCCGATTTGCGCACGGCCAGCGGCTGCCACCGGGTTACTGCGCGCGTGGTCGACAAGCTGGCCAGCGGCGTGCCGCAACTGCTGGCAAACGCCGCGCTTGGCGGCTTTCGTGCCACCTTTGCCGCCGCAGCGCTGGATAGCGAACAGGCCGAGGCCATGATCGAAGCCGACACCGCGCGGGCATTGCAGATTGCTTCGGGCGACAGCCTGCTGCTGGTGCTGGAAGGAGGCGGCGATGCTGGTTCGTTCGATTAGCCGCCACGACCTGCCGGCCATGGTGGCACTGGTGCAGCGCGCCGGTGTTGGCTTGACCAGCCTGCCGTCGAATATCGAACGGCTGACACGCCGCATCGACAACTCGGTGGCCTCCATCGCCGGCGAGCTGGAAGCCGCCGACGCTGAATACCTGTTTGTGCTGGAAGACGACCCCAGCGGCGAAGTGGTTGGGCTATGTGCGATTGCCGCTGCAGTAGGCCTGCGCGCACCGTGGTATCACTACCGGCTAGGCTTGTCGGTGCATGCCTCGCAAGAGCTGGGCATTTATCGCCAGTTGCAGACGCTGTTTCTCACTAACGATCTGACCGGCTGCTCCGAGCTGTGCTCGTTGTTTCTGCGCGACGATTATCGCCACAGCAATAACGGCAGCCTCTTGTCCAAATCACGGCTGCTGTTCCTGGCCGAGTTCCGCGAGCGGTTTGCCGGGCGGGTGATTGCCGAAATGCGCGGGGTGTCCGATACACAAGGGCGTTCACCATTCTGGGATGGCCTGGGCCAGTATTTTTTCCGCATGGCGTTTTCGCAGGCCGATTATCTGTCGGGTGTTGGCGATAAGTCGTTCATCGCCGAGCTGATGCCGCAACATCCGGTTTACAGCGCCTTGTTGCCGGAAGAGGCACGGGCGGTGATCGGCGAGGTGCATCCGCATACCCGGCCAGCGCTGGCAATGCTGAAAAGCGAGGGCTTTCAGGATAGCGGTTATGTCGATATTTTTGATGCCGGGCCAACGGTGATCACGCCGCTGGTGCAGATCCGCGCGGTGCGCGATAGCGATGTTTACCCGGTGCTGGCGGGCTCGGTGGCAGATGGCGAGCTGTGGCTGCTTTGCAACCGCAAGCTGGCGAATTTTCGCGTGTGCCTGTCGCCAGTGTTGCATTGCGAGGATGAGCTGCAAGTGCCAGCCGAAACGCTGCAGCGGCTGCAGCTGGCCGTCGGCGACACGGTGCGCGCCGTGCCGCTGGTGGCGCAGAGAAAGGACAAAACATGAGCCTCTTGCTGGACGGATGTTGGGTAGACGGCCATGGTGGCGCATTTGCCAGCCGCAACCCGGTGACGCAGGCCGAAGTCTGGTCTGGCCGCGCTGCCAGTCCACCGCAGGTAGAGGTGGCCGTTGCCGCCGCGCGACGGGCTTTCCCCGGCTGGCGCGATACGCCGCTGGCGGAGCGGATCGCGCTGCTGCAGCGTTTTGCCGAGCAGCTGGCGCAACACAAGCTGGCACTGGCGGAGCAGATTGGCCGGGAAACCGGCAAGCCGCGCTGGGAGGCACTCACCGAAGTGCAGAGCATGATCGCCAAGGTGGATATCTCGCTCAAGGCCTTTGCCGAACGCAGCGGCGAGCGCAGTGCCGCCATGGGCGATGCGCAGGCGGTACTGCGGCACCGGCCGCATGGGGTGGTGGCGGTGTTCGGGCCGTATAACTTTCCCGGCCATTTGCCCAATGGCCATCTGGTTCCGGCGCTGCTGGCCGGCAACTGCGCGGTGTTCAAACCGTCGGAGCTGACGCCGGGCGTGGCCGAGCTGACGGTGCGCCTGTGGCTGCAGGCCGGTTTGCCGCCGGGTGTGCTCAACCTGCTTCAGGGCGGGCGCCACACCGGCATGGCGCTGGCCGGGCATCCGGATATCGACGGCCTGTATTTCACCGGCAGCGCCAATGTTGGCTTAGCCTTGCATCAGCAGTTTGGCGGCCAGCCGCAAAAAATCCTGGCGCTGGAAATGGGCGGCAACAACCCGCTGATCGTGCAGGATGTGGCCGATATCGACGCCGCCGTACACCACATCGTGATGTCGGCTTTCCTCTCTGCCGGCCAGCGCTGCACCTGTGCCCGACGCTTGCTGCTGCCCGATGACGACAGCGGCGAGGCATTGCTGCAGCGGTTGCTGACCGTGGCACACCGCATCAAACCCGGCGCCTGGGATGCCGAGCCGCAGCCGTTCATGGGCGCGGTGATTACTGCCGCCGCCGCGCAGCAATTGCTTGCGGCTCAGCAGGCGCTGGCCAGCGCCGGGGCCCATGCCTTGTTGCCGATGCAATTGCAGCGGCAGGACAGCGGCCTGCTGTCGCCGGGGATTCTCGACGTTTCGGCGATTGCCGATCTGCCGGATCAGGAATATTTCGGCCCCTTGCTGCAAGTGCAGCGTTACCGCGATTTCGACCACGCCATGCAGCTGGCCAATGCCACGCGCTTTGGCCTGTCGGCGGGGCTGATTTCCGATTCTGCCGAGTTGTATCAACGTTTCTGGCGCGAGGCCCGCGCCGGCATCGTCAACTGGAACAAGCCGCTCACCGGCGCCAGCAGCGCCGCGCCGTTTGGTGGCGTGGGTCTGTCGGGCAACCATCGGCCCAGTGCTTGGTATGCCGCCGATTATTGCGCCTATCCGGTAGCCGGGCTGGAAGCAGAAAAGCCGCTGCTGCCGGCCGATGTGGCGCCAGGGCTGGATCTGAGCTGAAAGGGAGTGCATGAACGCCACGCGCGAAGCCAATTTTGACGGACTGGTTGGCCCCACCCACCATTACGGCGGCCTGTCGTATGGCAATGTCGCCTCGCAGGCTTCCGGCAAATCGGCATCCAACCCTCGCCAGGCGGCGCTGCAGGGGCTGGAAAAAATGTGGGCACTGGCGCAGCGCGGGCTGCTGCAAGGTGTATTGCCGCCGCAGGCACGGCCGGATGTCGGCACGCTGCGGCGCCTCGGTTTTCATGGCAGCGATGCCGAAGTGCTGCAGCAAGCCGCCACGCAAGCGCCATCGCTACTGTCGGCGTGTGCGTCGGCCTCGTCGATGTGGACTGCCAACGCCGCCACCGTTTCGCCCTCGGCCGATAGCGTGGATGGCAAAGTGCATTTCACCCCGGCCAATCTCAACAGCAAATGGCACCGCAGCATCGAGCACCCGTTTACCGCCGCCTGCCTGCGGCGCATTTTTGCCGATCCGCAGTATTTCTCGCATCACCCGGCCTTGCCCGAGCACCCGGCGTTTGGCGATGAGGGCGCTGCCAACCACACCCGGCTGTGCAGCGATTACGGCGCGCCCGGCGGGAAGCGTTTGTGTATGGCCGCAGTGCTTTTGGCAGCGAGGCGCTGCAGCCGCAGCGTTTTCCGGCGCGGCAACGCGCGAGGCGTGCGAGGCATCATGGTGCGGCTGCATCGTCTGCCAGAATCGTGGGTAAAGCTGGCGCAGCAACACCCGCATGCGATTGATGCCGGCGTGTTCCACAACGACGTGATCGCCGTCGGCAATCGCAACTTGCTGTTGGCGTCGCTGCACCAGCACGCCTTTCTCAACCAGCCGGAAGTGCTGCAGCAACTGCGCCAGCAACTGGGCGAGGGCGTGCTGCAAGTGGTGCAGGTGGATGAACACGTGCTGCCGCTGGAAGATGCCGTCAGCAGTTATCTGTTCAACAGCCAGCTGCTGACGCTGGCGAATGGCGACACGCTGCTGGTGTGCGCCGAAGAATGCTGCGCCAACCGCGTGCGTGGGATTACTCCCCAACAGCCTGCACGGCAAACAGCTGGCGGATATCCAGTAAGTTCGACCGCGAAACAGTCGATGCGCAACGGTGGCGGCCCGGCCCGCCTGCGGCTGCGCGTGGTGCTGTCTGCCGCCGAGCAGGCCGCCGTGTTGCCCGGCGTATGGCTCACTGCGGCGCTATATCAACAACTGTGCGGCTGGGCAGAAGCGTGCATTACCGCGATCGCCTCACCGAAGCCGACCTTGCCGACCCGCAATTGCTCTACGAATCGCACATCGCGCTCGACCAGCTGACGCAGATCCTCGGCCTCGGCAGCCTTTACCCATTCCAGCAGGAGCCTGCATGAGCGCCACATTGTTATCGCGCTGGCTGCCGGCGCTGCTGGCGGGGAAGACCACATCGCCGAAACCGGCTTGCCGGATTGCACGCGCTGGGCGGTGCTCGACGAAGGCGTGCTGCTGCTGGAACCGGTGCCGACGAAGCCGCAGCGCAGATCGACCTGCTGCTGTCGCGGCATCCACGGCAACGAAACCGCGCCGATTGAAATGCTCGACCGCCTGCTGCAGCGAACTGGCCAGCGGCGCAGTGAGCAACCCGGCAGCGCGGGTGCTGCTGATTCGGCAACCCGGCGGCCATGCGTGCCGGCGAGCGTTATCTGGACGACGACCTGAATCGCCTGTTTGGCGGCAAACACCAGTTTTTATCAGGACTACGCGAGGCACGCCGCGCCGCCTTGTTGGAGCAATATGCGCAGCGTTTTGAGATGGGTGTGGGCAACGGCTGCATCTGGATTTGCACACCGCCATCCGCACCTCGTTCTACCCAAAATTCGCCATTTGCCCGGCGCAGGGAGATACCCCTACATCGACAGCCTGCTCGGCCTCCGCTGCAGGCGGTGGATGTCGGCACCTTGCCGCCGCAGCCGCAGCCGTCGAATACCTTTTCCTCTTACTGCCGCAGCCAGTTTGGCGCGCGTGCGCTGACGCTGGAGCTGGGGCAGGCGCGGCCCTTCGGCCAGAATCAAAGCCTGCCGCTGGATGAATGGCTGGCGCTGCTGCCGCGCCTGCTGCAGGGGCAACTGCCAGCCGCCAGCGCGCCGCTCAACATCCGCCGTTTTGCCGTCACCCGCGAGGTGATCCGCAGCAGTGAACAGTTTGTGCTGCATCTGGCCGACGACGTTGCCAACTTCACGCCGCTGCCTGCCGGTTATCTGCTGGCGGAAGACGGCGCACAACAAACTATCGTCGCCGCTGGTGAGCACATTCTGTTTCCCAATCCAGCGGTCAAGGTCGGGCTGCGGGCGGGGGTGCTGGTGGCTGCGATTGATGCCTGATTTGGCAAAATCGGCACGAAAAAAAACGCCCGGCAAAATATGCGGGGCGCTCAATTTAACCACTGGAGATACACAAGCAGAAGGCATAACCTTCTGAGCCGTATACTCCCACTTATCTGCATCCGGGGGCTTGATCCACATCAAGCAATCGCGTCGCAACGCGCTACCGGCGCGCTTTTCAGGCAGTTCAGTTCAAATAACGGCGTGCCGACTCGAAGCGGCTGGAAAAATAGCCGCTTTTCAGGCTGCTGACCTGGATATAACTGTTGGTGCGCGGTGCGTGCACAAAGCGGTCTTCTCCGATGTAAATGCCCACGTGCGAAAACGGCTTGTTGCGGGAGTTGAAAAACACCAAGTCCCCCGGCTCCAGCTCGCTGCGGTCGATTTCCTTGCCCAGCTGCGCCATCGCCGCCGCATTGTGCGGCAGATTCATCCCCACCGCCTGCTTGTAGATGTAACTCACCATGCCGCTGCAATCCAGCCCGCTTTCCGGATTGGCGCCGCCCCAGCGGTAATTGATATTCAGCAGCCCCAGCGCATACAACACCACCTCCATCGCCGTCGCATCCGCCGGCACCCCGTCGCGCACCGAGTCTGGCGCAGCTTTGCTCGGCGCGGCCGAAGCCAGCATCGTCGGCGCAGGCGTGCTGCTGGCTTTGGTTTTCACCACCTTCGGTGGCTGGCTGGCACATGCAGTCAACGCCAGCATCAGGCTGCCGGCCACAATCGTCTGTCTGGTTCGCATGGGCGCAACTCTCAACTAATAAAACACTTTAATTATAGTGCATCAGCTACTGTTTTTTAAGGATAAAGTGGGGTTTTTCTCATGTGCAGGAGTGGTGGGTTGACGTCTAAGTGACTGCTTGGATGGGGATTTGTTGCGTGCTTCTCTGGTTGAAAGTGACTGGCTTGGGGTGGGTATTTACGACATGAAACAGGCATCAGGCTGCAAGGCGCGTGGATATTGGCTTGCAGACCGGGCTGCGGGGCAATGGGGAAGCGGGGTGTGGCGAGGTGGTTTTTGCTAGAAATTTTGTGAAAATCGGACGGAAAGCTGCGCCTGTGGCGGGAAACTAGGATTTTGCCTAGTGCGCCGGTATATGCGCATATGCTAGCGTCGGAATTTCACTCTGCCGGTGTTGGCGATGAATGTTGCAATGCAAGACGTGCCCCCGTTTTTTTACTCAGGATAAATATTGATCCGGCCCTTTGATGTTTTAACCCGCCGCGTATTTGACGACCGGGTCCTGAAAATAGGCTCTGACACGTTCCGGGGATTGCTTCAACTGCATCATGTGTTCGTTGGCCGCTTCGCGCAGTTTCGCTTTGGTACGTACCGGCGCCCGCTTGCCCATGGCCTGTTTGAGATCCGCATTTAAGCGCTCCTCCGGGTTCAGCTCTGGGCTGTAGCTGGGCAGGTAGAACACCTCCATTTGCGCGGTGTGTTCAGCCAGCCATGCTTTGACCGGCTTGCTGTGGTGCACGCGCAGATTGTCCAGAATCAGGAATACCTTGCGCTTGGCCTCCTTGATCAGGGAGGCCAGAAATTCAATCAGCCGATCCGCATTGAATGCCTCGTCGATGATCAGCCAGCGCATCTTGCCCTGATTGGTGACGGTGGCAATCATGGACAGCTTTTGCCGCGTGCCCCCCACGGCATAGGCAACGGGCGTCTTGCCTGCGGGTGCGTAGCTGCGTCCGCGTACATCGGTATTCACCAGCGCGGTTTCGTCCCCCCAGTGGATTTCCCCGTCTTCTGCCTTGGCCTGTGCCTCGATGGCCGGATAGTGTTCGTCCAGCCATTGCCGTACCGCTTCGGGGCGCTGCTCATAGGCTTTCTTGATGGGCTTTTGTGGTGTGAAACCCCAGCGTTTGAGCCATTTTCCGACGGTGCGCACACCCAATTCGATCCCGTATTCACGCCGGATCAGTTCGCCAACAGCGGCGCGGCTCCACAGATAGAAATCCATCTTCAACTGCTCGGGGCGACTGTCGCAAATGATGCGGCGAATCGCGGCTTCCTGATCGGCGCTGAGCCGTCGGCCTTCACCGTGCTTGTGGCCACGTGCCGCCGGTTTGATGGCAGGCCAGCCGCCTGCCTCGAACAGCTTGATGGTGTTGCGTACTGTCGGATAACTGAGCCCTGACAGTTCGACGATCTGCATGATGCCAAGCTTGCGTTTATGCAGACGCACGACTTGCTTGCGGCGTTCGTGCAGTTGTTCCAGAGATTGTTTACGAGCGTCTTCTTTATCCATGCACAATAGACCACGCCTCGACAGAAAGATTCAAACTTCCGAGGGCCGGATCAATAATACAGGGATTATGCCAATTCTCTAGAAAATCGAACTTCCACTGGCTGTATATCAATTCGCCCTTAAAGGCATCGCCCAATTGCCCCAACAGCGCGCCCAGTGCGGCCGCGAATAATGCCGTTAATATAATGCGCCAACGAATTAAATCGTCAATACGGCGCCGTAGCTTGAAGCACGTATATTTCACGTTCAGTATCTCCTTTCAGGAATCCAGTCGGGCAACCAAAAATGGTTCCAGCCTGGCATTACAAGCTTGCATATCCTCAATTGCCAACTCAGACCCGCGCATGTTTTCAGGTACCGTAAGGCTTAAATGCAGATAGCGGCCATTTTTTGCACACACTTCAGCCGCCAAATGCACCGGTAAAGTACCGATGACAGTATCGCCCGGGGCCAATAGTGCCGGATCTAGATGCGCAACACACCGGTCGACATGAATACCTTGCTGTTCAAGCCACTGCAAGGCCCCCGGGTGGCGCGAGACAAACCAGGTCGTCATGTTTACTCCTATTGCAGTTGTATTTGCTCGGGCTTGAGTTTCAGGCCGTAACGGGTATGGGGGCGTTTGCCGGTACTGTAGACCAGATAATGGCTGGCCGCCGGGCCTAGTGCCTTGCGCAGGGCCTTGTTGACGCGCGAGCGTCGTTCACTGAAAAAATTCTTGTCGAAGCCATGACGCTGGGAATAAACCGCGGCTTCGTAGTCGTGTGCCATGCTGCCCACCACTTTCTTGTAACACTCCAGAAAACTGTCGGTGCTGGTGTTGCTCGATCCGACAAAGCGCTCTTCTCCCCCACCATCGCTGGCGAACATTGCCAGCCAGTAGTAGAAGGCAAACCACTGCGGGGCCATGGGTACTTCTACGTTGCCGCACCGCACCCGCCGCGTTTCGAGGTCAAGCACCAGCTCTGGCGAGCCAAGGCGTTGCTGGGCAATATCTACCAGGGCATCGAAACCCGAGTCGGTTTCCAGTACGTCGTCGGGCAGGCCGTGGCGCATGCGTACAAACGGAATCTCTGCGAGATGGATATGTGCCTGCTCGGTGGAAACCGGCTTTTCACTATGCGGGTGATGCAGCACCAGGGGGGTGGGCGGCGGGTAATAGAAGTCGCGGTTGGATTCCAGCTCGGCGGGAGTGACCAGCACATGCGAGAGTCGATCCTGCGAACGGCCATATAGTGAAAGCGCATAACCAACATAAAAACCCATGGTCTTGCGGCCACCGGCGATGGATACGTGCAGAGCGGTATCGTGTTGCTGCGTGAGTTGGCGCATCAGGCTGACGATGGTGTTGGCGGTGGCGGCATTGTCGGCCGGGGTGCGGATATCGCTGAGCGGCAGGCCGGTATGGTCGCGGATGATGTGAATATCTTCGGCAGTAAACTGGATTTGGCCGCTTAATCCGTAGTCCTGGCAAAAGCGGTCAAAGTGATTTTGCGATGGATGTGCAGCAGGGTCAGGCGTGCGCGCTCCGCACCCTCTGCAGTGGTAATCAACATGACGCGGGTTGGCACAAACGCCGGCACGCGGTTGACGCACAAGGCATACAACGTTTCGGTAATGATTTGTGGCGTTAACCCGGTCACCGCAAGCAGTATGCGTTGTGCATAGCTGTGGGGCGCTTTCGCTGCAGGGGCTTCGCCCACTTCGGGCTGATGAGGCGTTTTCATGAGGAGCCTGGATTTCCTGTAAAGAGTGGAATGTAGTCGATTCTGCCTGGTGCCGGCGCGAGACAAGCTTGTCAAAATGATTGGCAATGCCGATCTTGCCAAAACCGAAGGTGGTTTTGTTGCCGAGCTGCAGGTGTTGCATGAGCCTGATCCACGGCCACAATGGTGGCTGGGGCGGGCTGTATTCAAGCTGGCCTTGCAATCCCTCGAGCACCATGGCTCGTTGCTGGCGGGATGAGTAACGTTCAGCATCGAGCCAGCTGATTTCGGCCTGTTGCAGCCGGCATTGTGCGGCGGCCATCTGCAATTGCTGAAAGTATCCGGGCTCCAACAAAACCTCCGGCTGCCCCAGCAGGTCGCTCACTCTGCCGATCAGCCTTTGCAGCAGCAGCGCCATCTCTGGCGGCTGGCGCAAAATCTCGCCCCGCGCCTTGAGGCGCAGCGGCGCCAGAAGTTGCAGGCCAAGTGGGCCACTGTCCACATCATCATGAGTCAGGTCGGCAAAATGCAGTGGCCGCGCATGTGCCAGCTCAGGCTGCTCAATGCCTTCACGGTCGAGCGTGCCTACGCGGACAAGACGAAATGGCGCACGCTGTTTGCCAATGCCTGTTTGCTGGATATGCAACAACGCTGCGACCAATGCCCCGGCATGCGTCACTTGTTGATTGAACAGGCTGATGTCAAACGACCATGAGTCTCCTGCCGCGAGGGTTTGCTTGTCTGAGAGCGGCGCATACAAGGCATATTGCCGGCCCAGTTCGTCGTTACCAGCGAAAAGCGCCTGAAAAACCTCGGGTGCAGTTTGTTGCAGTGCCATGCCCAGGAAGCTGTGCACCAGTACCCCCGGCACTGGCGGCAAATCCAGCGGGGCCAGTAGCTGCAGGTGAAATCGTAAGGTGAGCCAGTGCAGGTTTTGCAAGGCAGATGGTTGAATGGTGTTATGCATAGTCTGTTTTTCTGTTGTTACTGCTGAAGCCGGCACTCTGTTTGTCTGAAGCGCGACGATACCCCCAAGCAGCCCGGCTCTGGCGACCACAATCTTGTGGTCGCCCAGTCATGTTACCCAATCCGTTTATAGTGGCACACCCAAAAATGACAAATGAGATAGATCATGAAACACATGAAGATGACGTTAGTAAGCGCCCTGCTGTTCTCTGCCCAGGCTTTTGCGGGTGGGGTTGAGCTGTTTGGGCTACCGCTGGCCACAGCCGAGCGCGCCCAGATGCGCGCAGCCTTGAAACAGAATGCGGTGCCGGCGCTACGCGAAGACGATATGTACTGGGTGGACAATTATGATCCGAGCCAGAAGCTGGATGAGGCCAGCAGGTTGTCCATTGGTTACGAGGGGAAAACCTCGAAATTTGCTTATGCCACTTACACCTTTGAGAGTTTCATGGACACCGACCAGGTCAAACGTGTTGTCACGCGGGTAAGCCAGAAATATGGCAAGCCAACCCGTATCGGCGGCTCATGGGAACTGGGTCCGGTCAAGGCAATCTGGAATATGCCGGACAACATCGAAATCGAAGTGTCGCGTGAATGGCCTAGCACAACGACTTTGTTGACCTATACCCACCGAAAGCATTACCAGGCAATGCAGACGGAAATTCGTACAACACAGCAATCACGCGAGCGGGAAAAAACTGCACGTCAAAGCAATGCGTTTTAATTGATAAGGAAATCAAAATGGAAAAACTGCGTTTATACGTCAACCGGGCATCGACCGTTGGTGCATCACTGACGGCGTTGTTCAGCTTGTGGCAAGGCATGATTGTTGTCGTCTACACCGGCCAGGATACCGTGCATGGCAGTGATTTCGCCGTGGCTGTCAGCCAGTTGGGGGTGCTTGGACATCTGGAGATGCTGGCCGCATTTCTGGCGGTTCATTATTTGAGCAAGCCCGTCAACCAGGCTCTGCTGGCCGGCACGAGCATCAGCGAATCAGGGAAGTGATGCGCAGCCCCGGCTGTTGCACTCCTGCTGCCTGCCGGATCTGCTCAAGCTGTGCCTGGGTCAATGGGCCGTCATCCGGCTCGTAGGCGGGCGTGTTGACGACGCCAAGCTTGGCGGCAAGTTGGTGCAATGCGCGGTGTATAACCGCAGCTTCATCCACGCCTAGATGCTGCGCCAGTTGTTCGAGCGTTGCCCGGGAAACGGCTGAATCCGTGTCAAGTCGGGAAAGATCACATGCAGCGTGTAGTTTTCCTGTTCAGGCATTAGCCCCCCCCCAACGGCCGGCAGATGGCCATTTGTGATGGAATTTATCATGTCATTGTCGACCTTCGAGCAATTTCTGGCTCATCGAGAACAGCACGGGCCATACACTGAATTTTACGACGGCGAGTTGATCGTAATTGACGAATACTCGCCGGAGCACATCCGGGTTGCCAACGAGTTGACCGGAATGCTTCAGCCACAGCTGCTGGAATCTGCCTGGGAAATATATGCCAATCCACTAGTGCGAATCAAAGATGCGCACTTTGATATCGCCTATTCTGCCGACATCGTGCTCGCAGGAAAAATGCCAAACCCGCCATACATTGAATACCCGCTACTGATCATAGACTTGTTTACGCGCTACTCGGCACACAAGAATGTTGGCTGTAGACGATATGATTACTACCTTGTCCCTTCGCTGCGGCATTACATAGAAGTTAACATCGATCAGAGATGGGTCATGACACATGACAGAATCGCCCCGAATCAATGGCTGTTGACCGAACCAAGGGCTGCCGCTCAAGTCATCGAATTGATGGGCATGGCCATGGATTTTTCCAGAATCTTCCAAGGTCTGCTTATGAAATCAGACATATAACCTTCGCCAAAAAGGATTAGCGGATGCTCAAGTTTACCCATACAGTGCAAGAGAGCCTGGTTCAGCAACTCCGGCTGGTATCGGTTCTGGGCCCCTTTTTCTGGGTCTGGATTTTCCCGATTCCATCCGATACAGAAATGGCTCATACCCTCAGAATCGTGTTGCTGCTGGCTTGCCTATTCTGGCTATTGATGTGCCAGATATCTGCGTTGATCATCGCGACAATTCACATCAGCCAAGGCTAAAACCTTGCTCCCGCGAACACTAATACTAAGGAGCCAAATCATGACGCCTCTCCACTATACGATACTCGGCTGCATCATTTTTGGCGCTTGCGGCATGCTGGGAGCGTCATTGTGGTTAAAACATCACATCGAAAAACACGCGAACAATCGTCCAAGGCTGGACACTTAGATAGCGAAACTCAGGAGAAAATGATGCCGAACAGCGCTCGGGATTACGTTTTTGCTTTCCCTCGCGCCCATTTTTCATTTTTTCACCTGTTAAATTTGATCCTGCAAGGGTATGTGGATTGCCCAATCAATGATCAACTCGATTTGCCAAAGGATTTTTGGCAGACATTAGCAGGACGAACATATATGGAAACAAAACAACTATCGGTGCGTGACCGGTTCATGCGTCTGCCGGCGGTGATCGAAGTGTGTGGCATCGGCAAGACAACCATTTATCACCAGATCCGGGAAGGCACATTCCCGGCACCGATTACTCTCGGAGCCAAAAGTGTAGCCTGGCTTGCGTCAGAAATTGACGCTTGGATGGCAGCAAAAATTACGGCTTCTCGCCTGCAAAAATAAATTGCCGTTTTTTGGCGATTTATACTTTCGCGTGGCAGTCGAAAATCAGCCCGATTCCAGTAATATTATTCGGGGGTATCTTCGGGGGTATATTTCAATGCAACCTTCAGCATTACCATTATTAATCAATGCATTACGCGCCTACTCGCTATGCCGCAGATGCGGCCAGAATAAATACCGACACGTTTCGTATTGGCTAACAGCCTCGATAGCCCAGCATAAGCTGCGCTTGATGCTGGGCTGTTTTTTGCTCACTGCAATCTAACCTACTGTTTCGAATTGGCCTCTGCTGACCAGAGCTGCAGGCAATGCATAATTTTTGGTGCACCGTTGCCTTCGACACGAATTCGCCATCACGGCACACCTAGCACTGCAGTAAATGCCAGCATTTGATTTTCATCGATGACTTGGGGGTATTTCGAGCGGTACAACAGATGAGGAGCTCAGTCGAACAGCCGGCTCAACAATTGCCGCAAATCCGGCTGAGGCTGGCTATTGTCTGCACTTTTCAGCAGGCCGCTGGTAGCCAGCGTAGCAAAGCCGTGTACCAGACTCCAGGCCTTGATCCAGCCAATATTGCTGGTGCCGGTAGAATTGTCGTTGTCCTGCGCCTTGATTGCGTCGAAAACCGGCCGCCGCGCGGCCTTGAACGCTTCGATCAACGCAGCATCCTGCCAGTTGATACGTGGATCACGGAACATCAGATCGAATAGCGCCGGGTTGTCCAGCGCAAACTGGATATAGGCAATCCCCGCCACCTTGGCGCGAGCATACAGATCAGCTTGGGCCGCTTGCAGCATCTGTTGCTGCTGCACCTGCCACATACGCTCAAAGCCGATACAGGCCAGCGCAGTCAGCAGGCCGGCGATATTGCCGAAGTGATGTGCCGGTGCCGCATGTGAAACACCGGCCTGCCGTGCGCACGCCCTGAGGGTCAGCGCTTCCGGCCCCTGCTCGCGCAACAATTGTTCGGCTGCATTCAGTAGCGCATTGCGCAGGTCGCCATGATGATAACTGGTTTCGCTCATATGTTGACAATGTAAAGTCATGCTCAATAAGATGACAACTAGACAACGTAAAGATACATTCGGGAGCAGACATGGTCAATCATCGGCAACACACCACGGAGGCGCGTGCCACCGCCGTGGTGATAGGCGGCAGCATCGCCGGATTGCTTGCCGCTGCGGCGCTGGCAAGACATTTTGCGCAGGTCATCGTACTTGAAAATGATGTCCCTCCCCGGCAGGATAAGGTACGCAAAGGCGCGCCGCAGGGGGCACATGTCCACGGTTTTCTTGCAGCTGGCTGTCAGGCGCTGGAACAACTGCTGCCAGGCATCATCGACAACGCACTCGCAGCCGGCGCACAAAGCGGTGACATGCTCACCGACGCTATGTTTTATGTCGGCGCCCACACACGTTTTGTTTCCGGGCAGAGCCATATACACGGGCTGGTTGCCAGCCGGCCATTGCTGGAATACCTGATTTATCAGCGCGTCAGCGCGATCAGCAATGTCTCGATACAACATGGGCAGAAAGTAAACAGCCTGCAGTTCGATAACTGGGGCAAACGGTAGATGGCGTGTTATTTCACGCCAAAGATGAGTCGAACTATCCATCGGCTGGATGCCAATCTGGTGCTGGATGCAAGCGGACGTGGCACGCGACTGCCGCAATGGCTTCACAGCAGGCCGGTTATCCCGCGGCGGAGCGCGATGAACTGTTAGTGAATATCACCTGCAGCAGTTGTTTTTCGAGCGCAAAAACCAGATCAACGCGGCGATTAAGGCCGTATTTGTGGCGCCCGGATGCATCCAACCCCGTGCCATCAGGCTTGATGGAACAGGATGGCGAGCGTTGGATCGTCAGTTGCGGCAGTTATAGCGATCGCCGAAATGCGACGATTAATGCCGCTCGCTGGCTCGATTGCCTCAAGCGCAACAGTGCACCGGAAATCCATGCCATCGCGCAGACCATTACCAGCGCACGGCGTTATCACCAGCAGCAGCGTGCCGTCATCGCCATGAAAAACTGCGGCGTTTCCCGACCGGGTTACTGCTGATTGGCGATGCTTTGTGCAGTTTCAGCAGTTTTACGGCAGGGCATGAGCATTGCCGCGCGACAGGCGCTGGCTATCAGCATCTGCAGCAAGCGCCGGGCGTTAACTGGCGCAGCTATTTCAGGCAAATGGCAGGTATCATTGCCGATCCATGGGGTATCACCAGCGACTTATCGCTGCGCCATGTGTCGCCGGCAAACGTTATCCCGGTTTTCAGCTTCGGTACAACGCTATACGGAGCGCATGATGCGCGCCGCCAGCTTATCTGGACGTGGCACGCTCAGTGCTGCAGGTGATTCATATGCTCAAGCCAACCACGGCTCTGTTTTCGCCCTGGCTTTTTGTGGCGCGTGTTGATCAAGGGCTGAAGCAGCTCACAATCCGCCTGGAACCAAAACCGAAACAGGAATGTTCCGCATGCACGAGATGTTGCTAGCCCTCGCCCTTGGCAGTCCGCTGGCCGCGTTGCTGGCACACCGAAAAACTGCGCGCAAGTTACCGGAACTGGTTTATCAGTTCAATCCGCAAAATCAACAACGCCTGCAAAACCACACGCCTGCCAACGACCCAACCTTTCGCCCAACGCCGTGGATGTTCAATACCCATTTGCAGCTATTGGCGCTGGGGCTGAAAAAGGGGGTTGGCGCCGGCCTTGCAATACGATCTGTCGGAACGGCTGAGCATGGCCGATGGCGGCACCTACCGCGTTACATTGGCTGGGGCGCTGAATCTGGGCGAACAAGTGCCAACGCTGCTGATCCTGCACACTATTACCGGCTCGCCACACAGCATGCGCAGCTGGTGCAGGGCTTGCAGCAGCTGACCGGCTGGCGTGTTGTTCTCTGTCAGCGACGTGGTCACGGCGATTTGCCTTTTGACCAACCCGAAAATCAACACCATGGGCGATACAGGCGATTTGCAGAACAAATCCAGTCGATTCGGCAGCGATTTCCCGATTCGCCGCTGTACGCGATGGGCATTTCCGCCGGCACCGGGCTGCTGGTGCGTTATCTCGGCGAGCAAGGCGCCGACACTCCGATTCGCGCCGCAATGGCATATTGCCCCGGCTATGACATCAACGTTGCATTTGCGCGTTCCCAGCCGTTTTACAGCCGGATGATGGCAAAAAAGCTGATACGCCAGTTTGTCAGCCCGCAGCCGAGCAGCCTTTGGCCATTTGCTGACTGCGGCGCCTGCAGCAACGCCCTGATCTGCACGAACTGCATCCAGCACCTTTACGAAATTGCCGGTTATGCAGCGCGATGCGTTTCACCGATCTGAATCCGGTCAAGGCGATACACAACCTTGCCATACCGCTGCTGATCCTGAATGCGGCAGACGATCCGGTATGCCCATCCAGAACGCACATGAACACCGCGAGGCAATCGGCCAGATGCCACAAGTGATACTCGCCATCACCGCTCGCAGCAGCCATTGTGCCTATTTCGAAGGCTGGCGTGCACGGTCCTGGGCGCATCACCTGTGTGCCGAATTTGCGAAAATGGAGCACGCCGCGCACGCGGTAGTTATATACCTGGCGATTCAACGTCGCCAGCACCAGCAAATATCCGGGCGCGCGCCGGAGGCTGATCAACCCGGCGCATTATGTCTATCGCCCGGCCAGCGCCGCGTTTCTATCCTCCAGCGGGCCAACTCTTACCGTCAGAACCTTTTCAGCGCGGCGCCCTAAAGCATCAAGCACAACCAGCTTCACCGTTGGCGTGGCATAAGTATCGAAACGCCAGGCCAGTTGCGCCGAATCACCCGCTTTAAGCCGTGTGACATGGAAATCCGCAGCCACGTCGGGGCGGGCCTCAGCGATCATGCGTGCGGTTTCGGCTATTGCCTGGTCATCACCGATCACCAGAAACATATCGATTTGCGCCTGATTACGCACTACGAAGTTGGCGACACTGCGGCGCATCACCGACAATTTTTGGGGCGTATCAATGCCCGCCTCGGACAAGCGGATTTCGTAATTACGCCGATATTGGTTGGCTCGCTGATATCGGGCTGGACTGCCAAAACGGGTATCGCTGTTCTGCGCTTGCGCCTGAGTACCCTCGTGGCTATGCAGATACATCAACGGCTCTGCCTGTAACGATGTGCAAACCAGGCCAAACAGGCAAGCACTGATGAGTAGAAATTGGGTTTTCATGAAAATCTCCTGCGTATTCAAATCGTTTGATTACCGGCCGAGGCATGGCCAAACGGGCCGGTATGGGTCATCTTCGTTTGGTGGGCTCTTGCCCGTCTTAGCTCTCGGTGTCGTTACGGTGTGCAAACCGGAACAAGGCCGGCAATACCAGCAGCGTCAGCAGGGTTGACGACAGAATGCCGCCTATCACCACCGTCGCCAGCGGTCGCTGCACCTCCGCACCGGTGCCGGTTGCCAGCGCCATCGGCACAAAGCCAAGCGAGGCGACCAGTGCGGTCATCAGCACCGGGCGCAAACGTGTCAACGCACCTTCACGCACGGCCAGATCCAGTGGACAGCCTTCCTGCAGCAGATTGCGGATAAAGGCGATCATCACCAGTCCGTTCAACACCGCGACGCCGGACAAGGCGATAAAGCCGACAGCAGCGGAAATCGACAGCGGAATGTCGCGCAACCACAGAGACAACACCCCGCCGGTGAGGGCAAAGGGAATGCCGGTAAACACCAGCAGGCCATCCTTGACGTTGTTGAACATGGCAAACAGCAGGACAAACACCAGCAACAGTGCAAGGGGAACCACAATCTGCAGCCGCTGGCTTGCCGATTGCAGTTGCTCGAAGGTGCCGCCCCAGCTGGTCCAATAGCCGCTGGGGATATTCACACGCTGGCGAATGCTGTTTTCGGCCTCGCTGACAAAAGAGCCGATGTCGCGCCCGCGCACATTGGCGGTGACAACCACCCGGCGCTTGCCGTCTTCACGACTGATCTGGTTCGGGCCGGGCGCGATTTCCAGATTGGCCACCTCACCCAGTTGCAGATAGGCTGCGCGTGATTCATTGCCGGCCTGTGGCAGGCGAATCGGCAAACGCCGCAATGCATCCAGATCGCTGCGCAAGTTTTCCGGCAAACGCACCACGATCTCGAAGCGGCGATCGCCCTCAAACAATGCACCGGCCTCCCGCCCTCCCACTGCAATGCTGATCGCCTCCTGCACATCCCCCACATTCAGGCCAAGCCGGGCCGCCTTTTCGCGATCAATCCGGATGGTCAGCATCGGCAGGCCGGTGGTTTGCTCCACTTTGACATCGACTGCGCCTGGCGTGGCTTCCAGCACTTTGGCGATCTGCCCGGCGCTGTTCTCCATGGTTGCCATGTCATCGCCGAACACTTTCACCGCGACATCGCTACGCACACCGGAGATCAACTCATTGAAACGCATCTGGATCGGCTGGGTGAATTCGTAGTTATTGCCGGGCACCTGCTGCACCGCCGCCTGCATCGCGGCCAGCAGATCGTTCTGGCTGCGTTGTGGATCAGGCCAGGCAGATCTCGGCTTGAGCATGACAATGGTGTCGGCAACATTGGGCGGCATCGGGTCGGTGGCAATTTCCGCCGTACCGATTTTGGCAAACACCCGGTCGACTTCCGGAAAGCGCTTGATGACACGTTCCAGCTCCAGCTGCATCTGCACTGCCTGCGTCAGGCTGGTACCGGGAATCCGCATTGCGTGCAAGGCGATATCCCCCTCATCGAGGCTGGGAACAAACTCGCTGCCCAAACGGGTCAGCAGCAGCCCGCTGAGCAATACCCCCGCGCCGGCACAAGTGAATAGCAGCGGCTTGTTGCGCATACTCCAGTCAAGCAAGGGGGCATAAACACCTTTGGCCCAGCGCATCAGCCGGTTTTCCGTCTCGGCTACACGGCCGCTTATCAACAACGCAACGGCCGCGGGGATAAAGGTGACCGAGAGCAGCATCGCGCCAAACAGCGCAGCCACCACGGTAAAGGCCATCGGGTGGAACATTTTGCCTTCGACACCGGTCAGGGCAAAAATCGGCAGGTAGACGACAATGATGATCATCTGCCCGAACAACAAGGCGCGGCGAGCCTCCTGTGAGCCCTGAAACACCTCGTGAAAACGCTCGCCGCGCGTGAGCGGCCTGCCGAGACGGGACTGGGCATGTGCCAGCCGGCGCAGGCAGTTTTCGACTATCACCACCGCACCATCGACGATGATGCCGAAGTCCAGCGCGCCCAGGCTCATCAGATTGGCGCTGACTTTATTGCTGACCATACCACTGAAGGTAAACAGCATCGCGAGCGGAATCACCAGCGCGGTAATCAGCGCCGCACGCATATTGCCCAGAAACAGAAACAGGATCGCAATCACCAGCAACGCCCCTTCGAGCAGATTGCGTTTGACGGTGTTGATCGCCTTGTCGACCAGAACGGTGCGGTTATAAACCGGCCTGGCCTCAACCCCCGGTGGCAGGCTGCGATTGATGGCCTGCAAACGTTGATCCACCGCCTGCGAGACATTGCGACTGTTTTCGCCGATCAGCATGAACACCGTGCCCAGCACCACTTCCCTGCCGTTTTCGGTTGCCGCGCCAGTGCGCAGCTCGTTGCCTGCACCGATGCTGGCTACATCGCGGATACGGACCGCAGTGTGCCCCGACTGGCTCACCAGAATATTGCCGATATCGTCGATCGAACTGACCTGGCCAGGCGCACGGATCAGGTATTGCTCACCGTTCTTTTCGATATAACCGGCCCCTACATTGGCGTTGTTGCGCTCCAGAGCCAGCAGCAGATCCTGCAGCGCCAGCCCGTGCGCCATCAATCGTTCCGGATCAGGCGCAACCTGAAACTGCCGGGCGTGCCCGCCAATCGTGTTGATCTCGGTCACACCGGCCACGGTGCGCAGCTGCGGCTTGATGATCCAGTCCTGGATTTCCCGCAGATCGGTGGCGTTATAAGCCGTGCCATCGGCTTTGCGCGCATCCGGCCGGGCTTCCACCGTCCACATGTAGATTTCCCCCAAACCGGTGGAAATCGGCCCCATGCTCGGCGCCACGCCTGCAGGCAGTTTGTTTTTTGCCTCCTGGATACGCTCGTTAACCAGTTGCCGGGCAAAATAGATATCGGTGCCGTCTTTGAAGATCACCGTCACCTGTGACAAGCCATATCGCGACAGCGAACGGGTCTGCTGCAAGCTGGGCAGCCCGGCCATGGCGGTTTCGATCGGAACAGTGATACGCTGCTCGGCCTCCAGCGGTGAATACCCCGGTGCGCTGGTATTGATCTGCACCTGCACATTGGTAATGTCGGGCACCGCATCGATCGGCAGCTTGTGAAAGTTGTAAACGCCGATGCCGGCCATGCCCAGCACCAGCAGCAACACCAGCCAGCGATGTTCGATGGAAAAACGAATGAGTTTTTCAAACATGTCCGCCCCTTAGTGCTCGTGGGCGGCAGCGGCTTTGCCGATGTCAGCCTTGATCAGGAAGCTATTTTTGGCGGCATAACGTTCTCCTGCCAGCAGGCCTTGGCGCACCTCAACCATCTTCCCGTCACTGCGCCCCAACTGCAGCGGCCGGGCTTCCAGATATTCGCCATAACGACCAAAAGCCACCGTCCGGTCGCCGAGGTTTTGCACAGCCTCGACAGCAATTGCCAGCGGCACCCTGGTCTCGCCGGCAAGCACTTCGATAGTCACTGGCAAACCGGGGCGCCACAGGCCCTGGCGGTTATCCAGCGAGACGCGCGCGGTTGCGTTGCGACTTTGCTCACCGAGCGCAGAACTGACGTAAACCACATGGCCGCTACCGCTGGCCTCGTAGGCACTAGCTTTGACGCTGGCCGTCTGGCCGGCTTTCAAGCGCGGCAGATCACGCGCCGGCACCGTGGCCTCGGCCCATACCCGGCTGAGATCGGTGATGGTGAAAATGGGCGCATCGTCTTTCAGGGATTCCCCCATCACAATCTGCTTGTGCGTCACCGTGCCGTCGATGGGAGAACGAATTTCGTAGCGTGCCAGTTGTTTGCCGTTGCCACGTTCTGCGCCAAGTGCAGCAAGCCGGCTTTGCGCTGACTGGGCGTTGATTTCTGCCTCCTGCAGGGCGTTACGCGCCAACAGATAATCCTGCTCGGCAGAGATGCGCTCCTGCCACAACTGTTGCTCGCGGCGAAAGGTTACGCGGGCCAATTCCAGGCGTTTTTGTGCCGCCAACCACTCGGCACGCATATCGGCCAGCGCCGGGCTCGACAACACGGCCAGCAACTGCCCCTTGCGCACCACACTGCCGGCCACGGCCGGCACTTGTTCCACTACACCAGCTACACGCGGCACAATCTGCACGCTGCGATCCGCATCCACATGGATTTCACCCGCCAGCGGCAAACGATCGGCAATCATTGCCGGCCCTGCCTGCAGCACACTCACGCCATTCTCGCGCAGCTGCGCGTCGCTCATGCGAATGCGTGCTTCCTCCTGCTCATAGGCAAACCGATGCTGCTTGCCGCCATATTCGGCAACAATGTTGACGGCAAACGAATGCGGTTCCGCGATGATTTCGCGGCTCTTCAGAAAATCCCGCTCTGCGACCCAGCTGATTGGTTGCTCCGCACGCCCCAGACGCGTGACGACCACGCTGATCTTGCTGGTGGTGGGAGGCAAAGGCTTGCCCTTGAGGTAGCTGTAAAGCAGAAAGCGCGGCTCACCGCCCTGCTCCAGCATGCTGATTTCCACAGCGTAATCGCCGGAATGGAAGATTTTTCCACCATGTGGCCCCTTGGCCGATTCTTCCTCACCCGCGTGGGCCTCATCGGCGTGGCCGGCATGTGTTTCGTGCCCAGCATCCTGATGCGCTGGTTCGTCGTGGCCATGTTCATGTTCGCTTGCCACATGCTGCGGGCGGGAATAAAGGATGCCACCCGCCAGCATGGCGGTGACAGCCAGCACGGCGACAATCGCCAATCGTTGTTTTTTTTGCATGATTTACTCCGGGAATGGCAATGATTTGCCGGCCAGCCAGGCACTATTCGGCCCGCCGACGATACGTTCGATTTCAGTGGCACTGCGCAACGCTTCCAGCCGGGCGCGCAGATACTGGTTTCTCACCTGCAGCAGGCTGCGCTGGGCATCCTGCACATCCAGCAGGCTGTATTTGCCCAATTCGTAGCCACGCAGCGCCAGATCATGTGCATTGCTGGCGGCAGGCAACACGATCTGTTGCAGGTTTTCTGCTTCTTCCCGTGTTGACTGATAACGCTCCAGGGCCTGCGCAAGCTGGCTGCGAGTACGCAGCAAGCTGGCCTGTTGCTCTGCCTGCGCCTTATCTGCACGATGAATCGCCTCGCGCAGATTGCCCTGACTGGGCTGGAACAATGGGATAGGAATCGAAAAGCCGGCTACCGCCATGGTTTCACCGGCCAGCTCGTCACGTTTCACCCCTGCACTGAGGGTGATGTCAGGTGTGCGCAGCGCACGCTGCAGCTCGACTTCGGCTTGACGCCGTTCCAGTTCGCGCGTGGCGCGCTGCGGTTCCGGCGCATCTTGCAGGGTGCGCGCCAGTTGCGACCAGGGCAGCGCTGCGGGAAGCGGCGGCAACTGGCCGTCGACGCCGGAAAAATCCACCTGGCTCTGTCCCATCAGGTTTGCCAGCTGGCTCAATGTCGCCCGCTGCTCACTGAGCGCCTGCGTCAGCTCCAGCCGGGCTGTTGCTTCGGCGACAGTGACCTTGCTTTCTTCAATCGGCGCTACCTTACCGGCCGCCAGGCGCTGGCTGGCGATGTGCTTTACCTTTTGCGCCAGCGTCAACGCAGCCTGGCAAAGGGAGGCCCGCTCCTGCGCAGTGAATGCCTGATAAAACGCATCGCTGACCGCAGCCTGCAATGCCTGTCGTTTTGCCTGTTGATCCAGCAACGCAAGATCAACACCACTGGCGGCAACCCGGCTGCGCGCCTGGCGCTTGCCCCCCAGCTCCAGCTTTTCCGCCAGCTGCAACGTGGTGGTTCGCTTGCCCGCGCGCAGGTCTTCCATCAGCAACGACAATTCGGGATTGGGCAAGGCGCCTGCCTGTTGCTGCGCAGCCTGCGCGGCCAACCACTCGGACTGGCTGGCCTGAATCTCGGGATGGGCAAGCAATGCCCGTTTAATTGCATCCGCCAGAGATAATGCGGGCAGCAGCACTGCCTCAGGCTTTTGCAGTGTTGGCGCGCTGACATCCAGCGCCGCTGCCGATGGCACATGGCAGAGGAAAAAAGTGGCCGTGCAACAGAGCGGCCATAAAACTCGGCTCATCGAAATCTCCAGATCAAAACAAAGGAAAAATTCGGCGAGCAAAGCCATTGCCTATAGCGGGCTATTCAACTGATCAGCGGGAAATGTATCGACTAGCTGGCGTCAGCCGCGGGCAAAACGCCAGCTGTCGCGCTCGTCACGACATGGCCGAAGCAAGGCGCAGGTGTCGCAATCGGTACCTTCCGGCTGGCAATAGCGTCAGGAGAAACAGGCTTTGTGCTCGCCGGTGTCAGGCGGCGGCAAGCCATTTTGGGCGCTCAGGCCCGGCGGGGATAAACGAGGGAAACAGCTGCAGGGCAATCGGTGCATAAATACGCGATGGCGCCAGTTTCAAAGGTTCAACAGCATAAATCACCGCGTGGCAATCGGCATGATGGATCACATGGTGATGCTCAGCCGCATCGTTGCCCTGCGAAGGGTCAGTCTGCTTCGGCTGCTCAAGCTCGGCATCGTGCCCATGGCGATCGACATGAGCATGTACATGCTTCAAATCGACGCGCTGCATTTCCTGCTGGCACAGCAAATCCACCGCAGCAGAAGCCCACTGCAGCGGCAGCAAAGTCAGCAGAAGAATCACGAGCCATTTGTGCATAGGGGCAGCTTCTAGCAGAAGCTTTTGCCTCCGGTGCAAGCCGTGCACATGCTCTTACACAGGCGAAATTTGCGCCGTGAATTGTCTCTAGACGAAAGGGACACGCTTGTCCGTGAAGCAGCAGCCCCTTTTCGTTTTTGCCATGGCAACACCGAGGTTGCAACCAGCCCGGTCGCGGCAACAATGCCCCCCCACCCACAATATGCACAATCAAAAGCACCAATATCGGCCGAGCCACAGCGCCAAACTACGCCCGGCGGTTTTCCCGGCATGCACCATCGCACATGACTCACCGCCTTTTCTGGGCATCCATTTACCGCATATATCGGCACATGGCTGACAACCTAAAAATTTGCAGCATCGCTACAAACCAATACCAGCGCGGCCTACAAGCTGACCTACAAGCCAATACCAGAGACACTTACAGCACTGCCGGCACATATTATCGTCGCCACCATGCCGACCCAAATTCTGCGCCGGACAGAATGCACTCCGACACTGTCACCTGCATTCGGCACCGCATCGAACGGAAGCCCGATCTACCTGTCTGTTTCCAATAACATTTTCTCGCCGCCCCTCAACCGTGCCTTCCCCAAACACACCTCACGCCGTGAGCAGGTTTTGTGCTTTACTTCGCCCCAAAAAAGCCAGATACTGTTTATACGGTTTTAATAAAAACAGGAGACAACATCATGTATGGCATTCTGATCAACCAGAAAGAGCAGGAACATCCGGAAATCGACCTGAGCGGTGAGCAGTGCGCGGCGGATTTGCCTTTGTGGCAGCGGCTATGGCAGAGGCTGTCTGGGCTGATGGGGTGGTAACGGCGTTTATCGCCGCTAAAAATGCCGACTGATGCAGTATGCGGGTTCGGCGGGAGAAATGTTGCGGGATGGAAGAGAGACGCAGCCAAAGCTGCGTCCCTGCGTCAGCGCGTTAACGCGTGCGGATATCGCCCAACGGGGTGTTCAGCTGTTGCCGCAAGCGCTGGAGAGTGGCGCGGGCGTCGTCAGTGTCGGCAAAATCGGTGATGCGCACGCGGTAGCGCAGGCGTTCGCCACGACCTAGTGGCTGCAGGCGTGCGGGATAACCGTTTTGGCGCAACTGGTCGTAAAGCGCCAGCGCATCGGCCTGCACGGAAAATTCGCCCAGCAGCAACGATACCGGGCCACCGCTAATGGCGACGCCCTGCCCTTCGAGGATCTCGGTTTCGCCCGACCATTTCTGCAGCTGATCGAGATTGAAGCCACGCACCGGCGAAAGCGACTGTTTGCGTTCGGCATGGACGTAAGTCATGGTTTCGCTCAGCTGCAGTTGTTGCCCCTGGTGCGATATCGCCGCGCTGCCTTCCACCAGGCCGAGCATGTCGGCACTGGCGCTGGATTTGGCCCATACATCGCCTTGGCGCAGCACGACGTCCAGGTCCACCACACGCACACCGATATCGCGCGCCACTTGCGGCGAACCCAGGCGCAATGCCCCCTGCAGCATGCCCAGCGAGACATTGCTGACACGCGGTTTAGCGTCCAGCGCGGCAATGTGCAGGCGGGTCTGCTCGCCCAGGCGGATTTGTGCGCCGTCACTCATGTGCAAATAGGCGCGTGCGCCTGCACCGGTGCGGATCACATCACCCGCCTGCAGCACGGCCCCCGGCAGCAGTGGCTTTTTGACTGCGCCACGCTCAAGCCAAGCGGGCATCACCAGCACATCCACCTGCAGCTGCGTTGCCCATCCGCCTTGCGCCAGCATTGCCAACGCCAATAGTGCCAATCTGTTTTTCATCTAAAGTCCCGGTGAACGCAGTCAGTGCACTGCGTTATAATCGACCCTTTCGCTATAGCAAGGATTTACCGCGCCATGCAAGAACAGTACTCCCCCGCGCAGGTTGAAGCCGCCGCGCAGGAAAAATGGCAAACCAAACAAGTATTTCGCGCTGTTGAAGACAGTAGCAAGCCGAAATACTACTGTCTGTCGATGTTCCCCTACCCTTCGGGCAAGCTGCACATGGGCCATGTGCGCAACTACACCATCGGGGACGTGCTGTCGCGCTTCTATCGTCTGAATGGTTACAACGTGATGCAGCCAATGGGCTGGGACGCGTTCGGCCTGCCGGCAGAAAATGCCGCGATGAAAAACAACGTCGCACCGGCTGCCTGGACTTACGACAACATCGCCTACATGACGCAACAGCTGAAATCGCTGGGTCTGGCGATCGACTGGGAACGTGAAGTCACCACCTGCAAGCCGGATTATTACCGCTGGGAGCAGTGGCTGTTCACCAAGCTGTTTGAAAAAGGCGTGATCTACAAGAAAAACGGTGTGGTCAACTGGGACCCGGTGGATCAGACCGTGCTCGCCAACGAGCAGGTGATCGACGGCCGCGGCTGGCGCTCTGGCGCCGTGGTGGAAAAGCGCGAAATCCCGATGTATTACTTCCGCATCACCGCTTACGCCGACGAGCTGCTGAGCTCGCTGGATAACCTGCCCGGCTGGCCAGAGCAGGTGAAAACCATGCAGCGCAACTGGATCGGCAAGAGTTTCGGCGCTGAAATCGTGTTCGACTACGACGTTGATTCGATCGGGGAAGCTGGCCAACTGAAGGTTTACACCACTCGCCCGGACACCTTGATGGGCGCGACTTACGTTGCCGTTGCCGCAGAACACCCGCTGGCGACCCGCGCGGCCGAGAAAAACCCGGCACTGGCGGCGTTCATTGCCGAATGCAAAGCCGGCTCGGTTGCCGAAGCCGATGTGGCAACCATGGAAAAGAAAGGCATGCCGACCGGTGAGTTCGTGATTCACCCACTGACTGGCGCCAAGCTGCCGGTATGGGTCGCCAACTATGTGTTATGGGGCTACGGCGAAGGCGCGGTGATGGCCGTTCCGGCGCATGATGAGCGCGATTTCGAGTTCGCCAACAAATACCAACTGCCGATCAAGCAGGTTTACGCCCCGGCAAGCGGCGAAAACGACTTTGACAGCACGTTATGGCGCGACTGGTATGCCGCCAAAGATGACAGCATCAGCAGTGTCAATTGCGGCAAATACGACGGCAAAGGCTTCACCGCTGCCTTCGACGCGATTGTTGCCGACCTGGAAGCCAATGGCCACGGCACCCGCCGCACGCAGTTCCGCCTGCGCGACTGGGGCATTTCGCGCCAGCGCTACTGGGGTTGTCCGATTCCGATCATCCACTGCGCCTGCTGTGGCGACGTGCCGGTGCCGGCCGAGCAATTGCCGGTGGTGTTGCCGGAAAACGTGGTGCCGGACGGTGCCGGTTCGCCATTGGCAAAAATGCCGGAATTTTACGAAACCACCTGTCCGAAATGTGGCGGCGCCGCCAAGCGCGAAACCGACACCATGGATACCTTTGTTGAATCGAGCTGGTATTTCGCCCGCTATGCCTCGCCGAAGTTCGATGGCGGCATGGTCGACAAGGCTGCGGCCAACTACTGGCTGCCAGTGGATCAGTACATCGGTGGTATCGAACACGCGATTCTGCACCTGCTGTACGCGCGTTTCTTCAACAAGCTGATGCGTGACGAAGGCCTGCTCAGCCACGACGAACCGTTTACCAACCTGCTGACGCAGGGCATGGTGATTGCCGAGACCTTCTACCGTAATCTGCCGGACGGCAAGAAAGACTGGTTCAACCCGGCCGATGTCGCCATCGAAACCGATGCCAAAGGTAAAACCATCCGCGCCGTGCTCAAGACTGACGGCCAGCCGGTGGAAATCGGCGGCACCGAGAAGATGTCGAAATCGAAGAACAACGGCGTTGATCCGCAGGAGCTGATCGAACAATACGGTGCCGATACTGCCCGACTGTTCATGATGTTTGCCGCACCGCCGGAGCAAAGCCTGGAATGGTCGGACGCTGGCGTGGAAGGCGGTTATCGCTTCCTCAAGCGCCTGTGGAAAATCGTTCACGAGCACGTGAGCGCTGGCGTGGTAGCCAAATACACCGCAGGCGAGCTGAATGCGGCGCAGAAAGCCCTGCGCTTCCAACTGCATAGCGCCATTCAGAAAATTACTGATGATTATGGCCGCCGCAAGCAGTTCAACACCGCAATCGCCGCCTGTATGGAATTGCTCAACAACTACGGCAAAACCGATCTGAGCGGCGACGTCGGCCGCGCGGTGGCGCAGGAAGTACTGGAAACCGCAGTGATCCTGCTGTCGCCGATCATCCCGCACGCCTGCGAAGCGCTGTGGAGCGAGCTGCGCGCCGGCAGCGAATTGCTGGATCAGGCCTGGCCGCAAGCCGACGCCGCGGCATTGGTGCAGGATGAAATCGAGCTGGTGGTGCAGGTCAACGGCAAGTTGCGCGGCAACATCACCGTCGCCAAGGATGCCGACAAGGCCGCCATCGAAGCGCTGGCACTGGCCAACCCGCAAGTGCAGAAGTTCATCGAAGGCCAGCCGATCAAGAAACTGATCGTGGTACCGGGTCGTTTGATCAATATTGTTGTAGAAAGCCACTGCCCGCTGTTATTTTTCGGCACACGGCAAACAAACCACAATTTATCCGTGCGCCTGATTAGGAAGACACTGATTTATTGGCTGCGCGGGCGAATTGCTGCGTCGCACGGTGCTCGAAAGCTCGCCTATCTAAAGATATGTCTCGCTTTCTGTGCGCCGGGCTCCTTGTACTTCATCCCGCTCGCCCAATAACTCAGCGCTTCCTTAGCGCCCATCAACAGAGCAGGTCCATGTTCCATTTCCAGAAACTCGAAGTCATGCACTGGGATTTCTGGCAGCGTTTTTCGCTGCCGCTCGAAGCCCAGATCGTCACCATCATCGGCCCCAATGGCTCGGGCAAAACCACGCTGCTGGACGGTTTCCGCACCCTGCTGGCGCTGAAATGCTCCGGCAAGCGTGACTACAAGCGCTACGTGCGCAATGCCAAAGAGCCGGTAGCGTGGCTGCGTGGCGTGGTCGACAACGAGCGCTCCAGCACCGGGCGTTATCCGTTTTTCCCGCTGATCGACGGCACCATCACCCTCGCCTGCCGTATCCGCAAACAAGGTGGTGACTGGGTGCGGCAATACGCGATCCATGAAGGCGACGTCAGCATCGAGGAAGTGGAGGCTCGCGGCATCTGGATTGGCGTCAACGACTATCGCCGGCGGCTGGAATCGGCAGGACTGACCCCGGCGATTGCCGAGGTGCTGGCGCTGGAACAGGGCGACACCGACAAGCTCTGCGAATACAGCCCACGCGCCTTGCTGGACCTGGTGTTCCACGTGTTTGGCGAGAAAGAGATTCTCGACAACTACACCCAGGCGAAGCAGGAACAACGTGAAGCCGAGCGTGAGCTGAAAGAGATGGAGCGCACGCTGGAAGCGATGAACCATCGCGTCGAAGCAATGATCGGCCGCGCCAACCGTTATATCGAATGGCAAACGCTGCAACGCGAACGCGTGCAACTGGAGCAGCACGTGCTGCCACAGCTGGAGCTGAGCGAGCTGCAGGATGCGATGCTGCACGCCCGCCAGCAGAACATCGGCACCCGCCGCAATCTGCGCGAAAAACAATGGCAGCTGGAAGACCTGCAAACCCGCCTGCTGGAAACCCAGTCCGGGCTGGAACAGGCCGGCCCGGCCCTGACCCAGAGCCGCATCCGCCAGAGCGACGCGAATACCGCCTTCATGAAGATCCGCGAAGATATCCGCACACTGGAAGCCAAGCTCAACGAGCGCCAGCGGCTGCAGGAAATTGCCGCTGCCGATGGCGTGGATATTGCCGAACAGGCCGAAGAGCTTGCCCTGCTGCGCCAGCAATTGTCGGAAATGAAGGTTGAAATCCGTCAGCGCGAACAACGCATCGACGACCTCAACAGCCTGAGCAAGGCGTTGAAAGGTGGCCAGCCACCGAGTCAGCCGTTTGTCGAAAGCTTCCGCTCCGCGCTGGACGAAGCCGGCATTCGCCACGAAATGTTGACCGATATCGTCGAAGTCAGCGATCCGGGCTGGCAAGGCGCGGTGGAAGCGATCCTCGCCCCCTATCGCCATATCGTGCTGCTGAAAAAATCCAGCGACCGTGCCGCTGCCTGGGCCTTGGGCGAAAAGCTCAAATACCGCCACTTTGTGGTGGCCGAACGCAGTGAAGCACCCCGTGCTGACAAAGGCTCGCTGCTGGAAGTGGTGCGCTTTGCCGCCGATGCGCCGGAATGGCTGACACGCCAGCTCAACCGCGTGCAGCGGGTGGAAGACGCCAACGCTGGCGCGCGCTTGGACAAGGATCAGGAATGGATCACCCGCGAAGGCTTCTACCGCGAACGCCGCGGTGGCCGTTATATCGGTGTCGCCGCGCATGATTACCATTTTGGCGAAGGTGCCCGCCGCTCACGCCGGATTGCCGCGGACGAGGAAATTGATCGCCTCAACGCCGAAATCGAGCAGTACAAACGCAAACAAGGCCCGCTGACGCAACGCATCACCGTGTTGCAGGCCAAGGTGGCCGGTGTCGATGCCGCCAATATGCTGGCGGCGCGTGGCGACGAATTCCGTCTTGCCAGCGAGCAACTGGAACAGCTCAAGGCGCAGGCACTGCAGGCATCGGACGAAGTGATTGCCGCCAATCAGAACTTCGATACCGCGCAGGAAGCCAAAAGCCGCTTTGACAGCCGCCTGACGGAACTGAACTTCAAGATCCAGCAACTGCAGAACGAAACACTGCGCCTGAAAGCCGGCAACGACGCGCACAAGCGCGAACAACTGCAACGGCTGGAAGCACTGCGCACCCGCCGCAAGGCGCTGCCGGACAACATCCACAGCAGCCGGGCCGAGCTGAAAAAGCTGAAAGGCGAATTCGAATCGGTGGGCATGTTACGCCGGGAAATGGCACGCCTGGACGAGCGCCTGGAGCGCGAAGACTGGGAAACCGACGAAAACGTGCTGGTGTTGCGCGACAAACTGCGCGAAGAACTCCGGCAGATGGAATCACAGACCGTATCGCGCCAGCGCGAATTCGACCGGGTGATGGAGCTGTGCGATGAAGCACGCGGTGCCTATATCACCGTGCTGCGCAACACCGTGCGCCGTTACGGCAAAAACATCCGTGCGCTGGGCGAACTGGCCGGCATCGAAGTCCACGTTGAATCGCCGCATCTGGAAAATGACGACACCGTGCTGGCACAGGCCGGCCTCACCGTGCAGTTCAATTTCGACCGCAAGGGCATGATGGGCCTCAACGATGGCGAGGCATCCGGCGGCCAGCAGGTGATGAAATCGCTGATCCTGCTGATTGGCCTGATGATGGACGAGGCACGCCCTGGCGGCTTCGTGTTCATCGACGAGCCATTTGCCCACCTCGACGTGTTCAACATCGACAAGGTATCCAGCTTCCTCAAGAGCACCCAGGCGCAGTATCTGATCACCAGCCCGACCACCCACAACGTCAACGTGTTCGAGCCATCGGAGCTGACGCTGGTGACGCGCAAGAAGCAGCCGGGTGAGGATTGGGCGCAGCCGATCATGGTTGCGGTGCGGGAAAAAGCCGCGTTGGCGGGATAATTTTTACTGCATCGCAAAAAAAGTAAGTATCCCCCGGCAAAGCCGGGGGCTTTAGTTTGTTAGCCCCTAAAAGGGGCAAGAAGCTGGCGCCGCCTGAAGGCAGCCACTACATTCCCAGCTTCAGTTGGTCGTAATGCTCATCTTCCTTTTCTTGATGCCGAATGTACGCACGCACCATCTCTTCATCGAGACCCACTGTCGAGACAAAATACCCACGGGCCCAGAAGTTCTCACCCGTAAAGTTCCTCGTCTTGCCCATGAAGCGTCGCGCGATCGAGATCGCACTCTTGCCTTTGATGTAGCCAACCACATACGAAACCGAGTGCTTTGGCGGAATACTGATGCACATGTGCACGTGATCACTCATCAAATGACCCTCCACGATCTTGCAGACTCCTTCTGCTGCGCCAACTCATGCAGCACTTGGCCTGGCAGACGGCGAATCGCGCCAAATACCGCTTTTCGTCCCTGGGGATGAAGACAATGTGGTACTTGCAGTCCCATGTCGTGTGCGCAAGGCTCTGGTAATCTCTCATCGGGCGTCATCTTTATCTCTTGTCGAGATATTCAAAGGACCGCTTCACACGGTCAAACCTCATGAGTTCCCGGCAAAGCTGGGGATTACCTCATTTATTTAAAAAAACTTGGAACCAATTAAAAATTGGCTACTCTTAGAGTACATAGTTGCTGCGTTTCATAGTTAATCGCCTCTATTCTCCTGCTTAGGTATGACCTTGATGCGCCATCCAGATTCCCCTCTCGATGGCGCTATTTTTTTCTATCGCCAGATAATGCAGTTGGCACGGGGCTGCAAGACATACGCGGCGGAAAATATGCCTGCAAATATCGAGAACTTTTTCTGAATGCCAGACTCTTTACTTTCAGTTGCCGCGTTAATGATTTAACGTTTGCTTTTTCTCCTCCTCCTCGTTTAAACAGGCAACCAAAGAAACGCCATCAAGCTCCCCTCTTTGATGGCGTTTTATTTTGCTGCAACTGCAGCACAATGCATAAAACGCTGGCAACAGCGTAACAGCGAATCCACTTCACCCCGCCGCTCGCGGCCACCGCCTGATCCAACCGGGCGCAAAATAATCGGCATGCCTGCAAGCCTTACTGGTATTGGCTTGCAAGCCCGTCTGCAAGGCACGACTGGTGGGCGCTGCAGGCCAATGCCCAATATGGCGGCCTGTATCCGGCCTACTTCCGGTTAATCCCGTGCAAACCATTCATCCTCGCTGGCGGCAAAAACTTGCGGTTTTTACCTGCTTCGTCGCAAGCCGCTGGGCGAAGCTGTCGGGCGGCCCTAGTCTTGCGTCATGCCAGCATCCTGCTTTGCCGGCAGCACAACAATCCACAACTTGAGGAGCAAACCATGAACAAGACATACTCTCTGCTGGCCCTGCCACTGTTGCTGACCGCCCTGCCCGCAATCGCAGCCGACGCCCCGACCGCACATCTGCCACACAAAGCCACACCCGGCGATTTTCGCGAATTTGCCACTGGGCTGATGAGCGTTCCTTGCCAACGCTGGGAGTTCAAGTCCATTGAAGATGATGATGTGATCAGCCAATGCGCCGACAATCAGCTGATTATGTCGCTCGACAATGACCTGAATCCGGTGGCGATCCGCAAAACAAGTGGCGAAACCCTGGTCAGCTTCAAGCCGTTTTATCCGCAGGTGTCGTATCCGCTCACGGTCGGCAAGCAGTGGGCCGGGGAATATTCGGGCTACACCGCAGATGACGACGCACACTGGGACAGCAAGGTCAGCTGCAAGGTTGAGGCTTACGAAAAACTGAAAGTGGCGGCCGGCGAATTTGATACCTTCCGCATCGCTTGCGTCGACCAGTGGCGTTCCGGCATCCTGTTCAGCGGCGAAACCCGTTCAACCCGCTGGTATGCGCCGAAAGTTGCCGGCATGGTCAAGGTGGTGCACGACAAGCCGAAGTGGAATATCGAAATGGTGAATTTCCAGATTCAGTAAACCTGCGAGTGACGATAAAACCCGACGGCCGACACGCATGCAGTGCCGGCCGCATTTTGATTGCGACCAAGATAATGAAAACCACAGCACTTTGCTGGCTGCTGCTCGCCGCCAGTGCGACATGCCTGGCACAAACAGCGCCGGTCACCGCAAACGCTCCACCAGCCCGCATTGGCGACAGCCGCGATTACGACGGGCAGTTTCTCGGCACCAACTGCCGCCACTGGGAAACCCGCCGTCTGGAGGCCAACAATGTGACGGTGCGCCAATGTGAAGACAAGCTGGTTTATCTGGACAGCCGGGATCTCAGCGTGCAGCGTGTCTCCACCCTCAAAGGCGAAACCTTGCTGGAGTTCAAACCGCAGTACCGGGGGCTGTCTTTTCCGCTGCTTGTCGGCAAAAAATGGAGCAGCCAGTATTCCGGCTTTCGTGCCGACAATAACCGCAAATGGGATAGCCGCCTGGAATGCGAGGTCAAGGCCTATGAGCCGGTGCGGGTGCCCGCAGGCAGCTTTGATGCTTATCGCGTGGAATGTATCGACAACTGGGAGTTGGGCTACATTTTCAGCGGCAAAAAGGCTGCCACCCGCTGGTATGCCCCGGCGGTGGGCGGTGTGATCAAGTATGTGTCGGAAGACGGCGAATGGAATTATGAGCTGGCCGCCTTCAAGCAGGCAGGCACCGCCACCACGAACACGATCTCCCGATGACTGCAGTACCTGCAATCGGCAACGCGCCGCAAATCGTATTTGATTGGCCGGTCATCCGCCGCGAGCTAGTGTTCGCCTGTCTGGTTTGCTCGCTGACGGGTGCGGTGATGGTGCTGCTGGCCGGCAGTGTGGAGTGGCAGGGTTTTATGCTGGCGGCTAACCTCAATGCATTGCTCGCGATCGGCAGTATTGCCGCCGGTATCCGCTGGATGAACCTGTCTTTGCCGCAGGCACGTTACCTATTTCTACTGGCGCCGGTGCTGCTCGCCAGCCTCGGATCGCTGGCGGCATTCTGGCTGCCAACCGATACCCCCCTGTCCGGTACATCTCAACTGTGGCTGACTGGCATCTCGATGGTGCTCAACCTGCTGCTGGGCATGATGCTGTACAGCCGCGCCCATGGCCGGAGCCTGGCAGCCGCCTGGCAAGCGGAACAGCTGCACAATGCCGAGCAGCGCCAGCAACTGCTGGCAGCCGAGTTGAAAATGCTGCAGGCGCAGATCGAGCCACATTTTCTGTTCAACACGCTGGCCAATCTGCGCACACTGATCACGCTTGACCCGCCGACTGCGCTGACCCTGTTCGACCATACCAACGAATACCTGCGCGCCACGCTGGCACGGGCACGCAACGATCACAGCAGCGTGGGTGACGAATTTGCCACCTTGCATCACTATCTGGCGATCATGCAGATGCGCATGGGCGAGCGCCTCAGCTTCAGCATCGAATGCCCGGCGGAGCTGGCCCAATTGCCGCTGCCACCGCTGCTGGTGCAGCCACTGGTGGAAAACGCCATCAAACATGGCATCGAGCCGAGCATCAACGGCGGCTCGGTCACCCTCTCGGCCTGCGCCGTGGGCACGCAACTGCTGATTCGCGTCGCCGACACCGGACTCGGCGCCAATGGCGGCGGCAGTCATAAGAGCAGCGTCGGTCTGGCCAATGTGCGCGAACGGCTGCATGCGCTGTTTGGCCTGAACGCCGGATTGGTGCTGACAAGCAACCAGCCACGCGGCATGATTGCCACCTTGACCCTGCCACTCGCGACACCGGAAACATGAGCCACACCGCACTGCTTGCCGACGACGAACCGCTGCTGCTGCGCGCACTGCGCCTGCAGTTGCAGCAGCTCTGGCCGGAGCTGCAGATTGTTGCCGAAGCCGCCAACGGCATCGACGCGCTGCGTCTGCTCGGCGAATTGCAGCCGGATGTGGCGTTTCTCGATATCAAGATGCCCGGCCTCAGCGGGCTGGATGTGGCGCTGGGCGCGCGCGACACGCAGATTGTGTTTGTCACCGCCTACGACGAATTCGCCATCGAGGCCTTCGACAAACAGGCACTGGATTACCTGCTGAAGCCGGTCAACGAGGCGCGCCTGCAAAAAACCATCACCCGCCTGCAGCAACGCCTGCAAGCCAGCAAAAGTGCTGCCACGGCCACCACCCCGGCCAGCGACGAATGGCTGCGCTGGCTACGGGTGGGCATCGGCAACGATGTGCGCCTGATCGACGTCGATAGCGTGATTTATTTTCAGGCAGCCGATAAATACACCGGCGTGTTCAGCAGCGAGGGTGAATTTCTGATTCGCACCCCGATCAAGGAGCTGATGGAACAACTCGATCCGGGCAAGTTCTGGCAAATCCACCGTTCCAGCATTGTCAAAATCAGCGCCATCACCCAGGCCAGCCGCGATTTCAGCGGAAAAATCACCCTCACACTGAAGCAGTGCCCACAAAAGCTGGCAGTGAGCAAGCCTTACGCCCACCTGTTCCGCCAGATGTAATACGAATTCAAAAAAGCAACGATACATCCCCGCCAAGGCGGGAGGCACGAGTTCTAGGCTCTCTGTGCTCGCCAAGAACTTCGGCACTGTCGTCACCGCTTGTCGTACTCCCGTACTGTCCCACGGGATTCCCTGCGGTCGCCTGCGCGGCTCCTTCGCGTCTCGTTGCTTTTTTGAAATCGTATAAATGGCCAATACGCGCCGATTGGAGCCAACATTCAAAAGCGGTTAGAATCGACGCTTTGATTCAATTTTAGAAGCCCGACAGGCCATGCTGACTTTTCAGGAAATCATTCTCACGCTGCAACGCTACTGGGACAAACAGGGCTGTGCACTGCTGCAACCTTACGATATGGAAGTCGGCGCAGGCACCAGCCACACCGCCACCTTCCTGCGCGCACTCGGCCCGGAGCCATGGAAAGCCGCTTACGTACAACCGTCGCGCCGTCCGAAAGACGGCCGCTACGGCGAAAACCCCAACCGCATGCAGCACTATTACCAGTATCAAGTGGTGCTGAAACCGGCACCGGCCAACATTCTGGAGCTGTATCTGGGTTCGCTGGAAGCGCTGGGCTTCGATCTTAAGAAAAACGATATCCGTTTTGTTGAAGATGACTGGGAAAACCCGACACTCGGCGCCTGGGGCCTCGGCTGGGAAGTATGGCTGAACGGCATGGAAGTGACCCAGTTCACCTACTTCCAGCAAGTGGGCGGTATCGATTGCAAGCCGATCACCGGCGAAATCACCTACGGTCTGGAACGTCTGGCGATGTACCTGCAGGGCGTCGAAAACGTCTACGACCTGGTGTGGACCAAGGGCCTGAGCTACGGCGACGTTTACCACCAGAACGAAGTCGAGCAGTCGACCTACAACTTTGAACACAGCAATGCCGACGCGCTGTTCCGCCATTTCGGCGATTACGAAGCGCAGGCGAAGCACCTGATGGAGCAACAACTGGCGCTGCCGGCCTACGAGCAAGTGCTGAAAGCCGCGCACGCCTTCAATCTGCTGGATGCACGTGGCGCGATTTCGGTAACCGAGCGCGCCGCCTATATCGGCCGCATCCGCAATCTGGCGCGTAGCGTGGCGCAATCGTATTACGAGTCGCGCGAACGCCTTGGTTTCCCGATGGCCCCGCGTGAGTGGGTGGCAGATCTTCCGAAGAAAGTTGTACCAGCATGAGCACCAAGAATCTCCTCGTTGAACTGTTTGTAGAAGAACTGCCGCCAAAAGCGCTGAACAAGCTGGGTGAATCGTTTTCGACCACCCTCGCTGACAGCCTCAAGGCACAAGGTCTGGTTGCTGCCGATGCCAAGGTTGAGGCGTTTGCTTCGCCACGCCGTCTGGCAGTACACGTCAGCAATGTCGCTGCCGTTGCCGCCGACAAGCCGATCACGCTGAAACTGATGCCGGTGAATATCGCGCTCGACGCCAATGGCGAACCTACCCAGGCACTGATGAAAAAACTCGCCGGCATGGGGCTGGACGCCAGCATCGTGCCGACGCTGAAACGCGCGCCGGACGGCAAGGCCGAAGCACTGTTCCACGATAGCGTGGTCAAGGGCGTGGCACTGGCCGAAGGCCTGCAGAAAGCACTGGAACAGGCGCTGACCAGCCTGCCGATTCCGAAAGTGATGACATATCAACTGGCCGATGGCTGGAGCAGCGTCAACTTCGTGCGCCCGGCGCACAAGCTGGTGGCGCTGCACGGTGCCGACATCGTGCCGATCAGCGTGCTTGGCCTGCAGGCCGGCCGCGAGACTTTGGGCCATCGTTTTGAAGCTGCGGTGTCGCCTGTGGTGCTGGAAAACGCCGACAGCTACGCGCACCAGCTGCAAACGCAAGGTGCCGTGATCGCCAGCTTTGCCGAGCGTCGCGCTGAAATCGTGCGCCAGTTGCAGGCAGCGGCAGCCAAGGCGGGTAGCGGCCTGCAGCCCTTGCAGGACGACGCATTGCTGGACGAAGTGACCGCGCTGGTCGAGCGCCCCAACGTGCTCACCTGCCAGTTCGAGCCGGAATTCCTGCAAGTGCCGCAGGAATGCCTGATTCTGACCATGAAGGCGAACCAGAAATACTTCCCGCTGCTGGAAAGCAACGGCAAGCTGAGCAATCAATTCCTGGTAGTCAGCAACATCAGCCCGGCTGATGCCAGCGCGGTGATCACCGGTAACGAACGGGTGGTGCGCCCGCGTCTGGCCGATGCCAAATTCTTCTTCGACCAGGATCGTAAACACAAGCTGGAAACCCGCCTGGAGAAGCTGCGCTCAGTCGTTTACCACAACAAGCTCGGCTCGCAGCTGCAACGCGTCGAGCGCATGCAGAAACTGGCTGGCGAAATCGCCCAGCGTCTGCACGCCGATCCAGCGCAGGCGCAGCGTGCAGCGTATCTGGCGAAAGCCGATCTGGTCACCGACATGGTGGGTGAATTCCCCGAGTTGCAAGGCATCATGGGTGGCCACTACGCACGTCACGACGGCGAAACCGCAGCAGTAGCGCAAGCCGTTGAACAACACTACTGGCCGCGTTTTGCCGGTGACAGCCTGCCGGCCGACAATATCGGCGCCTGTGCCGCGCTAGCGGACAAGCTGGAAACACTGGTCGGCATCTGGGGCATTGGCCTGCAGCCAACTGGCGACAAGGACCCGTTCGGCCTGCGCCGCGCCGCGCTCGGCGTATTGCGCATCCTGCTGGAAACGCCACTGCCGCTGGATCTGGTGGAATTGCTGGAAGTTGCCAAGGCCGGCTTCACCGAAGTCAAACTGGCCGACGATACTGTCAGTGGCCTGTTCGACTTCATGCTCGACCGCCTGCGCAACTACCTCACCAGCCGCGATTACGCTGCCGACGTGGTCGAAGCCGTCATCGCGCAGAAGCCACACCGTATCGACCAGGTGCTGCCACGCGTTGAAGCGGTGCGCGCCTTCCGCGCCCTGCCGGAAGCCGAGGCACTGGCTGCAGCCAACAAGCGCATCAGCAACATCCTGAAGAAAACCGAAGTGGCTGCCGGTGAGCCGGACTTTGCACTGCTGCAGGAATCTGCTGAAAAAGCGCTGTTCGAAGCACTGAGCCTGGCACGCCCGGTGGTGGCATCACATCTGGCCAACGGCGACTACACCGACGCACTGAAAGCACTGGCGGCGCTGCGTGGTCCGGTGGACGGCTTCTTTGAGGACGTGATGGTGATGACCGACGAACCACTACTGCGCCAGAATCGCCTCAACCTGCTGGCACAGCTGGGGCAGTTGCTCAACGGCGTCGCCGACATTTCACGACTGGCGGCGTAATCATCATGGGTAGCGGCATGAAACTTGTGATCCTCGACCGTGACGGCGTAATCAATTACGACAGCGCCGAATTCATCAAGAACCCGGATGAATGGCAGCCGCTGCCCGGCAGCATGGAGGCGATTGCCAACCTGAACCAGGCGGGTTTCCGGGTGGTGGTGGCCACCAACCAGTCGGGTATTGGTCGCGGGCTGTTCGACATGTCGGCGCTGAATGCCATGCACGAGAAGATGTACCGCCTGCTGGCGCAGGCGGGTGGCCGGGTGGATGCGCTGTTTTTCTGCCCACACACCGCCGATGCCAACTGCGAATGCCGCAAGCCGAAAACCGGCCTGTTCCAGGAAATCAGCAACCGCCTTGGCGTGCGCCTGGCCGGCGTACCCGGCATTGGCGACAGCCTGCGCGATCTGCAAGCCATCGCGCAAATGGGCGGACGACCGATTCTGGTGCTGACCGGCAAAGGCGAGCGCACTCAGGAAGCAGGTAATCTGCCACCCGGCACACTGGTATTCAACAATCTGCGCGAAGCAGCCAACTTCCTGATCAACGAGCAACAGTAAGTTGTCGGCATGGACTGATTCCGGTTGCCGCTCCGGCATGACACGTAGTCAAGCCGCAGACAGTGCTTCTGCAACACAAGGCGCCGTTAAGCGGCAAGCGGAATTACTGAATCGTGCAACACAGCAAGAGCATCACCAGCTGCGGCTCGGTGGCCAATTGCTGGAATACACGCTGAAACGCAGCGCACGGCGCAAATCCATCGGCATGCGTGTTGATCGTCATGGCCTTACCGTCGCCGCCCCGCTGCGCGCCAGCCTCAGCAGCATCCACGACATTCTCGGCCGCCACGCCGAATGGATTCTCGCCAAACTGGCAAATCGCCCGCCCCCGCCCGAAGCCACTCCGCTCACCGATGGCAGCACGGTTCGCTTTTTGGGTGAGGCGCTGCAACTGGTGCTGCTACCTGCCACCAAGGTGCGCGTCAGCCTGCAACAGCCCGAGTTATGGCTGAGCCTGCCACATCCGCATGACAGAGAGCAGATTGCCCACGCGCTGGAACGCTGGCTGCGGCAACAGGCACGCAGCCATTTTCTGGCGCGTTTGCAAGTGCTGGCACCGCTGATGCAGGTACAACCGGCCAAAATGTTGCTGAGCGGCGCCCGCACCCGCTGGGGCAGCTGCAACAGTAAAGGTGAAATCCGCCTCAACTGGCGACTGGTACAGGCTCCCGCCCATCTGATCGACTATGTGATCATCCATGAGCTGGCGCATCTGCACGAAATGAACCATTCGCCGCGTTTCTGGGCGCATGTGGCCAAACTCTACCCCGACTACCGTGCCGCGCGTGCCGAACTGCGGCACAATGGCGGGGATTACCATCTGATCTAGGTTCTGTTGACGTTTGTTTCGCGACTGCGTTTGATGCAATTCATTTACAAAACAAGAAGTAAAACGCGCCGTGCAGTGATCTGCACAAGCGGTTTACGACGCCGTGTTGTAAATGAAGTGCGTCAAACCCTTCGGGCTGGTGAGTAAAAAGGCCATCCACTGCGTTACGTTCCTTGAAAATAATCCATTATTATCTGCGTCGCGTGCCTTGCGGCTGGCCTTTTTACTCAGCAGCGCAGCGGCAAAACAAATATCAACAGAACCTAGGAGCCTCCCATGCGCATCCTCCACACCATGCTGCGAGTCGGCAACCTGCAGCGCTCGCTCGATTTCTACACCAAAGTGCTCGGCATGCAGCTGATCCGCCAGCAAGACTATCCGGACGGCCGCTTTACCCTGGCTTTTGTCGGCTACGGTGCCGAAAGTGAAACTGCGGTGCTGGAGCTGACGCACAACTGGGATACCGAAAGCTACGAACTCGGTAACGGCTTTGGCCACGTCGCAGTCGAAGTCGACGATGCCTACAAGGCCTGCGAAGCGGTGAAACAACTCGGTGGTAAAGTCACCCGCGAGGCCGGGCCGATGAAACACGGCAAAACAGTGATTGCGTTTGTCGAAGATCCGGATGGCTACAAAATCGAGTTCATCCAGAAAAAGACGGTGTCCGGTACACCCGACTGAGAAAGGCAAGTCATGGCACGTTTTTTACTTTTGGCGCTGATCGGCATTGCCGCCTGGCTACTGCTGAAAAAACTGATCGCGGCAAACCAGGATCAAGGCCCATCGCAAGCGACACCGGATGCGCAGACAATGAAACGCTGCGCTCAGTGTGGCGTGTATCTGCCGGAATCCGAGGCGCTGGAAAAAGACGGCCGCCACTTCTGCTGCGCCGATCACCGCGACAACTTCAAGGGCTGAGGCCACCTGCCGCGTTAAGCCGACCGGCAGCCAGCCCCGCTTGGCAAGCAAGGCTCTGGCTGCCATCCCTTCCCTGCTTTGCCAGGCAGCAGCCTGCAAAGCAATACCCTAGCGCCCTGCAGCCGTGGCTGCAAACCAATAGCAAAGCGCCTTCCAGGCCAGCGGCAGTTGGGCAATATGGTCTGAACGCCGGATTAGCCCCCAAAACACGCCTGGATGCATTTGCTTTGCCCACAAAAACAATCTTCCCAGCCGCTGGCGGCATTTCCGCACAGCTTCGACAATCTGCCCCACATGCTGGCTAATTTGGCTTAACAGCGCCCTTGTATCCATAGGCAATGCGCTTTGGCAAGAGAGCGGTTGACAGCCTTCCCGCACTCCAATAATAATTAACCAACCAGTCAGTTATTTAAATCATGAACGCCGAAAACACCGCACCACCCCGCTGGCAACGCCGCAAGGATGCCCGCCCCTCGGAGATCACCCAGGCGGCGCTGCATCTGTTTATCCAGAAAGGCTTTGCCGCCACACGACTGGATGAAGTGGCGAAACAAGCCGGCGTGACCAAGGGCACCTTGTATCTGTATTTCTCCAGCAAGGAGGAATTGTTCAAGGCGGCAGTACGCGACGCAGTGGTGCCATCGATTCAGCTGGCAGAACAAGTAGTCGCGGATTCCGAGCTCAGCGCCAAGGAGTTGTTGCGCTGCCTGGTTGCCGAGTGGGTTCGGCTGATCGAAGAATCTCCGGCCAACGGCCTGTCCAAACTGGTAGTGGCGGAGGCCGGCAATTTTCCGGATCTGGCGCATTTTTACCTGGACGAGGTGGTGTATCGAGTACGGCGAGTGTTTTCAGAAATTTTGCGGCGCGGCATCGATGCCGGCGAGTTCCGGCCGCTGAATATCGAATACACCATCAAGGAGATCATTTCACCGATCATCCTGCAAACCATCTGGAACCACGCCTTTGGCCCTTATCGCCGCGAACGGCTGGATATGGTGGCCTTTACAGAATTTCATCTGGAGCTGCTGATTCGCGGCATCCAGGCTTGATTGCAATGGTTTAGGGGCGATTCACGATCTGTCGCCAGCGGCCCTTTAGAACAATACGGAGAGAAGCAATGAGCAGTGAAGCAAACAATAATCCGCCAAAGAAAACCAAAGCCCGTCTGGTACTGGTGCTGGCACTGGCCGGCATTGGCGCCACACTGGGTTATCGCTGGTGGCATGGGCAGCATTATGTGTCGACTGACAATGCGCAGATCGAAGGCAAAATTGTGCCGATGGCACCACGGGTGGCGGGTTATATCAAGGCACTGAACATTGCCGACAACCAGCTGGTGAAGCAGGGTGAATTGCTGGTCAAGATCGACGACCGCGATTATCAGGCCAAGCTGCAGCAAGCCGAGGCGGAACTGGCGATTGCGATTGCCAACGCCGGCAAAAATGCCGGTGGCGAAGGCGTCGGTCAGGCGATGGCGCAGATCAGCGTGGCCCAGGCCAATGCATCGGCGGCAACCTCGAATATCCGCCAGATTGAAGCCAATTTGCAGAAAGCCCGCAGCGACTACGAGCGTCTGCGCTCACTGGCGGCGCAGAGCATGGCATCGGCGCAGCAACTGGAAGCCGCTGACACTGCCGTACGCGCCGCAGAAGCACAACTCAAGGCAGCACGCGACAACGCCAGTGCCGCCGGCGAACAGGTCACCATGTATTCAGCGGCGCTGCGCAGCGCCAAATCCAAGGTCGATGCGGTGCGCGCGCAACGCGAACTGGCCGCCATCCAACTCGCGGACACAAGCCTGAATGCGCCGCTGAACGGCATGATCAGCAAGAAGAATGTTGAAATCGGCCAGCTGGTGCAGCCGGCACAAACGCTGTTCAGCATTGTTTCGACCGACGACATCTGGGTGGTAGCCAACATCAAGGAAACCGATATCGGCAAGGTAAAATCGGGGAACGTTGCGCATATCGAGGTGGACGCCTATCCGGGCGAACAGATCGAGGGCAAGGTGGAATCGATCAGTGCTGCCACTGGCGCCAAATTTGCGCTGCTGCCGCCAGACAACGCGACCGGCAACTTCACCAAGGTGGTGCAGCGGGTGCCGGTGAAAATCCGCCTCAACGCCGAAGCCGCCCGCAAGCTGCCGTTGCGCCCGGGCATGAGTGTGATGGCTACCATCAGTGTTGGTTGAGACCTGACCCGCCATGCGCCCGATTCTGCCCGGACTGTCCCGCACCACCACGCCGGAGAGCATCTACGCTCACCGCTTTGTGATTGCCATCACCGTTACCATTGCCTGCGTACTGGAGCTACTGGACACCAGTATCGTCAACGTAGCCGTGCCACACATGATGGGCTCGCTCGGCGCCACGCTGGATGAAATCGCCTGGGTCTCTACCGGCTATGTGGTCGCCAACGTGATCGTACTGCCGATCAGCGGCTGGTTGGCCAATCAGCTGGGGCGGCGCAATTATTTTGCGCTGTCGATCCTGGTATTCACGATTGCCTCGATGGCCTGCGGCAGCGCCACTTCGCTCGAGTCGCTGGTGTTCTGGCGCATCGTTCAGGGGCTGGGTGGCGGCGGCTTGCTGGGCACGGCGCAGGCAACGCTGTTTGAGGTCTTCCCACCGGTAGAAGCCGGCACGGCAATGGCAATTTTCGGCATGGGCATCATGGCCGGCCCGGCGCTGGGCCCCACCGTGGGCGGCTGGCTGACTGACGCTTATGCCTGGCCCTGGATTTTCTACATCAACTTGCCATTCGGTATCGTGGCCTTGTTGCTGACCATGCTTTACGTGCCCGACTCCGCCGTACAAAAAAAGGCCGGCAGCATCGATTACATCGGGCTGTTACTGCTGGCGATCGGTATTGGCACGCTGCAAACCATGCTCGAGCGCGGTGAGAAATACGACTGGTTCGAGTCGCCGGAAATCATCTCACTGGCGGTGACTTCTTTTGTCGCCCTGTTCTGCTTCGCCATTCACGAACTTGAAACCGCACACCCGATTGTCGATCTGCGGGTGATGAAGGACAAGCAGTTCAGCGCCAGTCTGATTTATGCATTTTTCACCGGCGCAGTATTGTATTGCACCATCTTCATGTTCCCGGTTTATGCCCAGGCGCTGATGGGTTTTACCGCCTTCCAGACCGGCATGTTCATCCTGCCCACGGCCATAGCCACCGCAATTGCCCTGGCGCTGTCGAGCAAACTGGTACAGCGCGGCGTATCCGCCAAGGGCATCGTGCTGGTTGGCACCTTGTGCTTCTGTTATGCGATGTGGCTGCATAACCACTTCACCACCGAAAGTGGCGCGGATGACTTCTTCTGGCCGCTGGTGATGCGAGGATTTGGCCTGGGGCTGATTTTCATGCCGCTCAACAACCTGGCGATGGCAAACATGAGTATTGAGAACATTGGCAACGCCAGTGGCATCTACAATTTGACGCGGATGCTGGGCGGCAGCGTCGGCATCGCCACCGCAGCCACCATGTTCAGCACGCTGCAGCACTCGCAGCGTGGTTTTCTGGTGGAACACCTTAGCAGCAACGACGGCAGTACCTTGCTACGGCTACAACAATATCAGCAATGGCTGCTCAGCAAGGGCTACGTCGGCCCCGCAGTGCAGGAAAAGGCGCTGGCGCTGATCAGCATGACCGTCGACAAGCAGGCGATGATGCTGACTTTTGCCAAGTTGTTCCTGTCGTTCGGCATCCTGCTGGCCTGCGCACTCCCCTTGCTAATATTGATGAAACATCGCGGCTTTGCCAGCAACGTTGATCTGCACTGACGACACATAAAAAAAGGCCCGCTGAACAACGGGCCATAAAAGCTACCAGAAGCGGCAGACAGACAGTGATCAATACATCTTGTAGGGCAAGAATTTGCCAGACATGGTGATCTTCACCCGGTCCCCCTTGGGATCGGGCAGACGTTGCAAATCCATTTCAAAATCAATGGCACTCATGATGCCGTCACCAAATTCTTCATGAATCAGCGCTTTGAAGGTAGTGCCATAGACGCTGATCAATTCGTAAAAGCGATAAATCAAGGGATCGGTCGGCACCGCACTGGGCAACGATCCCTTGTAGGGTACTTGCTGCAATAACAGCCCGGCTTCCGCTGGCAATTCAAGCATGTCGACAACGGCAGCAGCCTGTTGTGGATTCAGTGTCATTTGCCCGAGCAAGGCTGCGGTTGCCCACTCCTTGCTGGTGCCGAGCAGGTTGGCCAGTTCCGACCATTTGATTCCCTTGCGGATTTTCGCGGCAACAATCAAATCGGTCACATGTTCACGTTTCATTTTCGGGCTCCAGTCTGGCCTGTTTCCCGGCGCGGCGCGGCACAGCTGGCGCAAGCCGCGTCGGGCAAAGGCAGCTCACAACAACAATAGAATGGACGCCACCGCGATGACGACCAGTTGCAGTTCACGTACAACAAAATCGGGACGATAAGTTTTGGTATCCATGATTCTTGCTCCGTAAAAAAGTTGAACGGACAAATACTGGTTTGTGATCAGTAAGCTTGCCGAGCTTTGAACCCGGCCATTATTAGCCAGCGACATGACATAAGAATGACGTGTTATGCCCGCTGTAGCTTGCACGACAAGGTTTCAGGCCAGTGAACCACGCGGCCACAGAAGATCTCGCCATGCATTTTGGATAAAGCAAAGATAGTGCCAGCGGGTTTCAGGGCAGATCAGCAGAAAAATCAGGCAAAACCACGACAAACGACGCATCGTATCGGTGCAATACGAATGTGAATGGCATCAGTTCGGCGCATGTAGCGCCAGGCACAGGACGTGCAGGAAAAGAAAACAGCCGCTATTTGCGGCTGTTTTAAGGACAACAACAGATAACGATCAGGATCAGGCTGTGGCGTTTTTCAGTGCCGACAGCACCGCCTCAGGCGCCTCGGTTTCTGCCAATACGGCACGAATCCGGTTAAAAGCGGCACAAGCCTCGTCCGGATACTTGCCGAACGGCGTCAGATTGCTGTGCTTCCAGCCTGCCGCAGCCATCACGTCATTACGGAACTTGGCTCCATCACCATCACCAGCCAGCTGAATCAGCGCCCGCTCGATCAGCACATGCGGGAAAGGATTGCGCGACAATGTGCTGAAATGCTGCGCCTGGACTTCATCAAATAACATGCGGCAAACTCCATCTGGGTCATGCATTTATCTAAGCCCATGCTGATGATTTTTGCCACATTTTCTGTGCAGATTCTGCACAGGAATTTCTGCATCAGGCCAGACGCTGCTTCAGCGCGGCCCCCAGGCTTTTCAGGCTGGCAGGCTCCATTGCATCCAGCAGGTTTTTCACCGTCAGCCCCAACTCGGTATCGCCCTCAATCAGCAGCCTGCGATTAAAAAACAGGGTATCGGGGTCTTCCTCGCGGCGAATCAGCTTCAGATAGTCCACCACGTTGGCACTGAACGCCAGATCGGTATCGCCACCAGCAAACAATGGCCTGAATTGCCCCTTGCGATAGACAAAACGCACCGATGCACCCAGATCCAGCACATTGATGGTGAACGTTCGGCCTTCCAGCAAATCCATCTCGCTCGGCAGCAGCTTGAGGCTGGATGCCAGATTCAGCATCAGGCTGGCGGGAATGCCGTTGGGCCATTGCGGCAATTTGCTGATCACCCGGCTGACCACCGCAGGAAACACAAAATCAAGACTCATTTGTTTCGCTCCAAATAAACCGCTTCCATTCCCGGCTTGCCCAGCCAGTAGCCATCACAGGCGCCAACCGGCAATAAGGATTCCAGCGATGGGACCTCACCACCCGCAATGACGGCAGCAAAGGCATCCACTACCTGACGCATATGCTGGCTTTGCGGGCTGAGGCGCACGATATCGACGCCCGCATCGCGCAAGGCTGCCAGATGCGGTAACAGATTGTAGGTAAGCGCCGACTGCGTCTGGATGCCGTTAATCGCCAGAAACGGCGTGGCTTCGCGGCTTTTCAGCGTGATGCCGTCCGCGTCGTCAAGGCAGCGGAACTGGCAATCGTCCTTGCTCAGATTGTGGTGCCGTGCGGTAAAACAGCGCGCCGAAAACGCCAGCGGCAAACGGCCAAAGGCAAACAACTCGGTTTCCACGCCGACCGGCCGGCTGGATTGCATTTCCAGAACCAGTTCCCGACTGGCTTCAACGGCCGGCAACCAACGATAAGCCCCCTGCTCGGCAAACAGCGCCAAGGCTCCGGCGTTGTAGATATTCAACGTCGGGCCTGCTACAAAGGGCAGACCAGCCTGCTTCAACAGGCGCACCGCGCCCAGATCATTGGCTTCAACACGGAATTCGCCGTTGTTGATCAGCTTGCGCAGTGCCTTGAGATCGGACTCTGACTCCAGCAGCGCCTGCGTCGACAGCACCACCTCTTTGCCTGCGGCCTTTAAATCGCGCGCCAGCCCCAGCCAGTCGTCGAAACGCAGCACATGCCGGCGCGAACAGACGACTTCACCGAGATAGACAATATCCACCGCGCTGTCGGCCAGCTCGGCATAAAACTGCAGCAATTGATCCTTGGGCCAGTAATACAGCACCGGGCCGAGCGAAATTTTCATACCCTTCTCACTTCCATGGCCGGTTATACGCGCCGAGGGTGGCCTGATGGCCTTCGGCAACCTTGTTCAGCTCGGCACTCCAGGCCGGTTTGACTGCGTAACGCGCACCATCTGCGGCACAGCTGTCGATCGCGGCACGCAGCGCCTTGGTCACCTGTGCCACATAGGCCGGGCTACGCTGGCGGCCTTCCACCTTGATCGCCGCCACGCCGATATCAAACAGCTCCGGCAACACCGACAACACGTTCAGGCTGGTCGGCTCCTCCAGCGCGTAATAGGTTTCGTCGTTGACGTCGAAGCGGCCTTTGCACAAGGTTGGATAACCGGCGTTTTCATCGTCACCATAACGGTCGATCAATACCCCGTTCAGCCGGCTCTCCAGCCCCTGCGGGCCTTTCTGCCAGCGCACCGCCTTGGCCGGGCTGCACACACCATGGGTATTGGGCGATTCACCCGTCACATAAGACGACAGCAGGCAGCGCCCTTCCACCATCACACACAGGCTACCAAAACCAAACACTTCGATTTCTACCGGCGTATTGCGAATCACCTGCTGCACCTGCGGAATCGTCAGCACCCGCGGCAACACTGCGCGCTGCACACCAAACATCTCGTGGCAGTAGTTAACCGCCTCGTAATTGGTGGCCGAGCCCTGCACGGACAAATGCAGGCGCAGTTGCGGATGGGTCTTGGCGGCATAGGCCAACAGCCCCATGTCCGCCAGAATCACCGCATCCACCCCCAGCTCCGCTGCACGATCCACCGCTGCACGCCAGCGCGGCAATCCGGCAGCCTGCGCATAAGTGTTGATCGCCATCAGCACCTTGCGGCCGCGGGTGTGGGCATAAGCGATGCCTTCGGCAGCCGATTTCATGTCGAAATTCAGCCCGGCAAAGTTGCGGGCATTGGTTTCGTCCTTGAGGCCGATGTAGACACAATCGGCGCCATTGTCGATTGCCACTTTCAGCGCCGGCAACCCGCCGGCCGGACACACCAGATCGGGTTTGGTTTGGCTTGCAGCCATATCGCTATCCCAGCTTGAACAGAGTCGGGGCGTAGGTTATCAGCAGCCCTTCAGAACAAATTTGACGGGTATCAAGAACGGAAAAATGTCTGCTGGTAGGGTGTCGGCAAATGGGCTTAGACTATTTCCGACTGTTTTAATCAGGTACAAATCATGGCACTTCGCGACTCTTGGCAAACCTTCAGCAGCGCCCCGCATCGGGTGATGTTTTTTGCTGGCGCCACGCAAGCCGTTCTGGCCATGTTGTGGTGGGCCTACGATCTGGCTGCGCGCTATACCGGCCTGCTGCCTTATATCGACTGGAGCCTGCCGGCACGCCACGGGCATCAATTTCTGATGATTTATGGCCTGTTCCCGCTGTTCTTCTTTGGCTTCATCATGACTGCAGGGCCACGCTGGCTGGATATGCCGCCACCGAATCGGCGCCAGTACCTGTCATCGCTGGGTTTGCTCTGTGGCGGCATTGCGCTGTTTTATCTCGGCATGGCCAGCACGCGACTACTGGCATTGCTGGGCATGGGCCTGTGGCTGGCTGGCATCGGCCGCGCCAGCTGGTGGTGGCTACAAACCGTGCGCACCAGTCAGCAAAGCGCCAAGCAGCACCCGTGGACCGTTGCCATTGCTTTATTCGCCGGCATGCTCGGTGTGGTCTGCTTCGCCATCGGTGAACTGGCGGGTGGTGAGTGGAATCGCGCAGCGGTAGCAATTGGCATCTGGTGGTTTGTGCTGCCGGTGTTTCTGGCAGTGGCGCATCGCATGATCCCGTTTTTTACCGGCAACGTGGTGCGGCCCTACAAATACTGGCGGCCAATGTGGCTGTTGTGGGCCTGGCTGGCTGGCAGTGCATTGCACGGGCTGATGGAAATCGGCGGCCTGCCACAATGGACCTGGCTGCTGGATCTACCCTTGGCAGGACTGAGCGGTTACGTATCCTGGCGCTGGGGCCTGCAGCGCAGCATGAAGGTGTGGATCCTTGCCATGCTGCACATCGGCTTTGCCTGGCTCAGCATCAGCTTGGCCGTATATGGCATTCACAGTCTGCTGTTACTGACAGGCAGCACCGGCTTGGGGCTGGTGCCGCTGCATGTCCTGATGCTCGGCTTTATCGGCACCATGCTGCTGGCGATGGCCACCCGCGTGACATTGGGGCACTCCGGCCGACAACTGGCAGCAGACCAATCGACCTGGGTTCTGTTCTGGCTGTATCACGCAGTAATTTTGCTGCGCACCGGCGCCGAGCTGTTTCTGTCGCGTCCCGGCCACGGCTATCTGGCTGCCGCATTGCTATGGCTGGCATGTTTTGGCTGGTGGTATCGCCGCTATGCGGTGATGTATCTGATTCCGCGGGCTGACGGCGCCCCGGGTTGAATGGCACAATACGCGCCATGAGTTATCTGGCCATCAAACACCTGCACGTCACCTGTGTGACCTTGAGCATTTCGCTGTTTTTCCTGCGCGGCGTCTGGAGCATGCGGGCGTCGCCGATCATGCAACAGCGCTGGGTAAAAATAGCGCCCCACATCATCGACACCCTGCTGCTCGGCAGCGCCCTCACCCTGGCCTGGCTCAGCCATCAGTGGCCGTTCCAGCAAGCATGGCTGACCGCCAAGGTATTCGGTCTGCTTGCCTACATCATCCTCGGCAGCATCGCGCTGAAACGCGGCAAAACCAGGCAGATCCGGCTGGTGGCGTGGCTGATGGCATTGGCAACCGTGGGGTATATTGTTGCGGTGGCGTTGACACGCGACTCGTCACCGTTGATCTAGGAAAAACAAGCAGCCCGCCCTATCAGCATCCGAACACCCAAGACATACTTACTGTTGCGCTCCCTGCATCAGGGCGTCAATTTTTAACAACTCCTGATCTTGCACCATACCTGCCATGGCCCTCAATTTGACGAGCGAATGCAAGTAATCAATGCGTGAAGAAGTTAGCTTCAGTCGGGCCTCGAATAGCTGGTTTTCCGCATTCAAGACATCCACGTTGGTTCTAACACCTGCAGTCACACTTTTCTGCGTTGCTTTAACCAACAACTCATTTGTCGCAACAGATTTCTCTAATGCATCTATGCGCACCGCGTTGGCAATCACGTTGCCGAACTCTGTTTCAACGTTGACGGTCAATTCATCGCTCACACCGCGTTCGGCCTCACGTGCAGCATAAAGATCTGCAGCAGCCCTCCGAGTCGAAGCAACAACGTAGCCCCCTTCATACAGAGGCACATTGACCGACAACATGACTGACTTTGAGCGATTGGTATTATCAATAGATGTATAGCCTGGATCACGCTCGTAACCATACTGCATACGCAAATCGATCGTCGGGAAATGCCCGGCACGTGCCTTGGACACCTCATATTCAGCAGTCTTGACGCGTGCAGCCTGCTCTTTCAACGCTGGAGCATTTTCACCTGCCAGCTTCAGCCAATCCTGCAACCCGGCCCCATGATGCAAGGTAGGTTTGAAAGCGGGAATATTAAACGATGCGGGAATATACTTCGGATTACCGATAGTATTACGCAACTCCGTAAGCCGACTGTCGTACACAGCCTTCGCAGTGGCCTCATCAGCATATAACTGATCAAGGCGGCTCTGACTTTCGGCAACTTCCGTGACAGTACCAAAACCAGCCTCATACGCACGCTGAGCCTGATGCCGCAACGTCGCATAACGTTTTTTCTGCTGCTCGATAAGATCCATTCGCGCCGCAGCACCCAACACTTGCAAATATGAGCCAGTCAAGCGAGCCTTCAAGTCGTCAAGGCTACGGTCGTAGCGTGCGTCAGCCTGTTTTACCTCCCACTCGGCCTGGCCATAGTTGACAAAATTGGTCTTGCGAAAAATGGGCTGAACCACAACTGCAGAATAATTTTCCGGATTAAAAGCATAATCACGATTCAGCGTATTTCCGGTAAATCCGAGCGATTGATTGTCCAGCAAGGTGCGCCCATAACCCCCAGTCAGTGCAGCCTTTGGCAAAAAGCCAGCAAATGCCATCGGCACAGCTTGTTGTGCCGATTCCTGTTGAGCCTTTACCACTGCATGTCGAGCATCGTTGGCAAGTGCCTGACGATAAAGCTCGAACAGCTCTCCGGCCATAGCTGAACCAGCACTCGGCAGGGTCAAGGCCAGTACGAGGCAGATCCGATTCAGTTGCATCTTTTACCTCTTAATGTTCAGTCAGGGCCGGAGCGATATGATTCAGCAGAGGGCGCACCAGATAATCGAGCATGCTGCGCTCGCCAGTTTTGATTACCACCTCGGCCGGCATACCCGGCAGGATTTTCAGTTTCTCCTTGCTCAGCGCGTCAAGGCTATCCTTGTTGACCAACACCTTGGCCAGATAATAGGCATTGCCCCGTTGATCCACCAAGCGGTCGGCAGAAACACTATCCAGTGCACCATAGAGTGTCGGCACCTTGCCACGAGTGCCCAGTGCAGCAAAGCGTATTTCCGCTTCAAGGCCAGGCAAAACCTTGTCAATCAGATGAGGCTCGATATGTGCCTCGATCACGAGCCGATCATCTTCCGGCACAATTTCCATCAAGGTATCGCCTGGTTTGATCACCCCGCCCTCAGTGTGCACGGCAAGCCCTACCACGCGACCTGTCGTCGGCGCGCGCATCACACTGCGAGCCATCTCCTCTTCACGGCTACGCAGCTCGTTGGCCCAGCGCGTCAGTTCTGACTGTGCCTGCGACAAGCTGGTATCCACCTCTTTCAGGAACTCCTGCTCCACCTGCAAACCTCTCAGCTTTGCCTCGGCCATCACCCGGCCGGCGCGCTCGATTTCCGCCAAATTCGAACCACGCTCACCGTTCAACTGTGCCAACATACGCTCCATTTCAAACAAGCGAGAACGTGGCGCGTAACCCTCCTTAACCAGATCGCGCAAGCCAACCAGATCCTTCTCCAGCAATGCGATCTGACGGGTTCTACTATCTTCCAGCGACTTCAAGCCTCGCACTTGCTCCTGAGCAGCAGCAGCAGACTGCATCAGGATTTCACGCTGATTCTGCAAAGAGCTACGGCGAGTCTCGAATACCTGTTGTTGCGCTTCGACAATCTGCTTGGCTTTGGGCTCGGCGACTGCAGCCTTCAAAAGCTCTGGCGAAAACACGATTTTGCTGCGGCGCAATTGCTCCGCCTGCAAACGATCAAACAGCGCCTGGCTCTGCCAATAATTGTTCCGCACAGTGGACAGGATTGCGCCAAGCTGAGTTTGGTCCAGCTTGATCAGGGGCTGATGAACCTTTACCAGATCGCCATCCCGAACCAGGATTTTCTCTATGATTCCACCCTGCAAGTGCTGGATGGTTTTGCGCTTGGAATCAACAATCACAAGCCCGGAAGCCGGCACGCCTTCATCCAGCGGAGCCCATGCGGCCCATATCAGAAAGCCGCCAAAGCCAATTAGCAGCGACAACATACCGAACCGCGTCACTCGGGAAATATCGGTAGACGGCTGCTGCATCTGCGGGCCATCGACCGGCTGGCGCTCTGCCATCTGTTTTAATTTGTTCAACCAGCTTTTCATACTTTAACTCTCGTTCAATCCAAGATTGACCACACAAAACCCTGACAACTCACGCCGATGGCGTGGCAGCCTGCGGCTGTTGCGCCAGTTGCTGAGCCTGCTGCGCCTGCTTGTTGGCCTCATTCAAGGCAGCCCAAACCTGATCACGCGGCCCGAACAGCTTCAGCGCACCTTCCGCCATAACCAGCAACTTATCTACCGCTGCAAGCACTGAAGGGCGATGCGTAATCAGAATGACTGTAGAGCCTTTTTGCTTAGCGGCCAGCACTGCCTGCACCAGCGCCCGTTCTCCCACGTCATCAAGATTTGAATTTGGTTCATCCAAAACGATCAGACTAGGCATGCGATATAAGGCGCGCGCCAAGCCAAGTCGCTGCCGCTGCCCCCCCGAAAGGTTGGCACCACCATCGCCAATCTGGGTATCGTATCCGTTGGGCAAGCGCAAAATCATGTCATGTACACCCGCCAATTCTGCAGCCTCCACGACGGCAGAGCTGTCAACCTCTGTGAAACGGGCAATATTTTCTGCAACACTTCCGGAAAAAAGCTCGATATCCTGAGGCAAATAGCCAATACACGGCCCTAACTCAGCCTTGTTCCAGGAATAGACATCTGCACCATCAAGGCGCACCGTACCACTGGCAGCGGGCCAGACACCCACCAAAAGGCGGGCCAGTGTCGACTTGCCAGAGGCACTCGGCCCAATCACACCAAGGACATCCCCAGGAGCCAGACCGAAACTGACGTCCCTTAGGATCATCTGCTTATTACCACCCTTGTTGGCCGCTTTAGCGGGTGCCTGCGCAACCACATTTTCTACAGTTAAACGCCCAAGTGGACGCGGAAGTTCCATTCCCTCTGTACGTTTAGGGAAATTCTGCAACAACTCATCCAAACGACTATACGAAGTACGTGCGCCAATAAACTGCTTCCAAGTTGCAATCGCCAGATCAACCGGCCCAAGTGCCTTGCCCATCAGAATCGAACCGGCAATCATTGCGCCGGCTGTTAACTTCCCCTCAATCACCAACAGTGCGCCGGCGCCAAGCACCAAAGACTGCAGGCTAACCCGAACAAACTTGGAAATATTGGAAATGATGGCAGCCTTGTCACTAGCTACGGCCTGTAGCGCCAACGCGTGATCATGCTGCTTGCTCCAGCGTTGTTTCAAGCCATTCAGCATCCCCATTGCCTCAATAACCTCGGCATTGCGCAGATTATTGTTTGCAAACGCAGCGGCTCGTCCCATAAATTGCTGCGACTCAGCCAAGGGCTTCCGGGTCAGCACCTCCTGCACTGCTGCGAGAATCGCCAAAACCACAGTACCGATCAGAGCCAGCCAGCCGATCATAGGCGCAAACAAAAACAGAATGACCAAGTAGATCGGCGTCCATGGAGCATCGAAAAAGGCAAACAGGCCATTGCCGGTCATGAACTGACGCACGCTAGCCATGTCACCCAACGCTTGCGCTGGATTCCCTCCAGCGGTACGCAGATTATTTTCGAACGAAGCGGTAAACACCCGCGCATTGAGTAATTCATCCATTTTGCTGCTGATACGCACCAGCAAACGGGAACGCACAAACTCCAGCATGCCTGACAGCGCAAATAAACCAAGCACAATCAGAGTCAGCATCAGCAATGTTACCTCATTGCGACTGGCAAGCACCCGGTCGTAAACCTGCAGCATGTAGATCGACGGCGTAAGCGCCAGCAGATTGATCACCAGACTGAAGGCGCCGGCAATGATGAAATACTTGCGCATCGAGAATAGAATCTCGGCCAGCTCTGTTCTCGGTTGTAAATGTTTCTTCATATCAAATCCCAGATGGAGACATGTTAACTACGGCTTCAATGGCAGCGGCACCCGGCTGCAATTGCGGATCGAGCACCAACAGATATTCCGGCAGGTCTTCTGCTAACTCCCGCACTTCGGTTTCACCCTCTTCAAGAAAGCTGAACTGCAGGCCAAACTGCCCCTCACGGCAAAGCAACATCACCTCACGCAATCGAAGCCTGGCAAAACGCTCGGTAAACGGCTGGTCTAGCTGCAACTGAAAACGCAAACGCCCTTCCATGCTGAACAACGACAACAGCCCGGGTTTAAGTGTCAGCGTATGGCGATCAAAATACACCGGCGCAGACTCGACAAAACGGATTTGCGGTACCACACCACTACCCGACCAAGGCGCATTTGGCAACTGATGCAACAAACGGTAGGCACGACACACCGCATAAATGGCATTGCAGGCCATTTGTGCGCCCA
>JAXMFR010000070.1:0-4406 GCA_046347685.1 Chitinivorax sp.
GAATAAATCAAGCGATCGCCAACAACCAAAGAAAAAGCTGCCGTGGCAGCTTGATCCATATGCCTAAAGCAAACCAATTACTCTGCTAGCGCACGCAGCAATTGCGCTATCACACTGTCCCAATCCTGCAATGCGGGCTGGCGGAACAAACGCATGCTCGGATACCAAGGGCTATCATCGCGATCCAGCAACCATCGCCAATCCGGCACTCTCGGAAGCAAGGTCCATACGGGTCGCCCAAGCGCACCGGCCAGATGCGCTGGCGCAGAGTCGACAGTTATTAGCAGATCAAGTTGATCAATCAAAGCAGCGGCATCAGCAAAATCATGGATATGGGCTGCCGCATCCAGCATTTTGCCTGCCGCGATGGTAGACGCCGCGTCACCGGCTCGCTCCCCCATCTGCAAGCTGATGATTTGTACATGGGGTATTGATAACAATGGCTCCAGCAAGGAAAACGGAATCGAACGGTTTTTATCATTCGCATGCAGCGGGTTGCCAGACCAGACGAGCCCAACCCGGCGCCTGACAACGTCACCACCAATGCTGCGCGACGCCAGCCATTCCCGCCAAAAGGCCACCTTTGCCGGGTCGCTTTGTAGATAACGCTGCGCCGCTGGAATGGATGTCAGGCGGGTCCCCAGCAGATATGGCAACGACTGCGGGAAGCACCAATAATCGATGCTGCCGGGCGGCAGCATCTCCGACTCCGACAGGAGCCGATCCACGCCTTGCAGCGTTTGTAGCAAACCAAACAACGGGGACTTGACCCATAGCCAAACGCTTGCGCCCTGAGCCTTGAGTAAGGTCGCATAACGGAAAAATTGAATGTTGTCGCCATGGCCTTGTTCGGAAACCAGCAAGATCACCTTTCCGGCAAGGGGTTCACCCTGCCACATTGGAATCGAGTGTGGCAATTCGGGTAGTTGCACCGCATCAGGCGCCCGCCTTTGTCGGGAATAGCGCAGTTCATTCAGCGCCCAGCCATCCTCAAATTGGCCATGACGCAACAGATAGAGTCCCAGGCAAAATCGCGCATCGGCACTTCCCGATGCAGGAGTGCCGTCAACCAAGCGCTGGCGCGCCAATCCGGCTGCCGCAGTAACCCAGGGTTGCGCTTGCTCAAACATCCCGCGGCGCACAAAGGCATCGGCACAAAGAATATGTGCATCCACATGTTGCGGCTCACGTTGCAATGCTCGCTCCAACGGTGCCAAAGCCAGGTCCGGAGCATCACTCTCCAGCCGCATGCCCGCGAGTTTGACTAAAGCATCAGCCGAATGCGGGGCTAACCCTGCAGCCCGCTCAAATGCCTTTGCCGCAGCATCCCACTGTTTCCGATCCCAATAGACACAACCGAGCAGCACCTGAGGGCCAGCCTGGTGCGGATCCAGGGCAATCGACTGCAGCAATGCCCGTTCTGCATCGTCGTCCCGTCCGAGTCGGGAAAGCACGTCACCGAGTAGCGCAAAAGCACGCCATGCATTTGGCTGCTCAGCAACCAGCTTCTGCACAATTGGCTCTGCAGCCGCTGCACGGCCAAGCGAGCACAATACGGCCACCAGATTGTTAACCACATCTTCATCCAGAGGGTTGATCGCGTGTGCCTTGCGGTAGGCCGTTTCAGCCTCATCCAAACGTTGGTGTTGCTGGCACAACACACCCAGGTTGTAATGCGCGTTACCAGAGTCAGGCGCCATCAAAATTGCCTGACGATACGCCTGCTCCGCCTCCTGTGGCTGGCCTGCTGCCATATGAATAGCGCCCAAATGCTCCTGGTAGCGGGCATCCGGCTTGATTGCAATAGCCTGCCGCACGCGCTCGATGGCTTGGGCATATTTTCCTTGCTGGTAATACAACATGCCAAGCAGATGCAATGCCGCAGTATGCTTGGGATCGCTACGCAGCACTTGCAGATAAAGAGGCTCAGCCACCATGAGCTGGCCAGCCTGATGCGCCGCCTGTGCACGCTCAAACAGCTGCTCCAGCAAAGCTGGCGCTAGCGTCGGTGCCGGCTCTGGTGATGCCGTTTGGCCATAGGCAGACACCGAGGGAGCGGCCGAGTAGGAAACGCCATAGCCTCCGGAAAACTTGCCCCCCGAGCCACTCAGGCCCAGGGAATGAACTGTTGTTTTTTTGTCCGCCACAATGTCTCCCAAATATTACGGGCATTAGCGCAACGGGGCAGTTGCGCACTTCACCGCCCCATGACCTGACAATGCCATTGTTCTAGAAGAAATGGACTCTACACAAATTTGGCAGCAGGCGCAGCACAATTGCCGACGATCACAATGCGCGCGACAATACCGGCAACCGGTCATTTGAACTGAGCTGAGCATGAAAACAATCGTCGTGCTGCTTGCAGCTTTGATGTCTGCGGGCTGCGCCAGCATGCTGCCGTCGGCGCAACAGCACGTCGAAGCGCGCTGGCAGAGTTATGAGGAAGCGCGGGCCGCTTTTGATTTGATTGAATCGGGAAAGACCAACAAGACGCAGCTGTCGGAAATGGGTTTTGATCCGTTCAAAACCCCCAATATCAAGCTGCTCAACTACCTGGAATTGATGCGGATTTTTCTGCCGAACGATTCGATCCGGCTGGCGGATTTGCACCCGGATATCCAGTCCTGCCTCACGGCGCGCAATGATTGCCAGGGTTACGAAGTGTTGCTGGGCAACAATGCCAAGCAACGTTTCGGCAATCTGTTTCTGGATCTGTTCAATTTTCGCCGCCAGACACGCAGCAGCGGCTGGCAGTTTCGCGGTCTGATTGTGTTGCAGAAAGATCAGGTGATTTACACAGTGGGGAGCGGACAGCCGAATACGCTGGAATTCGAGGACAAGAAAAACCCCTTGGGGCCGCTGCAAGACATTCCGATGCCATCACTCATCAAGTATTGAGTCAAACGCCTGCCGGTAGCTGAAAATCCTGCGCCAGTGCTTCGAAAGCGTTGATCAGCAAGGCATCAAACTGGCTGTCGAGCAGGCCGTTGACGTCGAACAAGGCACGCAGCATGCCACGCCGGTAGTCCTCGCCACTCAGGCCCTTGATCCGCTCGAACCACAAATCGGCACAGGCCAGCATTTGTGCTCCCTGGTGTGGCAGATGTGGATACCCTTGCGCAACGATCCCCTTGCCGTTGGCCCAGGCATGATGCTGACGGATAATCTGCGCCGCTTCGCCGCAATCCGGTGCCACGCTCAGCAGCCAGCTGGCAGCCCGCTCCGGATGTGCCACATAGTCGTTCCAGTCGAGCGCTTTTTGCTGCGGATGATTCAACAAGGCTTGATCCGGCGACGCCAGTAAGCCGACATCGTGCCAATACACAGCGATTTCCAGCACTTCCGGGTCAGTCGGCTGCTGATATTGCTGGTTCAGGGCCAGCACCAGCGCCAGTTGCATCGCCGAGCGGCCGCGCCAGGCGGGCTGGCGCAGCACCAGCGCTTCGGATAGCTGAGCACCCAGCGCCAGTGCCCGCTTGATGCTTTCATCCGCAGCCATCAGTGGCGGCGGCTTTTCCTGCGCGGTTTCTTCCTGCCACGGGTCGTGCAGCGACAACAGCACCACTCTTGCCGCCTGATCCGCCGCAGCCTGGGTGCGCGCCTGCGCCAGCTGGTCGATCAGCGCAATCAGGCGTGGCGGCGGCGTGCGGCCGAACTGCCGGGATTGCAGCAGCTCCTGCATCATACCGTGAATCAGGTCCATGCATTGCAGCAGCGCCTCGGCCACCAGCGCCGAACACTGGTACAGCCGGCTGCGCAGGCTTTGCATCACGCCTTCCAGATGATGCACATAATCCATGATCGGCGTGGCGTGGCAATAACCGAAATCACCCTTGATGGTGTGCAAGTGACGGAAAGCGCTGGCCAGCAGCTCCAGCGAATCCGGAGTTTGCACCAGCTGGTGCAGATCGCGCTCCAGCTCCGGCAGATGATCCTGCACCTCGATCATCACCTCCGGCAACAGATCAAAATCCACACTCTCGGCGTTCATCGGCAGGCTATTCCCTTTATTGCGGCAGTGCTGGTCAATGTATCAGCATAGACAAGCCTGGCCACCTTGGCTGCGGCGATGCATCAGTATCAATGGCAGTCTGCAAGCCAATCCCCGCTTGCCCTGCAGACCGGCCTACAGGGCTTGACCAGAGCGGCTTGCAGGCCATGCCCCCTCCAAGCCCATCAGGGCGCAATGCTCCAGTCCCCCTTCCAGCGATAATTGTTATCGCTTGGGCTCTGGTCAATGCTGGCAACCTTGCCCAACTGGCGATTGGCGCGCAGGTAATAGGTGGTTTTGTTATCTGCCGAATAACCCAGCCCGAGCACGGTGTTGAACGAGTCGGACGAGGCGAAGCGATAGGCGTAAACATTGGCCGGCAGCGCGCCGATATTGCCGCCTAGGCGACCGGTCG
>JAXMFR010000071.1:0-3993 GCA_046347685.1 Chitinivorax sp.
TGATCCAGTTGCAGACGGCATTTGGCGGCGGCAAGACGCATACCATGCTGGCGGTGTACCACTTGGCCAAGGGTGAGGCCTCTGCCAGTGACCTGCCAGGTGTGCCGGCGATTCTGGATGCTGCGGGGGTAATGGAGTTGCCGCGTGCGCGGGTGGCGGTGCTGGATGGCATCAAGTCGTCGCCAAATCAGCCGGTACAGCGCGACGGCCAAACCGTTCGGACATTGTGGGGCGATCTGGCCTGGCAGTTGGGCGGGGCAGAGGGCTATGCGCTGGTGGCGGATGCCGATGCATCGGGTACATCACCGGGCAAGGCAGTGCTGGAAACCTTGTTGAGCCGTTATGCGCCGTGCGTGATCCTGATTGACGAGCTGGTGGCCTATGTGCGCCAGTTTGAGGAAGGCAAAACGCTGACGGGTGGCAGTTTCGATTCGAATCTGAGCTTTGTGCAGGCGTTGACTGAGGCATTAAAAGCGGTGCCGACGGCGGTGTTGCTGGCGTCGTTGCCGGAATCGGATAAAGAAGCCGGCAGCCAGCGTGGGGTGAAAGCGTTGGCGGCGCTGGCGCATTATTTTGGCCGGATTCAGGCGTTGTGGAAGCCGGTGGCGACCGAAGAGGCGTTCGAGATTGTGCGGCGGCGCCTGTTCAGCCAGATCAGCGACAGGCTGGCGGCGGAATCGGTGTGCCGTGACTTTGCCGATTATTACATTGCCAATGGGCAGGATTTTCCGCGTGAAACGCAGGATAGCCATTATTTCGAGCGCTTGATGCACGCTTACCCGATTCACCCGGAGGTGTTTGATCGGCTTTATGAGGATTGGTCGTCGCTCGATAACTTCCAGCGTACCCGTGGCGTGCTGAAGCTGATGGCCAAGGTGATTCACCGCTTGTGGAAAGACAACGATAAAGACCCGTTGATCATGCCTGGCAGTTTTCCGCTGCAGGATGCCGATACGCGCAATGAGGTGATTTATTACCTGCCGCAAGGCTGGGACCCGGTGGTTGAGCGTGATATCGACGGCGAGCGGGCCGAGACCACCGAAATCGAGAACCGGGATACCCGCTTGGGTAGCGTGCAGGCATGCCGTCGCTCAGCTCGCGCCATTTTTCTGGGTAGCGCACCGAGCACCGCAAACCAGATGGTGCGCGGCATCGAACTGGAGCGTGTGACGCTAGGCGTAGCTCAGCCGGGCCAGCAAGTTGGCACCTATAAGGATGCGTTACGCCGCCTTGGCGACCGATTGCATTATCTGAACAGCGGCAATAACCGTTTCTGGTTTGATACCCGCCCGAACTTGCGGCGCGAGATGGAAGAGCGCAAGCGGCGTTTTCAGGATCAGGAAGATGTATTCCCTGCTGTGCGCGACCGCTTGCAGAAGCTGTTTGCTACCGGAATTTTTGGCGGCATCCATGTATTCACCAATAGTGGCGATGTGCCGGATGACTGGCAATTGCGTTTGGTGGTGTTGCCGCCGGATGCTGCGTTCAGCCGGACCGGCCAGAGCTTGGCGATTGATCGTGCCACGACCATCCTGAAAACCCGTGGCGATCAGCCACGCTTTAAACAGAACCGTTTGATTTTTCTGGCCGCTGATTACGATAGCGTCAGCCGCCTGAAGGATCAGGTACGTTCGCTGTTGGCTTGGCAGTCGATTGTGAACGATATCAAGGACCTGAAGCTCAATCTGGACCAGTACCAGTCGCGTCAGGCCAGTAAGAGCCTGGAGGATGCCGGCGAGGCGCTACGCCGCATGCTGCGCGAGACCTACAAGTGGATTGTGGCACCGATGCAGGAGGCCCGGCCGGGTAAAGGGCTGTCGGATATCGTTTGGGAGCATTTCCAGTTGAATCCGGGATCGCTCAATCTGTCGCAGGAAATCGAGCGGGTATTGCAGGAAAACGAGCTGCTGATTACCGAATGGGCGCCAATCCATCTGGCCAATGTGCTGAAAAGCTGGTTCTGGAAAGACGGAGTGAAGGAGGCGAGCGCCTTGAACGTCTGGCAGCAAAGTTGCCAGCAGTTGTATCTGCCGCGCTTGCGTGATGACACCGTGTTTCATCACACACTAGGCACGGGGGCCGAAAGCCGCGACTTTTTTGGTGTGGCGCAAGGCAAGGAGGGGGATCGATATCTCGGCTTCAGCTTTGGCCGGCGCACCTCATTATTTCTGGATAGCTCGCTGCTGCTGATCGAGCCGATTACTGCTGCTGGCTATGCCGAAGCATTACGCGCTGAAGAGGATACTGCACGGGCTACGGCCGTGGCGCAGCTGTCTACTGGCAATTCCGGTGCTGATGCCATTCCGCTCAAGGCAGCAGATGCTGCTAAGCCAAGTTACGCAGTTGACACTGTGACGCCGGCAGCCGTTGCCAGCAAAAAGCAGTTTTATGGCAGCATCGAGCTTGATCCGATCCTGGCTAAAAAGCAGTTTGCCGATCTGGTGGATGAAGTTGTGCAGCAATTTACTGCCCGGCAAGGCGTGAAGGTTCGGATTGCCATCGAAATTCAGGCTGATTCGAATAGTGGCTTCGATGACGGATTGCAGCGCGCAGTCAAAGAGAACTGCAATGTGCTGCGCTTCAAGAATGCGGAATTTGAGGAGTAAGGCACCACTGGCGAATTAATCTGCTGTTCGAATTCGTTCCAGTTCGCAATTCCATTTCTCGAGAGCCCGGCATTTTTCCGGCATATAGTCGTGGCGGTCATAATGCCGATCCTGCACGCCACCTAATCCGTGGGACTGGATTTGGGCGCGCAGGTCTTTCGAAATGCCAAGTGCTGCCTGCATGGTTTCGCAGGTGCGACGCAAATCGCGCAGTTGGTAGGCGCCTTCGCTAATCTGTGTGACGGCAGACGACAAGGTATCGATGGATACTGGGCGTTTGCCGTCGTGGGTAAACAGGAATTCTGAATCTGGGTTTTGTGCCAGTAGTGCCTTGAAGCATTCGACGGCTTGGGCCGGAATCGGAAGAATATGGATTCTGGCCTGAGCCCGCCTGCCCTTGGGATCAATAATCTTGAGCGTTCTTGCATCAAGATCGACGTCACCGCGTTTAACCCGTAACAACTGTTGCGGGCGTTGACCGCCCAGCATCAGTGCTAATCGCACTGCTGCGGCAATCTGCGGTCGTGTTTTGTCGATTGTTACTAGTGAAAGCAGCAAAGACTTCAGTTCGCTTTTGGTTAGTGCCCGATCCCTTGCCGATTCAAATTCTCTCACTCGTTCCGTCATTGCCACCGGATTGGCCGTGATGGCATAGTCTGTGCCGATGGTTGCCGCAAGTTTTGGATTTCCCCGCGCTTTAATTGCTTTGTTAAAGGCCGCAAGGATATAGGATCGGAGCTTGTTGACCGTGCGCGTTACCCCTGCCTGAGCCGCATTGGTCAAAATGCGCATGATGTCGTCGTGACCCACTTTCCCCGCCTGGCGCTCCGTTAAGTCTAGGTAGGGCAGGAAAATCCATTTCTCAAAAAGAGTTTTGACCTGACGTGCAGATTGCTTGCCTTCTGATTCCAGTGCATGAACGTATGCGTTGAGCAATTGCCCGAAGGTTCCAACCTTGGCTTTGCGCAGCGCTTCATTCTTCGCTTGCCGATCTGCTTCAATGTGTTCGCGAATAGCAACCAGCCCGCCTGCATGTTGCTGGGAAAATTCACCGGCTTTGCTGCGTGCAGCTGATAGCGTTATGCCTTTGACCCCTTTTTCATCGTACCGACCAATCGGAAGTGCGACACGCTTGCCGTTATCGAGATATCGGAAATAGATGCCAATTTCCCCGTTGGCAAGACAACGAAACGCCAGCGTTCCGTGGCCGTGATTGAGTCGTTCCGACAGCCAGCTACCAGGCTTTTTCGCAAGGCTAGTGATTGATTTGGTTGTTATGGTGGCCATCGTTTCATTCGCTCAATGGTTGGAAATTCTGGTTGCCATTTGGTTGCCATTTGGCGAGAGTCATGGCGATTTTTTATGAGACGATATGATACTCGACAAT
>JAXMFR010000072.1:0-3823 GCA_046347685.1 Chitinivorax sp.
AAACCTTATCCTATGCGGCTTTTAGCCATCCGCCGATCTTTTATTGTGAAAAATGTGGGCTAGGCGCCAAGCCGCCAAGTGGCTGGTCAAGCGAGACATATCTTGAGATAGGCGAGCTTTCGAGCGCCGCGCGACGCAGCAATCCGCGCGCGCAGCCAATAAATCAGCGCTTTCTTAGCTGGCCAGCGGCAGGGTGAAGCGGAAGATACTGCCACCTTCCGGATTCGCTTCTACCCACAGCTGGCCGTGGTGAAACTCGATAATCGAGCGGCAGATGTTGAGGCCCATGCCCATGCCGTGCGGCTTGGTGGTGAAGAATGGTGCGAACAGTTTTTCCTGTGCCTGCGGGGTGATGCCGTGGCCGCGATCGATGACCGATACCTGCAGCTGGCCTTTTACCGTGCTACGCACCTGCAGCAGCAATTGTCGCTGTGCCATGGGGGTGTCGTGCATGGCTTCGATGGCGTTGCGCAGCAGGTTCAGCAACACCTGCTCGACCATGATCCGGTCGGCCACCACCGGCGGCAGGTCTGCGGCGATATCCAGCTGTAATTGCACGCCGTTTTTGCGCGCGTCGATATCGGCAAAGCCGATGGTTGCATCGATGATGTCGCTGACCGGGCAGGTGGTGCGATCCGGCTCGCTTTTCTTCACGAATTCGCGGATGCGGCGGATGATGGTGCCGGCGCGCTCGGCCTGGGTGCTGGCTTTCTGCATCACCCCCAGCAACTCTTGCGGCGTGGTGGTGCCGGCTTCGATACGGGCGACACAGCCGTTACAATAATTGCTGATTGCGGCGAGTGGCTGGTTCAGCTCATGCGCCAGGCTGCTGGCCATTTCGCCCATGGTGATCAGGCGCGAGGTGGTCTGCAGTTTTTCCAGCTGCTGCCGGTACATTTCTTCGCCCTGAATCCGCTCGGTGATATCGGTGGCGATTTCCATCCGCACCGTACGCCCGTCCACCCATTTGATCGGCCGGTCGCGCAGGTGCAGCCAGTGCTGATCGTGGCGTTCCTGCAAATCCAGTTCGACGCTGGCGTCGCTTGGCAGATTGCGTCGCCGCGCATATTGCACGCTGTCGCAAAAACGACTCTGGCTCGGGTCCAGCCCATAACGCTGGCGATAGTGATCGTTGGCGAACAACACTTCGTTTTGGTCCAGATCGCTCACCGACACCGCTGCATCCAGGCCGTCCAGCACCGCCACAAAGCGTTCGTGCGATGCCGCCAGTTGCTCGTTGTTGCGCTGGCGTTCGGTGATATCCGTCATCGCCGCCATCCAGCCGGTTTGCTTGCCAGCGTTGTCGACCAGCGGCGACACCTGGAACAATACCGAAATCAGCTGCCCGTCCTTGCGCCGCAGCATCAGCTCGAAACCTTCCTTTTTCACCTTGCCCTGCAGCGTCAGCTCCAGATTGTGCTGGTGCGCTTCATAGCCCTGGTCCGGCCAATAGGGGTAGGGCGGCGTGGTGCCGATCAGCTCGTTTTCGCTGAAGCCGGTCATGGCGCAGAAAGCCGGGTTGACATAGGTGATGCGGGTGCTCATGTCGATGGCGCGCATGCCGGTCGAGAGCGCGTCTTCCATGCCTTTGCGGAAAGCTGATTCTTCGCCCAGCGCGTGTTCAAACTCCTTGCGCCGCGTCACATCGTGGGCAACGATATAGTGCTGATGCTCATGCACGTTCGGGTTGGCCGTCCACGACAGCCATTTGAAATCGCCATTGCGAGTGCGGAAGCGGTTTTCGTAATAGGTGATCGGCTCGCCGTTGAGCAGCTTGTCGGTGACCGCTTTCAGCGTCGGGCCGATATCCTCCTTGTGCACATAATCGAAGAAAAAGGTGCCGATCACGTCGCTGGCCTTGAAGCCGAGAATGCGTTCCACCGCCGGGTTGAGCTGGCGGATGGTGCCGTCGAAATCGACCACACCGAGCATGTCCAGCGATAACTTGAAAAACTGATCGCGCTCCTGCTCCGCCTGCACCCGCTGATTGATATGGCGGCGCAGCGCAAACATGCTCCAGCCGGTCAGCGCCAGCAGCGCAAACACCAGTAGCAACAGCAGCGGCAACGCCCACTCCTGCTCTGCCTGCTGCACCAGCATCACCGCCGTGGCGCCGACCGCGCCAAGCACGATCAACAGCAGCGTGAACAAGGGCAGGCCGAGCGTCCACTGGCTGCTGAAACGGGATAGGGTGGAAGGCTTGATCATCGGCAGATTATAACGGATTGCCTGCAGGCCAATGTGGATGCGGCTTGCAGGGCGGTCTAGCTTGCCGGGTCGCGGTGTTGTATCGGCGCAGGCATCTGACCCACCCTGCCAATGCTGCAGACCGCGCTGGGATTGCCTTGCAGCCCGAGCCGGGAGTCAATGCCAGAGGGGCTTGCGGGCTTCTCTGAGCGGTGCAGCGACAAAAAATCAAATAATGGGCGTAATCCAACCAGGTGCTGGGCGCTGAAGATGGCCGCTGACGGGATCGCGCTGGGCACATGAGGAGAAATATAAATCCTTATATATGTATCCGATAGTAAGCGTGGCCCCTAAGCCACTAAGCAATGCAATAACCGCAGATGGAATATGTATACCGGAAGCCTCCTCATTTTCATCGACTCCATATACCAGATGAAAATCCACCTCAGTCGTATCCGTCCTATATCTATCAATTAATTTTTTGAGGCTTTGGTAACTTACAAGGAACTCAGAAATTACACTCCATTCGTGTTCTGGGTCATTCTCACCTTGTGGATCACGATCCGGGTTTTTTAAAAAGTAGTTATATATTGGAGAAAACCATCTGCCAATGTTTCCCCTTTGATAGGCCTTGCCTTTGCTTTGAGGAACCTCCTTATCAAAAATATCGGCTCGTGCCCCTACGATCATCGCCTCTTTGAAAAAAGACGCAGCATCAAAATCACTGCCGATGACAGATATTTCAAAATAGAGCAGTATCATTCCTCGTTGCTCCCTTTCTCCAATTGTAAGGCCGTAACCCGCAATCCCAGGCAGGGTGCAATCAGCGCATTGCACCGCATGGGCGCTACGTTTGCATTCGGCGTGATGCGCTGCGCTTCGATCACGCCTTACCTGCTCTGCAAGCCGCACCGCTATTGGCCCGCAGCCGTGCCTGCAGGCCAATGTGGATGCGGCTTGCAGGCCGATGCGCCGGCTGGGCTGCCGTGGCGGGGCGCGGTGTGGTATCAGCGCAGCTTTTTCTTCGGCACAAACAAATCGGTAATCGACCCATCCGCCATCTCCGCTGCCATCGCCAGTGTTTCCGACAGCGTTGGGTGCGCGTGCACCGACAGTGCCAGATCGTGGATGTCGGCGTTCATCTCCAGCGCCAGCACCGCTTCGGCCAGCAGTTCACCGGCGTTGACGCCGACTATGCCGGCGCCGAGGATGCGTTTGCTCTCCGGGTCGACAATCAGCTTGGTGATGCCGTCGTCGCGGCCGTTGCCGAGTGCACGGCCAGACGCGGCCCAGGGGAAGCTGGCGGTTTCCACCGGGATGCCCTTGGCCTTGGCCTCGGTTTCGGTCAGGCCCATCCACGCCACTTCCGGGTCGGTGTAGGCAATGCCGGGGATGGTGCGCGCGTCGAAATAACTCTTGTGGCCCGCAATCACTTCCGCCGCTACCTTGCCTTCGTGCGTCGCCTTGTGCGCCAGCATCGGCTGGCCGACGATGTCGCCGATGGCGAAGATGTGTGGCACGTTTGTGCGGCATTGTTTGTCGGCCGGGATGAAGCCGCGTTCATCGACGCTTACTCCAGCAGCTTCGGCATTGATGTTTTTGCCATTCGGCCGGCGGCCGACCGCTACCAGCACCT
>JAXMFR010000073.1:0-3762 GCA_046347685.1 Chitinivorax sp.
TTGTGAAAAATGTGGGCTAGCGGGAACTGAGGAGATGGGTTGGCGAGACGCTTACGCTTCTGATTCGGATAGCGCTGAATAAGCAAGATAGAAAAGACAATGCCGGAACGCATTCAACGCTCCGGCATTAAATCAAGTAAAGCCTAGCCTCTTGCAGGCCAGGCAGACAACACCGATCAGCCGATACTCGCCAGCCACTGCTGCAGCTGCGCGCCCTGCATCGCCCCGGCCTGACGCGCGATTTCGCGGCCATCCTTGAACACCGCCAGGGTAGGAATGCTGCGGATGGCGAATTGCTGCGCCAGCGCGGGATGCGCCTCGGTATCAACCTTGGCAAAGCGGTAGCGTGTAGCCAGCTGGTGTGCAGTTTGTTCGAAAATCGGCGCCATCGCGCGGCACGGGCCACACCATGGCGCCCAGAAATCCACCACCACCGGCAACTGATTGCGGCTGATGAAGCGCTGGAAGGTGCCGCCATCCAGCGACACCGGCCCACCCGACAACACCGGCTCGCCACACTTGCCGCATTTGGGGTGATCGTTGAGCCGCTCGGGCAACACGCGGTTGACGGTGTGGCAATGGGCGCAGACCAGTTCCATGCTCAGGCCGCCAGTAATGGATCGAGACCGCCGGCACGATCCAGCGCGGCCAGATCGTCAAAACCGCCGACGTGAGTCTCGCCGATGTAGATTTGCGGCACGGTGCGGCGGCCGGTGCGGGTCATCATTTCTTCGCGCAATTGCGGCTCGACATCGACACGGATGAAGTTGATGTCAGTCACGCCCTTGCTGCGCAGCAACTGCTCGGCACGCTGGCAATAGGGGCAAACTGCGGTGGTGTACATGGTGATATCAGCCATTCGGCAAATCCTTTAACGTTGAACAGGCAGGTTGGATTGCAGCCAGGCCGCGATCCCGCCCTTGAGGTTGTAAATGTCGGTGAAGCCGTGGTTTTTCAAGATCTGGCAGGCAGATAAAGAGCGCCCGCCGAGCTGGCAATTGACGATGATCGGCTTGTTGCGATACGGCTCCAGCTCGAACAAGCGAGCCTCTAGCGTGCCCAGCGGAATATTCAGTGCATGTGGCACCTTGCCGCTGGCAATTTCGCCGCCGTTGCGCACGTCGAGCACGATGGCATCCTGTTGCTTGATCAGTTGATTGGCTTCATCCGGAGTCAGTTGTTTCACCGGCTTGCCTCCTTTCATCATCATTGGCGGGAACAGCAGGCCAAACATCAGCCCGATGATCAGCAGCAGCCCCCAGTATTCATGCAGCCATGACATGTTTTGATACTCCTGCGGCTATCGGGCTGCAAGGCAATCCCAGAGCGGCCTGCAGGCATGGCCGCAAGCCTTGCCAGTATTGCCTTGCAGCCTTGCCGGCAAATCGTTACTGGCCGCTGCTTTTTACCTTGCAGGTGTTGATGCCGAAAATCGCGTATGGCGGGCACCAGCCGAGTGCACCGGTGGCCAGCGGCACCAGCCCCAGCAGGCCCCACGGGGTTTGCGGGCCGACCACGGTGAGGCTGAGAATACCCAGGCCGGCAACGATGCGGATAATGCGTTCAGTGCTACCTACGTTCTGTTTCATGCCAGTTCTCCTATCAAGAATTGCCCAACGTTAACGACGACTCAATCCAGCTCAATCTGCCAGCGGCCGCTTGATGCTGACCGCGCCGCGCAACATGCCCAGCGTATAACCGGTGGCCTTGTCGTGCGGATATTCACTATTCAGTTTGGCCTTGATGCCGGTGCCAATGTCGCTCGGCCCGCCGTGGCAGCTCAGGCACAAAGGCTGCACCGGAATCGCCTTGGCGTAGCGGTAGTAGCTGCCAGCTGGCTCTTTCACGGTTTCGCTGATTTCCAGGGTTTCCGGTTTTTCGCCTTTGGCAGCGCGCGCTTCTAGCGTTTGCAGCGCCTGCTGCTCCCAGGCATCGGCAGTGCCCAGCAGCGGATTACGCGGCTTGAGGCTGACACGGCTGATTTTCATGCCACTTTTGCGCGATTGCTCGGCAGCAATCTGCGGCGCCAGGGTTTTGCACACACTCACCGCCGACTCCACGCCGTTGGTCTGGATTTCGCGCTTCAGTTCACCGCCCAGCGTTTGCAGCAAACTACCGGCAGCCTGACGTGCCTCAGCCAGATAATCCGGCGTATCCGCCAGCGCAGACGTTGCCAAACCCGCCAGTGCCACACTCAAAACAAGATATTTCATATGCTTTACCTTTCGCAATATCAATCAGTTACAGCAGCTTTTGCTGGGGTCTTCCGGATCAGTCATGCCCAGTTTGCGCAGGATGGTGGCCAGCGGGCAAAGCTGGGTGAAGCCGCTCTGGAACAGGTTGGCGCCGACAAACAGGGTGAACCAGAGGAAGTTCTGATTCACGAAAATCGGGCTGCCCTGCACGCCCAGGCCCAGCGACAACATCACCATGAAGCCGGCGAAAATACGGATAAAGCGGTTTACAGTCATGACAACACTCCTTCTTGGTTTACTCAGCTATCGATGTGGCCAAATTTTGTATGCAGCGCCACTTACCTACCCCCTCCCTTTCAAGGGGAGGGCCGGGGTGGGGATGGGGTAAGCAATTCGGCTACTACGGCCATGCTAACCATGCCCCATCCCCCTCCCAACCTCCCCCTTGAAGGGGGAGGAGCAATCTTTGCCAGTTCAAACTTCACTCGACCGAATCAACCGGCACCGTAAAACGCTTGTGATAAGCGGCGTAATACATCAGTGGAATCAGCACCAGCGTCAGCAATGTCGACACCAGGATGCCGAAGATCAGTGCAATCGCCAGCCCGTTGAAAATCGGGTCGTCGAGGATGAAAAACGCGCCCATCATCGCTGCCACGCCGGTCAGCACAATCGGTTTGGCACGGGTGGCGGCGGCATCCACCACCGCCTGCTTGAACGCCACGCCGGACGCCACTTGCAGGTTGATGAAATCCACCAGCAGGATCGAGTTGCGGACGATGATGCCGGCCAGCGCGATCATGCCGATCATCGAGGTGGCGGTGAATTGCGCACCCAGCAGCGCGTGCCCCGGCATCACACCGATGATGGTGAGCGGGATCGGCGCCATGATGATCGCTGGCGTGAGGTAGCTCTTGAACTGCGCCACCACCAGCAGGTAGATCAGCACCAGCCCCACCGCATAGGCGGCGCCCATGTCGCGGAAGGTTTCATAGGTCACCTGCCATTCGCCATCCCATTTCAGCGCATAACCGGCATACGGATCGGACGGCTGGCGGATGAAATAATCGGTCAGCACCCCGCCCTGCTCCAGCGGCTTGCCGCTGATGCCGGCGCGTGCGGCAAACATGCCGTACAGCGGACTATCCAGCTTGCCGGCCATATCGGCCATCACGTACACCACCGGCAGCAGATCCTTGTGGTAAATCGCCTTGTCGCGGGTCAGTGCCTGCACCTGCACCAGCTCGCTCAGCGGCACCATGGCGCCGGATGCGGACTTGACGGTCAGCTTCAGCAAATCGTCCAGCCCCGACTGGTGCTCGGGCGGCAGGGTGAGCGCCACTGGCACTTCGTATTTGGCTTGCTGGTCGTGCAGCGGTGTCACCGCCATGCCGGTCAGGCCGATACGCATGGTGGCGACAATGTCGCGCTGCGCTACGCCCAGCTGCGCCGCCTTGCTCTGATCGACTTTCAGCAGGCGTTTCGGCGCACTGTCTTCCACCGAATCATCGATCGCGACAATATCGGCGGTGTCGGCAAACTGCTGGCGCACCTTCTTTGCCACCGC
>JAXMFR010000074.1:0-3288 GCA_046347685.1 Chitinivorax sp.
AGCTTTTGCTGAAGACGAGTGGAGAGTGCTGCGGATTGGCTCGGTGGTTTTCGATGTGGTGAAACCGTGTGAGCGCTGTATTTTTACCACGGTTAATCCCGAGAATGGCCAGATGCATCCGCAAAAGCAGCCGCTGGCGACCTTGAATCAATATCGCGCATTTCCGGCTGGCACACTGTTTGGCCAGAACCTGGTGGCGCGTAATAGCGGATTGTTGACGCTCGGGGATGAGGTGGAGGTGCTGGCCTGAAGGCAGCGGCTCAGACCGCTGCTTCAGCCTGGGCAACAGCGAGCTGATTGCGGCCGCCGCGTTTAGCCCGATACAGGGCCTCGTCGGCGCGCAACACCAGTTCTTCGCGATCGCCATATTCCGGATAGCTGGCAATGCCGCCGCTGAAGCTGATGTTGAAATAGCTATCGCCGTAGGGGTGCTGGATCAGGTTGAAGTCCTTGCGAATCTTGTCCATGGTTTTCAGGGCCTGCTGTGGCGTTGAGCCAACCAGCCCCACCAGAAATTCTTCACCACCATAACGGCCGATAATGTCGGTTTTGCGCAGACGCTGTTTCAACAGCCAGGCCAGTGAGCGGATTACCTGATCGCCGACCGGGTGACCGTAGGTATCGTTCACTTTCTTGAAATAGTCGATATCGACCATCACCACCGATACTGGTCGCTGATCTTTTTCTGATTCCGCCAATGCCCGGTCCAGCGCCGATTTGGTCGAAGTATGGTTGAGCAGGCCGGTGAGGCTGTCGTGATACATCGAACGGCGCAGGCTGCGGTAACGTTCAATTTTGCTTTTGACGATGGCGTTGAGAAATACCGGATTGAATGGCTTGGTCAGGAAATGATCACCGCCCAGGCGCAATGCATCGATCTGCAACGCAACGTCGGTTTCGCCCGACAGATAAACGATAGGAATACTGAGAAACTGTGCATGCTGGCGAATCACCCGCGCGGCTTCCACGCCGGTGCATTTCGGCATGTACATGTCCATCAGGATCAGGTCCGGTTGAAAATCGCGCAGCTCATCGAGCACATGACGCGGGTCGTTGATCGCCTTGCTGACAATCTTGTGTTCTTCCAGTGCACGCTGGATCAGCTTGATAGCTGTGCTCGAATCCTCGACTACCAGCACCCGGAATGCTTCCTGTTCCAGTGGATCGTTCAGTTCCAGCACATGCGCAACAATCGCCTGCAGCGGCGTGTCGTCCGGAAAGCAAGTGTCACATCCTGCTTGCAGCGCCATCTGCAGGTTATTGAAGTCGGACTGCATCGACAGGCAGATCATCTGGCTGCCGGCAAACTGCTGGCGCAGCGAACGGATCTGCACCCCCCACGATGCCGGTTCCAGGCCGGTGATATCAATCATCACGATCGGGTTTGACTGCATCGGTGCCGGCAGATGCTGCCAGGTGAAATAATCGACGCGCACGCCAAAATAACCGAGCTGCGACAGCAGGTCGCGCCATGGCTCCTTGTCCTGCGCAATCAGCCAGACATCGCGCGAGCGCTGGATTTCGTGCGCAGTTTCGCCATTGTGTTCGCGGCGTTCCTGCTGCTGGTTGGCACTGGCAATCTGCTGTTCGATCAGGCGCGAAATAGTGTGCACCCGGCCGTGGATATCCTGCAGGGCCAGATCGTTGATCGGGTGGGTGCGCTCGTCACCGAACAGGTTCAGCGCGCTTTGCTCCAGTTCCCGTGCGCTGTGCAGCAGGCCGTTCGGTCCCTTGGCGATCAGGAACTCGGTAAAACTGTTGAGCGAAATGGCAAATTCGACAAAATTCTCGAATGTCGAATCCTTGCGATAACGCTGCCAGGTAACCAGTACCGACTGGTTTTTCTCGGCCAGTTCGACAGGAGAGCAGGACATTGTTTGGCGGGGACGCGGTGGGGGCGTTTAAATTTGTAATTATTCCTGATTCTAGCAGGTTTATCCGTGTTCGCTAATGTTCCGCATAATTTGTCGAATGCTGCCGATAATGCTTATGTGATTGATAAACTGCCAACATGAAACATTTATTGATCGTCTACGCCAGCCAGACCGGCCATGCCCTGCAAATGGCGCTGGCCGCACTGCGGGGTGCAAAACAACTGGCCGATGAGGTGGAAATCCGCTTCGAGCACGGCTTGCGCGCCAATATTGACGATCTGCTGTGGTGCCATGGCCTGTTGCTGGCTACGCCGGAAAACTTTGGCTACATGGCCGGTGCCATGAAAGATTTTCTCGATCGCACCTATTACCCGGCTCAGGGCAAGGTGGAAGGCCTGCCGTTTGCGGTGATGGTCAGCGCCGGCAACGACGGCAGCGGTGCACTTAACGCGATTGAACGCATTGCCCGCGGTTATCCGCTGACGCGGGTGATCGAGCCCATCATTGCCAAAGGCGAGTTGAATGCAGAAGTGCTCGCCCGCTGTGAAGAAATGGGCCAGACCATGGCCGCCGGGATTGCCTATGGCGTGTTCTGAGGAACAATGGCTGGTGTATATGCTGCAATGCGCCGATGGCAGCCTCTACACCGGCATCACCAATCAATTGCAGCGGCGTATCGAACAACATCGCGCCGGCAAGGGTGCGCGTTATACCCGGGGCCGGGGGCCGTTGCTGTTGGTGTATCAGGAACATTGCAGCGACAAATCGGCTGCGTTGAAGCGCGAGTTGGCCATCAAGGCCTTGCCGCGTACACAAAAACTCTTGCTGGCGGCCAGTCAGCCCAACCTGTCCGTTCAAGGAAACCCGCCATGCGTCGTTTGAGTTTATCTCTGGGTTTGTTGTTGAGCAGCGCACTGTGTGCCGCCGCCAGCGTCAATGTGGACCGTTTTTCGCCCCAGGGCAGCAGTAAAAACGTGCGTCAGGTGCAGGCACATTTCAACCAGCCGGTGGTGGCGCTCGGCAATAACCAGGCGCCCGCGCCGTTTGAAATCCAGTGCAGCGAGCCGGGCAGCGGCCGCTGGCTGGATACGCAGAACTGGGTATACGACTTCGAGCGCGAACTGCCGGGGGGCGTGAGTTGTCGCTTCAGCATCAGCGCGACATTCCGCAGCGCCAATGGCGCGCCGCTGACAGCGGCAAGTTTCAGCTTCAACACCGGCGGGCCGATGGTGCGCGAAAGCCGCCCCAACGGCAGCCTGGATCTGGCTAATGGCGAGTCGGTCGAGATGGCGTCGATTGTGGATGAGGAGCAGGTGTTCCTGCTGCAATTCGATAGCCCGTTAAAACCCGGCAGCCTGACCAACAATAGTTGGTGCGAAGTCGACGGTGTGCGTGAGCGGATCAACACCGTGGT
>JAXMFR010000075.1:0-3014 GCA_046347685.1 Chitinivorax sp.
CCTTTCTTGGCGAGACAAGAAAGGTACCGTGCCTGCCGGGCACCCCCGGCACCAAAATAATTGCGCGTTAGCGCACGAAACAGATTGCCCGGCTCTGTGCCGCAACCCGGATTCCACTTCGTTGCATCCGGGCTACAAAAAACAACAGCCGATGCGCCACCACGGCAGCATCGAGCAAAACCACAACAACCCAACTGGAGATCCCCCAATGAAAGCCATCCTCTGTCAATCCCACGGCCTGCCCGACACGCTGGTGCTGCAAGACGTCGCCTCGCCCAAACCCGGCCCGAAGCAGGTCGTCATCAGTGTCAAAGCCTGCGGTGTCAATTTCCCCGACACGCTGATCATCCAGGGCAAATACCAGTTCAAGCCGGAGATGCCGTTTTCGCCCGGCGGCGAGCTGGCGGGGGTGATCAAGGAAGTGGGCGAGGGTGTCAGCCACCTGAAACCGGGCGATCACGTGATTGCCTTTACCGGCTGGGGTGGCTTTGCCGAGGAGGTGGTGACCGAGGCGTTCAAGGTGATTCCGATTCCGCCCGGTTTCGATTTCAAAGTCGCGGCGTCGTTTGCGATGGTGTACGGCACTTCGTACCACGCGCTGAAAGACCGGGCGCAGCTGAAAGTCGGCGAAACCGTGCTGGTGCTGGGTGCGGCCGGTGGCGTGGGGCTGGCGACGATTCAGTTGGCGAAGGCGATGGGCGCTCGGGTGATTGCGGCGGCGTCGAGCGATGAGAAGCTGGCGGTGTGCCAGGCCAACGGTGCTGACGAACTGGTCAACTACAGCAACGACGACTGGCGCGAGCGCATCAAAACCATCACCGATGGCAAAGGTGTGGACGTGATCTACGACCCGGTGGGCGGCGATTATGCCGAGCCGGCGATGCGGCTGATGGCGTGGAACGGGCGTTATCTGGTGGTGGGCTTTGCCGCCGGCGATATCCCGAAAATCCCGCTGAATCTGGCGCTGCTGAAGGGCTGCTCGATTGTCGGCGTGTTCTGGGGCGAGTTTGCGATGCGGCAAAAGCAGGATAACCAGGCCAACATGATGCAGCTGTTCGGCTGGCTGATGGAAGGCAAGATCAAGCCGCATATTTCCAAGGTTTACCCGCTGGCGCAGGCGGCGCAGGCGCTGAACGAGCTGATGGCGCGTAAAACCACCGGCAAGGTGGTGCTGGTGACCGAGGGAGCGTGAGCATGTCGCTGTTGATCGAAACCCGTGGCCACGTCTTGACCATCGGCCTGAATCGCCCGGAAAAACGCAATGCGTTTGACGTGGATATGTATCTGCAGCTGGCAAGCGCGCTCGGCGAGCTGCACCGCAATCCCGAGTTGCGCGTCGGTTTGGTATACGCCGTCGGCGAACATTTCACCGGCGGGCTGGATCTGCCGCAATGGGCGCCGGTATTCGCCTCCGGCGGCATGCCCACCTTGCCGGAAGGCGGCATCGACCCCTGCGGCCTGCAGGGCGAACGGCTGAAAAAGCCGCTGATCTACGCCGTGCAAGGCACTTGCCTCACCATCGGCATTGAACTGATGCTCGCCGCCGACATCCGCATCGCCGCCAGCAACACCCAGTTCGGCCAGATTGAAGTCAAACGTGGCATTTACGCCGTTGGCGGCGCAACCGTGCGCTGGCTGCAGGAAATCGGCTGGGGCAACGCCATGCGCTACCTGCTCACCGGCGACCAGCTGAGCGCGCCGGAAGCGCACCGCATGGGCCTGGTGCAAGAACTGGTCGAACCCGGCCAGCAGTTCGAACGCGCCTTGGCGATTGCCGACAACATCGCACAACAGGCACCGCTGGCGGTGCAGGCGACGCTGCAATCGGCGCGGATTGCGCGCTATCAGGGTGACGAGGCCGCAATTGCGCGGCTGCTGCCGGATTTGGCGCCGTTGATGGCGAGTGAGGATGTAAAAGAGGGGATGGCGGCGTTTATGCAGAGGCGGCCAGCGCAGTTTGTAGGGCGGTGATTTCGTCGCCAGCACAGCTGTGACTTGTCGCCTGCGCCTTGCCGTGCCAAAGCACTGTCTGCGGCTTGGCTTCGCACCACAGTTGCACTGGCAACGAAATCAGCGATAGGGCTGTAGGCCTCATCTGTATTCCTGTAGACCAATGGCAGAGCGGCTTGCAGGTCAATGGCCTAAACTGGCCTATCGCTGATTCTGGTTCTTGAAACATGAAACTGCTGTGGCATTGCCTGACCTTCTGGTGGGTCAACTCCGAAAAACTCCCTTGGCACCGCGCGATGGTGGTGCTGGCGGTGATGGTTGCCTGCGGCATGAAGGCGCGGGGTTATCCGTTGGCGCTGATGCATCCGATGCCGAAGTTCGAGCAGTTGCAGGTGGTGGAGGGCTGGCTGGAATATCGGCCAGATAGCGGCTTTGGCAAGACATACTACGCGCCGCCGGTTTATATCCACACCAAAAACGGCCGTAAAGAAGTGTTTTGCGGTTTTGTCACTCAGCATCTGGGCTGTTATCTGGGCACGGGCAAAGGTATCAATGGTCGTTATGTACGTTACTGGTTCGACGATGTCTGGGGCGTTATGCAGCAGCATACTTGGGCGCCTGGTGTTGATGGAAGTAAAGCTGATGCGCCTGCGCCGGAGGATATTTACCTATACGAGTGGAATGTTCGATTTCACCAGCGATGGCACGATTTAAAGAAACTTAAAGAAAAAAGCCTGCCCTTCATTTTGCTGCTCGAAGTGATGTTGCCTTGGTATCTGTATCACGTGGTGCGGTACAACCTGACGTGGTGGCGCAACTACAAGCGCGAACGCGACGGCAATGCGGCGGAGGGCGAGCGTAGCCCGGATGCAACGCAGTGAAATCCGGGGGGCAGCAGTGGTGCTGGGTGTGATGGTTGAAGTGGTGCGCTGACGCGCGGTGATTGAGGCGGGAGTTCGTCCCGCGGCCGAGATACTTTGCTTTTGCTTCGCCAAAAGAAAGTATCCAAAGAAAAGGCGACCCGACGTTCGCGCTCTTCGCTGCGCTCCGGGTTCCCTGTGCTT
>JAXMFR010000076.1:0-2557 GCA_046347685.1 Chitinivorax sp.
GATAATACTCATCCTCGGCACCGCCATCCTGTCGCTGGCTCTGCACCGGATCGATCCAGGCCAACAGATTCGGTACCAGCTCCGCAGGCAGCTGCAACTGGCGAAACAGATTGCGACAGGCCTCAACCCAGGCCTCATTAGGCTGTCCACTGCTATTAACCAGATTATTGAGATTGAAACGCCCCTGCAGATCGCGCACCAAGCCACCGGCAGTACCCTGTTCTACCGGGATGTTGCTGATCGGTACCGCCCAGGCCTTCCCCGGATAATCATATTTATTGCCATCGCGCCGGCGATCATCGTTGAGTTCGGCACGCACCAGGCTTAAGGCAGCACGGGCAATCCCCTTGGCCTGAGCCATGTTCAGCTGGTTTTCCACTGTACGCAGCCAGAGTTGCTGACGCCAGGCGATGAAGCCGGTTGCTGCAGTCACCAGCGCCACCACAAGCAAAGCCGTAATGACCGCCACGCCGCGCTGTTTCATGGCAATGCCACCAGACGGCGAATTTTCTCACCACTGGACAGCGTCAGTACCCACTGCACCGCACGGGGCAGCGCCTTGTTGTCAGCGGGCTCCCACTTGCTTTCCCAGATTCCCTGCTCACTCAGATATGCCAACTCAAAAGCCTTGATATCACTGAGCAAGACATGCACATTCGGTCCGGTGCGCGGAGGCAAGTCCAGCGCCGGCCACAACAGCAATTCCAGACAACCTTCACGCAGGCGATAGCCCACACGAGTCAGGTCCGCTGCAATCCCGGAGCTACCGCCCGCCCCCATGCGCACCAGGCTGAGATTGGCATCGTCCTCTCCAACCAGCTGCGGATGCCCCTGCAGTGGCGCGCGCAAGGTGCCGAAACTATCACGCACCGGGCGGCTAATCGCCTGGGCAATGTCCTCCTCCATTCGCCCCAGCACCAGCGTCAACTCGCGCCACTTTCGGTTCTCTGCCTCGATGCGTTCGCGGACGGCAAAAATCTGGTTCAAGCCGCTATATGCCACGGCAGACATCACCGCAAACACGATCAGCGCTACCAGCAGCTCCAGCAGCGTAAACCCGCCAGCGGCACGTTTAGCGAATGCTGGTAAGGTAGCCAATGAGTCGCGCCGAAGCATAGTCAGTCTGATTATTGGTAAAAACGCTGATTTCGATACGGCGAAAACGGGCATTGGGCGTACCACTGATATCTTCTCGCCAGCTGAATTGAATGCCGCCCATTTGCTCGCTGCCGGTTTGCGAGCCAAGCTCGGGAAAGTCTCGCCGGGCAATATGCTCCTGCAGCCGGTTTTGCGCCAGCCAACCCGCGACCAGATGCTCTTTCAAGGTGGCAGCATTGTCGATCAGGCCCGTGGTGGCACGCATCGCCGCTGCCAGCGCCACGGCCAGAATCGCCAGTGCCACCAGCACCTCGACCAGGGTAAATCCCTTATCCTTGCGCGGCCACATCTTGACGACTCACGCGCACCCGACCCAAGACATCCGAGGCTAGCTCAAACAGCCCCCCCTCACCCAGCAACTGAACCTGAAACAGCTCGTTGACGCCAGAGGGCTGGAATACCAGCTTGCCATCTTCCCCCTGCGGCTGCAGATTGACCTTGATTGCGCCAAAGCTGATTCCAGCCGGCAACTCGCGGGGCAGCAGTACATCCACGCCAGTCAATGGCTGCCAGTCAGCATTTTTTCGAATCCAGAATTGATGGCGACCGCGAAAATGCGACCATGCAACCGGCTCGCTACGGGCAATTGCCTCATCCCGAGCAGCTTCAAACAACAACGCCAGCCGCTCCGACTCCTGCTGTAATTGGCGATCCGCCGGCGGATCCAGGCGCACCACAGCCAGCGACAGGACAATGCCGATAATCACCAGCACCACCATGATTTCCAGCAGGGTAAAGCCTTGGCCAGGCCGGCGCAGCGACATCACGTGTTTCAGCTATTCCAGGAACCGATATCGGCATCGGTGCCTTCACCGCCTACCGCGCCGTCCGCGCCATAACTGAAGACATCGACTTCACCTTTGACGCCCGGGCTCAGATATTGAAAATCACGTCCCCACGGGTCTTGCGGCAGCTTGTCGAGATAGCCGCCGGTTTTCCAGTTATTTGGAACGGGTGCCACGCCTGGCTTGGCGATCAACGCCTTGAGCCCCTGTTCAGTGGTGGGGTAGCTGCCGTTATCCAGCTTGTATAGCTTCAGCGCCTGGCCGATGGCCGAAATATCGTGTTTTGCCGCAACCACCCGCGCCTCGTCCGGGCGAGACATGATTTTTGGCACCACCAGCGCCGCCAGCACGCCGAGAATCACGATCACCACCATAATCTCGATCAGGGTGAAGCCGCGCTGACGCTGTGTATTGTTAAGCTGAGACATGCAAAACCTTTTCCTATTTAATCAGTTGGTTCATTTCAAACACCGGCATCAGGATCGCCATCACGATCAGCAACACCACGCCGCCCATGGCCAGAATCAGCAATGGCTCCATCAAACCCGTCAGAGTCGAAACCCGGCTCTCCAGTTCCTGCGCTTGCTGCTGGGCTGCACGCTCCAACATATGCT
>JAXMFR010000077.1:0-1874 GCA_046347685.1 Chitinivorax sp.
CGTTACCCGCTCAAAGCTGGTGCCGGCAAGCGAAACCGCGCCGCGGATTTGCTGCCAGTTATGTTGGTCGAGAGGGCGATAGGGTGAGGTACGCATCAGAACTCCTTCACTGCCAGAGCAGCGGGTGCGGGCCGCAAAGAAAAATGCCGGCAAGACTTAACAATGTTAATCCAGTTTTCCGGCACTGCGTCAGGTTTTTATGTGTTCGCGCAAGCGCGATCAGCATGCCTCAGGGAAAGTCTGCCGCCCACATGCGGCGCTGAATGATGGCAGCCTTGCGCAACAGTTTGCGATCGTTGCGATTTTTGTCGAAATAACGCGGGTTCGGCACCATCGCCGCCAGTTTGGCAGCCTGTGGCGCACCCAGACTGGCGGCGCTGCTTTTGTAATAGTGACGTGCCGCAGCTTCCGCGCCAAACACGCCATTGCCCCATTCGATCACGTTCAGGTATATCTCGAAAATGCGCCGCTTGCTCATCATCTTTTCCAGCATCAGTGTGATGATGGCTTCTTCGCCTTTACGCCACGGGGTTTTACGCGACGAGAGGAACAGATTTTTCGCCAGCTGCTGGCTGATGGTCGAGCCACCGGCGACAATCCGGCCTTTTTTCAGGTTTTTTTCCCAGGCGGTCTGGATACCTTCCCAGTCAAAACCTTCGTGATCAAGAAATTTGGCGTCTTCCGAGGCGATCAGTGCGCGTTTCAGATTCGGCGAAATGCGCTCATAAGGCACCCATTTGTGGCGCAACTCCGCTTCCGGATCATTTTCCTGCAGCTTTGCCAGTTGCTCTTCCATAAAAGCACTGGCCGATGGATTGTGATCCACCCACCACCAGACATGGCTGAACAGCCAGACTTGATACAACGCCAGTAGCACAATCAGCGCCAGCAGGCCACGGCCGATCCACTTCAGCATAAGCTGGCCCGCAGGCTGTGGATGACCGGCGCTGTTTCGGGGCGTACGCCACGCCAGATGCGGAATGCTTCGGCCGCCTGTTCCACCAGCATGCCCAGTCCGTCCGCCAGCTGTGCCGCGCCTTGTTGTTGCGCAAACAGCAGGAAAGGCGTCAGTCCCTTGCCGTACATCATGTCGTAAGCCAGGCTGCCCGGCGCAAAACAGCCGGCCGGCAGCGGCGGCAGGGCGTCGCTAAGGCTGGCCGAGGTGGCGTTGATCACGACATCAAAAGTTTGTCCGGCCAGCGCTTCGTAACTGCTGGCGTTGATTGTGCCGTGCTGCCGGAATTGTTGCGCCAGTTGTTCGGCCTTGCTCGCGGTGCGGTTGGCAATCGTCAGGCAAGCCGGGTGTTCTGCCAGCAAGGGCAGGATCACGCCTCGTGCCGCGCCGCCGGCGCCCAGCAGCAGGATGCGTTTGCCTTGCAGCGCCTGCTGCAGGTTGTGGCAAATGTCGCGACACAGGCCGACGCCGTCGGTGTTGTCGCCGACAATCCGGCCATCCTCAAGTTGGATGGTGTTGACGGCTTCTGCCAGCTGCGCGCGTTCGGACAATTCGTCGCATAGCTGCCAGGCTTCCTGCTTGAACGGCACCGTAACATTCAACCCCTTGCCGCCATCGGCGCGGAACGCTGCAACGCTGGCGGCGAAGCCATCCAGCGGCGCAAGCAGGCGCTCATAGCTCAGGTTTTGCCCGGTCTGGGCGGCAAATGCCGCGTGAATCTGCGGCGACTTGCTGTGGGCAATCGGATTGCCCACCACAACATAACGATCAACAGCCATGGATTTATTTCTGTGTGTCAGAGAGGGAGTGTTGCATGCGTTCCAGCGCCAGGTTCCGCGGTTTGGGTTGAGGCGCCATTTCCACGCCTTCCAGCGCTGACTGCGCCGCCGTACCGCTGTCGCCAGTCGTAACCGCTGGT
>JAXMFR010000078.1:0-106892 GCA_046347685.1 Chitinivorax sp.
TGGAAGAGTACGGCGACGAATTCTCCGCTTCGATGGGCGCAGAGGGTGTGCGCGATCTGCTGGCCAATCTGGATCTGCAGCAGGAGATGGAAAATCTCAAGCACGATCTGGAAAACACCGGCTCCGATGCCAAGATCAAGAAGATCGCCAAGCGTCTGAAAGTATTGGAAGCATTCCACAAGTCGGGTATCAAGCCTGACTGGATGGTAATGGAAGTGCTGCCGGTACTGCCGCCGGAACTGCGTCCGCTGGTGCCGCTGGATGGCGGCCGCTTCGCAACTTCCGACCTGAACGATCTGTATCGTCGCGTCATCAACCGTAACAACCGTCTGAAGCGCCTGCTGGAGCTGAAAGCGCCGGAAATCATCGTGCGCAATGAAAAGCGCATGCTGCAAGAGGCGGTTGACTCGCTGCTGGACAACGGCCGTCGCGGCAAGGCGATGACTGGCGCCAACAAGCGCCCGCTGAAGTCGCTGGCTGACATGATCAAAGGCAAGGGCGGCCGTTTCCGTCAGAACTTGCTGGGTAAGCGCGTAGATTACTCCGGTCGTTCGGTGATCGTGGTGGGGCCGCAATTGCGTCTGCATCAGTGCGGTCTGCCGAAGAAAATGGCGCTGGAATTGTTCAAGCCGTTCATTTTCCACAAGCTGGAAGTGCTGGGTCTGGCAACAACCATCAAGGCGGCAAAACGTCTGGTGGAGCAAGAGGTGCCGGAGGTCTGGGACATTCTCGAAGACGTGATCCGCGAACATCCGATCCTGCTGAACCGTGCGCCGACCCTGCACCGTCTGGGTATTCAGGCGTTCGAGCCGGTGCTGATCGAAGGCAAGGCGATTCAGCTGCACCCGCTGGTTTGTGCGGCGTTCAACGCCGACTTCGACGGTGACCAGATGGCCGTTCACGTGCCGCTGTCGCTGGAAGCGCAGATGGAAGCGCGCACACTGATGCTGGCATCCAACAACGTACTGTCGCCAGCCAACGGTGAGCCGATCATTGTGCCGTCGCAGGATATCGTGTTGGGCCTGTATTACATGACCCGCGAGAAGATCAACGCCAAGGGCGAAGGCATGGTGTTTGCCGACGTCTGCGAACTGCAGCGTGCATACGATACCCGCCAGGTGGATCTGAACGCCCGCATCGCGGTGCGTCTGTACGAATACGAAAAAGGCGCCGACGGCGAATTCATTCCCAAGCTGGTGCGTCAGCAGACTACCGTTGGCCGCGCATTGCTGTCGGAAATTCTGCCGAAAGGTTTGCCGTTCGCATTCATCAACAAATCGTTGAAGAAGAAGGAAATCTCGCGCCTGATCAACGGCTCGTTCCGTCGTTGCGGCCTGCGTGATACCGTGATTTTCGCCGACCAGTTGATGTATACCGGCTTTGCCTATGCAACCCGTGGCGGTATCTCAATTTGTGTCGACGACATGCTGATCCCGACGCAGAAGCACGACCTGCTGGCCGCTGCCGAGAAGGAAGTCAAAGAGATCGAAATGCAGTACACCTCGGGTCTGGTGACTCAGGGCGAGCGTTACAACAAGGTCGTGGATATCTGGGGCCGTGCCGGCGACCAGGTTGCCAAGGCGATGATGGAGCAGTTGTCGAAAGAGCCGGTTGTCGACCGTGAGGGCAAGACCGTTCAGCAAGAGTCGTTCAACGCGATTTACATGATGGCCGACTCCGGTGCGCGGGGTTCCGCAGCACAGATTCGTCAGCTGGCCGGTATGCGTGGCCTGATGGCGAAACCGGATGGCTCGATTATTGAAACGCCGATTACCGCGAACTTCCGCGAAGGTCTGAACGTACTGCAGTACTTTATCTCGACCCACGGTGCACGTAAGGGTCTGGCCGATACGGCGCTGAAGACCGCAAACTCTGGCTATCTGACACGTCGTCTGGTGGACGTGACTCAGGATCTGGTGGTGACCGAAGACGATTGCGGCACCCGCGAAGGCATGGCGTTGAAAGCCGTGGTGCAGGGCGGTGAGGTGATCGAGGCGTTGCGCGAGCGCGTGCTGGGTCGTACCGCCGTGGCCGATATCATCAATCCGGACAGCGACGAGACCATGTTCGAAGCCGGCACATTGCTGACCGAGGACATCGTCGATGCGATCGAGGCCGCAGGTATCGATGAAGTCAAGATTCGCACGCCATTGACCTGTGAAACCCGCTACGGTCTGTGCGCCAAGTGTTACGGCCGCGATCTGGGCCGCGGCAAGATCGTCAATGCCGGCGAGGCAGTGGGCGTGATCGCTGCACAATCGATCGGTGAGCCGGGCACCCAGCTGACGATGCGTACCTTCCACATCGGCGGTGCGGCATCGCGTGCCGCAGTGGCGAGCCAGATCGAAACCAAATCGAATGGCGTGGTGCGTTTCTCCGGTCAGATGCGTTATGTGACCAATGCCAAGGGTGAGCAGATTGCCATCGGCCGCTCCGGCGAAATCATCATTACCGACGATAACGGTCGCGAGCGTGAACGTCACAAAGTGCCTTACGGCGCAACCTTGCTGGCGGTTGACGGTGCTCACGTCAAGGCCGGTCAGGTGCTGGGTACATGGGATCCGCACACCCGTCCGATCATTACCGAATACTCGGGCACTGTGCGCTTCGAGAACGTCGAAGAGGGCGGCACGGTTGCCAAGCAGATCGATGAAGTTACCGGTCTGTCGACGCTGGTGGTTATCGATCCGAAGCGGCGTGCCGGCACCACTGCAAAAGGCCTGCGCCCGCAAGTCAAACTGCTGGACGAAAATGGTCAGGAAGTAAAAATGCCGGGTACCGATACCTCGGTAAATATCACCTTCCAGATCGGTTGTATCATTACCGTGAAAGATGGCCAGCAGGTTGCTGTGGGTGAAGTTCTGGCACGTATTCCGCAGGAATCGTCGAAGACTCGCGACATTACCGGTGGTCTGCCGCGCGTTGCCGAGCTGTTCGAAGCCCGTTCGCCCAAAGATGCCGGCATGCTGGCGGATATCACCGGCACTGTGTCGTTCGGCAAGGACACCAAAGGCAAGCAGCGTCTGATCATTACCGATCTCGATGGCACTGCCAATGAATACCTGATTCCGAAAGAGAAACACGTTCTGGTGCACGACGGCCAGGTGGTGAATCGTGGTGAGTTGATCGTCGACGGTCCGGTCGATCCGCACGATATCCTGCGCCTGCAGGGCATCGAAGCGTTGGCACGTTACATCGTTGAGGAAGTGCAAGAGGTTTACCGCTTGCAGGGCGTGAAGATCAACGACAAGCACATCGAAGTGATCGTTCGCCAGATGCTGCGTCGCGTTCATATCACCGATGCGGGCGATACCCGTTTCATCACTGGTGAGCAGGTTGAGCGTGCCGAGGTGTTTGAAGAAAACGATACAATGAATGCGGCGGGCAAACAGCCGGCGCAATATGAAAATATTCTGCTGGGTATTACCAAGGCATCGTTGTCTACCGACTCGTTCATTTCGGCGGCATCGTTCCAGGAAACCACGCGTGTTCTGACCGAAGCTGCGATCATGGGCAAGAAGGACGACCTGCGTGGTCTGAAGGAAAACGTGATTGTGGGCCGACTGATTCCTGCCGGAACCGGCCTGGCTTACCACAATTCGCGTCGCAAACGTCTGAAAGGCGAAGATATGTCGAATCGCACCGATCTGATCGAAGCGTCTGCCTTCGAGGCGGCCGAATAAGCCTTTCTTGACAGGGAGTTGAAGACTCAAATAGAATCTCGAGTCTTTTGAAATTGGCGACGACGTTGGGTTGTCGCCACATTTTTTTAGGAAAGAAGCAATGCCAACTATCAACCAACTCGTGCGCCAGGGTCGTCGCAGCGAGCCGGCCAAGAGCAAAGTGCCGGCGCTGGAAGCCTGTCCGCAAAAACGTGGTGTATGCACTCGTGTATATACTACTACTCCGAAAAAACCAAACTCCGCACTGCGTAAGGTTTGTAAGGTTCGTCTGACCAATGGTTTCGAAGTCATTTCGTACATTGGCGGTGAAGGCCACAACCTGCAGGAACACTCGGTGGTTCTGATTCGCGGCGGTCGTGTGAAGGATTTGCCGGGTGTGCGTTACCACACCGTTCGCGGCAGTCTGGATACTGCAGGCGTTAAAGATCGTAAACAGTCCCGTTCCAAATACGGTGCAAAACGTCCCAAGGCGTAATTGTCGTCGGTGTTTGAATGCAGGGCTGAGGTCGGCGGTGAGTCCGTCGAGTAAGTGACTGACTTGATGGTCGGTCGCGAGCGAATGAACGCTCAACTGAATAGATTAAAGAGGTTGTTATGCCAAGACGTAGAGAAGTACCCAAGCGCGAAGTGTTGCCGGATCCTAAATTCGGTAATGTTGATCTGTCAAAATTCATGAACGTCGTTATGCAGGACGGTAAGAAGTCCGTTGCCGAGCGCATCGTTTATGGTGCTCTGGATCAGGTTGAAAAGAAAACCGGTAAAGAGCCGCTGGCTGTGTTCAGCCAGGCGCTGTCAAACGTGAAGCCGGTTGTTGAGGTTAAGAGCCGCCGTGTCGGTGGTGCCAACTACCAGGTTCCGGTTGAGGTTCGTCCCGCACGTCGTATGGCATTGGCTATGCGTTGGTTGCGCGAAGCAGCCCGCAAGCGCGGCGAGAAGTCTATGGCATTGCGTCTCGCCGGCGAATTGCTGGATGCGTCCGAAGGTCGTGGTGGTGCGATGAAAAAACGCGACGAAGTGCACCGCATGGCAGAAGCGAACAAAGCGTTCTCGCATTATCGCTTCTAACTTTTTTCAAATCTGGATAAAAGGCTTTAGCTGTGGCACGTAAAACACCCATCGAGCGTTACCGTAACATCGGTATCAGTGCTCACATTGACGCCGGTAAAACTACCACTACCGAGCGTATCCTGTTCTACACCGGTGTAAACCACAAAATCGGTGAGGTTCATGACGGCGCCGCCACCATGGACTGGATGGAGCAGGAGCAAGAGCGTGGTATTACCATTACCTCCGCTGCCACCACTACCTTCTGGAGTGGCATGGCGCATCAGTTTGCAGAGCATCGCATCAACATCATTGATACTCCTGGCCACGTAGACTTCACCATTGAAGTTGAGCGCTCGATGCGCGTTCTGGATGGTGCTTGCATGGTGTACTGTGCGGTGGGTGGTGTGCAGCCTCAATCCGAAACCGTTTGGCGCCAGGCTAACAAGTACAAGGTGCCGCGTCTGGCGTTCGTGAACAAGATGGACCGTCAGGGTGCCAACTTCTTCCGCGTGGTTGAACAGATGAAGTTGCGTCTGCGCGCCAATCCGGTGCCGATCGCCATTCCTATTGGTGCTGAAGATGGCTTTACCGGCGTGGTCGATCTGCTGAAGAATAAGGCCATCCTGTGGGATGAGGCTTCGCAGGGCATGAAGTTCGATTATGTCGATATTCCTGCCGAACTGGTTTCGGTTGCTGCGGAGTGGCGTGAAAAGATGATTGAGGCTGCGGCTGAATCGTCTGAAGAAATGATGAACAAGTACCTGGAGCAGGGCGAGCTGAGCGAGGAAGAAATCATCGCTGGCCTGCGTGCCCGTACCTTGGCTTGTGAAATTCAGCCAATGCTGTGTGGCACTGCGTTCAAGAACAAGGGCGTACAGCTGATGCTGGATGCGGTGATTCAATTATTGCCATCGCCGGTTGATGTTCCTCCGGTTGCGGGCCTGGATGATCGCGATCAGCCGGATACACGCGAAGCTTCGGATACTGCGCCGTTCTCGGCGTTGGCATTCAAATTGATGAGCGACCCGTATGTTGGCCAGTTGACCTTTTTCCGTGTTTACTCCGGTGTTGTGAATTCTGGCGATACCGTTCTTAACTCGGTTAAGGGCAAGAAAGAGCGTATGGGGCGTATCGTCCAGATGCACGCCAATAACCGCGAAGAAATTGACGAGGTTCGTGCCGGTGATATCGCTGCCGGTATTGGTCTGAAGGATGTAACAACGGGTGAAACTCTGTGTTCGCCGGATCATGTAATCATTCTTGAGCGCATGGTGTTCCCTGAGCCGGTGATTCACGTCGCGGTTGAGCCGAAAACCAAGGCGGATCAGGAAAAAATGGGTATTGCCTTGGGTCGTTTGGCCAAGGAAGACCCGTCGTTCCGTATTCGTACTGACGAAGAAACCGGTCAGACCATCATGTCCGGCATGGGTGAGTTGCACCTGGAAATTCTGGTTGATCGCATGAAGCGCGAATTCGGTGTTGAAGCTAACGTGGGTGCGCCGCAAGTGGCATACCGCGAGACCATCACCAAAACCGTTGCCGATGTTGAAGGTAAGCACGCCAAGCAGTCCGGTGGTAAGGGTCAGTACGGCCACGCAGTGATTACTCTGGAGCCGGCTGGCGAAGGCAAGGGCTACGAGTTCATCGATGAAATCAAGGGCGGCACCATTCCGCGTGAATTCATTCCGTCGGTTGATAAAGGTATTCAGAATACACTGAAGGCTGGTGTTCTGGCTGGCTTCCCGGTGGTTGACGTTAAAGTTCGTCTGACCTTCGGTTCCTATCACGATGTTGACTCGTCGCAAATTGCGTTTGAATTGGCTGGTTCGCTGGCGTTCAAAGAAGCAATGCGTCGCGCAGGTCCGGTGATTCTCGAGCCGATGATGGCGGTTGAGATCGAAACTCCAGAAGAGTACATGGGCGATATCATGGGCGATATCTCCTCCCGTCGTGGCATGCTGCAGGGTATGGATGACAATCCCGCCGGTGGCAAGTTCGTCAAGGCGGAAGTGCCTCTGTCGGAAATGTTCGGTTACTCGACCACTCTGCGTTCGATGTCGCAAGGTCGCGCAACCTACTCGATGGAATTCAAACACTATTCCGAAGCGCCGAAAAACGTCGCTGAGGCGATCATCAACAACAAGAAGTGATCGAATTTAAGGTAATCAAAAATGGCAAAAGAAAAGTTTGAGCGGACGAAACCGCACGTAAACGTCGGCACAATCGGCCACGTTGACCATGGTAAAACTACCCTGACCGCAGCAATCACCACCATTCTGTCGAAGAAATTCGGTGGCGAAGCCAAAGGCTACGATCAGATCGATAGCGCGCCGGAAGAAAAAGCGCGCGGTATTACCATTAATACCGCTCACGTCGAGTACGAAACCGAAAAGCGTCACTACGCACACGTAGACTGCCCGGGTCACGCCGACTACGTTAAGAACATGATTACCGGTGCTGCGCAGATGGATGGCGCGATTCTGGTTTGCTCCGCAGCTGACGGCCCGATGCCGCAGACGCGTGAGCACATCCTGCTGGCACGTCAGGTTGGTGTTCCGTACATCATCGTCTTCCTGAACAAATGCGACATGGTTGACGACGAAGAGTTGCTCGAGCTGGTCGAAATGGAAGTTCGCGAACTGCTGTCGAAATACGACTTCCCGGGTGACGACCTGCCGCTGATCAAAGGCTCCGCACTGAAAGCGCTGGAAGGCGATCAGAGCGACATCGGCGAACCGTCGATCTTCCGTCTGGCCGAAGCGCTGGATACCTATATTCCGGAACCAGAGCGTGCCATCGACGGCGCATTCCTGATGCCGGTGGAAGACGTATTCTCGATCTCCGGTCGCGGCACCGTGGTAACCGGTCGTATCGAGCGCGGTATCGTCAAGGTAGGTGAAGAGGTTGAGATCGTTGGTATCAAACCGACCGTCAAAACCACCTGTACCGGCGTGGAAATGTTCCGCAAACTACTGGATCAGGGCCAGGCAGGCGACAACGTAGGCGTGCTGCTGCGTGGCGTGAAGCGTGAAGACGTAGAGCGTGGTCAGGTTCTGGCCAAGCCGGGCTCGATCACTCCGCACACCAAGTTCCAGTCGGAAGTGTACATTCTGTCCAAAGAAGAAGGTGGTCGCCATACCCCGTTCTTCAACGGTTACCGTCCGCAGTTCTACTTCCGCACCACCGATGTGACCGGCTCGATCGAGTTGCCGGCCGGCACCGAAATGGTGATGCCGGGCGACAACATCGCCATGACCGTCAGCCTGATCAGCCCGATCGCGATGGAGCAGGGTCTGCGCTTCGCGATTCGCGAAGGCGGTCGTACTGTCGGTGCCGGTGTGGTTGCGAAGGTTATCGAGTAATAATCAGGTAGGGGCGCATTGTGCGCCCCGGCTCGTTCTTTATCGTTCTTTAGGACAAAAACATGCAAAGTCAACGCATTCGTATCCGCCTCAAGGCTTACGATTACAATCTGATCGATCGTTCCGCGGCCGAGATTGTTGAAACCGCCAAGCGCACTGGTGCTGTGGTCAAGGGTCCGGTTCCGCTGCCGACCCGTATCCAGCGTTTCGATATTCTGCGTTCGCCGCACGTCAACAAGACTTCGCGCGATCAGCTGGAAATTCGTACCCATCTGCGTTTGATGGATATTGTCGATCCAACCGACAAGACCGTCGATGCCCTGATGAAGCTGGATTTGCCGGCTGGTGTTGACGTGGAAATTAAGTTGCAGTAACTTGATTTTCTGCTAGAATAGCGGGCTCGCCTGTAAAGGCGGGCCCGTTTTGTTTTGTCGATCAATCGTAATCGACCCTTAAACATAAACATAAGGAAAGAATCATGAGTTTAGGTCTTGTAGGTCGCAAGATTGGCATGACCCGCGTATTTGCCGAGGATGGCGCGTCCATTCCGGTGACTGTGCTGGATATGTCCAATAACCGCGTCACACAAATCAAAACCGATGAAACTGATGGTTATGTAGCGGTTCAGGTTGGCTTCGGTTCGCGTAAGGCGAGTCGTGTCAACAAGGCTCAGGCTGGGCATTTTGCCAAAGCTGGCGTTGAGGCTAGTCGTGGCCTGCGCGAGTTTTCGGTAACTGCCGAACAGCTGGCATCGCTGCAACCGGGTTCGGTTCTGTCGGTAGAGGTTTTCCAGGTTGGTCAGCTGGTCGATGTGACCGGTACCAGTCAGGGTAAAGGTTTTTCCGGTGCTATCAAGCGCCACAATTTCAGTTCCCAGCGTGCTTCGCACGGTAACTCGGTTTCGCATAATGCGCCGGGTTCCATCGGTATGGCGCAGGATCCGGGTCGTGTATTTCCGGGTAAGCGCATGGCCGGTCAGTACGGTAACGTAAAGCGCACTGTTCAATGTCTCGAAGTGGTTCGCGTTGATGTTGAACGTCAGCTGTTGCTGGTTAAAGGTGCTGTCCCGGGTGCCAAGGGTGGTGACGTGACGGTGCGTCCTAGCGTGAAGGCAGGTGCATGATGGAACTGAAGGTAATTAACGAGCAAGGTCAGCAGGTTTCGACCCTGGCGGTTTCCGATGCGCTGTTTGCTCGCGAGTTCAACGAGGCTCTGGTTCACCAGGTCGTTGTGGCCTATCAGGCCAATGCTCGTAGCGGTAATCGCGCGCAGAAAGGCCGTTCGGAAGTGTCGAAATCGACTCGCAAGCCTTTCCGTCAGAAAGGCACGGGTCGTGCACGTGCGGGTATGGCATCCAGCCCGCTGTGGCGTGGCGGTGGCAAGATTTTCCCGAATTCGCCGGAAGAGAATTTCAGCCACAAGGTTAACAAGAAGATGTACCGTGCCGGTATTGCTGCAATCTACTCGCAGCTGGCGCGCGAAGGCCGTCTGTCGGTGATCGATTCGCTGAGTATCGATACTCCGAAGACCAAGCAGTTCGTTGCCAAGATGAAGGCTATGGGTCTGGATCAGGCTCTGATCATCGCTGATAGCGTTGACGAAAACCTGTATCTGTCGACTCGTAATCTGGCTAGCGTTTATGTGGTCGAGCCGTCGCAGGTTGATCCGGTCAGCTTGGTGCATTTCAAAAGCGTTGTGATCACCCGCGAGGCGGTCAAGCAGATTGAGGAGATGTACGCATGAGCGCAGCAAATCAAGAGCGACTGTATCAAGTCATCCTGGCTCCGATCATCTCCGAAAAGGGTACGTTCATAGCCGACAAGTACGAGCAAGTTGCGTTCCGTGTTGCAACCGATGCAACCAAGCCCGAGATCAAGGCTGCTGTTGAATTCTTGTTCAAGGTGCAGGTTGATAGCGTTCAGGTTCTGAACGTCAAGGGCAAGCAAAAGCGCTTTGGTCGTTTTACTGGCCGTCGCAAGGACTGGAAAAAGGCATATGTTTGCCTGAAGCCAGGCCAGCAAATCGAATTTGCCAGCGGCGAATAAGGAGAATAGGTCATGTCTTTGATTAAAGTAAAACCGACTTCGCCTGGTCGTCGCGCCGTCGTCAAGGTTGTTACTCCGGGTTTGCACAAGGGTGCTCCGCATGCGGCTTTGCTGGAAAAGCAGACCAAGCATGCCGGCCGTAATAATCGCGGTGTGATTACTACCCGTCATAAGGGTGGTGGTCACAAGCAGCACTACCGTGTCGTTGACTTCCGTCGCAACAAGGATGGCATTCCGGCCAAGGTCGAGCGTATCGAATACGATCCGAACCGTACTGCGCATATCGCTTTGCTGTGTTATGCCGACGGTGAGCGTCGCTACATCATCGCTCCGCGCGGTCTGGTGATTGGTCAGCAGATTGTCAGTGGTTCCGAGGCTCCGATCAAGGCCGGTAATGCCTTGCCGTTGCGCAATATTCCGGTCGGTTCGACTGTGCACTGCGTGGAAATGATGCCTGGCAAGGGTGCGCAGCTGGCGCGTTCGGCAGGTACTTCGGCCCAGTTGCTGGCTCGCGAAGGTGCTTACGCTCAGTTGCGTCTGCGCTCCGGCGAAATTCGCAAGGTGCATGTGGATTGCCGTGCGACCGTGGGTGAGGTTGGTCATGAAGAGCACAATCTGCGCTCGATCGGTAAGGCCGGTGCGCAGCGTTGGCGCGGTATTCGTCCGACCGTTCGCGGTGTGGTGATGAACCCGGTTGATCACCCGCATGGTGGTGGTGAGGGTAAGACTGCAGCTGGTCGCGATCCGGTCAGCCCGTGGGGTACTCCTACCAAGGGTTACCGCACTCGTCGCAACAAACGTACATCCAACATGATTGTGCGTCGTCGCTATTCGAACAAAGGGTAATGAGCCATGGCACGTTCCATTAAGAAAGGTCCTTTCGTGGATCAGTACTTGCTCAAGAAAATTGATGCAGTACGTGCTACGAATGATAAGCGCCCGGTCAAAACCTGGTCCCGTCGTTCGACGATCCTGCCTGAGTTCGTTGGCTTGACGATCGCCGTACATAACGGTCGCCAGCATGTTCCCGTGTATGTGAACGAGAACATGGTTGGGCATAAGTTGGGTGAATTTTCGCTGACACGCACCTTCAAAGGTCATGCAGCGGACAAGAAAGCTAAGAAATAAGGTGGCGAAATGAGAGTTTCTGCTGTTTTGCGAAATGCTCGACTGTCCGCGCAAAAAGCCCGTCTGGTCGCTGATTTGGTTCGCGGTCAATCGGTTGAAAAGGCTCTGAATGTTCTGGCCTTTACACCGAAAAAGGGCGCGCAGATTATTCGCAGTGTGCTGGAATCGGCAATTGCGAATGCTGAGCATAATGAAGGTGCCGATATCGATGCGCTGAAAGTAGCGATCATCTATGTCGACAAGGGTCCTAGCCTGAAGCGCTTCTCGGCGCGAGCAAAGGGTCGGGGCAACCGAATTGAGAAGCAGACTTGTCACATCACTGTGACTGTCGGCGATTGAGGAAGAAGCCATGGGTCAGAAAATTCATCCGACGGGATTCCGTCTGGCTGTATTGAAAAACTGGTCTTCCAAGTGGTACGCGAACAATCAAAACTTCGCAACCATGCTGAATGAAGACATCAAGGTTCGTTCCTTTCTGCGTTCCAAATTGGCGCACGCTGCGGTCAGCAAGATTGTGATCGAGCGTCCGGCCAAGAATGCTCGCATTACCATTCACAGTGCCCGCCCGGGTGTTGTGATTGGTAAAAAAGGTGAAGATATCGAGTTGTTGAAAGGCCAGTTGCAGAAGATGATGGGTGTGCCGGTGCACATCAATATCGAGGAAGTGCGCAAGCCGGAAATCGACGCTCAGTTGATCGCCGACAGCATTGCTTCGCAGCTGGAGAAGCGCGTCATGTTCCGTCGTGCGATGAAACGTGCGATGCAGAATGCGATGCGTCTGGGTGCTCAGGGTATCAAAATCATGTCCTCGGGTCGTTTGAACGGCATCGAGATCGCTCGTAGCGAATGGTATCGCGAAGGTCGTGTGCCGTTGCATACCCTGCGTGCCGACATCGATTACGCTACTTCCGAGGCTAAAACTACCTACGGTATCATCGGTATCAAGGTTTGGGTTTACAAGGGTGAGCAGCTGGCTCGTGGTGAGCAGCCTGTTGTGAAGCCTGCTGAGACCGAGAAACGTACCCGCAAGTCTGGAGGCAGAAATGCTGCAGCCTAATCGTACGAAGTATCGCAAGGTACAAAAAGGCCGTAATACCGGTTTGGCTTATCGCGGTTCCAAGGTTTCGTTCGGTGAATATGGTTTGAAAGCCATTGGTCGCGGTCGTCTGACTGCGCGTCAGATCGAAGCTGCGCGTCGTGCCATGACGCGTCACATCAAGCGTGGTGGTCGTATCTGGATTCGCGTGTTCCCGGACAAGCCGATTTCGAAAAAGCCGGCAGAAGTTCGTATGGGTGGAGGAAAAGGCTCGCCGGAATATTGGGTAGCCGAAATCCAGCCGGGTAAGGTTCTGTATGAAATGGACGGCGTGAACGTCGAGTTGGCACGTGAGGCGTTCCGCCTGGCTGCGGCCAAGCTGCCGTTCCCGACCCAGTTCGTACAACGTCAAGTGGGGCAGTGATGAAAGCTAAAGATCTGCGAAATAAATCTGTGGATGAGCTCAATCAGGAGTTGCTGTCGCTGTTGAAGGCTCAATTTGGTCTGCGTATGCAGATTGCGACCCAGCAACTGGCGAAAACCAGCGAGCTGCGCAAGGTTCGTCGTGACATCGCTCGCGTACGTACCCTTTTGACTGAGAAGAAGGCGGCCTGAGCATGAGTGAAAAGACTATCCGCACTTTGACCGGCCGTGTGACCAGTAGCAAGATGGATAAAACCGTTACTGTACTGGTTGAGCGCAAGGTGAAGCACCCGCTGTACGGCAAAGTGATTCGTCGTTCCAAGAAGTATCACGCGCACGATGAAAATAACGAATATCGCGAAGGCGATCTGGTCGTTATCGAAGAATGCCGTCCGCTGTCGAAAACCAAGGCATGGCGCGTGACCACTCTGGTCGAGAAAGCGCGTGTTGCCTAAGTTTTTGTGGCAATAAGCAAAGAAGGCCTTGCACGTCCAGTGCGAGGCCTTTATAATGCACGACTTTTCGTGTTGCCTTAGAGCGTCCTTCCCCGAACGGGGTCCAAAACTGGGCCGGTAGGATCGTCCACTGTTAGGTGGAAGACGGTTTAAGTTGGAGATTAAAAAATGATTCAAATGCAGTCCAAGCTGGATGTGGCTGACAACACCGGTGCGCGTACCGTTATGTGTATCAAGGTGTTGGGTGGCTCCAAGCGTCGTTACGCTGGCATTGGCGACATCATCAAGGTGAGCATCAAAGATGCTGCGCCGCGTGGTCGTGTCAAAAAGGGCGACGTTTATAACGCGGTTGTGGTTCGTACTGCCAAGGGGGTTCGTCGTCCGGACGGTTCCCTGGTCAAATTCGATGCCAACGCCGCAGTGTTGCTGAACAACAAGCTGGAGCCGATCGGTACCCGTATTTTCGGGCCGGTGACTCGTGAGTTGCGTACCGAGCGATTCATGAAGATCGTTTCTCTGGCACCTGAAGTGCTGTAAGGAGTGATGATGCGCAAAATTCGCAAAGGTGACGAAATCATCGTCCTGACCGGTAAAGACAAGGGTAAACGCGGCACTGTTCTGCGTGTGCTCGCAGATGGCAATGTTGTCGTTGAGGGTGTGAATCTGGTCAAAAAGCACCAGAAGCCAAATCCGGTTCGCGGCGTTGCAGGTGGTATCGTCGAAATCGCCAAGGCGATCGACGTATCGAATGTTGGCCTGTTGAATCCGGCGACGCAGAAAGCGGATCGCGTTGGCTTCAAGGTTCTGGAAGACGGTCGCAAAGTTCGCTTTTTCAAGTCGAATGGCGAACTGGTAGACGCCTAAGGGGTAATCATGGCTCGTTTGCGTGAGATGTATGTAAGTGATGTGGTTCCGCAGCTGCAGAAGCAGTTCGGCTACAAGTCGGTGATGGAAGTGCCGCGTATCGAGAAAATTACCCTGAACATGGGTGTTGGCGAGGCGGTTGCGGACAAGAAGGTAATGGAGTTTGCTGTTGGCGATATGCAGAAGATCGCCGGTCAGAAGGCTGTGGTTACCAAGTCGAAGAAGTCGATCGCCGGCTTCAAGATTCGTGAAGATTATCCGGTTGGCTGTAAGGTAACTCTGCGCCGTGAGCGCATGTATGAGTTCCTGGATCGCCTGATCAGTGTTGCCATTCCGCGTATTCGCGACTTCCGCGGTATTTCCGCCAAGTCGTTTGATGGTCGTGGCAACTACAATATGGGCGTTCGTGAACAGATCATCTTCCCGGAGATCGAGTACGACAAGATCGATGCGCTGCGTGGTATGAATATCACCATCACCACGACCGCAAAAACGGACGAAGAAGCTCGCGCGCTTCTTGCTGCGTTTAAATTCCCTTTCAAGAATTGAGGGTGGTATGGCCAAGCTTTGTATGATTAATCGTGAGGAAAAGCGTCGCAAGACTGTCGCGAAATTCGCTGACAAACGCGCGAAGCTGAACGCGATCATTAATGACAGCAAACTGTCGGATGAAGAGCGCTTTGCTGCTCGCCTGCAACTCCAGCGTCTGCCTCGTGATGCCAGTCCGGTACGTCAGCGTAATCGCTGTGCGCTGACCGGTCGCGCACGCGGCACTTTCCGCAAGTTCGGTCTGGGTCGTTCCAAAGTACGTGAAATTGCGATGCGCGGTGAAATTCCGGGTGTCGTCAAGGCAAGTTGGTAATAGGGGAATAGAACAATGAGTATGCATGATCCTATCGCCGATATGCTGACCCGTATCCGTAATGCTCAGCGTGCCGAAAAAGCTTCGGTGGCAATGCCGTCGTCGAAGCTGAAAGCGTCGATTGCAGCTGTGCTGAAGGATGAAGGTTATATCGATGAATTCAAGGTTGTTGGCGAAGACGCCAAGAAGACTCTTGAAATCAGCCTGAAATATTACGGTGGTCGTCCGGTTATCGAGCGCATCGAGCGCGTTAGCCGCCCCGGGCTGCGTATCTACAAAGGCGTGGAAGATATTCCGCAGGTGATGAACGGCCTGGGCGTGGCTATCGTGTCCACTTCCAAAGGCGTTATGACTGATCGCAAAGCGCGTGCTGCCGGTGTTGGCGGTGAGTTGCTGTGCGTGGTCGCGTAATCGGGAGGTTTTAGATGTCTCGTGTAGCTAAAAATCCTGTTGCGCTGCCTGCAGGTGTTGAGGCCAAAATCGCTGACGGCCAGATTACCGTAAAAGGTCCGCTGGGTTCGTTGGCTCGCCCGCTGAGCAAGGATGTTTCGATCACTATCGATGGTGGCGCGATCCAGTGTGCTGCTGCGAGTGAAGAAAAGCAGGCTCGGGCAATGTCCGGCACCCTGCGTGCTCTGTTGGCAAATATGGTCAAGGGTGTTTCCCAAGGTTTCGAGCGCAAGCTGAATCTGGTTGGCGTGGGTTACCGCGCGCAGGCTCAGGGCGATGCACTGAACCTGACTTTGGGTTTTTCCCATCCGGTGGTTCACAAGATGCCTGCTGGTGTCAAGGTTGAAACTCCGTCGCAGACCGAAATCCTGTTGAAGGGTGTCGACAAGCAGCAGATCGGTCAGGTCGCAGCTGAAATTCGCGCTTATCGTCCGCCGGAGCCGTACAAAGGCAAGGGTGTGCGTTACGCGGACGAAGTTGTGGTTCTGAAAGAGACCAAGAAGAAATAACTGAGGCTTTACCATGGATAAAAAGGAAACTCGCCTGCGTAGGGCACGCAAAACCCGTGCACGCATTGCGGCGCTTGACATGGTGCGGTTGACTATTCATCGCACAAACCAGCACATCTATGCGCAAGTGATCGACGCGACCGGCGGTCGTGTTCTGGCAAGCGCATCGACACTGGAAGCCGAGCTGCGTAATGACGTCAAAAACGGTGGTAACACCGCTGCCGCGGCCCTAGTTGGCAAACGTATTGCTGAAAAAGCAAAAGCCGCCGGAGTTGAGCAAGTTGCATTCGATCGCTCCGGGTTCAAATACCATGGCCGTGTGAAAGCACTGGCTGACGCGGCCCGTGAAAACGGCCTGGTATTCTAATCGAGGTTCAAAATGGCAAAGAACGAACTGGAAGAACGTACAGACGGCCTTCGCGAAAAGATGGTATCCGTTAATCGGGTAACCAAAGTCGTAAAAGGTGGCCGTATCATGGGCTTCGCCGCGCTGACCGTTGTAGGTGACGGAAACGGCGGTATCGGTATGGGCAAGGGCAAATCGAAAGAGGTGCCGGTAGCCGTACAAAAGGCAATGGATGAAGCACGTCGCAAGCTGGCCAAGGTTGCGTTGAAAAACGGCACGCTGCAACACGCAGTTGTTGGCAAACACGGCGCTACTACCGTATTCATGCAGCCCGCTCCGGAAGGTACCGGTATCATCGCCGGCGGCCCGATGCGTGCGGTATTTGAAGTAATGGGTGTGCATAACATTACTGCAAAATGCCATGGCTCGACCAACCCGTACAACTTGGTGCGTGCGACCATCAATGGTTTGTTGAATATGCGCACTCCGGAACAGATTGCTGCCAAGCGTGGCAAGACTGTTGCCGAGATCCTGGGCGAGGTGGCAAATGGCTAATGGCAAAATCAAAGTGACCCTGGTGAAAAGCCTGATCGGTCGTCTTGAAGCGCACAAGGCCTGTGCTCGTGGCTTGGGTCTGCGCCGCATGAACCACACCGTTGAAGTGCTGGACACCCCGGAAAACCGTGGCATGATCAACAAGATCAGCTACCTGTTGAAGTGCGAGGGCTAAATGCAACTGAACACCATTAAACCCGCAGAGGGTGCTAAACACGCCAAGCGTCGTGTTGGTCGTGGTATCGGCAGTGGCTTGGGTAAAACCGCTGGCCGTGGTCACAAAGGCCAGAAGTCGCGTTCGGGTGGCTTCCACAAGGTTGGTTTCGAAGGCGGCCAGATGCCGCTGCAGCGCCGCCTGCCGAAGCGTGGCTTCGTTTCGCTGGCCAAGGGTCAAAGCCAGGAAGTTCGTACTTCCGAGTTGAATGGCCTGCCGGTTGACGAGATCGATGCATTGGCACTGTTGCAGGCTGGTTTGATCAATCAGCATGCACGTAGCGTGAAAGTTGTGCTGTCGGGCAACGTTGAGCGTCCGCTCAAGATTCGTGGTCTGCTGGTCACCAAGGGTGCCAAGGCAGCGATCGAAGCGGCTGGTGGTTCCATCACTGAATAAGGTTGAGTACTGTGGCGAACCCGCTATTAGGCTCGGCTGACAAGTTCGGCGATCTCAAGAAGCGCCTCTGGTTTTTACTAGGGGCGCTTATTGTATATCGTATCGGTGCGCATATTCCGGTGCCCGGTATTGATCCGTCTGAGCTGGCCAAGCTGTTTGAATCATCCAAAACCGGCTTGTTGGACATGTTCAACATGTTCTCCGGCGGTGCGTTGTCGCGTTTCACCGTATTCGCGATTGGAATCATGCCGTACATCTCGGCATCGATTATCATCCAGCTCGGTTCAGAAATCTTTCCGAAGCTCAAGGAGCTGAAGAAGGAGGGAGAGCAGGGGCGGCGCAAAATTACTTCGTATACCCGTTATGGTACGGTGCTGCTGGCTACTTTCCAGAGCTTTGGTATAGCGGTGATGCTGTTCCGCCAGCCGGGTTTGGTGGTAACTGGTCAGGTAGAGTTTTATTTGACCACAGTGGTTACCTTGGTAACCGGCACCATGTTCCTGATGTGGCTGGGCGAGCAGATTACCGAGCGCGGTATCGGCAATGGTATTTCGCTGATCATTTGTGCCGGTATTGCTGCAGGGGTACCGGCCGCGATCGGCAAGACCCTTTCGCTGGCGAATCAGGGCTCGTTGTCGGTTCTGTTCGTGCTGGCGTTGTTTATCGGTGTCATGCTGGTAACGGCATTGGTGGTGTTCTTCGAGCGTGGTCAGCGCAAGATTCTGGTCAATTATGCCAAGCGCCAAGTGGGCAATCGGGTAATGCAGGGCCAAAGCACGCATTTGCCGTTGAAAATCAATATTGCCGGTGTGATTCCGCCGATTTTTGCCTCGAGCATTATTTTGTTCCCGGCAACGATCGCTGGCTGGTTTGGCAATAACGAGCATCTTCATTTTCTGAAGGATTTCGGCGATATGCTGCATCCGGGGCAACCGGTATATGTACTGTTGTATGCTGCAGCAATCATTTTCTTCTGTTTCTTCTATACGGCCTTGGTATTCAGCCCGAAAGAAACGGCAGAAAATCTGAAGAAAAGCGGTGCTTTTGTTCCCGGTATTCGTCCGGGTGAACAGACTTCGCGTTACATCGAGAAGATCATCACTCGTTTGACGTTGATCGGTGCGCTTTACATTACTTTGGTATGTCTGCTGCCGGAGTTTCTGATCGTCAAGTGGAATGTACCGTTCTATTTCGGTGGTACGTCGCTGCTGATTATTGTGGTTGTCACCATGGATTTCATGGCGCAGGTTCAATCCTACATAATGTCGCAACAGTATGAGAGCTTGTTGAAGAAATCCAACTTCAAAGGTGGCCTCAAGGCTCGTTGAGACGATCGGTCGAGATATGTCGAAGGAAGATACGATCCAGATGCAGGGTGAAATTCTCGAAACCCTGCCTAACGCAACATTTCGTGTCAAGCTGGAAAATGGCCATGTAGTTCTGGGGCACATTTCCGGCAAGATGCGGATGCACTACATCCGAATCCTGCCTGGGGATAAAGTAACCGTCGAATTGACGCCTTACGATTTATCTCGTGCGCGCATTGTTTTCCGCGCCAAGTAAGGTGGGCTAGGGGTGTTGACCAGTAAGTAGAAAGGAAAAGGCATGAAAGTTCAGCCGTCGGTAAAACGGATTTGCCGCAAGTGCAAGATGATCCGTCGTAATGGCGTGTTGCGCGTGATTTGTGATGATCCGCGCCACAAGCAACGCCAGGGGTAAGCGTTGACTCCATAAGGAGTCGATGATAGTATTCGCAACTTTTTGAAATGGGGAAGTCATATGGCCCGTATTGCTGGGGTTAATATTGCCAACCATCAACATGCGGAAATCGCTTTGACCGCGATTTATGGTGTTGGCCGTACCCGCGCACAGTTGATCTGTGATGCTGCGGGTATCGCGCGCACTACCAAAATCAAGGAATTGAGCGACGCTGAGATGGACAAGCTGCGTGACGAAGTGGGCAAATTCACCGTTGAGGGTGACCTGCGCCGCGAAGTTACCATGAATATCAAACGTCTGATGGATCTCGGTTGCTACCGTGGTCTCCGTCATCGCCGTGGTTTGCCGGTTCGTGGTCAGCGTACCCGTACCAATGCCCGTACCCGTAAAGGTCCGCGCAAGGCTATCGCAGGCAAGAAGTAATTAGTTAAGGATTGAATTAATGGCTAAAGCATCTACTGCCCGTGTGCGTAAGAAAGTTAAAAAGAGCGTATCGGAAGGCATCGTCCACGTTCACGCTTCTTTTAACAATACGATCGTTACCATCACGGACCGTCAAGGCAATGCCCTGTCCTGGGCAACCTCCGGCGGTGCTGGTTTTAAAGGTTCTCGTAAATCCACTCCGTTCGCCGCGCAGGTTGCTGCCGAGGCGGCTGGCAAGGTCGCGCTGGAATTCGGCGTGAAAAACCTTGAAGTGAGAATCAAGGGACCAGGGCCTGGTCGTGAATCTGCTGTTCGCGCGTTGAATGCACTGGGTTTCAAGATCACCAGCATTTCTGACGTTACGCCGGTTCCGCACAATGGCTGCCGTCCGCCCAAAAAGCGTCGTATTTAAGTTTGGAGAAGAATTGTGGCGAGATATATCGGACCGAAATGTAAGCTGTCGCGTCGCGAAGGCACAGATCTGTTTTTGAAGAGCGCGCGTCGTGCGCTCGACACTAAGTGTAAGCTGGACTCCGCACCGGGCCAGCATGGTCAGAAGAGTGGCGCCCGCCTGTCTGACTATGGTGTGCAACTGCGTGAGAAACAGAAAATCCGTCGTATTTACGGCGTGCTGGAGCGTCAGTTCCGTGGCTACTTTGCTGAAGCAGAGCGCCGCAAGGGCTCGACCGGCGAGAACCTGCTGAAGCTGCTGGAATCCCGTCTGGATAACGTTGTTTATCGCATGGGCTTTGGCTCGACTCGTGCTGAAGCACGCCAGTTGGTAAGCCACAAGGCAATCTGTGTGAATGGCAATGCAGTAAACATTCCTTCCTATCAGGTTAAGGCTGGCGACGTTGTTTCGATTCGCGAGAAATCGAAGAAACAGGTTCGCATCCAGGAGGCTTTGGCACTGGCTGAACAAATCGGCATGCCGGGTTGGGTTCAGGTCGATTCGAAGAAAATGGAAGGGGTTTACAAATCCGTTCCGGAACGTTCGGATCTGGCTGGCGACATCAACGAACAACTGGTTGTCGAATTCTACTCGAAGTAAGCTCTAGCCAAGTAAGGAAGGGTTATGCAAAGCAGTGCTACCGAATTTTTGAAACCGCGCATCGTCGACGTACAAAACGTATCGCCTTATCAGGCACGCGTTGTGATGGAGCCGTTCGAACGCGGTTACGGTCATACGCTGGGCAATGCGTTGCGTCGAGTGTTGCTGTCGTCCATGCCGGGTTATGCACCCACCGAAGTAAAAATCGAAGGTGTGCTGCATGAGTACTCGGCGCTGGACGGTGTGCGTGAAGACGTCGTCGATATCTTGTTGAACCTCAAGGGTGTGGTTTTGAAACTGCACAATCGCCACGGCGCAGTGCTGACTCTCAACAAAGAGGGTGAGGGCATTGTTACCGCTGCCGATATCGAGCTTTCGCACGATGTCGAGATTCTCAACCCTGAACATGTGATTGCCAACCTGTCGACCGGTGGCAAGCTCAACATGGAAATCAAGGTTGAGCAGGGACGTGGTTACGTTCCGGCGACGGTGCGCGCCAAGGACGACGAAAATCGTTCTATCGGCAGCATTCTGCTGGATGCATCTTTCAGCCCGATCCGCAAAGTCAGCTTCGCGGTTGAAAGTGCCCGTGTGGAGCAACGTACCGATCTCGACAAGCTGGTTATCGACATCGAAACCAATGGCGTGATCGAGCCTGAAGAGGCTGTGCGTTTTGCTGCGCGTACCCTGGTTGATCAACTGTCGGTTTTTGCCGACCTCAAAGGTACTGCCGTTGAGGTGGAAGAGCCGCGCGCGCCGCAGATCGACCCGATCTTGCTGCGCCCGGTTGATGATCTGGAGCTGACCGTTCGTTCCGCCAACTGTCTGAAAGCGGAAAACATTTACTACATTGGCGACCTGATCCAGCGTACCGAAACGGAACTTTTGAAGACCCCGAATCTTGGACGCAAATCGCTCAACGAGATCAAGGAAGTATTGGCTTCCAAGGGTCTTACGCTGGGCATGAAGCTGGAAAACTGGCCGCCTGTCGGTTTGGAAAAACCGTAAGGAAAGGAACTGACCATGCGTCACCGTTTGAGTAATCGTAAGCTCAACCGTACATCTAGCCATCGTCTCGCCATGCTGCGTAACTTGGCTAATGCGCTGTTGAAAGAAGAAGTAATCAAGACCACTTTGCCGAAGGCAAAAGAGCTGCGCCGCGTAGCAGAGCCGCTGATCACCTTGGGTAAGAAGCCTAGCTTGGCAAATCGCCGTCTGGCTTTTGACCGTACTCGTGATCGCGACATCGTTGTCAAGCTGTTCGACGTACTGGGCCCGCGTTATGCAGCCCGTAACGGTGGCTATCTGCGTATTCTGAAGTGCGGTTTCCGTCAGGGTGACAACGCGCCGATGGCGTACGTTGAGCTGCTGGATCGTCCGGAAGTTGGCGAAGTTATTACCGCCGAGTAATTCGCGGTCATAACATGGTTGTAAAAAAGCCCTCGCTTGCGAGGGCTTTTTGTTTTGTCAAGGTACAGCGGGCCTGGGTGAACGTGGCCGCGCGTTTTTTGCTGCATGGCTCATGTAGCGTAAGCGTCTCGCCAACCCACACTCCCCATACCCGGGGTTTTCAGGTAAGCGCAGCCTCTGCCCGCCAGTGATGTGGCAGTAGTTCACCAATGCGGCTAGCTCGCTGAGTCGGTAGACGCGTCAGTACATCTTTTAGGTACGCATGCGGATCGTGACCATTGAGTTTGGCCGACTGGATCAGGCTCATGATGGCGGCGGCACGTTGGCTGCCGGCAAACAGCCAGTTCTTCCTGTTATGTCGAACTCGGCATAACAGGAATTATGTTGAGTTCGCAATTATGCGGAGTTACCGCCGGTACCTTCGTTGTCTGGCACATTTCAGCTACTGGGTGCACGCGCAGCACTTGAGCATCGGCAGGCTCAACCATGCCCTCGTCGAACACTATATTGCGTATCATCTGCCAACCTGCACCTGTCCTCCGCCCTGCCGGTCTGTGGTGGGGGAAACCAGAGCGGCGCTCCACCATTTCTTGACACTGCTGCCGCACCTTGCCGGCAAAGACGGTGCTGCGGCGACTCCGCTCGCCATTGAGCTCGCGCGATTTGGCGATCATCTGCGCGACACTTGCGGTTTGGCGCCGCAGACCATCTTGTACCGCACCCGTCACGTTGCGGCATTCCTGGCCGGCCGCTTTGGTAGTGTCACGCCCAAGATCAATGAGTTGGGCGCCAAGGATATCGACACATTCCTGGACGGGCTGGCCGACCGTTGGAGGCCAGCGTCACGCAAGGTGATTTGCGCCAGCTTACGCAGCTACTTCCGTTATCGCACCATGCTGGGCGACGATACGCGTCTGCTAAACGCGACCTTGCCGACCGTCGCCAATTGGCCGCGGCGCCATCCGCCCAAGGTGCTGTCGGACCGTAAGCGTCTCGCCAACCCATCTCCCCAGTCCCCGCTAGACCGAGGACGATAGTGTCCACTTAATTTTTAAGTGGACACTATCGATGGAAGTTCAAATCCCAGTCCGCCGACGGCGGACACACACGGAACCCTTCAAACAAGCGGTGATCAACGCCTGTCAGGCGCCGGGCGCTTCCGCGGCGGGCGTGGCGCTGGCTCATGGCATCAATGCAAACCTGGTGCGTCGTTGGCTGCGTGAACGGGATGTCGCGTTGCCATCCCGGCTGCCGGCAGCGAAAGTCGATGCCGCACCGGCTTTCGTCCCGGTGATCATGCCACCCGCACGCTCCGAAACGGGCCCCATCGTGATTGAAGTGCGACGCGGCACGACGGCGATCCATGTCGAGTGGCCGGTTCAGGCGGCCAGTGATTGCGCTGTCTGGTTACGGGACTGGCTGCGGTGATCCGGGTTGATCAGTGCTGGCTGGCGACGGAGCCGGTGGACATGCGCAGTGGTGCCGATCGCTTGTTGGCGCAGGTGGTACAGATGTTGGGTGCGGCGCAGCCGCACCATGCCTGGCTGTTCACCAACCGCCGCGGCAACCGGCTGAAGGTGCTGGTGCACGATGGCCAGGGCATTTGGCTGGCACAGCGTCGTCTGCATCAGGGGCGGTTTCACTGGCAAACCGGTGAAGCCGCGGTCACGCTGACCCGGCAGCAATTCGATGCGCTGGTACTCGGATTGCCGTGGCAACAGCTGGGTGATGGCGGGGTGATTCGTCTGCTGTAGTGACCCGCAATCCGGAAAGACCTGTATGGCCCGTATTTGTCGAATCCGGCATGCTGTCAGCCATGTCCTTGCCTGCCCATCTCGATCAACTCAGTGCCGATGAACTGCGCCAACTGGCGCAGCAGCTGGCGGCACAAGTGGCGAGCCAGACTCGCTTGCTGACTGAGCAGGATGCGCGTTTGGCCGACAAGGACAAAGAGTTGCACTGGCGCCAGACCAGGATCGATCAACTGACCCACGAACTGGCGCTGCACAAGCGTTGGCGCTTCGGCGTCAAGACCGAACACTGGCCGCTGGAACAGCGCCAGCTGTTCGAGGAAACCGTCGACGCCGATCTGGCGGCGATGGAAACCGAGCTGGCGCAGTTGTCCACGCCATCCGCCAAGCCGAAGGGCCAGGCCAAACGCCAGCCGCTGCCGGCTCATCTGCCGCGCACCGAAATTCGCCACGAACCCGACTCGACCACCTGTGCTTGTGGTTGCCAGTTACGCCGCATCGGCGAGGATGTGGCCGAGAAGCTGGATTACACCCCAGGCAGTTTCACGGTAGAACGCCATATCCGCGGTAAATGGGTATGCCAGTCGTGCGAAACCCTGATCCAGGCGCCGGTCCCGGCGCAGGTAATCGACAAGGGCATGCCCACCAGCGGCCTGTTGACGCAGGTGCTGATCGGCAAATATCTCGATCATCTGCCGCTGTACCGACAAGAACGTATCTTCGAACGGGCTGGCGTTGCCATCCCGCGTTCGACGCTGGCGCAATGGGTCGGGCAATGCGGCGTGGCGCTGCAGCCGCTGGTGGATGCGCTGAAACAGGAAATGCTGACCTATCCCGTGCTGCATGCCGATGAAACGCCGGTGGCATTGCTCAATCCCGGATCCGGCAAAACCGATCGCGCCTACCTCTGGGCTTACAGCATCGGTGCCCACCATCCTGTCAAAGCCGTGGTTTATGACTTTGCCGACAGTCGTGCCGGCAGCCATGCCCGCGACTTCCTCGGCGACTGGCGCGGCACGCTGGTGTGTGATGATTATGCCGGCTACAAGGCGCTGTTCAGCAACGGCATCACCGAAGCCGGCTGCCTGGCGCATGCCAGAAGGAAATTCTTCGACCTGCAAAGTCAGAACCAGAGTCTGATTGCCGGTGATGCGCTGGGCTACTTGGGTCAGCTATACCAGATCGAACGCGAAGCTGCCGGATTGCCCCCGGAAGAACGACAACACTTACGCCAAACCCGGGCCAAACCGATTGCCGATCAACTGCATGCCTGGCTGATGCAGCAGCGGCAAAAGGTACCGAACAACAGCGCTACCGCCAAAGCCATCGACTACTGTCTGAAACGCTGGGCTGCGCTGACACGCTACCTGTCCGACGGGCAGATCCCGATCGACAACAACTGGATCGAGAACCAGATCCGGCCGATTGCGCTCGGCAGGAAGAACTGGCTGTTTGCCGGCAGCCAACGCGCCGGCCAACGTGCCGCCGCCATCATGAGCCTGATCCAGTCGGCCAAACTCAATGGTCACGATCCGCATGCGTACCTAAAAGATGTACTGACGCGTCTACCGACTCAGCGCGCTAGCCGCATTGGTGAACTGCTACCGCATCGCTGGCGGGCAGAGACGGCGCTTACCTGAAAACCCCGGGTATGGGGAGTGTGGGTTGGCGAGACGCTTACCGTTTTTTGCTGTATGGCTCATGTAGCTGGCCTGGAGCCCATGTTTTCCCCCATACGTACCGGCTGCCCGGCCTGCCATTGTGAATTGAATTCCAAGGCTGCTTGCGGAAATAGCAGCACCACTGTCGAGCCAAGCAGGAAGCGCCCCATTTCATCGCCCTGATGCAAGCTGATCGAACGATCGGCATAATGCCATTCACGCACTCGCCCGACACGTGGTGGGTTGACTACGCCCTGCCATGTGGTAGCCATGCTACCGACGATGGTCGCCCCAACCAGCGTCAGTACAAACGGGCCATGCGCCGATTCGAACACACATACCACGCGCTCGTTGCGTGCGAACAGCCCCGGCACACCACGCGCCGTGGTCGGGTTGACCGAAAACAGTTCGCCGGGTACGTAAATCATGCGCATCAGGCGCCCATCGCACGGCATGTGGATGCGGTGATAATCCTTTGGGCTCAAGTACAGCGTGGCAAAGTGGCCATTTTCAAATTGGTGTGCCAGCTGGGCGTCCCCGCCAACCAACGCCGTGGTCGAGTAGTGGTGCCCCTTGGCCTGGAAAATCTGATCCGCCTCGATTTTGCCGAACTGGCTGATCGCGCCATCCACCGGGCAAATGAAATCGGCTGCCGCAAGCGGGCGGGCGCCGTCTTTCAGCGGTCGGGTAAAGAATTCGTTGAAACTCTGGTAGCTGGCGATATCCGAATTGGCCGCCTCATCCATATTGACGCCATAGCGACCAACGAACCAGCGAATCACCTCGGTGGTAAGGTTGCCTGCTTTCGCGTCAGCGAGTTTGCCGGCGATCGCAGTCAGAGCCTGTTTTGGCAGGAGATATTGGGGTAATACAGCAAGGCGGTCGAACAAGATAAGCATCCCGAAATGGTCAGGTGCGAATTATACCTCTGTGGCGGGCTTCTCCATGCACTTGGTGTTTTCATGCTCGACCTTAGCAAGAGACCTGCAGGAGCTGCTGGATATTTCCTGGGCCACTTTGAAGCGCGATCTGGCCCATATGAAGGATCGGCTCAATGCTCCTATCGTTTTTGATCGGGAGCTGGGCAGCTATCGTTTCGATCACCAGCGCAAGCGGCTCAGCCCGCAGTGCGAATTGCCGGGGCTGTGGTTTTTGGCGGAAGAAATTCACGCTTTGTTGACCTGCAGCACTTGCTGTCCAACCTCGATACCGGTGGCTTGCTGGGCCCGCAAATCAGGCCACTTTTGGCGCGCCTGTCCGGTATATTGGGTGCCGCCGATAATCCAATCGAAGAAGTACAGAAGCGTATTCATATCCAGACCGTCGGCACACGGCAGTTTCACCTGGATCACTTTCAAGCAGTGAGATCGGCATTCCCTATAGCGATGATTGCGAACTGATCATGGATATTTTCAAGTATGGCGGCAATTGCCAGGTGATCGCGCCAGACGAGTTACGCGACAAGGTGATGGCCGAGCTCGGGCGCGGGCTGGGGGTGTATACCTGATGCAGATCAAGGAAAGTGACATTAAGGGTGGAACGTTCTTCGGGAATAGAAAGTTTCTGCAGTTCTGGCTCATGTTCTGAGCCTGTCATGTCTTAGTATGGTCTTATCGTGAGGTGGATGACGGGTCGGTTGAGTTTGTCCGACACTCAACGGAACGTGTTTGACGTGGACGCGGCTAGAGTTTGCATCTGGCACGTTAGCCAAATGCAAGAGGCATCTATTGGCCTGCAAACTTTCAATTCTGTTTTGTTTTAATGAATATGGCTAATAACTCATTTTCCGAATTTTACGCGCATATCTCTGCGGACGGCCCGCCGCACTGTCTGGAAGAACATCTGCAGAAGGTGGCTGTGCTTGCCGGCGAAATGGCAAACAGTTTCCAAGGGCAAGACTGGGCCAGATTGGCCGGGCAGTGGCATGACCTTGGCAAATACCGCAAAGGCTTCCAACGATACATCCGCCAAACCAACGGCAGCGAGGCTCATGTTGAAGGCAAAGTGGCTGGGCGCGAGAAAACCCACTCTGCCGCTGGTGCGTTGTGGGCGATGCATTACTTTAAAGAACATCACGGCCCAAGCGGGGAGTTGGCTGCCAGGGTATTTGGCTATTTGATTGCCAGCCATCACGCAGGGCTGTACGACTGGAATGGTGGGCTGGATGCGCGCTTGGCAGAAGAGGACAGTAATACCGAATTGCTTGAGGCAATGGAGGCTGAGCCTCCTGAAGATATTCTGGATGCAGCAGGTTTCATCCTCGATTTAAGGTCGATCCCCGGCGGCAGTACTGGTTTTGCCCTGTGGATTCGGCTGCTGTTTTCTTGCCTTGTTGATGCGGACTTTCTCGATACTGAGGCTTATTTTGAGCAGTTACGGCCGCAACAAAGGGCTGGTTTTCCAGAATTGAAGGCGCTGTTGCCGTTATTCGATGTACACATGGCGCAGTTAGCGAAAAACGCTCGCGCTTCGGAGGTAAACTCCCTGCGCGCCAGCATTCTCTCGCAATGCCGCAATAAAGCAACGTTATCGCCGGGGTTCTTTTCCCTTTCCGTGCCGACCGGAGGCGGGAAAACTCTTTCCAGCCTTGCTTTTGCGCTGCAGCACGCAGCCTGTCACGACAAGCGCCGCATCATCTATGCCATTCCTTACACCAGCATCATTGAACAGACGGCTGACATATTCCGCGATGTGTTCAAGTCGCTCGGCGATGATGTGTTGATCGAGCATCACAGCCAGGCCGATGCCGATGAAAAAGAGGAAACGGCGCGTAGTCGTTTGGCCTGTGAGAATTGGGATGCGCCGCTGATTGTTACCACCAATGTCCAGTTATTCGAGTCATTGTTTGCGGCGAAAACATCGCGCTGCCGCAAGCTGCACAATCTGGTGAACAGTGTCATCGTGCTGGATGAGGCTCAGCAGCTTCCGCCTGATTTTCTGCAGCCCATCCTCGATACTCTTAACCTGCTGGTGAAGCACTATGGTGTAACCGTCGTCCTGTGTACCGCTACGCAGCCAGCACTCGCCAGCACCGACTATTTTGACGCCAGCCGAAATCTGCGTGGACTGGAAAATGTGCGCGAAATCATCGACGACCCCGATGCACTTTATGCGCGACTCAAGCGGGTGAATGTTGAGTTACCACCAGACTGGAATACCCCAACGAGTTGGGAGGAAGTCGCAAGGAGGCTTTCCGCAGAAGAGTGCGTGCTGGCTATTGTTAACACCCGTAAGGCTGCGCGCGAACTGCATCGGTTGATGCCTGCAGGCACCATCCACCTCTCGGCGCTGATGTGTGGCGCCCATCGTGCCGCCGTCATTCAGCAGATCAAGGATCGCCTCAAAGCTCGGCATGTGGGGCGCGATGCTGAACCACTGCGTGTGGTCTGCACCCAGCTGGTTGAGGCCGGCGTCGATCTGGATTTTCCGGTAGTCTGGCGGGCGCTGGCCGGGCTGGATTCCATCGCACAGGCTGCAGGCCGCTGCAATCGCGAAGGCTTGTTGGCTGAAGGCGGAAAAGTCGTGGTGTTTGTTCCTCCTGAAGCGCTACCAGCCGGGTTGCTGCGCAAGGCGGGTGATGCCTGCAAGAGTGCGCTGCATTCGGAATGCTCAGAGCCTTTGGCGCGTAAGCTGTTTGAACAGTATTTTCGCCAGCTTTACTACGCGACCGATCTCGACGCTAGAAAAATCTGCGGCCTGCTAAAGGTGGAGCCCAAGACTTTGGGTGTGCAATTTCGCTCTGCCGCCCAAGCCTTTCGTTTAATCGAAGACGAAGACAGCGCCAGTGTTGTGGTGCGTTACCCTGGTAGCCGTGATGATCTGGACATGTTGCTCAACACATTGAAGAAAGATGGCCCGCAACGCTGGCTGATGCGCAAACTGCAGCGCTACACCGTCAACATCAAGAAACGGGAAGCAGACCAACTAATTGGGCGCGGTCTCGGCCTGCTTATTCCCGGTTTGTACGTGCAGGAAACTGACGATCTTTATGATGAACATCTGGGCTTTTCGCCGCATGACATTCCCTTTAACCCTACTGCATACCTGATTTGAGAGGACAAGTATGGCCAGTTTCTGTCTTGAGGTATCCGGCCCTTTTGCCTGCTTCACCCGCCCCGAGATGAAGGTTGAGCGCGTTTCTTATGACGTGATCACTCCTTCTGCGGCGCGTGCAGTTTTCGAGGCCATTCTGTGGAAACCAGCAATTCGCTGGAGCATTCAGCGCATTGAGGTATTACGCCCGATTCGCTGGACGAATTTACGGCGCAACGAAGTCAGCGGCGTGATATCGACGCGCAACGTGCAGCAGGCGATGAATGCCGGCAAAGGCGTGTTAGCCCAGTACATCGAGGAAGAGCGCCAGCAGCGCGCCGGGCTGTTTCTGCACGATGTGGCTTACCGGCTACATGCATCGATGGAGATGGTCGGTGAAGATGCGCGCAGCAATCCGGGCAAATATATCGAGATGTTTCAGCGCCGCGCCAGCAAGGGCCAATGCATAAACCAGCCGTATCTCGGCTGTCGCGAATTCGCGGCGAATTTCCGGTTAATCGAGAACTCGGCAACGTCTGCTCCCGCCATCGATGAAACGTGCGAGCTTGGCTGGATGCTACACGACCTGGATTTCAGGAATGCCGCTGACCCGCAGCCGCGTTTCTTTAATGCTCGCATGCAGGCTGGAGTGATTGAAGTTCCTCCATTTGAGGAGGCACGGGGATGATTCTTCAGGCGCTAAATGACTATTACCAGCGCAAGCAGCGTGACCCAGACCCGGCGAAGCGCTTGCCGGACTTTGGTTTGGAGCAGAAGGAAATCCCTTTTGTTCTCGAGATTGCACCAGACGGTACGCTTATCCAGATTCGCGACACACGTGAAACGGTTGGCAGTAAAAAGGTTGCGCAGGGTTTCCGTGTGCCGCAGGGGATAAAGAAGACCTCGGGCGTCGCGGCCAATTTGCTGTGGGATAGTGTGGAATACGTGTTGGGCCTCGAAGAGCCCAAGAAACTCGAACAAGCGCGCGACAAAGGCAAGGAAGGCGAATATCGTGCCCGCCTGATCGAGATGCATAAGGCATTTCGCTACCGCATCGAAAGCCTGCCCGAATCGGTACTGCAGGACGAGGGTGTCAGTGCCGCGCTCCGCTTTCTGGAAAAGGAGCCGCTGGCACAGGTGATGACCCAGACCAATTTCAGCGAGCTTGCCACTGTTGGCAGCATCGTCAGCTTGCAACTCCATGGCGATATTGAGCTGATCTGCCAGCGCAAGGCGGTGATGAGTGCTGCGCTGAATGCTGGTGGGGATGATCAAGAAGCTCCGCTTGCAATATGTCTCGTTTCCGGCGAGCAGGCTCCCGTCGAACGTCTGCATGCGTCAATCAAGGGCGTGTGGGGCGCACAGACATCTGGCGCAAACATTGTTTCTTTTAACGCCCGAGCATTCGAATCTTATGGCAAGACAGAGCGACAGGGCGAGAATGCGCCAGTCAGCAAGGCTGCTGCCTTTGCGTACACCACAGCACTCAATCATTTACTTGCAAAAAACTCCAGCCAACGCATCCAGGTTGGCGATGCATCGACGGTTTTCTGGGGCGACCGGGAAGACGACCTGGAAACGGCGCTGGCAGATATCTTCGGTGAACCGGCGAAAGACGATCCGGACGCCAATACCCGTGCCGTACATGCGCTCTACGATGCTGTACACAGCGGCAAGCTGGCACCGGCCAGTGATGAGAACCGTTTCCATGTTTTGGGGCTGGCTCCCAACGCGGCTCGTATCAGCGTGCGTTTCTACCACTGCCTGCCGTTGTCGGCATTGGCTGCGCGCATCGTGCAGCACTTTGACGATCTGAAACTGATTCGCGGTAAGCACGATGCAGAGTTCCCGCCGCTGTTTCGTTTGCTCACTGCGGTTTCGGTGCAAAACAAGGCCGACAACATTCCACCCAATCTTGGCGGGGGCATTGTCGACGCGATTTTTGCCGGGCCTGATGTGCCTTATCCAAGCCTATGGCTCAACGCGGCGGTGAATCGCAGCCGTGCAGAGCAAACCGTCAACTACCTGCGGGCCGCAATCATCAAGGCCTGCCTTAATCGCCAAATCCGTCGCAGCTCATCTTCCGAAAAGGAGTTTCAACCGATGCTCGATCCCGATAATACCAATACGGCATATCGTCTGGGGCGCCTGTTTGCCACGCTGGAGAAAATTCAGGAGGAGGCTAGCCCGGGCCTGAATGCCACCATCCGTGACCGCTATTATGGTGCTGCCTCAAGCACGCCTGTTGCCGTTTTCACGACTTTGCTGCGTCTGAAGAATGCGCATCTGAAAAAACTCAGCATTGGACGCAGCACCTACTTCGAGAAATTGCTCGGAGACATTCTCGGTGCGGTTTCAGACTTTCCGAAACACCTGCCGCTGCAAGATCAAGGCCGCTTCGCTCTGGGGTATTACCACCAGCGCCAAGCCTTCTTTACTAAACACGACGATCAATCTACTTCTGAAGGAAACTGACTATGAGCCTGTCCAACCGTTATGACTTCGTTCTTGTCTTCGATGTGCGCGACGGCAACCCCAATGGTGATCCGGATGCCGGCAATCTGCCGCGTTTGGATGCCGAATCCGGGCATGGTCTGGTAACCGATGTATCTCTCAAGCGTAAGGTGCGCAATTTTGTTGGCCTTGTCAAAGGCGAGCAGCCTCCCTTCGAAATTTACGTGAAGGAAAAGGCAATTCTGAATCAGACGCATGAGCGCGCCTATGTGGCGGTCGGCGCGGAAGATGTTCTCAAGGGGGATGACAAGAAGCGCAAGGGGAGTGGAGACACCGTCGATCAGGCACGCAAGTGGATGTGCAAAAATTTCTTCGATGTGCGCACTTTCGGCGCAGTTATGTCCACGGGTGTGAACTGTGGCCAGGTTCGCGGCCCGGTCCAACTCACCTTTGCCCGCTCGGTTGAGCCAGTTGTTGCATTGGAGCATTCAATCACGCGTATGGCGGTGGCTACTGAAGCTGAAGCGGAAAAGCAGCAGGGAGATAACCGCACCATGGGCCGCAAGCATACGGTGCCTTACGGTGTTTATGTGGCTCATGGTTTCATTTCTTCTTTCCTTGCCAAACAGACTGGTTTTGGTGAAGAGGATCTCGAACTGTTATGGCAATCGTTGGAGAACATGTTCGAACACGATCGTTCGGCTGCACGCGGCGAAATGGCCACGCGTGGGCTTTATGTGTTCAAACATGATTCCGAACTGGGTAATGCCCATGCCCACGCTCTTTTCGAGCGCATCGCGATTCAGCGCAAGGAGGGTGTCGAAGTACCACGCAGCTTCGGCGATTACTTGGTGAGGGTGGATGATGCCAATTTACCGAATGGCGTCAGCCTGATCCGTCGTGTTGGCTGAGCAGGGAGCTCCTTTAGGCTAAGTCATGACCGAGCCCCTCGACCCCATCATGTTGTCGGCGTTGGAGCACTGGAGTTACTGCCCGAGGCAGTGCGCGCTGATCCATCTCGAACAGAGTTTTGCCGACAATATCCATACTGCGCGTGGCAATGCGGTGCATGCGCAAGTGGATATTCCCGGTTATGAAGTGCGTCCGGCTGTGCGGGTTGAGCGGGCGTTACCGCTGTTCTGCGAACGGCTGGGGCTGATCGGCAAAGCCGATGTTGTCGAATTTCTGCCGGACGGCACTGCGTACCCGGTTGAATACAAACATGGCCCCAGGCGTCAGCGAGGCCACGACGATCTGCAACTGGCGGCGCAGGCGTTATGCCTGGAAGAAATGACCGGCAAGCCGGTTCCATCTGGTGCGATCTACCATGCCAGTTCGCACCGGCGACGGGAGGTGGCCATTACCGATGAGCTGCGTGAGCAGGTTGCAGCAACTGCGGAGCAAATTCGACAGATGCTGCGGGCAGGGCTGTTGCCGCCGCCGGTAAACGATAAGCGTTGCCAGGCCTGCTCGCTGATCGATTTGTGCCAGCCGGTCATGTTCAGCCGGGACAAACAGTTACGCGAGCTGCGGGCCGGCCTTTTTCTGGTGGATGATTGATGCAGACCTTGCTCAATACCTTGTATCTGACCTTGCCCGGTTATCTGCATCTCGACAACGATACGCTGCGGTTTGAAATCGAGCGCCAAACAAAATTACGCGTGCCCATGCATCATTTGGGAAGTGTCGTCTGTTTTGGCGACGTGCTGGTATCGCCAGCCGCCATTGCCAGATTGGCCGATGAAGGCAAAACGCTGGTTTATCTGGATCGGAACGGCCGTTTCAAGGCCCGGATCGAAGGGGCCGTAAGTGGCAACATCCTGCTGCGCCAGGCGCAATTCCGACGCGCCGATGCCAGCGAATTCTGCCTGGCCCAAGCGAAGGCCAGCATTGCCGGTAAGCTCAGGAACAGCCGTTATGTGCTACTGCGCGGTGCTCGCGACGGCCATGATGGTGACGACGCCGCTGTTTTGCGCGCTGCCGCCGATTCGATAGCCATCGATTTACGCAATCTCGAGTTTGCCCCCGATCTCGACACCGTGCGTGGGCTGGAAGGCAACTCGGCGCGCTGTTACTTCTCTGCCATGCCTCGCTTGATCCGTCCGGATCAGCGTAGTGATTTCTCTCCGGATGGCCGCAGTCGCCGTCCGCCACGGGATCGCGCCAATGCCTTGCTGTCTTTTTTGTACAGCATGTTGATGAACGATTGTCGTAGCGCACTTGAGGTAGTGGGGCTCGACCCGCAATTGGGATTCCTGCATGCAGTTCGCCCAGGGCGCGCGGCATTGGCGCTGGATTTGATGGAGGAATTCCGCGCAATTCTGGCCGACCGGCTTGCCCTCACCCTGATCAACCGCAATCAGCTCAAAGCCGATGATTTTGTCTTACGGCCTGGTGGCGCCGTGCAGCTGCAGGATGACGCCCGTAAAGCCCTGATTGTTGCTTACCAGGAGCGCAAGCAAGAGATCATTGAACATCCGCTACTGGAACAGAAGATCAGCGTCGGGCTGCTGCCAAAAATTCATGCCCAGCTTTTGGCACGGGTGATCCGTGGCGACACTGAAACCTACATTCCTTTCCTTGCGCGATAAATATGCTGGTGATTGTTTGTTATGACGTATCGACCGACAGCGCCGCCGGTCGTCGCCGTTTGCGTCGGGTGGCCAAAGTCTGCGAAGCAGTTGGTCAGCGAGTGCAGAAATCTATATTCGAATGTCGGGTGAGCTCGATGCAGTTTGAAGCGCTGGAACGTGAACTGCTGCAAGAAATCAATCTGCAGGAAGATTGCTTGCGGTTTTACCGGCTGACCGAGCCTGTCGACGTCCACGTCAAGGAATATGGTAAATTCACTGCCGTGGATTTTGATGGGCCGTTGGTGCTTTGAGTGTTCGAGGTTGTGCGCGAACCACCAGCAACCATCAAAATCCATGCAGTTCGCGCAATAGGGGATAACGTTGATCTATATGGGTTTTTCTGTTTCAGCTCTTATGAGCGGCCAAAACATATGCACACCGGATTGTCGGTTCGCGTTTTGCGGCCAGAAAACTTTTCTAAATCAATTCACTACAAGCAAACTGATTCGCCCAGCCTCCGCGCTGGGCGTGGATTGAAACATGGCTGCCGGAATACGGGTAACCGGCACCCACCGAGATTCGCCCAGCCTCCGCGCTGGGCGTGGATTCAAGCATGGCTGCCGGAATACGGGTAACCGGCACCCACCGAGATTCGCCCAGCCTCCCGCGCTGGGCGTGGATTATGGCCGCAAGTGGCATCGTAGCGGATGGCGTATCGATTCGCCCAGCCTCTCCGCGCTGGGCGTGGATTGAAACGACATTGCCAGCGCGATCCTGATGCCATCGCTGAGATTCGCCCAGCCTCCGCGCTGGGCGTGGATTGAAACCGATAGCCATACACAGTGCGGAATTAATCGGCGCTGATTCGCCCAGCCTCCGCGCTGGGCGTGGATTGAAACCGCCTCGGCTCTGCGCCTGCCGGGATGATAACGTGGATTCGCCCAGCCTCCGCGCTGGGCGTGGATTGAAACCTAGCTGCACTGCCCAATTGCTTGCAGTTGCAGCGATTCGCCAACCTCCGCGCTGGGCGTGGATTGAAACTTCGTGAGCGCGGATGATCATGCCTGACAGGTCTGATTCGCCCAGCCTCCGCGCTGGGCGTGGATTGGGAAGCTACCGCGCATAAAACTTGGGGAAAACTGCGCGTGATTCGCCAACCTCCGCGCTGGGCGTGGATGAAACAAAACCCACAACGCCAAGAGCTTTGCGGATCTGCGATTCGCCCGGCCTCCGCGCTGGGCGTGGATTGAAACAGCCAAGGCTGTCCGTCTCGGTCAACGATGTCGAGATTCGCCCAGCCTCCGCGCTGGGCGTGGATTGAAACGCTCTAGCCTCGTCGGCAGTCTCTGCGGTTACCGTGATTCGCCCAGCCTCCGCGCTGAGCGTGGATTGAAAACGATATTGCCTATGTCGCGACCCACGGATAACCAGCCTGATTCGCCCAGCCTCCGCGCTGGGCGTGGATTGAAGCACGATGCTGGTTCCGGACGGCGACCACCGAAAGGAGGATTCGCCCAGCCTCCGCGCTGGGCGTGGATTGAAACACGCTTCATGGCGTCGTGGCTGTCTGCCTTGCTTGGATTCGCCCAGCCTCCGCGCTGGGCGTGGATTGAAACAAGCGCAGATGATGGGTCATCAGCCACACCAGCGATTCGCCCAGCCTCCGCGCTGGGCGTGGATTGAAACCTCTGTCGGTTGGAATCCCACCCGCCCCGAGACCGATTCGCCCAGCCTCCGCGCTGGGCGTGGATTGAAACTCTGCGTGGGTGCCGGCGCTGGTATTCGGCTATCGGATTCGCCCAGCCTCCGCGCTGGGCGTGGATTGAAACCATGGGCGGACGAATACGCGGCGCAGCAGTGGTTCGACGATTCGCCCAGCCTCCGCGCTGGGCGTGGATTGAAACTACGCAGTAGCGAAGCTCCAGGGCGGCGGCTACGATTCGCCCAGCCTCCGCGCTGGGCGTGGATTGAAACACCATGAGCAAGAGCAGGCGGCATCGACCAAATCCAGGATTCGCCCAGCCTCCGCGCTGGGCGTGGATTGAAACTGGGTGAGTCATCAGCAGAAAATTGATTGCGGCCGATTCGCCCAGCCTCCGCGCTGGGCGTGGATTGAAACCATGATCGAGAAAAAGGCAATCGCATTCGCAGCAGAGATTCGCCCAGCCTCCGCGCTGGGCGTGGATTGAAACTCTACCATATCTCGGCCAAGTCTCGGCTGGCGTTGATTCGCCCAGCCTCCGCGCTGGGCGTGGATTGAAACTATACCGACAACCACAGCCGCACGGTGTCGCAAGTGGATTCGCCCAGCCTCCGCGCTGGGCGTGGATTGAAACTGCGTAATTCATATCGCCTGGCACTTGTCCATCCGATTCGCCCAGCCTCCGCGCTGGGCGTGGATTGAAACGAGCTGGCAGAACGTCTTACCGAGCCCGGTATCGAGGATTCGCCCAGCCTCCGCGCTGGGCGTGGATTGAAACGCCAAGTTGGACAAGATTTATGAGGCCGTGTACGCCAAGATTCGCCCAGCCTCCGCGCTGGGCGTGGATTGAAACAGCATGTCAACGACGGCAGACGCGTCTACCCGCGCGATTCGCCCAGCCTCCGCGCTGGGCGTGGATTGAAACAGAACGGATGGAAAGTAAGCCACAAGCTGCTTACGATTCGCCCAGCCTCCGCGCTGGGCGTGGATTGAAACCACACGTGTTCTGACAATCGGTTGCGGTAGAGGTGATTCGCCCAGCCTCCGCGCTGGGCGTGGATTGAAACAGGAGTGTTGAGTCATGGCTCAAGTACAAATTGCAGATTCGCCCAGCCTCCGCGCTGGGCGTGGATTGAAACTCCCCGCAACGGGAGTAAACGTGCCTCCACTGGTGATTCGCCCAGCCTCCGCGCTGGGCGTGGATTGAAACAACCCATTGAAACCGGAGTAAACCATGCAACGCGAGATTCGCCCAGCCTCCGCGCTGGGCGTGGATTGAAACATGAGTTGGCTTTTCAGCGTCTTGCGGTATTCCTGATTCGCCCAGCCTCCGCGCTGGGCGTGGATTGAAACGTTGAAAATCTGGCTGGCTGCCGGCACTTTTGCGCCGATTCGCCCAGCCTCCGCGCTGGGCGTGGATTGAAACCAACGTCCAGTCGGCCTACGCCGGCGTCTCCGGGATTCGCCCAGCCTCCGCGCTGGGCGTGGATTGAAACCTTGACCTGACAAAAGCCATTGACCCGGCCACCGAGATTCGCCCAGCCTCCGCGCTGGGCGTGGATTGAAACCGATGTCACTACGCTGCCGAAAGACGGGCACGGCGGATTCGCCCAGCCTCCGCGCTGGGCGTGGATTGAAACACCATCCTGCGACCCACCGACCTCGACATGCTGGGATTCGCCCAGCCTCCGCGCTGGGCGTGGATTGAAACGATCTTGTTGATCTCGGTCTGCGCGTTATCCGACTGATTCGCCCAGCCTCCGCGCTGGGCGTGGATTGAAACTCGATCCACACGGTCATTTTGATTTGGCGTGCCAGGATTCGCCCAGCCTCCGCGCTGGGCGTGGATTGAAACGACGTGATCAGCGACGCCCGCCTCGATCTGGTCAGCGGATTCGCCCAGCCTCCGCGCTGGGCGTGGATTGAAACAGCGGCCGCGTGTCGCGCATCGTGTCGGATACCGGGATTCGCCCAGCCTCCGCGCTGGGCGTGGATTGAAACCTGCCGTGTCGTTGCACCTTGCCGTAGTTGTAGAGGATTCGCCCAGCCTCCGCGCTGGGCGTGGATTGAAACTAGCCCCTTGCCATAGGCCAGCATCAGATTGCCGATTCGCCCAGCCTCCGCGCTGGGCGTGGATTGAAACAATCTATGGCCAACGCCACAGGCATCGGATTGCAGATTCGCCCAGCCTCCGCGCTGGGCGTGGATTGAAACTCCCTTGGCCTCCCTGCGGTGCCCAGTGCGGCAGCGATTCGCCCAGCCTCCGCGCTGGGCGTGGATTGAAACCGCCAACCTGCGCCGTATCAGCGCAGAGCGCATGGATTCGCCCAGCCTCCGCGCTGGGCGTGGATTGAAACAAGGTGCGGCTGGATGCCGGCGTGAAAGCGCTGGAGATTCGCCCAGCCTCCGCGCTGGGCGTGGATTGAAACACCAACAATGGCGACAACTGGACGCTGGTGGCCAGTGATTCGCCCAGCCTCCGCGCTGGGCGTGGATTGAAACTGGCTGGCCATGGGGTATGGTAGGTGTCGTGCAGCGATTCGCCCAGCCTCCGCGCTGGGCGTGGATTGAAACCCTTTGGCGGCGATTGACATCTTCGCGCCTTGCCTGATTCGCCCAGCCTCCGCGCTGGGCGTGGATTGAAACCTCGCCGAAAGACCGTGAATCGGTCAGAAGAAATCGAGATTCGCCCAGCCTCCGCGCTGGGCGTGGATTGAAACCGCCTTGTATTCTTCGAGCAACTGGCACGCCAACTGATTCGCCCAGCCTCCGCGCTGGGCGTGGATTGAAACATGATCCGCCGCCCGTCTTCGGTCCAGCCGTCTTGATTCGCCCAGCCTCCGCGCTGGGCGTGGATTGAAACGTGATCGCATCAAACGCCCGACTCATCGCCTCCCGGATTCGCCCAGCCTCCGCGCTGGGCGTGGATTGAAACCACATGCGGTCGCGCAGCGCTGCGAGACTGCTCGTGTTTCGCCCAGCCACCGCGCTGGGCGTGGATTGAAACCCTTGCTGGTCGGCCCTACTTTCACGCCTGTTAAGTTTCGCCCAGCCACCGCGCTGGGCGTGGATTGAAACATGCAGCCCTCGCAATCTCGAAACAGCGCTTCATCCAGGTTTCGCCCAGCCACCGCGCTGGGCGTGGATTGAAACATTTCGCTATCTCCGTGCCGGCAGACTGGTATTGTTTCGCCCAGCCACCGCGCTGGGCGTGGATTGAAACCATCGAGATTCCCGATCTGGGAACGCTCGTCTGGGTTTCGCCCAGCCACCGCGCTGGGCGTGGATTGAAACGCTCTCGGCATGCCGGTGTATTTCAACGGCACCCGTTTCGCCCAGCCACCGCGCTGGGCGTGGATTGAAACCAGCGCGTGCAGGTCGTTGAAGTCGGTCGGGCCGCGTTTCGCCCAGCCACCGCGCTGGGCGTGGATTGAAACATCTTGTCCATGTCCGAGCCGGAAAACTCGTGGAAGTTTCGCCCATCCCTCTGCGGCAGTTTGGTTTGGTGGCAGACCAGCTCCCAATGCGGGAATCTGTGCCAGATTGCACCATCGTTTCAGGATGGCTACTTCTTTCCGGATGGTGGTGCGTGCAGCGCCATCTTTCAATCGGCCAGCAATGTATTTGTCGACATGGTTGAGCTCCGCAACTTTTTGGGTGATCGCTGGCGCCCGCAGGTCGTGAAAGCGCAAATCGAGAATCCTCAATTTGGTGTGGGTATCGCGCCAGATGCGGCAACAGCGGTTGGCCGTCAGGCCGCCCAGAATGCGTGTTTTGTCGCTACCGAGATTTCGCGGGATTGTCTGAAGTATTTTTAGTGCTGCAGCTGAAAGCGGGACGGCGCGCTGTGATTGGGTCTTGGTTGCAAGACTGCCCAGGTTCAGCACCGATGCAGAAAAATCTGTATCCGACCATTTTGCGCTGCACAATTCCGACTGGCGCATGGAGGTTTCTGCTGCCAGCATGGCTGCCCACATCACTGCTGGCTCACGTTTTTCCAGTTCGGCGATCATTGAGCTTCCCTCAGTTTTTCGTCTGCCAAAGTGAGTGCATTATGCTACCTGCTTTTCCTGTTGCTGTTGACTGACCCAGTTGTCCAGAAATTGACGGGGCGAGCGATAGCCCAGCGTGGAATGTTGTCGCTGCCGGTTGTAAAACACCTTGATGTATTCAAAGCTGGTGGCCTTCATCTCCGCGTGGGTCGCAAAAGTCATGCGGTGCATCTGCCAATCGTTTTTTGCCAGGAAAAATTGCATCAGCCGTTCAAACTCGTTGCCTTCCAGGCGGCGAGTTCTTGTGTTGGAACCGCGCAAATCCCGGTTCGCACAAATTGTTGCGGGAGTTGCATCCAGTCCCAGTGCAGGCCGATGTGCAAGGCGACGCATTCTTCTCAAGATGACAATCTCCTTCTTGACCGTGGCTTCGGAGAGGCCTTGGGATGATCGGTATTGGATATATTCATCCAGTGCGTGGCCGTCCATAGCGTGCTGCGGTAGCAGGCCGATAGGTTGTCTGGCAATGAACAACAGCCGATTGCGCTCGCGATAGGGCTGCCCGCCTGATCTGATATCGTCAAGGTAGGCGAGATATTGCTGCAACGCTTCAGCGACGGTGCAATCGTTGCGGGTTGACGGTGCTGGCGCTGGCGCTGCCCGATTTGCAGTTGTGTGGACGCTCGTTGTGCCTGGCATGTAGGTGCCGCTACGGATTTCGCCGATGACCCGATCCAGTTCGGCAGCGCGTTGGGTGTTGTGTCGACGTTGATAATTGACGGTGCGGCCATCGTGCAGCTTTCGGCACAGATGAACTTCAAACTTCACGACGGTTTTGCCGAGAGCCCGATCGGGCACTTCAATTTTGTAAACGTTCGAGATTCTGGTTTTTTGTCGCGGTGACGAAGCCATGGCAGGCGCTCCTTAACGTGGAGTCCTGTATACAGACCGGCACTTGGCAAAACGGGGCTGGTATGGGGCTGGGCTTATCGCATGCTACTAGCTAGATTTGTAGTGCGCTGTAAATCTATGATTTTATTGCTGGTGCCCAGGGACGGACTCGAACCGTCACACCTTGCGGCGGGGGATTTTGAGTCCCCTGTGTCTACCGATTTCACCACCTGGGCAGGTGCGTTTGCCGGGTCGGCAAACTGGAGAGCCACGGATTATCCATGAATTGCAATTGCGTTGCAATAGGCCGGGGTGGCGCTGCCGCTTGCGTTATACTCGTGGTTTGGACGTAATCTTGTGTATGTATTGAAATGCAGTTAGACGATTTTGATTATCAGCTGCCGGAAGAGCTGATTGCTCAGTTTCCTGCGGCGGAGCGGGGGGCGAGCCGCTTGTTGACGCTGGACGGCAAATCCGGTCGCTGCGGCGATCGCATGTTTGCCGATTTGCCGCAGCTGGTCGCGCCCGGCGATCTGTTGGTATTTAATAATACGCGCGTGATCAAGGCGCGCATGTTTGGTGCCAAGGCCAGTGGCGGGCAGATCGAGATGCTGGTGGAGCGGGTGCTGGGCGCGCATGAGGTGCTGGCGCAGATTCGCGCCAGCAAATCGCCCAAGCCCGGCACCCGGCTGTTGCTGGCAGGGCGCTGGCAGGCGGAGGTAACCGGGCGAGCCGGGGATATGTTCCTGCTGCGCTTTCTCGATGCGACCGAGGTGCTCGATATTCTCGAGCAATCCGGACGTTTGCCACTGCCGCCTTATATCGAGCATGCGCCGGATGGCTTTGATGAAGGTCGTTACCAGACCGTTTATGCCGCAGATCCTGGTGCGGTGGCGGCGCCGACAGCGGGGCTGCATTTCGATGAGACGATGCTGCAGCGGTTGCAGGCGCTTGGTGTGGAGGTCGCCTACGTTACGTTGCACGTCGGTGCCGGTACTTTCCAGCCGGTGCGAGTGGAGCAGATCGCCGCGCACCGCATGCACAGCGAGCTGTATTCGATTCCGCTTGACACGGTCGCCAGCATTGCGGCCACGCGCCAGCGCGGTGGCCGGGTGACGGCGGTTGGCACGACGTCGTTGCGGGCACTGGAGGCTGCGGCGCAGTCAGGCGAGCTGCTTGCGGGGCACGGCGAAACCGACATCTTCATCACGCCGGGCTATCGATTCCAGGTGGTGGAACGGTTGATCACCAATTTCCATTTGCCGAAATCGACGCTCTTGATGCTGGTTTCCGCGTTTGCCGGCTTCGAGCCTATCCGTGCGGCGTATGCGCATGCAATACAGCAGCGCTACCGGTTTTTCAGCTACGGCGATGCCATGTTGCTGGATCGAGCCCAGCCATGACGACGCCGCGCGTCCGCCGTTTGCCTGCCAACCGGCAGGGGCGCGATTTTGTCATCGGCGATTTGCACGGTTGTCTGCCGCAGTTGCAGCACAAGCTGCAGCTGGCCGGCTTTGACCCGGCTGCTGGCGATCGCCTGTTGTCGGTGGGCGATCTGGTCGATCGCGGCCCGGATTCCTTGGGGTGTCTTGAACTGTTGCGCCAGTCCTGGTTCCATGCAGTGCTGGGCAATCATGAACAGATGTTGCTGGATGCGCTTGCCGATCCGGGAATGGGGCGCAGCCAGGCATTCCTGTTTCATGCGCTGAACGGTGGCGAGTGGGCGAGCGACATGATTCTGCACAATGCGCCGCGGCTGCTGGAGCTGGCGGCGCTGGTGCGCGACATGCCGCATGTGCTGGTCGTGGGTGAGGGTGCCAGCCGCTACAATATCGTGCATGCACAATTGCTCGCCAGCCTGGAGCCACCGCGCCAATATCTCGATGCGGAGCTGGACCGCGGCGACTGGGGGGACGACGATAATCATCCGGTGCGCCTGATCTGGAGCCGCGTATTGGCCAACGATGCAGCTTGGGCGGCGCTCGATGGTGTGGCGCCGAGTTATTGCCCGGGGCTGTCGCTGACTTACTGCGGACATAACCCGGTGCCGCAGCCGGTGATTGTCGAATCGCATTGTTTTCTCGATACCGGTGCCGGTTATCCTGGCAATAGCTGGGTCGAGGAGTACGACAGCGGAATGGCAATGCGTCTGAGCATGGTGGAGCGCCTGCCGGATGGCTCGCATCGCTTGTGGTGATACCGCACACTTTACCTGTGCGCTGAAGATTTGACGCCGGTGGCCCGTTATCGGGTTTGCCGGTAAGTGGCAATAACCGCCGAACTGTTTTTCGGCCTGGAAGACTGATGAAATTTACCCTGCACACTACATCTGGTGCGGCTCGCCGTGGCACGCTGGAACTGATTCACGGCAAGATTGAAACTCCTGTTTTCATGCCGGTTGGCACTTACGGTTCGGTCAAGGCTATGAGCCCGCACGAACTGCACGATATCGGCGCGCAGATCGTACTTGGCAACACTTTTCACTTGTGGCTGCGTCCCGGTCTGGACGTGATCGAGGCGCATGGCGGCCTGCATGGTTTCATGGGCTGGGAAAAGCCGATCCTGACCGATTCCGGCGGGTTTCAGGTATTCAGCCTCGGTGCGTTGCGCAAGATCACCGAGCAGGGGGTCAGATTCCAGAGCCCGGTGAATGGCGACAAGCTGTTCCTGACCCCGGAAGAGTCGATGCGTATCCAGCGCGTGCTGAATTCCGACGTGGTGATGATTTTCGACGAATGCACGCCATACCCGGCCACGCGCGAGGAAGCCGCACATTCGATGCGTCTCAGCCTGCGCTGGGCTGAGCGCAGCAGGCGTGCCCACGAGGGCAATCCGAATGCGCTGTTCGGCATCGTGCAGGGCGGCATGTATGAAGACCTGCGCGACGAATCGCTTGCCGGCCTGAGCCAGATCGGCTTCGACGGCTTTGCCATTGGCGGCTTGTCGGTAGGCGAGCCGAAACAAGACATGGAGCGCATCCTGTCGCATACCGCGCCGCAGTTGCCGGTTGATAAACCGCGCTACCTGATGGGGGTGGGCACGCCGGAAGATCTGGTATACGCGGTGTCGAAGGGCATCGACATGTTCGATTGCGTGATGCCGACGCGCAATGCGCGCAACGGCTGGCTGTTCACCCGCTTTGGCGACATCAAGATCCGTAACGCCAAATACAAGCTGGATACCCGGCCGCTGGACGAAACCTGCGGTTGCTATACCTGCCAGCACTTCTCGCGTGGCTATCTGCACCATCTGCAGCGGGTCAACGAGATTCTCGGTGCGCGCCTGAATACCATTCACAACCTGTATTACTACCAGCAATTGATGCGCGATATCCGTGCGGCAATCGATCTGAACCGCTATGCCGAATTTGTCGAGCAGTTCCGTAACGAGCGGCAATTGCTGAAACAACGCGGCGACTGAGGATGGTGTACCGGCGGGCCGGCAGCAACCGGCCCACGGTATTTATGGCCGTTCGAGAACCGCTACCACGCCCATGCCGCCGGCAGTGCATACCGAGATCAGCCCGCGCCCGCTGCCTTTCTGCTCCAGCAGCTTGGCCAGCGTCGCAACGATGCGGCCGCCGGTTGCGGCAAACGGATGGCCGAATGCCAGCGAGCTGCCCTTGACGTTGAGCTTGTCCGGGTCGATGCTGCCCAAGGCCTTGGCCAGACCCAGTCGCTCGCGGCAATACTTGTCCGATTCCCACGCGCGCAGCGTGCACAGCACCTGTGCTGCGAAAGCTTCGTGGATTTCGTAGTAGTCGAAGTCCTGCAGGCTCAAGCCGGTATCCTGCAACAGGCGCGCCACGGCAACGGTGGGCGCCATCAGCAGGCCTTCGCCGGCGACAAAATCCACCGCTGCGGTCTTGCCGTAAGTCAGGTAAGCCTGGATCGGCAGTCCACGCGCCTTGGCCCAATCCTCGCTTGCCAGCAGCACGCTGGATGCGCCATCGGTCAGCGGTGTGCTGTTGCCGGCGGTCAGCGTGCCCTTGCCGGATTTGCGATCGAACGCCGGTTTCAATGTGGCCAGTTTGGCCTGCGTGGTGTCGGCGCGCAGGTGATTGTCGCGGCTGACACCGGCGCAGGGCACGATCAGGTCGTCGAAAAAGCCCTGATCGTAGGCGGCAGCAGCTTTTTTGTGGCTGTTGTAAGCCAGTCGATCCTGGTCGATGCGGCTGATGCCCCATTCCTTGGCCATCAGCTCGCAGTGCTCGCCCATGGCCATTTTGGTGCGTGGCTCGCCGGAGCCCGGCGCTACCGGTGCCAGTTCTTTCGGATTGAAGCCTTTCAGCGCCGCCAGCCGTTCGCCCATCGATTTGGCGTTGGCCAGCTTGATCAGCCGTTTGGCGAATTTGCGGCCGAATACGATCGGCGCATCCGAAGTGGTGTCCGAGCCGGCGGCAATCGCCGAGTCGATCTGACCGCAGGCGATTTTGGCGCCAAGCTGCAGAGCCGCCTGCAGGCTGGTGCCGCAGGCCATCTGCAGCGTGTAGGCGCTGGTCAGCGGTGACAGGCGGGTCGCCAGCACCGCCTCGCGCGCCAGGTTCCAGTCTTTCGAGTGCGAAATCACCGCGCCGGCACCAACTTCGCCGATTTCCACATCGGCCAGATCGAATTTGTCGGCCAGTCCGTCGATGGCCGCAGTCAGCATGTCGAGGTTGGACAAATCGCTGTACAGCGTATTCGAACGGCAGAATGGAATGCGGCTGCCGCCGATGATGGCAACGCGACGCAGACTGGATGAAAGCATGGTTGGGCTCCGGATGTTTTTGGTTCGCCACATCATAGCGCAGCGCCATTTGCGGCGCTTGTATTTGGCATATAAATCCCCAATTAGAGATGCGGCTCGAATTTGTCATGACTTCGGGCTAAAATGCCGGTCTTTTGTATTCATTTCTGGAGTGTTTGCGCATGTTTATCGGAACTGCACACGCTGCCCCGGCCGCCGCTGCTGCCAGTGGGCCGGATTTCCTGTCGTTCCTGCCGATGGTCGTCATCTTCGTGCTGTTCTATTTCATGCTGGTACGCCCGCAGCAGAAAAAGGCCAAGGAGCTGCAGAACATGATCGCCGCACTGCAGAAAGGCGACGAAGTGGTTACCACCGGCGGCGCGGTCGGCAAGGTGGTCAAGCTGGCCGAACAATATGTCACGCTGGAGCTGTCGGCCAGTACGCAGGTGACTTTCCAGCGCACCGCGATTCAGACCGTTCTGCCGAAGGGCACGCTGAAAGATCTTTAATCGATAGCGGAGCATGCTCCGCTTCTTGGGTTGTCTGTCATGAATCGTTATCCCGTCTGGAAATATCTGATCATCGCTTTCGCGCTGCTGATTGGTACGCTGTATACGGTGCCGAACTTCTATGGCGAAAGTCCTGCCGTGCAAATTTCGCCGGAACGTTCGGCGACTGCGGTCAATCTGGAAACTCTGCAACAGGTCGAAAAGGCTCTGGCGGATGCCAAGGTCAGCGCCAACGGCGTGTTTCTCGACGGCACCAGCATCAAGGCCCGCTTCAAGGATACCGACAGCCAGCTGAAGGCGCGCGATGTGCTGCAGCAGGCGATGGGATCGCAGTACATTGTCGCGCTCAACTTGTTGTCTAGTACGCCGGAATGGCTGACACGCCTGCATTCGCGGCCGATGTTCCTCGGTCTCGACTTGCGCGGCGGCGTGCATTTCCTGTTGCAGGTCGATATGAAAGCGGCACTGGACAAGTCGATGGAGCGTTATGCCGGCGATATCCGCCGTGACATGCGCGACAAGAAAGTCCGTTTCGGCCAGATTCGCCGCATCGGCACCACGCTGGAAGTGAAATTCCGCGACAACGAAACGCTGATGGCGGCGCGCTCGCTGGTCGAAAAAGACATGCCGGCACTGCTGGTACGTGCCGAGCAGGAGGGCGATCTGAAGCTGGTTGTCACGCTCAAGCCGGAAGAGCTGATCCGCATCAAGACCGATTCGGTGAAACAGAACATCACCACACTGCATAACCGCGTCAATGAGCTGGGGGTGGCTGAGCCGATTATCCAGCAGCAGGGCGAAGACCGGATTGTGGTGCAGCTGCCGGGGGTGCAGGACACCGCCAAAGCGAAGGACATTCTCGGCCGTACCGCGTCGCTGGAAGTGCGCATGGTGGAAGACGATCAGGCCAAGCTGCAGGATGCATTTGCCGGCAATGTGCCGCTCGGCTACGAGCTGCTGGAAGAGCCGGTGCGCAAGGGTGTGAGCCAGAAGATTCTGGTGAAGAAGGAAGTCGAGCTGACCGGCGACAATATCAACGACGCACAAGCCGGCTTTGACGAAAACGGCGGCGCCGCAGTGCATATCAATCTCGACAGCGCCGGTGCGGCAATCTTCAAGCAGCTGACGCGCGACAACATCGGCAAGCGCATGGCGATGATCCTGGTCGAGAAGGGCAAGGCCGAGGTCGTGACCGCTCCGGTGATCCGTACCGAGATCGGCGGCGGCCGGGTGATGATTTCCGGCTCGATGAATACCGCCGAAGCCAACGACACTTCGCTGCTGCTGCGTTCCGGCGCACTGGCTGCGCCGATGACCATCATCGAGGAACGTACCGTCGGCCCGAGCCTGGGCAAGGACAACATCCAGAAAGGCTTCAATTCCACCATGTGGGGGTTTGTCGCGATCTCGGTGTTCATGCTGATCTACTACCGCGTGATGGGCATTGTCGCGGTGTCGGCACTGGGGGTGAACCTGATGCTGCTGGTGGCGGTACTGTCGATGCTGCAGGCGACGCTGACGCTGCCGGGTATTGCGGCGATTGCGCTGACGCTGGGCATGGCGATTGACGCCAACGTGCTGATCAACGAACGCATCCGCGAAGAGCTGCGTAACGGTGTTTCACCGCAGGCGGCGATCAATGCCGGTTACGAGCGCGCGTGGGCGACCATTCTCGACTCCAACGTCACCACGCTGATTGCCGGTGTGGCGCTGCTGATCTTTGGTTCCGGCCCGGTGCGCGGCTTTGCCGTGGTGCATTGTCTGGGTATCCTGACTTCGATGTTCAGCGCGGTGTTTGTCGCCCGCGGCCTGACCAATGTCATTTACGGCTATCGTCGCCGCCTCAAGAACGTTGCGGTGTAAGGGGCTTCAACATGATTGAATTTTTCCATTTCAAAAAAGACATTCCCTTCATGCGCCATGCGCTGAAGTTCAATGTCATTTCGCTGGTTACTTTCATTGCCGCAGTATTCTTCCTCGCGACCAAGGGGCTGCATTTCGGTGTCGATTTCACCGGGGGCACGGTGCTGGAAGTCAGCTATCCGAAAGCCGCGGAGCTGGCAACGATCCGCGACGACGTGAAGAACGCCGGCTTCCCGGAGGCCGTGGTGCAGAATTTCGGCACCTCGCGCGACGTGATGATCCGTCTGCCGGTCAAGGCCGGCATGAGCTCGGCGCAGTTGTCCGAAGCCATCATGGGCAAGCTGAAGGCGCACGACGCCAGCGCCGAGCTGCGCCGCGTCGAATTTGTCGGCCCGTCGGTCGGCGAAGAGCTGTACACCCACGGCCTGACCGCGTTGTCGTTGGTGATTGCCGGTATCATGCTGTACCTGAGCCTGCGCTTCGAGTGGCGTTTTGCCGTTGCGGCGATCATCGCCAACCTGCACGACGTGGTGATCATTCTCGGCTTCTTCGCCCTGTTCCAGTGGGAGTTCGACCTGCCGGTGCTGGCCGGTGTGCTGGCGGTGCTTGGCTATTCGGTCAACGAGTCGGTGGTGGTATTCGACCGGGTGCGCGAGAACTTTCACAAGATGCGCAAGGGTGCGGTAACCGACATCATCAACAATGCGATCACCAGCACCGTCAGCCGCACGCTGATCACACACTTGTGTACGCAGATGATGGTAACGGCGATGCTGCTGTTCGGCGGCCCGACGCTGCATAACTTCGCACTGGCGCTGACTATCGGCATCTGTTTCGGTATCTACTCGTCGGTGCTGGTATCGTGCCCGCTGGCAATGTGGCTGGGCGTGAAGCGTGAGCATTTCATCAAGGCGGTGAAAAAGAAGGAAGAGGCGGTGGTATAAGGCTGCACTGCCGCCAGCAACAAGCCCTCCAGCCGGAGGGCTTTGTTTTGTCTACCGAGGATATGGTTTATGGAACTGTTCAAATTCCTGATCGACTTCATTTTGCACATTGACCGGCATCTGCTGGAACTGGTGCGCGACTACGGCAGCTGGGTCTACGCCATCCTGTTCCTGATCGTATTCTGCGAGACCGGGCTGGTGGTGTTGCCGCTGCTGCCGGGCGATTCGATGCTGTTTGTCGCCGGCGCGCTGGCGTCGCAGGGGGCGCTGGAGGTACACGGCCTGGCGCTGGCGCTGATGCTTGCGGCGATCCTCGGCGATTCGCTGAACTACGCTATCGGCAAGCGTTTCGGCCATCTGATCGCCGGGCCGGATTCGCGTTGGGTGAAGCAGGAGCACCTGCAGCGCACGCACGCATTTTTTGAGCGGCATGGCGGCAAGACCATCATCGTTGCGCGCTTTGTGCCGATTGTGCGCACCTTTGCACCATTCGTCGCCGGGATCGGCGAAATGAGCTACTACAAATTCATCACTTTCAATGTGATCGGCGGTATCGCCTGGGTGGCGTGCTTCATCTACGCCGGCTACTGGTTCGGCAATCTGGAACTGGTGAAAAGCAATCTGAAGCTGATCATGCTGGCGATTATCGTGCTGTCGCTGTTGCCGGTTGCCATCGAGCTGTGGCGCCAGCGGCGCGCTGGCACGGCCGGGCAGTAAACCGGGGCTCTGTATCCAGATGGCCGAAGTTGCGCCCGGCCGTCGCCGCCTTGTTCGCAATACTGCGCCAAGGCGCGTTAGCTCGCGGGCAGCGGGACTTCCGGGCGGGGCTCTAGAGCCAGGTCTTGCCTTGGCGCGCGCGTTCCAGCTGGAAGTAGCGTAACAGGAACAGCAGCGCCAGAAACGGCCAGATATCGGCGATGGTGTGTGCCATACCGTTGAAGTTAAGCAGTTGCTGGCCGCTCCAGCGGAACAGCTTGAGTGCCGACAGCGGGGTTTCGCGCAGCGGCCAGAGTGCATCCACGATCAGGTTGAAGCACAGAGCCAGCACCGTCAGCAGTGCACGCCAGCGGCGTCGCAGGCGCAGCAGCAACGGCAGCAGCAGGATACCGCTCAGCAGGCCGATGGCGATCGGCCAGTTGAGCCACTGGAACAGTGCAAACGGCTTCAGCAGCATGCCGGCCAGCGCCAGCTTCAGCAGTAGCGTCAGCGTGATCAGAATGGCAATGCCGCGCACCATGAAGCGGCGCTGCGCCAGCAGCACCGTCAGCAGCAGCGACAGTGTCAGCAGATTGAGCCCGGCATTCAGCCCCTCCAGCGTGCGCAGGAACAGCGATGGATCGCTGATCGGCGCATCGAACGGCTGTGGCAGGCCATGCGGCGGCACGATCACGCCGAACAGCGGAATCGACGGATCGAGCTGGGTGATGAACCACAGTGCAATCACCACCAGTCCATAGTCGACGTGCGTGCCGTCGCGGAACCAGCTGTGGCGGAGCACTGCCAGCCGGTGCATGATCGGTTTGGCGGCCAGCAGCCAGGCGCCGATTGCCCCGAGCAGGGCGCCGCTGGAGTTGTTGAAAATGTCCAGATTGGACGCCACGCGCGTCGGCAGGAATACCTGCAGCGTTTCGATGCTGAAACTCAGCAGCGACGGCAGCAGCCAGGCCAGCGCTAGTGCCGGTACCGGGTGCAGGCGTTGGCGCAGGCTGAGCAGCAGGCTGGCACCGAGCGGAACATAGGCGAGAATGTTGAGCGTGTCGTCAAGCGGTGTCTTGTAGTAGGGCAGCGTGTAGCCGAGAAAGGCCCAGACCGGCTGGTTCGGCCAGCGCCAGCCACTGAACGGATACAGACTGACCGACAGGATCACCAGCGCATACAACGGCACGAAATGGCCGGCAATCCGGGTTTGCTGCATGCCCCGGGCCAGCAGGCGGATGGGCGGTTGCAAGGTCATGGTCGGATGATTCAGTCTGCCAGGGTTGATGAAAGCAAAGCGTAGCCGCGTGCTCGATTATAGCCGGCGTGGCCGAAAAAAACGGGGCAGCCTGTCCGGATGCCCCGTTTTCTAGCCGCGTAGCGGTTTATTTGACCTTGATTTCAGTCCACATACGGTTCATCAGGCGGCGTGTCTTCGCGTCCTGGTCTTTCAGCATTTCCAGTTTGCTTGACTGGGCCGCCGACGGAAACACGCTGCTCATCTTGGTCAGTTCCGGCTTGACGTATTTCAACGCATCGCTGTTCGGGTTGCCGGAGCCGGTCATGTTGGTCAGCACCGCCGAGTTTTTGCCTTCGAGCATGAAGTTGACGAATTTGTAGGCCAGATCCGGGCGCGGCGCATTCTTCAATAGAACCATGCTGTCCAGCGACAGGCTCGCACCTTCCTTGGGGAGCACCGGCACGATGCTGAATGGGCGCTTGGCTGCCTTGGTATCCTGATTGGCCTGGAAAAAATCGTTCGAGTAGCCGTGCGCTACCCAGATATTGCCTACCGTCAGCTCCTTGATATAGCTCTGCGAGTTGAATGCCGCCCAGTATGGCTTGGCCTGCAGGATCACCTGCTGTGCCGCTTTCCACTGTGCCTCGTCAGTGCTGTTGGCCGGGTAGCCAAGGTATTTGAGCGCGGCGACGAACACTTCGCGCGGATCGTCGAGCACGGTGACCTTGCCCTTGATTTTCTGCAGTACCTTGGGATCGAAAACGGTCGCCCAGCCATCGACACTGACACCGGCTTCCTTCAGGCGTGCATCGTTGTAACCGATGATGGTGGTGGTGAAAGCGTACGGCACCGAATACTGGTTGCCCTTGTCGAACGCGGTATCCAGATATTGCCTGGAGATATTTTTCAGATTCGGCAGCCTGGCCTTGTCCAGGCCTGCCAGTTTGCCCTGTTTCAGCAGTGGCTCAAGCGCGAAGCCGGTCGGCACCAGCAGGTCGTAGCCTTTGGCGCCGGCGGCCAGTTTTGCCAGCATTTCTTCCATGCTGCCGTAGTAATCCTGTACCAGCTTGCACTTGCACTCGGATTCGAATTGCTTGACGGTTTCCGGCGCGATGTAGTTGTTCCAGTTGTACAGGTGCAGCTCATCGGCAGCCATTGCGGAGGTGCCGCTCAGCATTGCCAGCGACAACAGCAGTTTCTTCATTTGGTTTACTCCCTGATTGGGTAACAGCTCGATATAACAGGACAATATGGCAAAGCCGGCAGGAGCCGGCTTTGCGTCGATTCTGGAGTGTGGCCGGCCTCAGTTTGCCTTGAATACCCCGGGCGCCAGCTTGGATGCTGCCATAATCAATGCCAAAGTCAACGCCATCAGCAGCGACGAGATGGCATTCACTTCCGGCGTCACCGCAATCTTGATCATCGAATAGATCTGCAGCGGCAGCGTCGATGCACCGGCGCCGGCGGTAAAGAAGGTGATGACAAAATCGTCGATCGACAGCGTGAACGCCATCAGCGCGCCGGCAATCACGCCCGGCATGATCAGCGGCAGCGTGACCAGCCGGAATGCCTGCCATTGGGTAGCGCCCAGATCGCGTGCCGCTTCGACCAGGCTTTCGTCCATGCCTGCGAGGCGCGAGCGCACCACGATCGCGACAAAGCCGATACAGAACGAGATATGTGCCAGCGTGATCGACACCATACCCAGTGTCATGTTCAGCATCACGAAGAAAATCAGCAGACTCACACCCATCAGGATTTCCGGCAGCGCCAGCGGCGTCAGCACCAGTAGTGGCAGCAGGCGCAGCTTGAACTTGTACATTGCATAGCCGGCCATGGTGCCGAATAGCGTCGCTGCGGCGCTGGTAACCAGCGCGATGAGCAGCGAGTTGCCGGCGGCGTGCAGCATCGGGCCGTCGTTGAACAATACCTGGTACCACTTGAGGGTGAACCCGACCCATTCGGCGTTGAGACGCGAATCGTTGAACGAGTAGACGATGACGATGATCAGCGGGATGTAGAGAAATGCGTACACCGCCAGCGCCGAGGTCCACAGCCACGGGGAGAGCTTTTTGTTATTCATCGCCACCTCGCGTCGATGCGCGGCCGATCAGTGCCGCCAGCCCGGCCAGCCCGATGGCGGATACGGTCAGGACAATGGAAAGCACACTGCCGAACGGCCAGTCGCGCGATTCGAGGAACTGCTGCTTGATCAGGTTGCCGATCATGATGCCGTCGGTGCCGCCGAGCAGATCCGGCACGGCAAAAATGCCCAGCGCCGGAATGAACACCAGTGCCGCGCCGGCATACACTCCCGGCAGCGACAGCGGCCAGGTTACACGCCAGAAGCGCTGCCAGGCATTGGCGCCCAGATCCTGTGCCGCGTCGAGTAGCGACAGGTCGTGTTTTTCCAGATTGGCGTACAACGGCAGCACCATGAACGGCAGGTGCACGTACACCAGGCAGACGATCACCGCGAATGGCGAGAACATGAACGTCTGCGGTGCGATACCGACCAGCCCGAGCAGCAGGTTGATCGCCTTGGTGAATGCCGAATTCGGCCCGAGGATGATCATCCACGCGTACACCCGCACCAGGAAGTTGCTCCAGAACGGCAGGATTACCAGCAGCACCAACAGGTCGCGGATTTTCTGGTCGCTGCGCGCAATCAGCCACGCCAGCGGGTAAGCCATCACCAGGCAGATCAGCGTGGTCAGCGCCGCGTAGCCGAACGATTTGACGAACAGTTGCAGATATACCGCATCGCTGCCCAGGCGGGTGTAGTTTTCCAGCGTGAAGAAGTCGCGCCAGTTGTCGCGCGTGACATCGATGATGGTGCGCCCGGTGGCTTCATCGACGTGCGACAGCGGCAGCAGGCCACCGTAATCGCCGGGGAAACGCAATGAGGCGCCGACCATGATCAGCGCCGGTACCGCGAAGAAGATCAGCAGATATACGGTTGGCGGCCAGCTGATCAGCCATTTGCCGAGATTTTTCTTGAACACGGGCTTACTCCGCGAGGAAGTGGCCAGCGTCGAACCGCCAGGCGATTTCGACTGCATCGTTGTCGTCAAAGAACTTGGCCTGGCCGGATGCCGAATTCGGCAGCATTGCCTCGACCAGCAGACCGTTTTCCAGTTCGACGATGTAAATGGTCACGTCGCCCAGATACAGGCAATCATGCACCTTGCCGCGGAAATGTACTTCGTCGGCAACATCGGCCGGCAGGCTGGCGCTGATCTTGATCTTTTCCGGGCGCAGTGCCAGCGTGCCCCTGGTGCCGGCCTGAACACCGGCCGCCGGCAGCGTTTCGGCAATGCCGACACCGTCGATTTCGATTTTCATCCGCTCGCTGCCGGTTTCGACCACTTTGGCTTCGAGCAGATTGCACTGGCCGATGAAATCGGCGACGAAGCGGTTTTTCGGAAAACCGTAAATTTTTTCCGGGATATCCAGCTGCTCGACCTTGCCCTTGTTCATCACTGCGATGCGGTGCGACAGCGCTAGCGCCTCGCCCTGGTCGTGAGTCACGTAGACGAAAGTAATGCCGACTTCCTTCTGCAGATTGATCAGCTCGATCTGCATCTGCTCGCGCAGCTTGGCATCCAGCGCCGACAGCGGTTCGTCGAGCAGCAGCAGGCGCGGGCGGTTGGCCAGTGCGCGGGCGATGGCGACGCGCTGGCGCTGACCGCCCGATAACTCATGCGGCAGGCGATTACCGAACTGGCTGAGGCGCACGTCTTCAAGCAGTTCGGCGACTTGGGTCTTGATTTGCGCCGGGTCTTTTTTCGCCATTTTCAGCGGGAAGGCGATATTGTCAGCCACGCTCATGTGCGGGAACAGCGCGTAGCTCTGGAATACCGTGTGTACCGGGCGCTTTTCCGGCGGCACGTTGGCGACATTCTTGCCGTCGAGCAGGATTTCGCCGCCATCCGGCATTTCGAATCCGGCCAGCATGCGCAGCAGAGTGGTCTTGCCGCAGCCGGACGGGCCGAGCAGGGTGAAGAATTCGCCCGCCCCGATCGAGAGGCTGACGTTATCGACAGCGGTGAAATCGCCAAAGCGTTTGACGATGTTTCTGATTTCCAGCAGTGCCATCATGCGCCCTTTATCAAGAGCGGCGTATTCTACCAAATCTGCATCCCAAGGGAAGCCGCGCGGGAGCGGTATTCCCGATATTTATCAAGGCCTCACGCACCGTCGGTGGTGCTGTCCGGCGGCGTTGCCGGCATGCATGGCAGGGGCAATCCGCGGCGGCGGCGCGCACGGCTTTTTTGCTGACGGAGAGTGTATGGTTGCGAGAAAGCAAAAAGCGCCATCGCTGGCGCTTTTTATGACAAAGGCAGAGCTGCTTACTTGTTGTTGCGGATCGCCTGAGCCTTGTCGTACCACTGCTGTGCGGATGCCGAATCGATTTTTTCACCCAGATCGCCGTTTTCGTAGATCGCACCGAGCCGATCCATTGCCTGCTCGTTGCCGGCTTCGGCGGCTTTCTTGTACCACTTGAGCGAATTCAGATTGCTTTTCTGCACGCCCCAGCCTTTTTCATAGAATTCGCCGAGGTTGTACATCGCCAGCGGCAGGCCCTTGTCGGCCGCTTCCTGATAGCGGCGCAGCGCCTCGCTGTAGTTCTGTGGCACACCCTGGCCTTCCTGATACATGCCGCCGATGTTGTTGACCGCCCAGGCGTCGCCGGCAGCAGCGGCCTTGTTGAACATCTGGAACGCCTTCTGGTAATCCTGCTTGGTGCCGAGGCCGGAGTAATACATGTAGCCGACATAGGTTTGTGCGTCGACGTTGCCTTGTTCGGCAGCCTTGTTCATCATCTGGAACGATTTGGCGAAATCCTGCTCGACGCCGACGCCCATGCGGTACAGGCGGCCGAGATTGGCCAGCGATTGCGAATCGCCCAGGTCGGCACCGGCCTGGAACCATTTGGCTGCGGCCTTGGCATCCTTGCCGATGCCCAGGCCCTTGAGATACATCACCCCGATGTAGTTGTCGGCCAAACCCTTGCCGTGTTTGGCCTGGGTCTTGAACTCCTTCATCGCCTGGTCGTACTTGCCGGCATCGTATGCCTTGACCGCGGCATCCATGTCGGCCCAGGCCGGGGCTGCGAACGCCAGTGCGCACAGCGCCGGGATCAGTTTGCGGGTGATTCTCTCCATTTCGTCCAGCTCCTCAATATTTCTCTTGCAGCCGGTTTCTGCGAAGGGTCCGGCCGGATTGGGTAAATAATACCAACATCATATTAATGTTAACGCCGTCAAATGACAACCAGCAACACTGCAATTGCTTGAATATGTTTCCTTAATTGTCTTGGGGAGCGTCACTGGAGGCGTTCGACCATGCCCGCCGCTTTCGGTTCCCGGGATTGTCGCGTCGGCGCGTTGCGGCGGCATGTTTGCCGTGCCGGATATGTTCAGCGTAGCAGGATCGATGCCAGCAGCAGGATCGCGATCAGGCCGAGCAGCCAGTTCTGCCGTTTCTGTTCGCGCATCAATGCATAGTAGGCCTGTTGCAGATTTTCGCCACTACCGGCGGCGAGCAGCTCGCCCATTTTGCGTGGCAGCACCGGCAGCAGCGATGCCAGTTGCGGCGCCTCCCGCTTGAAGTTGTTGAGCAACGCCTTCATGCCGATCTGCTCATCCATCCAGCGTACCAGGAACGGCTTGGCGGTTTGCCACAGATCGAGTTGCGGGTCGAGCTGGCGGCCCAGACCTTCGATATTGAGCAGGGTTTTTTGCAGCAGTACCAATTGTGGCTGGATTTCCACATTGAAGCGGCGCGAGGTTTCGAACAGGCGCAACAGTACCTGGCCGAACGAGATTTCCGCCAGCGGGCGGTCGAAGATCGGCTCGCATACGGTGCGCACCGCTGCCTCCAGCTCTTCCACCCGGGTATCTGCCGGCACCCAGCCGGATTCGATATGGGCACTGGCGACGCGTTTGTAGTCGCGGTTGAAGAAAGCGAGAAAGTTCACCGCCAGGTAGTGCTTGTCGTAATCGGTGAGGGTGCCGACGATGCCGAAATCGAGCGCGATATAGCGGCCATCGGGTGCGACCAGGATGTTGCCGGGATGCATGTCGGCGTGGAAAAAACCGTCGCGGAATACCTGGGTGAAAAAAATTTCCACACCGAAGCGGCCGAGTTGTTTCAGGTCGATGCCATTGGCGACCAGCCGGTCGATCTGGCCGATCGGCGTGCCATGCATGCGCTGCATCACCATCACTTCGCGACGGCACCAGTCCCAGTGGATTTCCGGCACCAGCAGCATGTGCGAATTGGCGAAGTTGCGCCGCAGCTGGCTGGCGTTGGCGGCTTCACGGCCGAGATCGAGTTCGTCATGCAGGTAGGTGTCGAATTCGGCCACCACTGCGCGCGGCTTGAGGCGCTTGCCATCGACGAACAGGCGTTCGACCAGCCCGGCCATGAAACGCAGCAGCGCCAGATCCTGTTCGATGGTCGGCAGGATGCCGGGGCGCAGAATCTTGACCGCCACTTCGGTGCCATCGGGCAGCTCGGCGAAATGCACCTGTGCGACCGAGGCACTGGCAATCGGCGTGGCATCGAACTGTTTGAATACCTGTTCCGGCGGCTTGCCGTAGGCCGCGATCATTACTTCGCGCGCCTGCGCCGGCTGGATCGGCGCAACCCGGTCCTGCAGCTTGGCCAGTTCGTCGGCCAGGTCGGTTGGCAGCATGTCGCGGCGGGTTGACAGCACCTGGCCGAACTTGACGAAAATCGGCCCCAGGCTTTCCAGTGCCAGCCGCAGTCGCACCGCGCGCGGTTGGCTCAGATCGCGCCAGAAGAACAGGCGGCTGAACAGCCTGCGCAGTCCGACCACACGCTCATGACCGAGCAGGAATTCATCCAGACCGAAATGCAGGGCTACCCGCAGGATTTTCAGCAAGCGCAACAGGAACATCGGCGGGCAGCTCTTCAGTTATGCGGTGGGGTAGTGCGGGAAGTGAGCCGGGCGAGGCGTTTTTCCAGTCGTTCGACATCGTTGCGCAGCGTATCGACATCGGTGCTGAATTGCCCGATTGCTGCGCGTTTGGCGATCAGTGGCTGTTCTTCGGTCCAGTGCTCGGCCAGGTTTTCCGCCAGATTCTGCAACCACCGGCCGCGTTGACCGAACAGTGCGCGGCCGGCCTGCGCCAACCGGTTGGCGGCAACGTCGCCGACCAGCCGCGACAAGTCTTCCTCGGCATCCCATTGCAGCTTGAGCAGCACTTTGCCCAGCTCGGCGGCAAAATCGCTGTCGCCGCTGATGTGGATTTCGCGCAGTGCCGCCTCGTCGTGCAGCAGCAGCCGTGGCGCCACCAGTAGCGGGATGCGCAGTGTTGCGGCCGGTTCGTCGCTGCTGGCCTGCAGCAGGCCGTCGCAGCCGATTACGAAACAGATGTCGTGTGGTGGCAGCAGTAGCCGGCCAACCTTGCCTGCCTGAGCGGCGAGGCTGCGGCAAAGTTGCGGTTGCTGCGCCAGCAGGTGGTTGAGCGTGGCGACCGAAAGACGATTAAGCATGGCCGGCGGCGCTCAGAACTTGTAGCCCTTGTGCAGCGCGACCACGCCGGCGGTCAGGTTGTGGTAGTCGACGCGATCGAAGCCGACATCCAGCATCAGCTGTTTCAGTTCTTCCTGCGATGGATGCATGCGGATCGATTCGGCCAGATATTTGTAGCTTTCCGAATCGTTGGCCACCAGCTTGCCCATCAGCGGCAGCGCCTTGAACGAATACAGGTCGTAGGCCGGTTTGAGCGGCTCCCACACTTTGGAGAATTCCAGTACCAGCAGCCGGCCGCCCGGCTTCAGCACGCGCAGCATCTCTTTCAGCGCCGCATCCTTGTGCGTCATGTTGCGCAGGCCGAATGCAACCGTGACGCAATCGAAATATTCGTTCGGGAACGGCAGCTTTTCCGCATCGCATTGCGCCACCGGCAGGATCACGCCCTTGTCGAGCAGGCGGTCGCGGCCGACGGTGAGCATCGAGCTGTTGATGTCGGTCAGCCATACCTGGCCCTTGGGGCCGACGCGCTTGGCGAACGCCAGCGACAGGTCGCCGGTACCACCGGCAATATCCAGCACCCGCTGGCCTTCGCGCACACCGCTTTGCTCGATGGCGAAAATCTTCCATACGCGATGCAGACCGGCCGACATCAGGTCGTTCATGATGTCGTATTTCTGCGCCACCGAATGGAATACCTCGGCGACTTTATGCGCCTTTTCCGATTCGGCTACGTTGGTGAATCCAAAATGGGTTTGCTTGTCCATGAGTCACATCTTTCATTCGCGGCTGGCGCCGGCTGCGGCCAGGCGTGCCAGATAGTCCTGCCAGTTGCGCTGCTGTTCGCGCCCCAGCCGGTACAGATAATCCCAGGAATACAGGCCGGAATCGTGGCCGTCGTCGAATACCAGCTTCACAGCATAGTTGCCGACTGGCTGGATGTCCTTGATGCTGACGTGTTTTTTGCCGGTCTGCAGTTGTGCCTGATCCGGCGAATGGCCGCGTACCTCGGCCGAGGGCGAAAACACGCGCAGGTATTCGAAGTCGAGCGTGAAGCGGGCGCCATCGTCAAAGCTGATTTCCAGCTGGCGCGATTGCCGGTGCAGCTTGATTTCGCTCGGAATCGGGGTGGTGGGGGTCAAACCGGCCATGGATGTATATGCGGGAGGCTGGAGGCGGCATTTTATCAAATCCGTCCGGCGGCCGCGCAACAATTGACTGCAGGAAGTCGCAGGCAGGCGGGGGCTTTTCATTTTTGTGTAACAATTGTTTCTTAAGCTCGCAACATTGCTTTCAATCTCAGAGAGATAACAACGATGCCTGCAAACATACTGTTGGTCGAGGATGAACCGGCGATTCAGGAGCTGATTGCCTTCAATCTCGAAATGGCTGGCCATCACGTGTTGCGGGCAGATTCTGCCGAACACGGATTGACGCTGGTGAAAAATGCGCTGCCGGATCTGGTGCTGCTGGACTGGATGCTGCCGGGCGCCTCGGGAGTGGATTTTACCCGCCGCCTGCGCAGCGACGAGCGTACCCGGACGGTGCCGATCATCATGCTGACCGCGCGTTCGGAAGAGCCGGACAAGATTGCCGGGCTGGAAAGCGGTGCCGACGACTACATCACCAAACCGTTCAGCCCGCGTGAACTGGTGGCGCGGATCAAGGCAGTATTGCGTCGCCGTGCGCCGCAGATGACCGACGATGTGGTTGACGTCAAGGGTTTACGGCTCGATCCGGCAACCCACCGGGTGATGGCCGACAGCAAGCCGCTCGATCTGGGGCCGACCGAGTTCCGCCTGCTGCATTTCTTCATGACCCACCCGGAGCGCGTGCATTCGCGTTCGCAGCTGCTGGATCAGGTCTGGGGCGATCACGTGTTCGTCGAGGAGCGTACCGTCGATGTGCACATCCGTCGCCTGCGTTCGGTGCTGGAGCCATCCGGCCATGCCGATCTGATCCAGACCGTGCGCGGCTCGGGCTACCGTTTTTCCACCCAGCCCTGATTTCGGCGCGGAAAACCTCCGCTCCCGCAGCGCACTGTTGCGGGGTTCCCAATTCTCGTTGCTGAAAGTTTGCAGGTTAATCAATTGTCGTCATTCTGGATTCGATCGCTTGCAACCTTGCTGGTAGCCGGTCTGCTGTCGCTGGTGATGTGGCCATTCTTTGGTCCGGTGGGTGCGCTGGTGCTGTTCTGCCTGTTGCTGTTCGGCATCCTCGGCTTCCATCTGCGCCAGATCGCGCGGCTGGTGCACTGGGTGCAGCATCCGTCGCTGGATACGGTGCCGGAGACATTCGGTTCGTGGGAGCTGGTGTTCAATCATCTGTACCAGATGGTGCGCGAGCAGACGCGCAGTCAGCAGAAGCTGACCAATGCGCTGGATCGCTTTGTCAGCGCCGGCGAGGCGATGCCGGACGGAGTGGTGGTGCTGAACGAGAAGAACCGCATCGAATGGTGCAATCCGGTGGCGATGCGCCAGCTCAATCTCGACCGGCGCAAGGATATCGGCCAGCAGATCAGCTATCTGGTACGCTCGCCGGATTTTGGCGAATATCTGCAGCGGCAGGATTTCAGCCAGCCGCTGTCGCTGCGCGCCGGACGCAATCAGGAGCTGCTGCTGTCGGTGCAGCTGGTGCCGTTCGATGTGTCGCGCAAGCTGCTGATCAGCCGCGATGTCACGCAGCTGGAGCGGGTGCAGACCGTGCTGCGTGACTTTGTCGCCAATGTTTCGCACGAATTGCGTACGCCGTTGACCGTGGTGGGCGGCTTCCTCGAAACCCTGCTCGATCTGGAAGACCCCGACCCGGCGGCGTTGCGCCGCTACATGCAGATGATGCAGGCGCAGACCGAGCGGATGAAGCGGTTGGTGGAAGACCTGCTGACGCTGTCGCGGCTGGAGAGCAACGCGCATTCCGCGCCGGAAGAGCGCATCAATATGCCGGCACTGCTGCAAAGTCTGCTGGTGGAAGCGCAGGGGTTGAGCCAGGGGCGCCATCAGATCGAGCTGGCCGCGACTGGCGACAGCTGGCTGGTGGGCAGCGCCGATGAGCTGCACAGCGCTTTCGGCAACCTGATCAGTAACGCCGTGCGCTATACGCCGGAGGGCGGAATGATCCGCCTGGCCTGGGCGAGCGATCGGAACGGCGGGCTGTTCTCGGTCACCGATTCCGGCATCGGCATCGAAGCCAGGCATATCTCGCGCCTGACCGAGCGCTTCTACCGCGTCGATCGTGGCCGTTCGCGCGAAACCGGCGGCACCGGGCTTGGCCTGGCGATCGTCAAGCATGTACTGGCGCGCCATCAGGCCACGCTGGAAATCTCCTCCGAGCCGGGGCGTGGCAGCCGCTTTGCGGTGCGCTTCCCGGCGCAGCGTCTGATTTCGGCACCGCTGGCGGTGTGAGTCCTGCAGCGCCCGGCGTGAGCGTGAATATGTCAAAATGACCGATTATCCTCACGCGACTGCAGGTTACCGATGCGCATCAATCGTTCCTCCCTTGCTCCGCTGGCGATAGCGCTGGCGGCATCGCTGGCCGGTTGCGGCCAGCGCGAGCAGCAGGCGGCTTCGCTGCAGCAGGCACAGACGGCACTGGCGGCAAAGCAATACCAGTCCGCCGGCATTGCGCTCAAATCCTACCTGCAGACCAAACCGGACGATGCCGAGGCACGCTTTCTGCTCGGCCAGACGCTGCTGGCAGCAAGCGATCCGGTCTCGGCCGAGAAACAGTTGCACAAGGCGCTCGAACTCGGTTACCCGCGTGAGCGACTAGAGCCATTGCTGGCGCAGGCATTGATCGAACAGGGCGAATACCGGCGGCTGCTGCAGGAGATCGATGCGCGGCGCGTCACCGACCGCGCCGCGCAGGCGCAGGTGCAGGCGTATCTGGGGCGGGCTTCGTTGGGCATCGGCGAAGTGGAGCAGGCGCAACGGCAATTTGCCGAGGCACTCAAGCTCAGCCCCGGCTTGCCGGCGGCGCGCCTTGGTACGGTGCGGGTACAGCTTGCCAAAGGCGAGGCAGAGGGGGCCAAACAGGCGCTGGATGAATTGCTGACTGTGTCGCCGGAGCTGGACGAGGCGTTGAAACTTCGTGCCGGCCTGTTGCGCACGCGCGGTCAATTGCCGGCTGCTGTCGCGGATTACCGCAAGGCGTTGGCGCTCAAACCCGACGATGTCACTGCGCGTGCCGATCTGGCGCTGCTGCTGGTGGCGTTGCAGGATATCGATGCGGCAAAAAAGCAGTTGGCAGAATTGAAGCAGCGCAGCCCGCAGTCGCTTGCGGCCAATTATCTGCAGGCATTGCTGGCCTACCGTGCCGGCCAGTACGATGAGGCGCGTAAATACGCCGACATCGCGCTGACTGGCGATCCTGGCCATTTGCCGGCATTGTTCCTGGCCGCCGCCAGCGATTATCAGCTGCAGGATTATTCGCGTGCCGAAACCCGTTTGCGCCAGGTACTGGACAAGAGCCCGATGCATTTCCCGGCGCAGAAGCTGCTGACTGCCACCTATCTGCGCCTCGGCCAGCCCAATCGTGCGGCAAGAATCCTGCCCTACCTGCTGCGCCCGGGATTGGAGGACGACGCCAATCTGGCGGCGCTGGCCGGCGAGGTATTCCTGCGCAATCGGGATTTCCAGAGCGCCGAGCTATTCTTTACTCATTCGGCACGACTCGATCCCGATAGCACTGACAAACGCACCGCACTGGCAATGGCCAGGCTGGGCGAAGGCAAGGGCGAGCAGGCGTTGGGCGAGCTGCAGCAGCTTGCCGGCAGCGGTAAGTCTCCTGCTGCCGGGCGCCTGCTGGTGCAGCAGTTGTTGCGCCAGGGGCGGCCGGATCAGGCTCTCGCGATGGCGCAGAAAATTGTTGCGGCAGCACCGCAGCAGGCCGACAGCCACTATCTGCTGGCTGCGGTGCTGTTCGGTATGGGCGACAAGGCGGCAGCGCAGGCAGAGCTGGATCAGTGCCTCAAGCTCGATCCGTTCCATGTGCCCACGCTGCAGACTCTGGCCAGTCTGGATCTGGCGGCCAAGCAGCCGCAGCGTGCCATCCAGCGCTACCAGGACTTGCTGGCCAAGCGCCCGGCCGACCCGCAGCTGCTGCTGGCACTGGCACGGCTGCAGCGCAAGCAGGGTGCTGCGCCGGATGCCGTATTGAAACTGCTGGAGCGTGCCGTGAATGCCAACCCCGAGGCGATCGACGCTTATCTGGACATGGCTGCCGCGCAGCTTGACTTCGGCATGCCGAAAGAGGCCGAGGCCACGCTGCAGAAAGGCCTGGCACACAAGCGCAATCACCCGCAATTGCTGGATCGTCTGGCGTTGGCGCAATACAGCCAGGGCGATCTGGAGCGTGCCATCACTACCTTGTTTACCCTGGTCGAAGCCGATCGAACCAATGTCGTGGCGATATATGCGCGTATTGCCGAATTGCAGACCGCCAACCGCAAACCGGCGATGGCGCTGCAGACCCTGCACAAGGCGCTGGCGCTCACGCCACAGTCGGTGCCGCTGCAGCTGGCCTATGCGCGCAATCTGCTCGCTGTCGGCCGACCGACCGATGCGCTGGCGCTGGCGCGTCGCCTGCAGCAAAAAGCCGGTGCCGCCGCTGTGCCGGGGTGGGTGCTGGAGGGCGATATCAATGCTGCGCGTGGCGAGTGGGAGGCCGCGCTGGCCAGCTATCGTGCGGCACAGCAGCGTGGCGAAAATAGTGAAATCGTAGTGCGGCTGCACCGCAGCCTGTCCATGCTGGGCAAGACAGACGAAGCGCAGCGCCTGAGCAACGAGTGGCTGAAGAAATCGCCTTCCGACCCGGCCCTGTTGCGCTACATGGGCACCGCAGCCCTGCAGCGCAAGGATTATGCGGCGGCGGCCAGACTTTACCAGCAGGCGCTTGTCGGAAATTCTGACAATGTTGAAATCCTCAATAATCTGGCCCTGGCCCAGTGGCAATTGAATCAGCGCCAGGACGCATTGGCTCGTGCCGAACAGGCATTGGCACTGGCGCCGGCCGACGCCGACGTACTCGATACGCTGGGCTGGATGCTGAACGAAAGCGGCCAGCGCAGCCGTAGCCTGCTGTTGTTGCAGCGCGCGGCGCTGCTCAAGGCCACCGATCCGCAGATCCAGTTTCATCTGGCGCGCGTGTTGCTGGCCGACAAGCAGCCCGAGGCCGCCAAATCCCGGCTCGAATCCGCCCTGCGGCTGGGTGATTTCCCCGAGCGCGAGGAGGCCGGCCGCTTGCTCAAGACGCTATAAGGGCGTTGATTGCCGCTGTCGGTAAATTTTACATATATGTAGCGGTGAATTTGCTTGATATCGCTTAAGCCTATATATGTCAACGTTGTATATGGGTAGGCATGAATATTGCTAAATTAAATTCGAAACGTCGGGCTGCCTGGATCGCTGCTGAATTCATGGCTCCCGCAGAAATTATTTGGCTTGAGGGTTTGATATGAAAAAGATGCTTTTTGCATTGCTGGGCATGGCAGTCAGCTCGGTGGCAGTGGCCGGTGTCAAGGGGACGATCATGGATACCGGCACGACTCAGTACATCGGTGCCAAACTCAGCGGCGGATCGTGGGCTACTTCCAGCACCGATTCCATGGGGGGGGCTGCGTATGATCTGCAGTCGCTGTCGTACGATTACGACAAGACCAGCCACATGATGACGGTCACCATCGACGCCGGCCAGTTCCGCGATGGCGTGGTGGCCAACAACAGCCCGATCAATAATGGCGACCTGTTCCTGCACTTCAATCTGAATTCGCCGGCCAACGTTGTGCCGACTGGTACGGATCGCTCCGACCTGTCGAGTACCAGTGTCGGTGTGGACTGGAACGATGGTTTCGGTTTCGTGTTCGACACCAGTGCCAGCAAGATCTACGGTGGCAGTTTCGGCATGCAGTATTCCGGCACCTCCGGCGCGGCTGGTATATTGCTGCCCAGCGGCGGTAATGCGTGGACTGGCGATACCGGTCGCAACGGTCAGGAAGTCGGCTATAACTCCGGCGGTACCGAAATCGCCAACAACATCGTCGGCAACGGCAAATACGATGCCAAACTGGCGTTCAACGACGACCACAAAGGCAAGCTGACCTATACCTTCGATCTGCAGAAGCTGGCTTCCACGGTTGGCGTTGCCAGTCTCGACAGCAAGCTGCAGACCGGCTCGCTCGACCTGAGCGCACGCTGGACCATGACTTGTGCCAACGACGTACTGCAAGGCCGCTTCCAGATTCCCGAGCCATCGGCGGTGCTGATGCTCGGTCTGGGTCTGATCGGTTTGTTCGGCATGCGCCGCCGCGCCTGATTCTTTCCGCTGCGCATCGAGTAAAACGGCCATTGAACAATGGCCGTTTTCTTTTGTCGCCAGAACCTGGCGTTCAGTCACGCCGGTATGCTATCGGCGTGTGCGGCATTTGGCATAAAATGGCCTTCAACCCAACCCGGAACACTAGTAATGAGCAGACTGAAATCGATTCGTAGCTGTGGCCAGCGCATCTGGCTGGACAATCTTTCGCGTGCCTTGCTGCAGCAGGGCGAGCTGCAACGCCTGATCGACGAAGACGGCATCGCCGGCGTCACTTCCAATCCGGCGATTTTCTACAACTCGATCGCCAGGGACCCGGCCTACCAGACGCATCTGGCCGAATTGAAGCAGACTCTGAACGATGCCGAGGCGCGTTACGAAGCGCTGGTGATTCCGGACGTGCAGGCCGCGTGCGATCTGCTGTTGCCGCAATATCGCCAGAGCGAGGCGGCGGACGGTTTCGTCAGCCTTGAGGTTTCGCCGTTCCTCGCCAACGACGAAGCCGGCACCCTCGCTGCGGCACGGCGCCTGTGGCAAGCGGTGAATCGCCCCAACCTGATGATCAAGGTGCCGGCCACTGCAGCCGGCGTCGCGGTATTCGAGCAACTGATCGCCGAAGGGCTGAATGTCAACATTACGCTGATGTTCTCGCAACAGCATGTCGAAGCGGTATTTGCTGCCTATGTGCGCGGCCTGGAGCGGCGTCTTGCTGCTGGCCAGTCGCTGCACGGCATCAAGGCCGTTGCCAGTGTATTCATGAGCCGCGTCGATACGCTGGTCGACAAGCTGCTCGACCGGCACGGATCCGACGAGGCGCTGGTGCTGCGCGGCCGCGCTGCGGTGGCAATGGCCAAGGCTGCCTATCGCTACTACCGCGAGCTGTTCCATGGCCCGCGTTTCGCCGCACTCAAGGCGGCTGGCGCCCGTCCGCAATACCTGCTGTGGGCTAGTACCGGTACCAAGAATCCGGCCTACAGCGATGTGCTCTATATTGAGGAACTGATCGGCGAGGAAACCGTGAATACCGCTCCGGATGCAACCCTGGCGGCGTTCCGCGATCACGGCGAAGCCGCCCCGACCCTGGTGCGCGATGTTGCTGCGGCAGATGCGGTGCTGGCGCAACTGGCCGAACTCGACGTGGACCTGCTGGCGGTGGGCGAACAGTTGCAGCGCGAAGGCCTGAAGCTGTTCGACGAGGCGTTTGAAAAGCTGCTGACATTGACCGCCTGAGCGGTCGCGGCAACAAGCGGAGTGAGTAATGCGGCTGGATGACGAGGAGCAGAGCAGTAATGTCGAAGATCGTCGCGGCGGAGGTGTCGGCGCTGGCGGGCTGAGTATCGGCGCGGTGGTCGTGGCGCTGGTCGCCAGCTATTTCTTCGGCGTCAGCCCATCGACCGTGCTCGGTTTGCTCGGGCAGTCGTCGCACAACAATCAGCCGGTGGCAGCACACAAGCCGCCGGCCGACGACCGGATGGCGGTGTTCGTCGCCAAGGTACTGCACAGCACCGAAACCACTTGGGAGGTGCTGTTCCGTGAATCCGGCAAACACTACCAGCAGCCGAAGCTGGTGCTGTTCAGCGGCTCCACGCCGACTGCCTGTGGTGCCGGACAGGCGGCGATGGGGCCGTTCTATTGTCCGGGCGATCGGCAGGTGTACATCGATCTGGCGTTCTATCAGGATCTGAAAGACCGCTTCAAGGCACCGGGCGAGTTTGCCGAGGCCTATGTAATTGCACATGAGGTGGGCCATCACGTGCAGAATCTGCTCGGCATCTCGGGTAAGGTCCATGCCGCGCAGCAGCGCGCGCACAGCAAGGCCCAAGCCAACGCGCTGTCGGTGCGGCTGGAGCTGCAGGCAGATTGTTTTGCCGGTGTATGGGGTAAGCGCGCCGACAGCATGCGCCACATTCTCGAGCCGGGCGAGCTGCAGCAGGCGCTGCAGGCTGCCACCGCCATCGGCGACGACAAATTGCAGCAACAGGCGCGCGGTGTGGTGGTGCCGGAATCGTTCACCCACGGCAGTTCGGAACAGCGCGTTCGATGGTTCTCGCGTGGCTTCGAGAGCGGCGATCCCCAGCAGTGCGACACATTCCGCGGCGATGCCTGAGCGCGATTGCGCTTGGCAATGGCGCTGTCGGCTAGTTTTCCTGCAGTCCGGCGCGATAGCGCTGCCAGTCGAAATACGGCCCGGGGTCGGTTTTGCGCCCCGGCGCGATGTCCGAATGTCCCTGGATGCCCTGTAGCGGATAGCTGGCCTGCAGCGCGCGCGTCAGTGCCTGCAGGGTGCGGTACTGACTGTCGCTGAACGGCTCGAAATCCGATCCTTCCAGCTCGATACCGATCGAGAAGTCATTGCAGCGTTCGCGCCCGTGCCAATTGGATACGCCGGCGTGCCAGGCGCGCCGGGTGCACGGTACGAACTGGATCAACTCGCCGTCGCGGCGAATCAGGAAATGTGACGAAACCCGTAGCCGATGGATTTCGCGGTAATACGGGTGCTCGTCCGGATTCAGCCGGTTGGTGAAAAGCTCGACGATGCCATTGCCGCCGAATTGCTGCGGCGGCAGGCTGATGTTGTGGATCACCAGCAGTTCGACCGGCATGCCATCCGGGCGTGGATCGCAGTTGGGCGAGGCGATGTAGCGCGCCTGCGGTATGCGGCCGCTTGCATCGACGCTGAATACGGGCGGCCGGTCAGTCTTCATCGGCGACATTCACCTGCAGTGCGACCTGCGGATTGACGAAACGCTTGCCTGCCAGCAACTGCCGGTACATTGCCGGATCTTTCCATTCCTGCTGCACCTGTTCCGAGAATACGATGGCTTCGAGCGCAATCAGGCCCATGCGCGGGTTGTAGGCATCGCCCCGGAAACACTGCGCATAGCCGGTTTCGGTTTCGTGGACGATGATCGAATGCAGCTCGATATCCGGTTCGCCGTTCTGCATGACGGTATTTTTCAGGATCGCGTCGATCATGACAAAAAACAGACGCGAGAACTGCTCCGCCGATGGTGACACCGGGATCGCGATCCAGCGTGCCGAGAACTGCTTGCAGTAGTCGATGTACTGCGGATCGTCCTTGTCCCAGAAGGCGATGGCGTGATCGAAGGCATCGACGATGTCGCGGATCGTGCCTTTCATCAGGCCGAAGTCGTACACCATCTGCCCGTTATCGAAGGCGTGCGCCTCCAGCAGTACTTCGACTTTGTAGCTGTGGCCGTGAATCGAGCGCCGGCAGCGGTCGGAGCTGCAGTTGCGCACGATGTGGGCGTTTTCGAAGGCAAATTTCTTACGGATCAGCATGGAGGCGTTCTTTAATGAGCTAGCGTAATTGTCCGACGATTCGCGTCAATTCGCCAAGCCTGGCGATACGCCAGTCGACATAAGGCGGCAGGCCGTGTTCACGCGTCAGCCACACGGTGCGCATGCCGAGCCGTTTGGCGGTGACCAGATTAATGGCGCTATCTTCGATCATCACGCACTGTGCCGGCCGCAGGCCGTGGCGCCGCAGGATGTAGCGATAGCCATGCGGATCGGGCTTGGGGCGGTAGGCAACGGTCTGGATCGCGATCACGTCGCAGAACAGATCGGCGATGCCAAGCTCGGCCAGCACTGCCGTCGCATAGTGCTGCGGCCCGTTGGTGAACAGCAGTTTGCGCCCCGGCAGGCGGCGTAGCGTGTGGCGCAGCGTACCGTCGGCCAGCAGCATACGGCGCAACTCGGGAAATTGATGCGTGTGCCAGAGGAAATGCTCCGGATCGGTGCCGTGGTTATGCATCAGGCCGGTCAGCGTTGCGCCGTAGCGTTGCCAGTAATCGAGGCGCAGCTGGTTGGCGGCGGCTTCGTCCAGCCCGAGCTCGGTTTGCAGGTAGCGGGTCATGGCCCGGTTGATATGCGGGAACACCTGCGGGTTGGCGTGGTGCAGCGTGTTGTCGAGATCGAAAATCCAGATCGGCGTCATCTTGCCTCAAATGAAAATGGCCGCTGCAGCGGCCATGTACGTGTCGGCGAATCGCGCTCAGCCGTGGATGTAGTGTTCCAGCTGCTCGATGACGAATTGCTGTTCGGCAATTTGCGCCCGTACCAGATCGGTAATCGATAGCACGCCGACGACAACGTTGCTGTCCATTACCGGCAGGTGGCGGATGCGCCGTTCCGACATCAGCGCCATGCATTCGTCGATACTGCTGCTGGGGCGCGCAAACACCACCTTGGCGGTCATGATGTCGCGGATCGGTGTCGCGGCAGAAGTCTTGCCCTGCAAGACTACCTTGCGCGCATAATCGCGCTCGGAAAAAATTCCCAGCAGGGTTTCGTTTTCCATCACCAGCAGCGCGCCGATGTCTTTTTCCGCCATCAATTGCAATGCCTGAAACACGGTGGCATCCGGCGGTACGGAAAAGATGCCGGGGCGAAGCTTGTCCTGCAACAACTGCTTGGCGTTCTTCATGCGCTGTTCCTCCGTTAGAGCAATTTGCCTACAGGAGTTACTATAGCGCCATGCGTAGTTGCTGCAACAATTATTCCGCGCGGATCAGTGTGCCGACGCCCTCGTCGGTAAGAATTTCCAGCAGCAGCGCGTGTTCGACCCGACCATCGATGATCTGGACTGTGCCGACGCCGTTGCGCACCGCATCGAGGCACGATGCCAGCTTCGGCAGCATGCCGCCGGAAATGGTGCCTTCATCGATCAGTGCCTTGATCCTGGTCTCGGTCAGGCCGGTCAGCAGCTTGCCGTCCTTGTCCAGCACGCCGGGGGTGTTGGTCATCAGGATCAGCTTTTCGGCTTTCAGCGTTTCCGCCAGCTTGCCGGCGACCAGGTCGGCGTTGATGTTGTAGGCCTCGCCATTTTCGCCGACGCCGATCGGTGCCACTACCGGAATAAAGTCGCGTGTATCCAGCAGCGATACCAGTTCCGCATCGATCGAGACCACTTCGCCGACCTGGCCGATATCGATCTGCCGGTCGTTATCGCCCTGCAGGAACAACTTCTTCGCCTTGATGAAGCCGCCGTCCTTGCCGGTCAGGCCAACGGCACGCCCACCCGCCTGGTTGATCAGGTTGACGATTTCCTTGTTGACCTGGCCGCCGAGCACCATTTCGACGATGTCCATGGTTTCGCGGTCGGTGACACGCATGCCCTGAATGAATTCACCCTGCTTGCCGACGCGCGCCAGCAGGTCGTTGATCTGCGGGCCGCCACCGTGCACTACCACCGGATTCATACCCACCAGCTTCAACAGCACCACGTCGCGTGCGAAGCAGTCTTTCAGATGCTCTTCGGTCATGGCGTTGCCGCCATACTTGATGACGATGGTCTTGTCGTTGAAGCGGCGGATGTAGGGCAGTGCTTCGGCCAGGGTCGAGGCTTTGTCACGTGCGTTCTGGAGCGAGATGGACATGTGCTATTCCTTGTCGGCGGAACGAAAACGCCGCGATTTTACACTTGAAATTCAATGTCTGTGCTGCCGATTGCGATTGACAGGCTAGAGCATTTTCACTAGATTAATAAATGACTGTTCAGTTATTTGCATCCGAGATGACGCATGTTTCCGCCAAGCCAACCGAGTCTGCCGATGGCGCCGCCCGCTGGGTGCGGCGCAAGGAGTCGCGGCCGGGCGAAATCCTCGACGCGGCGCTGGCGTTGTTTGTCGATAAGGGCTACGTCGCCACCAAGATGGAAGACATCGCGCGCAAGGCCGGTGTGACCAAGGGCACGCCCTATCTGTACTTCGCCAACAAGGAAGAGATTTTCAAGGCGGTGATCTGCGAGGCGATCCTGCCGAATCTGGAGCGCGCCGAACAATTGTCGCGCGCACACGCCGGCGGGGCGTTCCAGCTGATCGAACAGGTGCTGTCAAGCTGGTGGGAAGGCATCGCGATGACGCAATTCTGCGGCATCTGCAAGCTGGTGATCGCCGAAGCCGGCAACTTCCCCGATCTGGCGCAGTTCTTCTACCATGAAGTAGTCGAGCGCGCCGAGCGCCTGATCGAGAGTGCGATTCAATATGGCATCGACAGCGGCGAATTTCGCCGGCTCGATGTGCATTACACCATGCGTGTGCTGTTTGCGCCGGCGCTGATGTCGATGATCTGGGATCATTCGCTGGGCAAATGCGAGCAGCACCCGATCGACAAGGTGAGCTTTTTTGCCTGCTATATCGACTTCCTGCGCCATGGGCTGGCAGCGACGCCGCCACAACAAAACACCAATACAGAGGAGAAACGTCATGCCCAGAGCTGAACACCGGATGCGCGCCAGCCTGATGCTGCTGGCGGGCGCTGCGCTGCTGGCCGGTTGCGGCGAGAAGCAGGCGCCGCCGGCGGAGATCCGTCCGGCCAAGACGCAGCTGGTGCGGCTGCAGGCAATGGCGAGCGAATCCAGTTATTCCGGCGAAGTGCGCGCACGTTACGAAACGCGTCTGGCGTTTCGTGTTGGCGGCAAGATTACCGGCCGCTATGTCGAGGTCGGGCAGGAGGTCAAATCCGGTCAGGCTCTGGCGCGTCTCGACCCGCAGGATTTGCAGCTGTCGGTAATGGCCAAGCGTGCGCAGCGCGACGCCGCCAAGGCGGATTTCGAAAAGGCCAAGGCCGATCTGGATCGCTATGCGCATCTGCTGGAGCGCAAATTCATCAGCCCGGCCGAATTCGACCAGCGTCGCCTGGCTTACGAGGCGGCGCGCTCGCGCTTCGAGCAGGCCGAGGCGCAATTGTCGTTCGACGCCAACCAGGCGGCCTATTCGTCTCTGGTGGCCGATCATGCCGGCGTGGTGACCAGCGTCGATGCCGAAGTCGGGCAGGTGGTGGCACCGGGGCAGAGCGTGGTACGTGTGGCGCGGCTGGATGAAAAGGAAGTGCTGGTCAATGTGCCGGAGTCGCGCGTCGAGGAGTTGCGTGCGGTGGAGCAGCCCAAGGTGGTGCTGTGGGCCAATCCGGGCAAGGTGTACCGTGGCAGGCTGCGTGAAATCGCGCCGGATGCCGATCGGCTCACCCGCACCTATGCGGCCAAGATCAGCATCATCGATGCGGATAATCTGGTGCGCCTGGGGATGACCGCCAATGTATTGCTCGGCGAAGTCGGCAAATCCAGCGCCGCACGCCTGCCGCTGTCGGCGCTGATCCAGCGCGGCAAGCAGCCGCAGGTGTGGGTGGTCGATCCGAAGTCGGGCAAGGTGCGCACCCTGCCGGTCAAGGTGGGCGATTACATCGATAATGACGTGATGATCCTGTCCGGGTTGCAAAACGGCATGCGCGTGGTGACCGCCGGGGCGACATTGCTGTTCGAAGGGCAGCAGGTGAAATTGATGGATGGGGCCAACTGATGAAGGGCCTCAATCTGTCCGAGTGGGCGCTGAAACATCAGCCGCTGACGCAGTTCCTGATTGTGGTGGTGGCACTGTTCGGCATTTTCTCCTATCGCCATCTGGGGCAGGCAGAAGATCCGGCATTTACCTTCCGCACCATGATGATTACCGTGGTCTGGCCCGGCGCATCGACGCGCGAGATCGAGCAGCAGGTGACCGACAGGATTGAGCGCAAGCTGCAGGAAACGCCGGGACTGGATCATTTGAGCAGCTATTCCGTACCGGGCCGGGCGACGATTCTGGTCGATCTGCACGACGATGTGAATCCGAAAAAGGTACCGGAAACCTGGTACCAGGTACGCAAGAAAATCAGCGATATCCAGCTGACTCTGCCGGCTGGAGTGGTGGGGCCGTTCTACAACGACGAATTCGGCGATACCTTCGGTAACGTTTACGCTTTCACCGCCGATGGCTTTTCCTATGCCGAGCTGAAAGATTACGTCGATGCCGCGCGCCAGAGCATGCTCAAGGTGCCGGATGTGGCGAAAGTCGAGGTGCTGGGGGTGCAGGACGAGAAAATCTACGTCGAAATCGCTCCGTCCAAGATCGCTACGCTTGGCATCGACCCCGGCCTGATCATGGGGGCGCTGCAGGCGCAGAATATCCTGATGCCGTCCGGTTTCGTCAATTCGGCATCCGACCGCGTGTATCTGCGCGTCAGCGGCGATTTTTCCAGTGTCGACAACATCCGCAACGTCGGCATTTCGGCACAGGGGCGCATGTTCCGCCTCGGCGATATCGCCAAGGTGTATCGCGGCTATTCCGATCCGGCCGACCCGGCGATGCGTTTTAACGGCAAACCGGCGCTGGGCCTGGCGATTTCGATGCAGACCGGTGGCGATATCATCGAGCTGGGCAAGAATCTGGAAAAGCAGATCCATGACATCCGCGGCAAGATGCCGGTTGGCGTCGAGATTTTCAAAATCCACGATCAGCCGTCGGTGGTGAAAACCTCGATCAGCGAATTCGTGCGCACGCTGGCGGAAGCCGTGATCATCGTGCTGGTGGTGAGCTTCTGGAGCCTCGGGCTGCGCACCGGCGCCGTGGTGGCGCTGGCGATCCCGCTGGTGCTGGCGATGACTTTCGTCGCGATGGATATTTTCCATATCGATCTGCAGAAGATTTCGCTCGGTGCACTGATCATTGCGCTGGGGCTGCTGGTTGACGATGCCATCATCGCGGTGGAAATGATGGTGCTGAAACTGGAGCAGGGCTGGGACAAATTCCGCGCTGCCACATTTGCCTATACCTCGACCGCAATGCCGATGCTGACCGGTACGCTGATCACCGTTGCCGGCTTCCTGCCGGTCGGGCTGGCGCAGTCGGCGGCGGGGGAATATACGTTTTCGATGTTCGCCGTGGTGTCGTTCGCACTGATCGCGTCGTGGTTTGTTGCGGTGCTGTTCACTCCGTATCTGGGCTACCGCATTCTGCGCAGCAATGCGGCTGCAGCCGATGCCCATGCGCACGATGCCGTGTTCGATAAGCCGTTCTACCGGCGTTTCCGCTTGCTGGTGGAGTGGTGCGTGCGCTTCCGCTGGGCGGTGATCGCCGCTACCGCCGCGCTGTTCCTGGCGTCGTTGTATGCATTCCAGTTCGTGCAACAGCAGTTTTTCCCGGCATCGACCCGGCCGGAGCTGGTGGTCGGCATGTGGTTGCCGCAGGGCTCGTCGGAACGCGCCACGGCGCAGGAGGTTATGCGCCTGGAAAAAGCTATCGGCAAGGACCCGGACCTCGACAACATGGTTGCCTATATCGGCTCGTCGTCGGCGCGTTTCGTGCTGGTGCTGGACCAGCCGCCGCCGGCACCGCATTTTGCCCAGGTGGTGTTGACCGCCAAGACCACCGAAGGGCGTGAGCGGCTGATTGAACGTTTGCGCGGCCTGTTTGCCAAACAGTTTCCGCAAGTGCTGTCGCATGTCTCGCGTCTGCCGAATGGCCCGCCGGTCGGGTTTCCGGTGCAGTTCCGCGTGATCGGCGACGACCCGGCGGTACTGCGCAAGTATGCGGTCGAAGTTGCGGAAGTCATGCGCAAGAATCCGTATACCCGCGACGTGAACCTGAACTGGAACGATATGTCCAAGAGCATGCGTCTGGATATCGATCAGGACAAGGCGCGCGCGCTGGGAGTGAATACCCAGAATCTGGCGCAGTCGCTGTCGGCGCTGCTCAACGGTGTGCCGATTACGCAAATGCGCGAGAAGGACAAGCTGATCGACATCGTGCTGCGCGCCACGCGCGACGGGCAGACCACCAGTCTGGGCAATTTGAAGGATATCAACGTCTACACTGCCAACGGCCGCTATGTGCCGCTGTCGCAGATTGCCAACATCCGCTTCGAGATGGAGGAAGCAGGTCTGTGGCGGCGTAACCGGGTGCCGGAGATTGTCGCGCGGGCGGAAATTCCGGATACCATCCAGGCGCCGACGGTAACCTCGATGATCAATCCGCAGCTGGATGCGATTCGTGCCCGTCTGCCGGCAGGTTACAAGATCGAGATCGGTGGCGCGCAGGAGTCGAGCAGCAAGTCGCAGGCATCGATCAATGCGGTAATGCCGCTGACGTTGCTGGTGGTGACCACGCTGCTGATGCTGCAATTGCAAAGTTTCTCGCGCACCCTGCTGGTGTTGCTGACCGCGCCGCTGGGCGTCATCGGCGTCGCCGCTGCGCTGCTGATCGGCAATCAGCCGTTTGGCTTCGTGGCGATGCTTGGGGTGATCGCGCTGGCGGGCATGATCATGCGCAATTCGGTGATCCTGGTCGACCAGATCCGCCAGGATATCGAATCCGGCCTGCATCCGTGGAATGCGGTAATCGAATCGACGGTGCGGCGTTTCCGCCCGATCGTACTGACCGCGGCGGCAGCGGTGCTGGGCATGATTCCGCTCTGGCGCAGCACTTTTTACGGGCCGATGGCGGTGGCCATCACCGGCGGCCTGCTGGTGGCAACGGCTTTGACCTTGCTGTTCGTTCCGGCGTTGTACGCGGCGTGGTTCCGCGTCAATAAACCGACATGAGCAGCGACCGAATGACGACAGTATCGATGGCAGTGACCAGGAAGACTCAATGAAAACATCTCCTTTCCAAATCAGGCTGATTGCCGGCGCGTTGGCTGCACTGGCGACAATTCCGGCGGCGTGGGCCGACGATCTGCTGAGCGTGTATCGCGAGGCGCAGAGCAACGACGCGACATTTGCTGCCGCGCGCTTTGCGCTGGAAGCAGGGCGCGAACAGATCAACCAGGCCAAGTCGCAGCTGCTGCCGTCGGTGGGGTTGGCGGCAAAAGCCAACCAGATCGTTGGCGCCTACGACCCGGGCCATGCAGAGCCGATGCTCGGCATCGCCAAGCGCAACTATCACGGCACCAGCAGCAACCTGGCAGTGCAGGCCACGCAGCCCTTGTACCGGCCGCAGAACAATGTGGTCGTGGATCAGGCGAATTCGGCGGTAAGCCTGGCCGAATTACAATACAAAGGTGCCGAACAGCAATTGATCCTGCGTGTGGCGCAAGCGTATCTGGACGTGCTGCAGGCGCGCGATGCGGTGACTACCGCCACGGCGCAGAAAGAGGCATTTTCCGAGCAGCTGGCGCAGGCGAAAAAGCGCTTCCAGGTCGGCGTGGCCACCATTACCGATACCTATGAGGCGCAGTCGCGCTACGACCTGACCTCGGCGCAGGAAATCGCTGCGCGCAACGATCTGATCATCAAGACCAATGCACTGACCCAGCTGACCGGCAAGCAGCCCGGCTGGCTCGCCAGTGTCGATCCGAAAATGAAGCCACAGCAGCCGTCGCCGGCCAGCCTCGATAGCTGGCTGCAAAAGGCGTTGTCCAGCAACGTGCAACTGCAGGCACAGGCCGAGCAGGAAAAGGTCGCGCGTTACGAAGTGCAGCGCAACAAGGACGCGCACAAGCCGACGCTGGATCTGGTCGGCAGCGTCGGCAATACCTGGGACATGAACGGCATTGCCAAGAATGGCGGCACCGATCAGACGCGCAACGGCAGCATCGGCCTGCAATTCTCGATGCCGCTGTATACCGGTGGCGGCCTGAGCTCCAAGGATCGCGAAGCGGCGGCCAAGTACGAGCAGGCAAAAATGGAAACCGAGGCCAAGCGGCGCGAAATCGAGCAGCAGACCAAATCGGCGTACCTCGGCATGACTAACGGCGCGGCGCAGGTCAATGCGCTGGAACAGGCGCTGGTATCGAGCCAGAGCCAGCTCGATGCGACCAAAACCGGCCAGCAGGTTGGCGTGCGTACCAACGTCGATGTGCTGAATGCGCAGCAGCAGTTTTACGAATCCCGCCTCAACCTGCAGAAGGCACGCTATGCCTATCTGCTGGCATCGCTGCAGCTGGCTGCAGCGGCAGGGGAGCTGAGCGACAGCCATCTGCAGGCGATCAACGGCCAACTGGTGGCCAAGCAGTAACCCCGCACCGCTCGATGCGCAGCAAAGCCCGGCATGCCGGGCTTTTTGTTTGTGCAGCCGATTCGCGCGCGGCGGCGCATTGCAGGCTATAAAGACACAATGCCGATCTGGCCATTCATCTGGTAAAGCATGCGCAAGATAGCCCGCTCCGATTCATATGTAGCCTTGCTGACAATTGCTGTTGTAGCTCTGCTGGCGTGGCTGACCACCTTGTTTTCCGCCGTGGATCGCAAGGTCTACGATTTGGCGATGAATCTGTCCGACCATCCGCCGTCGGACAAGATCGCGCTGATCGCCATCGACGAACAGAGTATTGCCAATCTCGGTCGTTGGCCGTGGTCGCGCGACATCCACGCACGCCTGATCGAGCGCCTGGCCGCCGGCGGTGCCAAGGTAATCGGCCATACCACGTTTTTCTTCGAGCCGCAGCGCGACGCCGGCTGGAATTACATTAACCGGATTCGCGAGCTGTATGGCGCTTCCAGCAAGGCCTTCGACGCCGCCGGTGTGACCGCGCTGCCGGCCGAATATGTGCAGATCGGCGGTGTGGCCGACGAGGCGCTGCAGGCGCTGAACCCGGATCAATCGTTTGCGGCAAGCCTGGAAAAAGCCGGCAATGTGGTGCTGCCGATGTATCTGGAATTGGGCGAGCCACAGGGCAAGCCGGACAAACCGCTGCCGGAGTACATCGAGCGGATGCGGCTGGAGCAGTCGGGCGACAGCCTGTTTCCATCATTGCGCGCGCTGTATCCGATTGAGTCGCTGGGCACGGCTGCAGCCGGGGTTGGCGTGCTGCTGCAGACACCGGACGAAGCCGATGGCGCAATCCGGCACGAGCCGCTGGCGCTGCAGTATTTCGGCCACAGCTATCCGTCGCTGGCGCTGACGCTGGCTGCTCGCAGCCTGAATCTGGAGCGCAGCGACATCCGCCTGCAAAGCGCCGCCGGCGAACTGCGGCTGGGCAAGCTGCGCATCGCTACCGATCCGCAGGGCCGCATGCTGACCTATTTCTATCGCGACAAGGCCGGTAGGCCGGCATTCCCGGTGGATTCGTTCTTCGACGTCTATTCCGGCAAGATTCCGCCCGACAAGTATCGCGACAAGATCGTGCTGATCGGTGCCACCGCTGCCGGAGTCGGTAGCAGCTTCGTTACGCCGGTGTCGGCAACCATGCCGCCGGTTCAGACACTGGCGCACGCCGTTTCCAGCATCCTGCAGGAAGATTTTTTCCTGCGCCCGGCCTGGTCGGGGTGGATTGGGCTGGGAGCCGCACTGCTGGTTTGTTTATACTTGCTGCTGGCGCTGCCGCGGCTAGCGGCGGGGCCTGCAGCGGTGGCGACGTTGCTGCTGTTCGGCCTGCTGCTGCTGTCCGAGCTGCTGCTGTTGCTGGCGCAGCAGATGTGGCTGCCGCTGACTACGGCTGCGGTCCTGTTGCTGATCGGCTATGTAGTGCTGACTACCAAGCGTTTTCTGGTAACCGAACGCGGCAAGCTGCGTTCGGACCAAGAGTCCGCCGAAAACAACCGCATGCTTGGGCTGGCGTTCCAGGGGCAGGGGCAACTGGATCTGGCATTCGACAAATTCCGCAAATGTCCGCTTGACGATTCGATGATGGAAGTGATGTACAACCTGGCGCTGGATTTCGAACGCAAGCGCCAGTTCAACAAGGCGACCGCCGTGTTCGAATACATGGCCGGCTTCAAGCGCAATTACCGCGATCTGGAGCAGCGTCTGGCGCGCTCGCGGCAGATGCAGGAAACCGTGGTGCTCGGCGGCAGCGGCGGCAAGACCAACGCCAGCACGCTGATGACTGGAGCCGCCGGGGTCGAAAAACCGATGCTCGGCCGCTATCAGGTGGAGAAGGAGTTGGGCAAGGGCGCAATGGGCGTTGTCTATCTTGGCCGCGATCCGAAAATCGGCCGTGTGGTAGCGATCAAGACCATGGCGCTGGCAGAGGAATTCGACGGCAATGAGCTGGACGACGCGCGCAAGCGCTTCTTCCGTGAGGCAGAGACCGCCGGGCGCCTCAGCCATCCGAATATCGTTACCATTTACGATGCCGGCGAAGAGCATGATTTGGCTTACATCGCGATGGAGTTCCTCAAGGGACGCGATTTGACGCCTTACACCAGGCCGGAGCAACTGCTGCCGGTGAAAACCGTGCTGCAACTCTGCGCCAGCGTTGCCGATGCGCTGGCGTATGCGCACGCGCAGAATGTGGTGCATCGTGATATCAAGCCTGCGAACATCATGTACGAGCCGGAATCGGCGTCGGTCAAGGTTACCGATTTCGGCGTGGCGCGCATTACCGATGCCAGTCGCACCAAGACCGGCATGGTGCTGGGAACGCCATCCTATATGTCGCCGGAACAGTTGTCGGGGAAAAAGATCGATGGCCGCTCCGATCTGTTTTCGCTCGGTTCGACGCTGTTCCAGCTACTGTGCGGGCAGTTGCCGTTCAGTGGCGATTCGATGGCCGAGCTGATGTTCCGCATTGCCAACGAGGCGCACCCGGATATCCTTGCCTTGCGCCCGGAGCTGCCGCCGGCGCTCAAGCTGGTGCTGGACAAGGCGTTGGCAAAAAATGCCGATGAACGCTTCCAGAGCGGTGCCGATTTTGCCAACGCGCTGCGCCGCTGTGTGGCGATGCTGAAGGAGAGTTGATGCAGAATCTCGGCAGGGCGCTGGAAATGGCATGCCTGAGCGATTCAGGCCTGGTACGCGATCACAACGAAGATGCGGTGAGCATCGATCCGGAATCCGGTTTTGCCGTGTTGTGCGACGGTTTGGGCGGCTACAACGCCGGCGAAGTGGCGAGCGGTATGACCGTGAGCCTGGTAGCGCAGGGCTTGCGCCAGGGGCTGCAGAATCTGCCGCCGCAGCAGCTCGACCTCACCAGCGGCAAGCTCAATGCCTACCGGTTGCTGGAACAGCAGATCCAGATTTCCAACGCCGCGGTGTACGAGGCGGCGCAAACCCAGCCGCAATGTGCCGGCATGGGAACGACCATCGTTGCTACGCTGTTTTTCGACAACCGGGTATTGATCGGCCATATTGGCGATTCGCGCTGTTACCGGCTGCGTGGCGACGAGTTTGTCAGCCTGACCCGCGATCATTCGCTGTTGCAGGAACAGATCGACCTCGGCCTGGTGAGCCCGGAGGATGCGCGTAACGTCGACTACAAGAATCTGGTGACGCGTGCTCTGGGAATCGAGCCGGAAGCCGAGCCGGATTTCGGTGAGTACACGGTAGAGCCGGGAGATGTCTATCTGCTTTGTTCCGACGGGCTGAACGATATGGTGGAGGATCACGAAATCGCCGACATCATCGGTGCGCTGCGCCTCGATTTGGCCGTCGCGGCACAGCAGTTGGTACATAGCGCCTGCGATTACGGCGGGCGCGACAACGTGTCGGTGATCCTGATCCGGGTAAAGGAAGCCTTTCCGGCCGTACAGGGCTGGTTCCCCTGGCTGTTTTCCTGGTTTGGCGGCAGTCGTGGCGACAATTGAGTTTTGATGGCGCACAACAACAGGAAATTGAATCGAAATATTGGATGGAGAAGAACATGTCACGGCTGATTCTCAGTCTGGATGGCCAGGTGCTGAAGGAAATCAAACTCGACAAGGAGCGGCTGAGCATCGGCCGCCGCCCGCACAACGATCTGCAGATCGACAACCTGGCGGTCAGTGGCCAGCATGCGCTGATCACCACACTGGGTCACGATTCGTTTCTCGAAGATCTGGACAGCACCAACGGTACCTCGGTCAACGGCAGCCCGGTCAAGAAATATCACCTGCATGACGGCGATCTGATCGAGATCGGCAAATACAAGCTCAAATACACGCGCGAAATGAGCGATGGTGCCGAGACACCGGATCTGGGCGCAACGCTGGTCATGCGTACCGGCATCGCCGCAACACCGATTGGCGATACGGTAGCGCTGGGCGAAAAGCAGCCCAAGGTCGTCGCACCGCCGGAGGCGCTGTTGCGCGTCGGCACTGGCCCCAATGCCGGCAAGGAGCTGCCGCTGAGCAAGGAGTCGACGCGCTTCGGCAAGCCGGGGGTACTGGTGGTAGCGGTGCTGAAACGCCCGCAGGGCTATTTCCTGCAGCATCTGGAAGGCGAACAGCGCGCCGCGGTGAACGGCCATCCGGTTGGCGATCAGCTCTATCCGCTGGTGCATCGCGACAAGGTCGATGTCGCCGGTATCGAACTCGAAGTCGTATTCAAGTCCTGATCTGCTGCGATGGCGCTGCGTTCGCTGCGGTTGAAGATCCACTGGCAGCTGGGCCTGAGTGTGGCCTTGCTGCTGATCCTGATGCTGCATGTCCTGGGCGGGCGTTTCGAGATTCCGCTGCTGTCGCGGCTGGAGTGGGTGCTGTACGACGCCCGCATGGCAGTAACCATGCCGCAGGGCGTGGACAACCGTATCGTTATCGTCGATATCGACGAACGTAGCCTGGCCGAACTGGGGCGCTGGCCGTGGAGCCGCGACAAGCTGGCACGGCTGGTGGATCGGCTGTTCGACCAATATCGCATCGCCGTGCTCGGTTTCGATATCGTGTTCGCCGAGCCGGATACCAGCTCCGGCCTGCCGGTACTGCGTCAGCTGGCGCAGCAGCAGTTGTCGGGCTCGGCCGAATTCCGCCACGCCCTGGCCGGTCTGACGCCGCAGCTCGATTATGACCGGTTGTTCGCTGCCAGCCTGGGCAAGCGGCCCACCGTGCTCGGCTATTATTTCAACCGCGACAACGACAATCACTATGGCGTACTGCCCAAGCCAGTGCTGCCGGCGGCCCAATTGCTCGATAGCGGCGAAAGCCTGGGCGAGGAAATCGGTTACGGTGCCAATCTCGCGCCGTTCATGCAGAGCGCAGCGGCAGCCGGGCATTTCGTGCCGCGCCCGGACGACGATGGCGTAACCCGGCGGGTGCAGATGCTGGCGCGTTATCAGGGGCAGTTGTACGAACCGCTGTCGCTGGCATTGGTGCGCGCCTATCTGGATTTCCCGCCGCTGCGGCCGCTATACCCGGCTGGCGTCAAGCGCGGCGATGGCTATGCCAGCCTGGAGCGGCTGCAGGTCGGGCCGCTGTCGATTCCGGTGGACGCCGGCGGCAACGCGCTGATTCCGTTTCGTGGCAAGGCGTACAGCTTCCCGTATATTTCCGCTGCCGATGTGTTTTCCGGCAAGGCGGCTGCCGAGCAGCTACGCGGTCGTATTGTTCTGCTTGGCACCTCTGCCCCGGGCCTGAAGGATTTGCGCGTTACGCCGGTGCAGAGCGTCTATCCCGGGGTGGAGATTCATGCCAACCTGATCGCCGGCATGCTCGACCAGACCATTCCGCACCGGCCGGCCTACCTGCTTGCCGTTGAGCTGTTACTGTTGCTGGCGGCAGGCGCCGCGCTGACGTGGATTTTGCTGAATTCCGGCCCGCTGGTGGCGTCGCTGGCGACACTGACGATTACCGTTGCCAGTGTCGGTTTCAACCTGTTGCTGTGGGGCAGATGGAATGTGGCGCTGCCGCTGGCCAGCACTCTGCTGCTGATTGGCGGCCTGTACAGCATCAACATGACCTGGGGCTATTTCTTCGAAACCCGCCGCAAGCGGCAAATGGCGTCGCTGTTCGGCCGCTACGCCCCGCCGGAACTGGTCGAGCGCATGAGTGCCGACCCCGAAAAATACACCATGGAAGGCCAGAGCCGTGAGCTGACGGTGCTGTTTTCCGACGTGCGCGGCTTTACCTCGCTGTCGGAAAACATGGAACCGAAAGCGCTGGCACGGCTGATGAACGAATTCCTGACTGCGTTGACGCAGGTGATCCGCGAGCGCTATCTCGGCACCATCGACAAGTACATGGGCGATTGTGTGATGGCGTTCTGGGGCGCGCCGTTCGATGAGCCGCGCCATGCGCGCCAGGCGGTGCTGGCGGCACTGGAGATGCAGCAAGCGATTGCCGCGCTCAACCCGGGCCTGCAGCAGCAGGGTTGGCCGGCATTGCAGATCGGTATCGGCATCAATACCGGCAGGATGACGGTGGGCGACATGGGTTCGCGGTTCCGCAAGGCGTATACGGTAATGGGCGATTCGGTGAACCTGGCATCGCGGCTGGAGGGCATCACCAAGTTTTACGGCGTCGGTGTCGTGGCGGGAGAGGCAACACGCCTGGCAGCCGATGACGTGGTGTTCCGCGAACTCGACCGGGTGCGGGTCAAGGGCAAGCTGGATGCGCTGGTCATCTACGAGCCGCTGGGTCTGGGCAACGATTTGCCGCAGCAGCTGCAACAGGATGTCGCCAGCCTGCAACTGGCGTTGCAGGATTATCGTGCCCAACGCTGGGATGCCGCCGCGACGCGCTTCGACGAATTGCACGACCGTTATCCGCAGGATCGACTATACCAACTGTATCTACATCGAATCGCCGAATTTCGCCGCGCCCCACCCGGTGCCGACTGGGATGGCGTGCATGAATTCGACAGCAAATAATGGCGACATTGACCGTACTGGGGTGCAGTGGCGGAATCGGCAAGGATTTGCGCACTACCTCGCTATTGGTGAACCAGCGCACACTGATCGACGCCGGCAGTGGCGTTGGCGATCTGAGCCTGGAGCAGATGGCTGCCATCGATCAGGTGTTTCTCACCCATTCGCATCTCGACCATATCGCCATGCTGCCGCTGATGGTGGATACCGTCGGTGCGCTGCGTTCCGTGCCGCTGACTGTCTATGCCTTGGCGCAAACCTGTGCCGTGTTGCAGCAGCATGTTTTCAATTGGCTGATATGGCCGGACTTTACCCGAATTCCCGATACCGACCGGCCGTTCATGCGGCTGGTTCCGCTTGTCGTCGGGCAACGGTTGGCAATCGAAGCCGGAGTAACATTGCGTGTATTGCCGGCCGAACACACCGTCCCTGCCGTTGCCTACCATCTCGATAGTGGCGCGGGTTCGCTGGTGTTCAGTGGCGATACCACGGTGCAGGATGAGTTCTGGCACGAAGTCAACGCTATCGACAATCTACGCCACCTGCTGATCGAAACCGCCTTCAGTATTCAGGAGCGGCCACTGGCGGAGCTGTCGAAGCATCTGTCACCCGATATGCTGGCTGGTGAATTGGCGAAGCTGCGACGAGCGGCGCAAATCCACATTTCTCATCTCAAACCGGGCGAAGCCGATCTGACCATGTTGCAAGCGCGCCAGGCGGTGCCGCGATATAACTTGTCGATGCTGGAATGCGGCCAGGTGCTGGAATTCTGATCCACTCATTTTCCCGAATGCAGCCATGAACATGACGCTCGCCATGCCCACCGATCCGCAGGATGTCAGCCGGCAACTCGAATTCACCCGTGCGCTGCAGACGGTGACCAACCGGATCCACGCCACTCATAATCTCGACGAAATCATGCTTGAGATCAGCCAGTCGATCTGTGACCTGTTTCAGGCCGACCGGCTGACCATTTATTCGGTGTGCGAGCAGCCGGGGATTATCGTTTCCAAGATCAAGACCGGGCTCAGCTCGTTCAAGGACATCAGGCTGCCGATCAACGAACAGAGTATTGCCGGCTATGTGGCACTGCACCGCAAGCGGGTAAACATTGCCGACGTCTACGATGAAGCCGAGCTGAAGCGACACAGCCCGAATATGCATTTTCTCAAGCTGGTCGATGAGAAAACCGGCTACCGTACGCGGCAGATGCTGGTGGCACCGATCGTCGATGAAGAATCGCGCCAGTTGCTCGGCGTGGTGCAACTGATCAACCACAAGGCCGGGTCTCCGTTCGATGTCGCCGCGGAAGAAGGCATTACCGAGTTGGGCAAGACGCTGGCGATCGCGATGAAGCTGCGTCTGCAGGGGCAGCCGTTTGCGGTGCGCACCAAGTACGATCACCTGGTGACCGCCGGCGTGATTTCGGCAGCGGAAATGGAGCTGGCACAGCGCGCCGCACGGCGCAAACAGCTGGAGCTGGACGTAGTGCTGACCGACGAATTCCAGGTCCAGCCGCAGGCTATCGGCGATTCGCTGGCAAAATTCTTTGGTGTGCCCTGGCTACCGTTCTCGCCCGACTGGCAAAAGCCGCTCGACCTGCTGAAAAACCTCAAGCGCGATTTCCTCGAAGCGCAGCAATGGCTGCCGCTGGAAGATACTGCACAGGGTGTCGTGATCCTCACACCCGATCCGGAGCAGGTGCGTGGTGGCCGGCTGGCGGCGCAGGTATTTCCGCGCCACAAAATCGAATATCGCGTTTGCAGCCACCGCGATTTCGACCAGACGCTCAACCTGTTTTTCGGCGGCGCCGAACCGAGCTCCAGCATCGGTGAAATCCTCGCCGATCTGGATGAAGGGGAAGAGCAACAGGAAGAGGGCGGCGACCCGCTCAACGCCGCGCAGGACAACGAGCTGGTCAAGCTGGTCAACAAGATCATTACCGATGCCTACAATATGGGTGCATCGGATATCCATATCGAGCCCTATCCGGGCAAGCAGAAAACCCTGGTCCGCTTCCGGCGCGACGGCTCGCTGATGAACTACATCGAAGTCCCGGCGAGTTATCGCGGCCCGCTGATCACCCGCATCAAGATCATGTGCGATCTGGATATTTCCGAGCGGCGCAAGCCGCAGGACGGCAAGATCAAGTTCAAAAAATTCGCCCCGCTGGACATTGAGCTGCGCGTCGCCACCGTGCCGACTCAGGGCGGTCTGGAGGATGTGGTGATGCGGATTCTCGCCGCCGGCGAGCCGCTACCGCTGGAAAAGCTGGCGCTATCGAAACGCAATCTGCGCAACCTCAAGAGTGTCGTCAGCAAACCTTACGGCCTGTTTTTCGTCTGCGGCCCGACCGGCTCCGGTAAAACCACCACGCTGCATTCGGTACTGAAATTCCTCAATACGTCCGAAACCAAGATCTGGACTGCCGAAGACCCGGTGGAAATTACCCAGGCCGGATTGCGCCAGGTGCAGATGAACCCCAAGGCCGGCCTGACCTTTGCCACGGCGATGAAGGCATTCCTGCGCGCCGACCCGGATGTGATCATGGTCGGCGAGATGCGCGACAAGGAAACCACCGCCACCGGCATCGAAGCATCGCTTACCGGCCACCTGGTACTGGCCACGTTGCACACCAACAGCGCACCGGAAAGCATTATCCGTCTGCTGGACATGGGGATGGACCCATTCAATTTTGCCGATGCGTTGCTGGGCATACTGGCGCAGCGCCTGGCCAAGCGACTGTGTGGCAAGTGCCGCCAGGCCTACCATCCGGACGAACAGGAAGTGGCGCAATTGCTCGATGAGTATGCGGAGGAATTGCGCGGCACAGCGGCGTGGCAAGCCGATCCGCAAGCAGCGCGCCAGGCGCTGCTGGACGAGTGGCGCCAGGATTTCGCCGACCGGGAAGGCAGGTTCACCCTGTATCGTGCCGGCGGTTGCGAACAATGTGCCAAGACTGGCTACAAGGGGCGGGTCGGCCTGCACGAATTACTGATCGGCAGCGATGAAATCAAGAAAAAGATTCAGGAGCACGCACGCGTTGCCGAACTGTTTGCCGTTGCGCTGGCGCAGGATATGCGCACGCTGAAGCAGGACGGCATCGAGAAAGTGCTGCAAGGCATTACCGACATGCCGCAGGTCAGGGCGGTGTGCATCAAATAACTCAGTGCGTTGCCAAGGAGTGCGTCATGACGACATCCGGAACCTTGCTCAAACGTCTGGAACGCCTCAACCAGATTGGCGTGGCGCTGTCCGGCGAACGCGATACATCGCGTCTGCTGGAGCTGATCCTGATCGCCGCCAAGGAATTGGCCGGCGCCGATGCCGGCACCCTGTATCTGGTCGAGGATGGCCGGCTCAAGTTCGAAATCCTGCGCACCGATTCACTCGGCATCGCGCTCGGCGGCTCCGCTGCACAGAAACCCGCATTTCCGCCGATTCCGCTGTGCCGACCGGACGGTGCGCCGAACGAAGAAATGGTGGTTGCCTGTGCGGTAATCCACGATCGCACCATCAATATCGAGGATGCCTATGATTCGGGCTCCTACGATTTTACCGGCACGCGCCTGTTCGACAGCAAGACCGGCTATCGCTCCAAGTCTTTTCTCACCGTACCGATGAAAAATCATGAAAACGAAATCATCGGCGTGCTGCAGCTGATCAACGCCCAGGATCGCTCCGGCAATATCATCCAGTTCTCGCATGCCAGCCAGCGCCTGGTCGAATCGCTGGCATCGCAGGCGGCGATTGCGCTGACCAATCAGCAATTGGTCAAACAGTTGGAGCGGCTGTTCGAATCGCTGATCAAGCTGGTCAATACCGCGATTGACGATAAATCACCGTATACCGGTGGTCATTGCGAGCGTGTGCCGGTATTGACCATGATGTTGGCTGAAGCTGTGCATCGGGTTGACTATGGGCCATTCCAGCAATTCCACATGACGGCGGCCGATCGTTACGAGCTCAAAATCGCAGGGCTGTTGCATGATTGCGGCAAGATCACTACTCCGGTTCATGTCGTCGACAAGGCAACCAAGCTGCAGACATTGTTCGATCGTATCGAACTTGTCGATACGCGTTTCGAAGTCGTCAAACGGGATCTGGAAATCGCCTGGTTGAAACAACACATCGATAGGTCTGCCTATGAGCAGAAATTGCTGCTGCTCGATGACGACCGGGCTTTCTTGCGCCGGATCAATCAGGGGGGCGAATTCATGTCTGGCGCAGATATCGAACGCGTTGAGCGTGTTGCCGGTTATCAGTGGTGCCACCCCGATGGCTCACTCGGCCCTTTGCTGTCCCGGGAAGAAGTTGCCAATTTGTCGGTGGCTCGCGGCACCCTCAATGCGGAAGAGCGTGCCATCATCAACCACCATATCGAGGTAACCATCCAGATGCTTGAGGCGTTGCCTTGGCCAAAGCACCTGGTGCATGTTCCCGAGTACGCCGGCGGCCATCATGAACGCATGGATGGCAAGGGCTACCCGCGCCATCTGACGCGCGAACAAATGTCGATTCAGGCCCGTATCATGGCAATCGCCGATATCTTTGAGGCGTTGACCGCACGGGATCGACCGTACAAACCCGGTAAAACGCTTACCGAGGCGTTGACCATTCTTGGCCGCATGAAGCTCGACAACCATGTCGATCCCGATTTGTTCGATGTTTTTGTCCGTGAAAAAGTGTATCTGCAATATGCAGAGCGCTATCTGGAGCCTGAGCAGATCGACAATGTCGACCTCGGCACTATTCCTGGCTACCTGCCCATCTGACGGTGACGAAAATTGTCACTATGTGTCGTAAACAGAACCGCCCCGATCCGGCGCCTGCCTGTTCCTCTTCAAGTGGGGCGGCTTGCGGGAATATTAGTGGCTCCTAATTGGTTGGTTTTTGAGTATTTATTTAGAATTCCCCGAGAGTGGCATGCTGTTTGCTTGTTACTCGTACAGGAAAACCCTCTTAGTTTTCCGTGAGAGTGGTAGATGTCCAAATTTTTCAGGAGAGTTGAAATGAAACAACTGCAAAAAGGCTTCACGCTGATCGAACTGATGATCGTAGTGGCAATTATCGGTATCTTGGCCGCTGTAGCGATTCCGGCGTATCAGGATTACATCGGCCGCTCGCAAGCGGGTGAAGGTGTCCAGCTGATGGCGGCAGGTAAAACGCCTATGGCTGAATTCTACTCGGACAAAGGTCGTTGGCCTAATGCTGCCGGCTCAGTGATGGGTAATACTGGTCCAGGAAAATATGTCAGCACAATTGCAATTACGACTGGTGCCAATACAACAGCAGCTAACTTGACGCTGACCGCTACGATCAAAGCTGCTACATCTGGCGTAAACAAAGGGATCGCTGCTAAGACCATTACTATGGCCACTACCAGCGGTGGTCAGCGTTGGACCTGTGCGGCTGGCACAATTGATGCGAAATACTTGCCAGGTGCATGTAAGTAATTGCTAGTCATCTAGCGGTGGTGATCATGTTGTTATGATCTAAGTGAGGCCCCTCTGAATGAGGGGCTTTCTTTTGCAATAGTGTATCGATCCCGTTTGGAGGTATGTCATGAATGCTATTCAGCGTGGTTTTACCTTGATAGAACTGATGATCGTTGTTGCCATCATCGGGATTCTTGCGGCCATTGCCATTCCTGCTTACAGTGAGTATGTGGCTCGTTCTCAAGTAAGTGAGGCGCTATCGCTGATCTCCTCCGGGAAGGTGCCCTTGTCTGAATGGTATTCGGACAAGGGAGGGTGGCCAAGTAGCGCTGCGTCTGTCATCGCAACGCGTTCTGGTAAATATACTCGCCAGATCGCTTTGACCAACGTGGCCCCTAGTGGCATAACTATAGAGGCTACGATGCGTGGTACAGGTTCGGTCAACGCCGTGATAGCTAATGCAACATTGTTGTTGAGTACAACCAATGTTGGCAGGAGTTGGACCTGTTCGTCGGGCACCATAAATATTCGTTTTCTGCCACAAGCGTGCCGTTAGCGCTCTTTATTCATGGTGAATGTTCGTCAGTACCCCAAGTCTGCTGTGAGGCTAGCATTTTTTGTGCTGGTATGTTTGGTCTTGGCTTTGGCTATTGCATTATATTGCCCCGGCCGCACAGGTGGATTGCTGCTTGATGATGTTGTTAACCTCAATCTGCTCGACGATCTGGGATCGTTGTACGACGTTGATCAGTTGATGCAGTTCTTGATTCTTCAAGGAAAGAATAACACTCTAGGCCGCCCGGTTTCGCTATTAAGTTTCGCGCTGCAGGTTGATGCATGGCATAACCATGATTTCGCAGCATTTAAACTTGTGAACATCGCAATTCACTTGGCAAATGGCCTTCTGCTGCTTTTGATTGCCATTCAAATAGGCCGGCAACTTCAATATTCCGATAATGAAGTGATGGTATGTAGCCTATTCGCACTGGCTTTCTGGGTATTGCATCCAATTAATGTTTCTACTGTTCTCTATATCGTTCAGCGGATGGCGCAATTGTCGACGCTGTTCATGCTATTTGCGGTGTTGGTCTATCTAAATTTTCGAATGAAAATTAGCGGCGATACAACGCTCCCGCATTATCTGTTGTTTACATGCTTGATCGCCTTGCTTGGATTGTTGGCTCTCTTTAGTAAAGAGAACGGCGTTTTGCTCCCTACAATCTTATTTGTTGTAGAGGCCACCATTTTTTCGTCTGCCTTGCGGCCAAAAATATTCAGGCAATGGATGTTGTGTGTTCTAGTATTTCCGACAGTTGTGTTGCTAGCGTACCTGGCTTATAAAGGGCTGAATCCAAATGTGTCGATTAGGTCATACACGGTAACTGATCGTTTGCTAACTGAGCCACGTGTCATATGGAATTATTTGGCGCGTATCTTTTTGCCTAGGCCTAGTGCATTTGGTTTGTTTTATGATGATGTGGCGATATCGAAAGGCTGGGTAGAGCCGTTAGTTACAGCTCCCGCTTTGCTTGCTTTGTTTGCGCTGCCTTTAATTGCTTGGCTCTCCAGAGAGCGTTTGCCCGCTTTGAGCTTTGGCCTTTTATGGTATTTTTCTGGCCATATGCTTGAATCGACAACTATAATGCTGGAGATAGGCTTTGAGCATCGCAACTATTTTCCTCTCATCGGGTTGGTGATTGGAGTGTGTTATGAATGCGCAAAATTTTGCCGTCGTTTTGTCAGGCCTCAAGTCTCAATTGCATTGGCAATCCTCTGTTTGGCTTTTGTTTCCCTTCTAACCTTGGCTGAATCAACTTTGTGGGGGAGTCAGCTGAAATTGGCTGCAGTATGGGCGAGGGAAAAACCGCGCTCCGAAAGAGCGCAAGATCTATACGCCGGAATATTGGCACAAGAAGGATATGTTCTTTCGTCTTACAAGTATTTCAAGCGCTCGTCAGAGATATTTCCTGATTCCGCGTCTGCTATTTCTGCGGCTACGTTACTGTATTGCTTGGATGTTGATCTTCCTGTGCCTGATTATTTGTTCGTAGCCGGCAGGTTTAGTACAAGCAGGTTCTCGTTCGGCCCTATAACTAATATTGGCAAGATGATTGAGGAGAAAGAGAGTGGAAGGTGTAAAAAAATTAAGCCTGAGACCATCAGGCTATTGATATCTGGATTGCTTGCTAACCCAGCATATCAGGTGCCGGAGTATAAATCGCATTTGTATATGTATCTCGGCCGTACGTATGCATTGGATCGCGAACTCGGGCCGGCGATTGCAAATTTAACGTACGCTTGTGTAATTTATCCACGCTTGGATGTGGCCGTGCATAAAGTTGCTTGGCTTATTTCAGCAAAGGCTTGGGCGGATGCAAGGATGGCTATGAATGATGTAATGCGCTTGGCAAAAGATCAGCCAATCGATTATGTGGCGTTCAGGCCTGTGATTACGAAGATGAATGAGGTGATCGGCCTGCATGTTAGATAATGCTGGGCCGTCGTCGTCAATTTGGCGATAAATGGAAGTGTATATGTCTGGCGTATCTATAATTCTGCCCGCAAAAAATGAGGCGCGGGGGTTGGAAAAACTTATTCCTCAACTGCGTGCGCTCTACCCCGACGCTGAAATAATTGTGGTGGATGATGGATCTACTGATGATACATGTGACATATCTATTTCGTATGGAGCCAAATGTATTTCACATCCTTATTCAAAAGGAAATGGCGCTGCAATCAAAACTGGGGCAAGAAATGCTTCGTTTGGTACTCTTGTATTCATGGACGCTGATGGCCAGCACAAGCCGGAAGATATTAATGAGCTTCTGAAGCGAAAAACGCTGGGCTACGATATGGTTGTGGGGGCCAGAGTCAGTGGCTCGCAAGCTGGCATGCATCGTGCGGCTGCTAACGGTTTTTATAATGTGTTGGCCTCCTGGATGGTTGGGCATCAAATTGATGATTTGACATCCGGCTTTCGGGTTGTGTGTGCTGAAAAATTCCGGCAATTTTTATATTTGTTGCCGAATGGGTTTTCTTACCCTACTACCATTACTATGAGTTTTTTTCGTGCAGGATACTCTGTGGCGTATGTGCCGATATTTGCACCAAAAAGAATTGGTAAAAGCCATGTCCGTATTATAAGGGATGGTGCGCGATTCGTTTTGATTATATTTAAAATCGGTACCTTGTACTCGCCATTGAAGTTGTTTTTGCCGATCAGTTTTGTTTTTTTCTTTATTGCATTTTCTTATTATATATATACTTTCCTTGTGCAGCATCGATTTACGAATATGAGCGCGCTGCTATTTGTGACTAGCGTCTTGGTTTTTTTGATTGGATTGGTTTCTGAGCAGATTACGGCTTTAATGTTTAAAGATGGGGATAAAAGTCCTTAACTATGTTTCCAGATAGAATGGAATGACTTTATGGATGACCGCTTCTTGGTTTTTGGTGCTCCGGATATTCAACAGCCAGAAATTGACGAGGTTGTTAATTGTTTGGAGAGTGGGTGGCTGGGGACTGGGCCGAGGGTTGCTCGTTTTGAGCATGACTTTGCTTTGTACAAGGGAGTTGATGAGTGCCGCGTTGCTGCCGTAAATTCTTGCACTGCTGCGTTACATGTCAGCATGATTGCAGCCGGTATTAGGCCTGGTGATGAGGTTATTACGACCGCACTTACTTTTTGTGCAACAGTTAATGCAATTATTCATGCGGGTGGAATTCCTGTTTTAGCTGATATTGATCCGCTTACCTTTAATATCTCGCCTGATGAAATTAGACGGAGAATTACGGAAAAAACTCGAGCCATTGTTCCTGTTCATTTTGCTGGCAGAATGTGTGAGATGGCAGAAATCATGAGCTTGGCTAAACAACATGGAATAAAAGTAATAGAAGATTGTGCTCATGCAATTGAAGGTGAATATAGAGGTAAAAAGGCTGGAACATTTGGTGATTTTGGCTGCTTTAGTTTTTATGTGACAAAGAATGTGGTAACTGGCGAAGGTGGAATGGTTGTTGCCAGTAATGAGTCTGATATCGCTAGGATAAAGATGCTCGCGTTGCATGGGATGAGCAAAGATGCTTGGCGCAGATTTGGTGATAGCGGCTATAAGCACTATCAGGTTGTTGAGTGCGGATTTAAATACAATATGATGGATATTCAAGCCGCAATAGGTATTCATCAATTGGAGCGCGTGGAGCGGGCGAGAAACAGGCGAGAGGAAATCTGGGGAAAGTATCAGATTGCATTTTCCGGGCTCCCCGTAATCCGGCCCACTGAGCCTTTGGCCGATACGCGACACGGATATCATCTTTATACTTTGTTGATAGATGAGGCAGCTTGTGGTGTCAGCCGGGATGCCTTTCTTGATGCGATGACTGCATTGAAAGTCGGCGTGGGGGTGCATTATCTTAGTATTGCCGAACACCCATATTATCAACAGCGATTTGGGTGGGAGGTGGAGGAATATCCACATGCTATGTGGGTTGGAAGAAGGACTGTAAGCCTGCCAATTTCACCTAAATTAACGGATGCCGATGTGGAGCGGATAATTTGTGCTGTTTTTCAGGTCGTTGGTAAATAGGCGAAGGATAAACGACGCATGCTCTGGCCAAGAGTCAAGAAAGGATGGTTTGTCTTTATTGAGCGGCTACTGCATTGGCTTGTCGATCCGCGATTAAGAGCGTTGGCGCTTCGCTCTCTTGGAGCCAAGATTGGGGATAATGTCAGGGTATATGAAGTTAGTTTTATCAACTTGGATAATGGATTTCGTAATCTAGAGCTGGCTGACAATGTTCATGTTGGTCACGGTTGTTTGTTGGATCTTCATGATAGAATTATATTGGGTGCTGGCGCAACATTAAGTCCTTTGGTTTGTGTTTTAACCCATGCGGACCCCGGCTCAAGCCATGGCTCTCCTTTATGTGAATGTTTTCCTCCGATAAGGGCTCCTGTGTATATAGGGCCGTACTCATGGGTCGGCGCGAACACGACCATTCTAGCTGGTAGTGAGTTGGGTGAGAAAACGGTTGTCGGCGCTGCCAGTTTGGTAAAAGGTATATTAGAAGGTGGGGCTGTTTATTGTGGAATTCCAGCCAAAGCTGTTCGGGCGTTACTAAAGTAACTATTGGGTTGGATTGGTCGTGGCATCGAGTGTGATGATCAAAAAGCTTGCGTCTTCACTTGTTGTAATTTGTGGGCTGGGTTGGGTTGTTTATCTGCTTGCTAGTTCGATTCGTGATATCCCTCCTTTGGCGCTTAATGGCATCTTGCCTCTGATTTTGGCAAGTTTATTTGTGCTTGGGGCGCTGTTGTTGAATGTTTTCCCTTTCTTTTTGCTTTTGAATGCAGGGGGAGGAGGGGGGCTTTCATTCTTTTCTGTTGCTCGCATGCATTTTTTCGGGCAAATACTGCGCTATCTTCCCGGGCGGCTATGGGGTGTCGTATATCAAGCCAGCATTGCTCCAGAGAATGTGTCAAAAATCCGGCTGGCAAGAGCCAACGTTGATTGGATGCTGCTTTCCATGTCGGTCAATGCTGTGGCGGCTTCACTCATTATTGCTGCTTCCCTGAATATATCAGCTACATTAATTGCTGTGATAGGTTTAGTAGGAGGGGCGGCGCTTTTGCTGGTGCCGTTGGGGGGCTTAGATTATTTGCTAGTGCGTTTGACTGGCATAATGTCTGGCAGGATTCGAAGAGTCATGCAAATGACGGCTTCGACACCACTGTCATTGACTAAGTCTATTTGCCTATTGACTACATTGCTGCTGAGCTGGGGAAGTTATACCGTTGGGTGGTGTGTGCTGAGCTATGTTTTTCCCGTCTTCGCTAATATTGACATGATTGACATCAGTGCTGCTTATACTTTGGCTTCTGTGGTTGGCATTGTTTCAGTTGTTGCTCCTGCGGGATTGGGTGTGCGAGAGGCTTCGTTCATGCTAATCGCTTCTGGAATTGCCCCGTCTCAAACACTGGCTTTTTTTGCTGTTTTTGGCCGGGTTTGGCTAATGTCGCTTGATGTTTTTTTGTTTGTCACTTCATTTCTTTGTTTCCGGCTTTCTCAAGATAAAAATGAATCCCGGGGATAGTGGCATAAGTGATTTGGTTAGCCATTTTGGTGTGAATGAAACGAGCCCCCATGCTTTACCTGTTTTTCCGAAGTTGGATGGGGCGCTAGCTATTTCTGGGACTGCATCAATTATTTCAAATTCTCTCAGCCATTTTTTTAATTTCCAATAAGTTGTTGAGTTGGCGTCAATAATGCTTTTTGCTTTTGCTATTTTCATTATGCGGATGGCTAGCGAACGTGGTATCCAGTGAATAAAAGGCCAGAAAACATGTGGTTCGATAGGAAATAGCAGATTGGGCCCAGCGAAATAGCAATAGCCGCCAGGTTTTAAAATTCGATAAATTTCGGCTATTAGTTGCTGTGGGTCAGGTACGTGCTCGTAAACCTGGTTGCAAATTGCTACATCGATAGACGCATCGTTTAAAAATGGGGGGCTTGAGTCATAGCTGCCGACAATAAAGTTTAGGTTGCTGTTATTTTTTGTCCAAGTTTCCCACCGTTGCCAAGGCTCTGGATCAATTCCTATCATCCGACCAACCCTTGGTGATAGCGCCGCTGCGATACCTCCACTGCCGCAACCAATGTCGGCCCATACGTCCCGTTGAATTGCCGATCCCGCGAAGTATGAGAGAGTTCGCCAAATCACTTCAGCTTTGGCTGGGCGGTTCTCGGATCCCCAGCGTGGATCGCTTGCGTTACACTGCCTTATCATCGCTGAATTGTTTTCATAAACGTCTGTGCTGCCTGATCTATGTCGAAAGCAATTGCTCCGGTCACCAATCCTTGGGCAAGTGATTGATTGGGTATTTCGCATGCTTGTCGAATTGCTTGGGCAAACGCCGCAGGGGTAGGCTTGTCTGCAAGTGTTCCGCACTGCAATGAATTGATTAGTTGCGCTAAATCACCAACAGGCGTAGCAATCACTGGTCGCTTGGACTGGAGTGCGTCAGAAAATACCACCGGGATGCTCTCGATGCGCGATGGAATCAAAACAAAGTCCGTCCATTCGAACAGCGCTTGGGCTGCAGCCAAATCAAGATAGCTGTTTAATTCCACTGGTCGACCCATGCTGCGCAGGGCACCCACGCTACGCTGGACACTCTCTTCGAGAGGGCCTCCGCCGCAGATACGAATTGCCTCGATCTTGGGCCAGACGGCTTCATCAAGCTGTTGTAGGGCTTCAAGCAGAATGTCGATCCCTTTATTGACATGCCAGCGACCCAAGAAAGCAAAACGATATGGAGGGGTTTCTGCCCGTTTTCGCAGGGGATTGCCAGCAAATTTTCTACTGCTGGGTAAAAATTGGCAGTCGACACCTGCGAGCATTTTGACTTCTGCTGCCAGTTGATGTCCGTCGGCAAAACGGAACTTCGCCTGCCTCAACGTGGTGATAAGCAATTGCCGAATTACCGGGATCTTCCCGAGGCTCCAGATATCACTACCTAGGGCCCATGTGCTGTAAGGGATTTTGTGTCGCTTACCAGAATGCTTTGCCCAAGCTCCACAAGGAAGGGTCCATAGCGCAAATATGTGATCTGGGCGGCGGTTGGAGCAAGCGTTTTCTACGGCGTTACTGCCATTTCTTAGTGTACGGAGAATAACTGGCCAGTCGCTAATCTTTTTTGGTGATAGCAATGAAAGTGGAAGGCGCGGAGCATGAAAGTAGTTTTCTATTAGCGATTCTGCCACTTGTGTTCGACCTACGTATTGGGCCGGGGCGATGACTTCAACCTGATGTCCTTGCTCCACTAAGGCAAGCGCGAAGTCTCGTACGAATGTGCCAGCAGCTGCCTCGCCTTCTCCTGCTACTGGATAGCTTGTGCTTACTAGCAAAATGCGACTCATATTTTCTTTTTTGCGAGCAAGATGTATGATAAGGGCATTATTTCGCTGCTTGGTAACCATTGGCTGATTAGCCAACCGCAGATATTGGCCAGCGGGATGAGTGCCAGTATTATCGGTGCAAATACGGCAATTGCCAGCCGCTTTGCGGCTATTCCGTCGAGAAGGCTTTTTGTCAAGGCAATGGACAGCAGACTAGTAGCCGTGCTCACCGGATGGCTGACGGCAGAAAATTGAAGAACCTCAAAGCCCGACGCAGTGCATACTTTCTGCAAACCGTATCGTGTCCACCGCTGAAAATCGAACGGCTCATCATGCAATGGATACAGAAATGGAACCTGTATCAATATGACGCCATCGACTTTGAGTACTCGCCAAGCTTCTGCGACAGCACTGTACGGTGCTGGCATGTGTTCTAAGACATCCAGCAGCGTAACGCAATCGAAGCTTTGGTCAGCAAAAGGCAGGCATTGACCGTCACCAAATATCGATGGGGTGCCACGATAGCCTAAGTTTACGGTTCCTGGATAGTCTAGGCCGAAATAGTCGTTTGGCTTTTCTATGGTTCGTTCGACCCAGCGATCTCCGCAGCCAATATCCAGTACTTTGCCATAGATGTGGGTTTTTATCATGTGGCGAGTGGTTTTTTCCTGACGATAAACCAGCCATTGGGGGTGAATCGGAGTATGCCGCAGATTCGTAAGCAAAGCTTTTAACTTTGTTAGTAGATTGTTTTTATTATTCATTTTGTTGTGTGCTGCGGGGGCGCCCCAAGTCCTTGTGCCCATCTAGGAGGGCTGCTGGCAAATGGAAGGCTGATGTTAATGTTTGTGATGTTAGGCTGAGTTCTAAACGCAAGGCGTTGGGTTTTTAAGTTATGATAGCCGTCTTACTCTGTATTTGCATTGCACTTCGATAATCTTAGGATTGAAAATGTCAGACCAACAACCCGTATTCAACATCGAAAAAATCTACGTCAAGGATCTGTCGCTGGAAATTCCGCATGCGCCGGCGATTTTTCTTGAACGTGAGCAGCCGCAGATCGATATGCAGCTGCACAACGAAGCGACCAAAATCGACGAAGGTTACTTCGAGGCGAGCATTACCATTACCGTGACCGCCAAGCTGGGCGACAAGACCATGTTCCTGGCCGAAGCTACCCAGGCCGGCATTTTCCAGATTCGCAATGTACCGGCAGAGGATATGGACCCGGTGCTGGGAATCGGTTGCCCGAACATTCTGTTCCCGTACGTGCGCGAAACCATTTCCGACATGGTCAATCGCTCCGGTTTCCCGCCGGTAATCCTGTCGCCGATCAATTTTGAGGCTCTGTACGCGCAAAAGCAGGCTGCTGATGCCGGTCAGGCGCAAACTCACTAAGCTGTTGCTGTCGGTCGCTCTGGCCGGTCTGCCGTTGGCGGCGGACGGGTTGGAATACCGTTCTGTTGCGGAGCAGGGGGCGGCGTTGTATGCCGCACCCCAGCCGCAGTCGAAGAAGTTGTTCCTGTTCAGCCGCTATACTCCACTTGAGCTGGTGTTTGCCAATCGGCAGTGGGCCAAGGTGCGCGATATTTCGGGTGGTATGGGCTGGATCGAGGCACGCCAGTTGGCCGAGCTGCGCACGGTGCAGGTTACCGCGGCCAGGGCCGAGATCCGTGCGCGCGCCGAAGATACGGCTCCGGCTGTGTTTGCGGTCGAGCGCGATGTCGTGCTGGAGCTGGTCGAGCCGCCGGCAGGCGGCTGGGCGCGCGTCCGCCATCGCGACGGTAAGAGCGGCTTTATTTCCATCAAGAATATTTGGGGTTTGTGATGAAACTAGCTGTGCTGGGGGCGGGGGCCTGGGGCACTGCGCTGGCGATCTGCTTTGCGCGCCAGCATCGGGTTCTGCTGTGGGGGCGCAACCCGCTGCAGATGGAGGCATTGGCGCAGGAACGGGTCAACCGTCAGTATCTCGACGGTTTTGCCTTTCCCGAAGGGCTGAATGTCGCTGCCAGCCTGGAGCAGGCGATCGATGGCGCGGATCTGATCCTGATCGTTACCGCCAGTGCCGGCCTGCGTTCGACCTTGCAGAAAATCGTTGCTGCCGGCTGTGCCGATATTCCGATGCTGTGGGCGTGCAAGGGTTTTGAGGCCAATTCCGCACTGCTGCCGCACAAGGTGGTGGCGCAGGAGTATCCGGTTGCGACGCCGACCGGTGTATTGTCCGGGCCCAGTTTTGCCAAGGAGGTGGCGGCCGGTTTGCCGGCAGCGCTGACATTGGCCTCGTTCGATGCGGCGTTTGCCCGCGATATCGCTGCGCAACTGCAGAACAGTCGCTTGCGCGTGTATTCGAGTGAGGATGTGGTGGCGGTGGAGGTCGGTGGCGCAGTGAAGAACGTGATGGCGATCGCTGCCGGGATTTCCGACGGACTGAAGCTGGGCAACAATGCGCGCGCGGCGCTGATTACCCGCGGTCTGGCCGAGATCTCGCGGCTGGGGCTCAAGCTGGGTGGCCGGATGGAAACCTTTATGGGCCTGACCGGCATGGGCGACCTGATCCTGACCTGTACCGGCGATCTGTCGCGCAACCGGCGCGTCGGCCTGTCGCTGGCCGAGGGCAAGACGCTGGATGTGATCCTGCATGAGCTCGGCCATGTCGCCGAAGGTGTGGCCAGCGCGCGTGAGGTGCAGCGTCTGGCACGTGAGAACGAAGTGGAAATGCCGATTACCGATGCGGTCTGCAGCGCACTGTTCGACAATGCACCGGTAAGGTCGGTGATCGAGCGGTTGATGGTGCGCGATTCGAAACCGGAGTTCCGCGCCGAATAACTCCAGACCAGGCTCACTCCGGCTCGATGGGCAAATCTACGCCCGTCAGGCCTGGAACGCTGCGCCGGCAAAATCGTGCTGGCGCCACGCCTCGTAGACAACGATCGCAACCGAGTTGGACAGATTCAGGCTGCGGTTGTCCGGGCGCATCGGCAGTTTGATGCGCTGCCCGGGCGGAAAGCTCTCGCGCACATCCTCCGGCAGGCCGGACGTCTCCCGGCCAAATACAAACACATCTCCCGGCTGATACTGGATGCGGTCATAGCGCGTCGAAGCGCGCGTGGTGGCGGCAAACATGCGCCGGCCGGCCAGCGCCCGGCAGCAGTCGGACCAGTTCTCGTGCACGGTCATGCTGGCGTATTCGTGATAATCCAGTCCGGCACGGCGCATTTTGGCGTCGTCGAGCGGAAAGCCGAGCGGCTTGACCAGATGCAGGTCGCAGCCGGAATTGGCGGCGAGGCGGATGACGTTGCCGGTATTCGGTGGAATCTCCGGCTGAAACAGAACGATGCTGAACATGGCGCGATTGTAGCAAATTCGCTGCCACTACTTGCGCTGCTGTTGCCGGCGATGGATGATGGTCCGGTCAATGCGACCGTCATCGATTATGCCCAGCTTCTCGTCTGCCTCGTTGCTCGCTGAACAAATCCGCAATCGTCAGTATTCCGTCAGTTATCTGGCCGATCTTTACCTGTCGCGCATTCACCGTTACAACGCACAGCTGAATGCGGTGGTGACCTGTGACCCGTTTGCAGTACGTGCCGCCGCGGCCGATATGGATCAGCGCCTTGCGGCAGGGGAGGAGCCGGGGCCGCTGTTTGGCGTGCCGATCACCGTCAAGGACAGTTTCGCCACCGCCGGCATGCGCACCACCAGCAGTCATCCGCCGCTGAAGGACTACGTGCCGCAGCGCGATGCCACCGCAGTGGCGCGCTTGCGCCAGGCCGGCGCGCTGATTCTCGGCAAGACCAATCTGCCCGAGCTGGCGGGCGATCCGCAGTGCTGGAGCCCGGTTTTCGGCCGTGCCAATAATCCATGGGATCTGGATTGCACGCCCGGCGGCAGTACTGGCGGCGGTGCGGCGGCAACGGCTGCCGGGCTGTCGGCGCTGGATCTGGGCAGCGATAGCGGCGGCTCGATCCGCCTGCCGGCGCATTTCTGCGGTGTGTATGGCCTCAAGCCGAGCGAGAACCGTGTGCCGTGTACCGGCCATATTCCCGATCTGCCGGATCGGCCACGCCTGATTCGCCACGCTTGCTGCTTCGGACCGCTGGCACGCAGCATAGAGGATTTGCGTCTGGTGCTGGCGTTGCTGGCAGGTCCGGATGGCATCGATTGCGAAGTACCGCCGGTGCCGCCTGCCGCTTTGCCGCCGCGCAAACCGTTGCAGCAATTGCGGATTGCCGTCTGGGATGACTTTGGCGTGCCGCTGGCAAGCGATGTACGACGGGTGTTGCAGGAAACCGGAGCCGCTTTGCGCGACGCCGGGTGTGAAATCACCCGGGCCCGACCGGCTGGATTCGACCCGCTGCTGGCGCTGCAGGCATATGGCACGCTGCTGGGCAATGAGGCAGGGCAGGGGGTGTCGTGGCCGGCGCGTATGCTGCTGCCGCTGATGCGCCCGTTGTTGCACCGGCACGACCACATCGGCCGCGCTTTTGCCAGAGGGCTGCATTTCGATGCGCGCGACCTGAGTTGGGCGCTGCAGCAGCGCGATGAACTGCTGCGTTGTCTGGAGCCGTTTCTGCAGCAGTACGATGCCTGGCTGGTGCCGGTATCGGCGACTGCGGCATTCGAGCATGTGCCGGTCCATCCGAGCCGGCCGCCGCCGTTACTGTCGGTCGATGGCGAGCCGGTGCCGTATTTCACCGCCACCATTGCGTTGACCGCCATTTTCTCTTTGCTCGGCGTGCCGGTGGTCAGCCTGCCTGCGGGGCGCTCCAGCGCCGGGCTGCCGATCGGTGTGCAGCTGGTCGGGCGCAAATGGCGCGACGAGGCGCTGCTCGACGTAGCGGCGACACTGGATGAAGTGCTGCCCGGCTTTGCCGCACCGCCGGGCTTCTGTGTAAACTTGGATCGATGACTAGGTTCTGTTGACGTTTGTTTCACGACTGCGTTTGATGCAATTCAGTTACAAAACAAGGAGTAAAACGCGCCGTGCAGTGATCTGCACCAGCGGTTTACGACGCAGTGTTGTAACTGAAGTGCATCAAACCCTTCGGGCTGGCGAGTAAAAAGGCCATCCACGGCGTTACGCTCCTTGAAAATAATCCATTATTATCAGCGTCGCGTGCCTTGTGGCTGGCCTTTTTACTCACCAGCGCAGCGGCGAAACAAATGTCAACAGAACCTAAAACAACTTACGTATCCACTTACCTCGGCAACCGTTTCTACCCGCTCGAACCGCGGATCGACAGGGTGGCAATCGAGGATATTGCCCACGGCCTGGCGTTCCAGTGCCGTTTCAACGGCCAGACCTGCGATTTCTACTCGGTGGCGCAGCACAGCCTGATCGTTGCCGATCTGGTGCCGGAGCCATACCGTCTGGCGGCGCTGCTGCACGATGCGGCCGAAGCCTATCTGGGCGATATGGTGAAGCCGCTGAAAGTGCTGATGCCGGAGTTTTCCGCTGTCGAAGACAAGGTGACGGCGCTGATTGCCAAGGCGTTCGGGGTCGATTTCCGCGATTATGCGCCGATCAAGCGTGCCGACCTGATCGCTCTGGCAACCGAAAAGCGCGACCTGATGCCGTATTCGACCGAAGACTGGGATTATCTGCACGGCATCGATGCGCTGCCGCAAACCATCTACCCGATGTCACCGCTGCAAGCCAAGAGCGCATTTCTCGATCGGTACTCCGGGCTGACTGGCAAACAGGTGCATCAGGGGCTGACATTCCGGGCTGGCTGAGACATGGTCCGGCGTGTGCCTGCTTCCTGTTCGCGGCGCGACTTTCTCGCTTGGCTGAGCGTCGCACCGCTGCTGGCGCATGCCGCCGATGCGCGCGTGGTGGTGTATCCGCCGCCCGAGTCGGATGGCGATGAGCGCAGTGCCTACCGCATCGATCTGCTGCGGCTGGCATTTGCCAAGCTCGGCCTGCCGTACCGGTTGCGGCCGGGGGATACCGTGATGCCGCAAGGAAGGGCGTTGCGCCGCATCGAGTTGCAGCAGGAGGTGGATGTATTCTGGTCGATGACCAGTGTCGAACGTGAGCAGCAACTGCTGCCGATCCGCATCCCGATCGATCGCGGTTTGCTCGGTTGGCGCCTGCTGCTGATCCGCAACGGCGATACCGCGCGTTTTGCCGCTATCGACTCGCTGGCACCGCTGGCGCGGCTGCACGGTGCGCAGGGACACGACTGGCCGGATTATCGGATCCTGCGCCATGCCGGGCTGGATGTGTACCCGGTGTCGCGCTACGAAAGCCTGTTCAGCATGCTCGAACGTGGTCGCATCGATTACGTGCCGCGTTCCGTCAGTGAAATCGACGGTGAGTTGCAGGCGCACAAACCCGGTGCGTTTGCCATCGAGCCGCGGCTGGCATTGCATTACCCCACGGCCGAATATTTTTTCGTCCACCGGCAGCGCACCGAGCTGGCGCGGCAGATCGAAGCCGGGTTGCGGCGCGCACTGGCGGACGGTTCGTTCCAGCGGCTGTTCCGCCAATATCACGGTCAGCCGCTGCAGCGTGCCAGCCTGGCGCAGCGGCGTGTGCTGCAGATCGTCAACCCGCTGCTGCCGGATGCCACGCCGTTGCGCGACGCTGCGCTGTGGTTCACTCCGTAGTCCTCACCGGCCGGCGTGCGGCAGTGCGCGCGCCAGCACCCAGCATTCCACCTCGCCGGCACCGGCTTGCTTGAGCGTACGCGCCAGTTCGTTGAGCGTGGCGCCGGTAGTCATCACATCATCGACGATGGCTATCTTTTGGCCGCGCAAATCCAGCGGGCAGGCAAACGTGCCTTTGACGTTCTTCGCCCGCTGCTGCCACGGCAGTGCCGCCTGATGCGCATCGTCGCGCTGGCGGGTGATCCCGTCGCGCCGTAGCGCGCCCCGGTCGGCCCACGGCCGCAGCAGTTCCAGCACCTGATTGAAGCCGCGTTCGCGCAGCCGTCGCGGATGCAACGGCGCTGGCAGGATCAGATCCACGCCGGCCGATTGCAGCGCCGCACCGCGCAGCAATTGTGCCAGCGGCCCGGCCAGCGCCAGCCGGTGCTGGTATTTGTAGCGCTGGATCAGTGCGTCGAGCGGAAAGGCGTAGGCCAGCTGGCACAGCGTCCGCTCGAATGCCGGCGGTGAGCGCAGGCACTGGCCGCACAATGTCCCTTGCGGCGTCGGCAGCGCACAGCGCGGGCAGCGGGCCTGCGGCAGCCACGGCAAATCCGCGTGGCAGCCGTTGCAGATGCTGCTATTGGCCGAACTGGCTCCGCACAGTACGCAGACTTGCGGCAGCAATGCCTGCTCAAGAAATGAGCGGATGTTTATTAAATGACGGTGAAGATTTGACAAGTGCCGCGCCGATCGCAGAATATTGGCCCAATCTCACTATTGCACATACCCCGAGGCTCGCCATGAATGACCGCGTGATCGACATCCAGCGCAACACCGCCAAACAGCCGCACCCCACGCAGCAACGCTGGACGCGTGAGCAGATTGCCGAGTTGCTGGCGCTGCCGTTCAACGATCTGCTGTTCCGCGCGCAACAGCTGCACCGCGAGCATTTCGATGCCAACAAGGTGCAGTTGTCAACGCTGCTGTCGGTCAAGACCGGCGGTTGCCCGGAGGATTGCGGCTACTGCCCGCAGTCGGCGCGCCACGACACCGGCGTTGCCAGCCAGGAGATGCTGCCGCTCGACGATGTGGTCGAGGCCGCGCGCGCCGCCAAGGCCAACGGCGCCAGCCGTTTCTGCATGGGTGCCGCGTGGCGCGGGCCGAAGCAGCGCGATCTGGAACAGGTGAAACAGATGATCAGCGCGGTCAAGGCGCTGGGCATGGAAACCTGCGGCACCTTCGGCATGCTCAAGCCGGGCCAGGCGCAGCAATTGAAGGATTCCGGCCTCGATTACTACAACCACAACCTCGACACCGCGCCGGACAAATACGCCGACATCGTCGGCACCCGCGCTTACGAAGACCGGCTCGATACCTTGCGCCAGGTGCGCGAAGCCGGGTTGAACGTGTGTTGCGGCGGCATTGTCGGCATGGGCGAAACCCGCGAGCAGCGCGCCGGACTGATCGCCGAGCTGGCCAATCTCGACCCGCAGCCGGAATCGGTGCCGATCAACAATCTGGTGCAGGTGCCGGGCACGCCGCTGAACGGTGCGGAGGAGATCGACTGGAGCGAATTCGTGCGCACCATCGCCGTGGCGCGCATCGCCATGCCCACCTCGCTGGTGCGCCTGTCGGCCGGCCGCCAGCAGATGCCGGAGGCGATGCAGGCGCTGTGCTTCCTCGCTGGCGCCAACTCGATCTTCTACGGCGAGAAACTACTCACTACCGGCAATCCGCAAGCCGATCAGGATCGCGCGCTGCTGGCTAAACTGGATATGTCGCCGCTGTAACGCGGCAGCTTCTGGAATCCGCATGCAACCGTTTTTCCGCAGCGCAACCCTGGCCATGCTGCTGGTGGCCGGCCTGGCTTGGGCCGACGACGAACTGAATGCCCTGCACAATCATACGCGCCACGCGCGCGACGATGTGTTGTACGGCCAGGATCGCCACGGCGATTATTACCGGCAGCACGAGCCGGCGCGCGCCGGTACGCGCCATGCGCCGGCACGGCCGAAATTCAGCAACAGCGATCGTGCCGCCTACAAACTGTGGTGCCAGCAGGAAGACAGCTGTTTCGGCCTGCGCCAGCCGGAAGACCTGTCGCATCTGCCGCTCGGATTGCAGCAGCGCGTCGAGCGCGACAAGCCCTTGCCGGCAGGCTGGGAGAAACGGCTGCGCCCCGGAGTGCGCATCGATCCGCAGGTGTACGCCTACGCCCAGCCGGTGACGCGCGAGATCCTGCAGGCGTTGCCGCCGCAGCCGGGCGGCACGATTCTGGTCACCATCGACGGTCGGTTGGTGCGCATTGCGCGCAACAGCCAGATCATTCTCGACGTGTTCAAACTCGAATTCTGACCCATGCCCGCGCCGGATTTCGCGCCGCAACTGGCGCAACTGCAGCAACAGGCACGCCGCCGCCGCCGGGTGGCGCATGCCAGCGCCTGCAGCACGCAATTGCAGGTGGATGGCGTCGATTATCTGGCTTTTGCCAGCAACGATTACCTTGGCCTTGCCAATCATCCGCAGCTGATTGCCGCAGCGCAGGCTGGCGCGGCGCGTTGGGGTGTCGGCGCCGGCTCGGCGCATCTGGTAGCCGGCCACAGTCTGGCGCACGAACAACTGGAGCGCAGATTGGCGCAGTTCGTCGGCCTGGCCGATGCGCTGCTGTTTGCCACCGGCTACATGGCCAATCTGGCGCTGATTACCGCGCTGCTTGGCCGCGGCGATGCGGTGTTTGCCGACAGGCTCAACCACGCCTCGCTCAACGATGCCTGCCTGCTGGCGCGCGCCGATTTCAAGCGGTATCCGCACAATGCCCTGCAACGGCTGGAAAGCCTGCTCGCAGCCAGCAAGGCGC
>JAXMFR010000079.1:0-62339 GCA_046347685.1 Chitinivorax sp.
TTGCGGCTGCCGCCGGTGGAGTATCTGGCGGCGTATACCTTTTTCCTCAAAGCCAAAACCAAAATCGACCTCGACCAGCTGCGCGGGCAGATGACGCTGGCGGGCTATGAACACGTAACACAGGTGTATTCGGCCGGTGAATACAGCGTGCGCGGCGGTCTGATTGATCTGTTTCCGATGGGCAGCACGCTGCCGTACCGCATTGATTTGTTCGACGACGAAATCGAGACCATCCGCACTTTTGATGTGGACACGCAGCGCAGCATCTACCCGGTGCCGGAAATCCGCCTGCTGCCGGCGCGCGAGTTTCCGCTCGACGATGCCGGGCGCACCCGCTTCCGCCAGAATTTCCGCGAGCGATTCGAGGGCGATCCGTCCAAGTCGCAGCTGTATAAAGACATCAGCAACGGCCTGGCGCCGGCCGGCATCGAGTATTACCTGCCGCTGTTCTTCGAAGGCACGGCCACACTATTCGATTATCTGCCGGAGAACACGCTGCTGGTGCAGCACCACAATCTGCAGCAAGCGATCGAGCGCTTCTGGCAAGATACGCAATCGCGCCACAAGCTGCAGGCGGGCGACCGCAGCCGGCCGGTGCTCGATCCGCAGGAAATCTACCTGCTGCCGGACCAGTTTTTCGGCCTGCAAAAGCCGCTGCGCCGCGTGCCGATTGCCGCTACGCCGGAGGGCGACGGCCCGGCCCTGCCCTTGCCACCGCTGCAGGTAGAGCGCCGCGCCGAGAATCCGCTGGAGCGGCTGGCGCATTTTGTGGCGAACCAGAGCGGCCGCACCCTGCTGCTGGCCGAATCGCTCGGCCGGCGCGAAACCATGGCCGGCTTCCTGGCCGAATACGGGCTGAAACCGGCGCTGCTGGAGAATTGGGCCGAATTTGAAGCCAGTAGCGAGCCGTTCTGCCTTGGCGTCGGCCCACTGTATTCCGGCTTTTATCTGGCTAAAGCGCAAATCGCCATCATCAGCGAAAGCGAGCTGTACCAACACGTCAGCCGCAGCCGCGACAGCCGCCAGAGCAAGAAGGTCAGCGCTGACAGCATGTTGCGCGACCTGTCCGAAGTCAAAATCGGCGATGCGGTGGTGCACGAGCAGCACGGTATTGGCCGCTATATGGGCCTGGTCAACCTCGACCTGGGTGATGGCAGCACCGAATTCCTGCTGCTGGAATACGCCGGCAACGACAAGCTATACGTGCCGGTATCACAATTACACCTGATTTCGCGCTACACCGGTGCAGCGCAGGACGATGCGCCGCTGCACAAACTCGGCAGCGGCCACTGGGACAAGGCCAAGCGCAAGGCGGCAGAGCAGATTCGCGATACCGCCGCCGAGTTGCTCAATCTCTACGCCCAGCGCGCCGCGCGCCAGGGGCACCAGTTCAAGCTGAATCAGCACGATTACGAGGCATTTGCCGCCAGCTTTGGTTTTGAAGAAACCCGCGATCAGCAAACGGCGATCCAGTCGGTGATCGAAGACATGACCTCGGGCCGGCCGATGGATCGGCTGGTGTGCGGCGATGTTGGCTTCGGCAAAACCGAAGTCGCGCTGCGCGCCGCGTTTGTCGCGGCAATGGCCGGCAAGCAGGTGGCGGTGCTGGTGCCGACCACACTGCTGGCGGAACAGCACTACCAGAACTTCCGCGACCGTTTTGCCGACTGGCCGGTGCGGATTGCCGAGCTGTCGCGTTTCCGTTCCACCAAGGAAGTCAACGAGGCGCTGAAAGGTCTCGCCAGCGGCGGCATCGATATCGTCATCGGCACCCACAAGCTGGCGCAGCCGGATGTGAAATTCAACAACCTCGGACTGGTGATCATCGACGAGGAACACCGCTTTGGCGTGCGCCAGAAAGAACGCCTGAAAGCGCTGCGCGCCGAAGTCGACGTGCTGACGCTGACTGCAACGCCTATCCCGCGGACCTTGTCGCTGGCGCTGGAAGGGCTGCGCGAGTTTTCGGTGATCGCTACTGCACCGCAGAAGCGGCTGGCGATCAAGACCTTTGTATCGCGCATCGACGACGGCATTGTGCGCGAAGCGGCGCTGCGGGAACTGAAGCGCGGCGGACAGGTGTTCTATCTCTACAACGAGGTGGAAACCATCGGCAATATCCGCGAGCGCCTGGAAAAGCTGCTGCCGGAAGCGCGTATCGCCGTCGCCCACGGCCAGATGCCGGAACGTGAACTGGAAGCGGTGATGCGCGATTTCCACCAGCAGCGCTTTAACCTGCTGCTGTGCACCACGATTGTCGAAACCGGCATCGACGTGCCGACCGCCAACACCATCATCATCCACCGCGCCGACCGCTTTGGCCTGGCGCAATTGCACCAGCTGCGCGGCCGCGTCGGCCGCTCGCACCACCAGGCCTACGCCTATCTGCTGACACCGGAAGAAGCGGCGATGACGCCGGCGGCGAAGAAGCGGCTGGAAGCAATCCAGATGATGGAAGAACTCGGCAGCGGCTTTTATCTGGCGATGCACGACCTGGAAATCCGCGGCGCCGGCGAGGTGCTGGGCGAATCGCAATCCGGCGAAATGCAGGAAATCGGCTTCAGCCTTTACAGCGAAATGCTCAACAACGCGGTAAAAGCACTGAAACGCGGCGAAGAACCGGACCTGACGCAGCCGCTGGGCGTGACCACCGAAATCAACCTGCATTCACCGGCGCTGTTGCCGAACGACTATTGCCCGGACGTGCATGAACGACTGGTGATCTACAAACGCCTGGCCAACTGCGACAGCGGCGAAGAGCTGGACGATCTGCAGCAGGAGCTGATCGACCGCTTCGGCCTGCTGCCGGATGCAGCGAAAACGCTGCTGGAAACCCACCGCCTGCGGCTGGTGAGCAAGCCACTGGGGATGCAGAAAATCGACGCCACCGAAACCGGGCTGATTGTGCAGTTTGTGCCCAATCCGCCAATTGATCCGATGAAAATCATCAAGCTGATCCAGACCAAGCGCCAGTTCAAGCTGGCCGGGCCGGATCGGTTGAAATACGAGAACAAGCTGGATGCGGTGAAAGACCGCATCGGCGCGATCAAGGAGTTGGTGCGCGAGCTGGGTTGAAAAACCGGGTAAGACGCATCCGGGATTATGCGTATCCTCCCCTTCAAGGCACTGCCGCGAAAATAAGCGCTTTTGTAGATACTGTTATCCCCGTCAAGCCGCATGCAATGCCGGATTGAACGGCTGGCCGGACTTGAGCACGCCAAAGGCGACCTGCGCGAGTTTGCGCATCATGGCGCCGATGATGAGCTTGGGCGGTTTGCCATTGGCGGCCAGGCGATCGCGGAAGGCACGGCCCCAGTCGGTGCGCCATAGCGTCACCATTGCCGGCATGTACAGCGCCCGGCGCAGGAAAGCATGGCCGACCTTGGACAGGCGGGGCTTGCCATGCACACTGCTGCCGGACTCATGCAACCGGGGGCACAGCCCGGCGAACGCAACAAAGGCGCCAGCCCGCTCGAAGCGCCGCATCTGGCCCAGATAGGCGAGTAAGGTGGCAATGGTGCGTTCGCCCAGGCCGGGGATCGAATCGAGCAACTCGCGCTTGCCGCGCAGATCGGGATCATCGTCGATCTGCTGGGCAATCGCTTGCTCGATACGTTGCAGTTCTTTGTCGAACCAGGCCAGATGCTCGCGCAGACTGCTGTCAACGGCTTCGCGGGCAGTACCGAGGCGGTTTTTTTCCTGCGTCTGCATCTCGACCAGCGCCTGGTGACGCAACACCAGGGCGCGTAACGCCAGCTCGCTGGGCGAGCGGTTGCCAGGCTGGCGGGCACTTCTCGCGACAGAAGTCTGCCAGCAGCCGCGCATCGATGGCATCCGCCTTGCTGCGCAGGCCGCAGGATTGCCATGGGCCTTGGCTAGCGCCGGGTTGATAACGGAGACCACATGACCGGCATCGGCCAGATACTGGGCAATCGCCTCCAGTAGACGCTGGTGGGCGCTCATGCAGACGCGCAGCGGGCCGCTGACGTGTTGCGCTTGAGCAGCCAGTCTTGCAACTGGGCAAAACCGGCGGCGTTGTTGTTGACCACCTTGCTGCGATACCGCCATCGCGCAGCAGGGTACAATCGAGTTTGGCCTTGGCGACATCGATGCCAAGCCAGCAGGAGAAAGACTTGAGTTCATATGCTTGCGCCATCTACCTTGTGAATGCAGGCTGCTCGTCAGGACGAGGCCGAAGATACTGTTCGATTTCCCGTAAAGTTGAAGAATGAGCCCCGGCGTGAAATCTACATCGCGAACTTGGCGTTCCAGGTCGGACACGGCGTCCGGGGCTCGGTGACTGAGAGCGACTCGGTCAGAAAGAATAATACAAGGTCGGACTTCAGTCCGACGCGATTGCCTGCGTTAAGCACCGCGTCGGACTGAAGTCCGACCTACGCCCTATTTTCGCGGTAGTACCCCTTCAAGGGAAGGGTCAGGGGGATGGGGTCAAATACAATGCAATTGCCCCATCCCCTCCCACCCTCCCCCTTGAAGAGGGAGGAGCAAAGCCTTTGTGTAATATTTGAACTCAGTAGTCAACCTGTAGAAAATTCTTATGAAACTCGTCATCCAGTCCTATTCCCTCACCCAGGATCAGGCGCAACACATCGCGCAACTGGCCGGCAGCAGTACCGTCGAGGCCATTGAATCCAGCCCCTACCCGGCTTTCCGCCTGCCGAATAGCCATGCTGTGAGCAAAGATGCGGTTGCCGCTTATTGCGATGAACACAGCATCGATTACGCCTACATCGACCCGGCGAAGCAGCTGTCGGATTTTGGTCTGGTAGTGATGGATATGGATTCGACGCTGATCAATATCGAATGTATCGATGAGATCGCCGATATGCTCGGCATCAAGCATAAAGTCGCGGAAATCACCGAACGTTCGATGCGCGGCGAGCTGGATTTTGCGCAGAGCCTGCGCGAGCGTGTGGCGCTGCTGGCGGGGCTGGATCAATCGGCGCTGGGCCGGGTTTATGAGGAACGGCTGCAGCTCAATCCGGGCGCGGAGCGCATGTTGCAAACGGCGCACGCAGCCGGGCTGAAAAGCCTGCTGGTATCGGGCGGTTTCACTTTCTTTACTGAACGGCTGCAGGCACGGCTGAGCCTGACCCAGGCACACGCCAACCTGCTGGAAATCGTCGACGGCAAACTTACCGGCAAGGTCGCCAGCAGCATTCTCGACGCCCAGGCCAAGCAGGATTGGCTGATCAAGCTGCGCACTGAACTCGGCCTGCGACCGGACCAGGTGATTGCGCTGGGCGACGGCGCCAACGATCTGAAAATGCTCGGCGAAGCCGGCGTCGGCATCGCTTATCACGCCAAGCCGATTGTGCGTCAGCAAGCGGCTTACGCATTGACCTACGTCGGTCTGGACGGTCTGCTCAACTGGTTCGCCTGACCCACAGTACGCCGGAGCGGGAATGTCGAGCACATGGATCGCTGCCGGTTGCGCGCTGTATCTGGCGCTGGGCACGACATGGCTGGGCCGCATCAGGCCCGGCTATTCGGCGTTGCGCCAGACGCTCAGTGAACTCGGCGCCGCAGGCGCACCACATGCGCGGTGCGCCAACTACGGCATTTTCCTGCCGGTCGGGCTGGGTTGCACCTGGCTGGCATGGCACGCCGCTTCATTTTCTGCACACCGCTTGCTGGCCACCGCACTGGCAGCCGGCTATCTGGGTGCCGTTGTCTGGCCGCTGGACAATCGCCGCCGGCCAAGACAGGTAATGCATCTGCTGTGCGGCGGGCTCGAATATCTGGGTGGACTGGGTGCGCTGTTTCTGCTCCCGGCACATGCCACACCGGCCACGGCAATACGATGGTTTGCGTTATCGCTGCTGCTGGCGCTGCAATTGCCGCCGCGGTGGCTGCCAGCCGGGCTGGCGCAACGACTTCTCGAAGCCATTCTGTTTTCCGCACTGATCCTGACAGCCTGAAACGCAATGCCATACCGGCATGTGCCGCGCCACCCCGCCCCGTTCCCACGGCTTGGTTGCTGATTTGAAACAAAATCCGCCACTTAGAGCAAAAACTCTTGTATGATATCAGGATAGAACTACAACATTCGTCGGCCGCATTGCATGACAGTCGCAAAACATCGGCCCTGCCTGCAGCAATACGAGGAGAAACAGAATGTCCAATGCCCATGCCGCCACGGCATTCCAGCGCACCGACGCCGGTGCCGACGAACTGACCCAACCGAAACTCGGCCTCAGCCTGCCGCAACGCAAGATGTTGCGCTGCTGCGGCACTTCGACCAGCATCGGCGAAATCGAACGCCTGTTTGCCGCCGAAGAAGCACACTACTCGCGCGAGCGCTTCGACCGCGATCTGGAAAAACTGGAACAGTTCGGCCTGATTCAGCGTACCGGCGCAGCACTGAAAATCGTGCATACCAAGCCGAGCGCCGCAACCATTGCGCTGCCGCCGCAGGTCAAGGCCAGTGCGCCACGGCCCCCGGAACTGCGCCGCGTATCCACCGCCCAGGCGCAGCCGCAACGTATCGTCCATGCGCTGGTCGGGATTGGAGCGATGGCGCTGACCGGAACGGCATTCTGGCTCTGGCACGGCCATGTGAATCAGGACACGGTTCACGCACCGATCGCGGACAACACGCAGCACCAGCAATCGGCACCGATTTTCATCGATGAGCCGGCGGCGGTGGCCGAAGCACCACGCGCAACGCCAATGCCGCACGCAAAGACTGAGGCAAACGCACGCAACAACGTTAGAGCCCCGGCGCAACCGGCGCAACCGAAAGCCAAAAACACCCCCCAGCCGGCAACGTACACAACGGCAAGCAAACCTGCGCCGCAACCCGCAGTAGCGAAGCCTGCTCCGGTAACCGTCGAATCGACAGCCGCCGCTAAGCCATCGGCTCCGCAAGCTATCGCCAGCGAACCGGCACCGACCACCAAGGCAATCGCCAATCCGGCCCCCGTGGCTGCCGCGCCGGTAGCCACCAGGGCGGCTTCACTGCCGGCCCTGACGCAACCTGCGCCAGTTGCCGCTGCGGCAGCACCGGTAATGCCGGCGGCCCCGCCAACGCCAGCCGTGGCCGTGCCGGCGCGTACAGTGGTGGAAGTGGCAGCCGCCACACCGAAGATGGAAGCAGAAGCGGCACCGGTAGCCAAGGCCGAGAAAAAAGCTGGCCTGAAGCTGGCATATCGCGAAAAAGCCGATTTTCCGCCCGAGGCGCTGCTCGCCGATATCCATAAAGGATCGGTACGCGCCAAGCTGGCTATCGACGAGGCAGGCAACGTTACCGACGTGACCATCGTCAGCGCCCAGGGCGGTCGCCTGTTCTCGCGCCCGGCCATTGCGGCGCTGAAGAAATGGCGCTACGAACCAACCGGGCAAAGGGAAAACACAACGGCGGAAATCGAATTCCGCGAATGACAAACAAGCCGGGAAATCCCGGCTTGTTTCATCTGCAGACCTTACAGTTCTTTGAATAGCGATAACTGCTGTGTCTGCGTAAACGTTTTCTGCGCCGCCTGCAGATAGGTCTGCGTCAGCGAGAAATCGGAAAGAGCCTTGGCATAATCGAGATCGCCGAGGTCTTTCAGCTGGGTCGAATACTGCAGGTTCAGATCGGTCTTGTTCTGCCCGACCGAGTCGATCTCGTTCATCCGGGTGCCAATATCGGCCTGAATCGACGCTACCCGCGTCAGGGCATTGTCCACCCCCTGCATGACCAGGTTCAGCTGGTTCTGGTATTGCGCCGCCTGCGCCGGCGACGACTTGTTGGACGACAGGGTTTTACCGAGCAATGTCAGCGTATCGAAAATCTGCACATCCTTGGCGCCGCGTACGGTAAAGCTGTCGCCGGTGGCCGGTGCGCCTTCGATCGAAAACTGCGCACCATAATCGAATGCCGGCCCGGCCGGATCGGTCGGCAGCCTGCGCAAATCGATTGTCGCATTCGGTTGATACACCCTGGCATAGGGGCCGGCAGCGGCCGGTGCAGCGCCGGTCAGCAGCGAAATGCCTTGGGTGTTATCGACGATATCGTAAGTCGTGACCGGTGGAACCGCGTTGCTGACATCGAACTTGATACTGAAATTGGCCGGGGCTCCGTTGAAGCCGGCAGTCGCCCATTTTACCGGGTCGGTGACACTGCCCGGGCTGATGATGCCGCTACCGGTATTTGCCGTGGTCGCAGATGGCTCGGAGACAAACGAACCATTGCCTTCCTTGATGCGCTGGAAAATATCGCGGCCGGAATCGCTGACCGGCACGGCTCGCGAATCGCTGATCTGGATCTGGCGTTGCCCTTGATCGCCGAAATAGGCGACGACTCCGGGCGAGATTTCTTCGAACGGGCGGGTGCTGCCCTGATAGCCGGAATACAGGAACTGGCCATTACCATCGGTTGAATTGGCCAGACCGAGCAGCTCCTGATAACGGGAGCTCAGCTCCGATTGCAGCATGCTGCGTTCGTTGATGGTGAGCGTGGCATTGCCGGCATTGACCGCCAGCTGCTTGACGTTGTGCAGCAGCTCCACTACCGACTGCAGCGTGCTCTCGCTCATCGATACCGCCGAATTGGCATCCTGCCCGTTGAGCAGGAATTGGCCGTTGCGCGACTGCGACTGGGTGACTTCCAGCATCTGCGCCGATGCCACCGGATCGTCCGACGGCGTCAGAATCTTGCGGCCGGTGGACAGTTGCTGCTGCAGCTTGACCAGATCGGCCTGGCGCGAGGTGATCGACTGCGCACCGAGGAAGAATATGTTTGAGGTACTGACTCGCATCGACATGATTCACACTCCTCAGCCAATATTCAGAATGCTCTTGAATGTTTCCTGAGCGATCGAAATAACCTTGCTGGCGGCCATATAGGCTTGCTGATATTTCATCAGATTGGCGGCTTCTTCGTCCAGATTGACGCCGGAAAAACTGCTCTTGGCACTGTGCGCCTCGGTTGCCAGCGTATCCTGGGCCTGCAGGCCGATCTTGGTTTCGCTGGCCTGGTTGCCGATCTTGCTCACCATCTGGCTATAGGCCGACTGAAACGATGCAGTGGCGCCGGACATGATATTCATGGTCTGCAGATTACCCATTGCCAGTGCGTTGCGGTTATCTGCGTTGCCGGCCACGTTCGGCCCGACCAGGAAGCGATCGCCGACCGCGATATTGCCGGTCAGCTTCACCGACCAGCCGTTGACGGCGATGGCGGTACCGGTAGACGAGTTGTAGCTAAAGCCGGTGGCAGCGTTATACGGCAGCGGCGAAGTGGCCGAGGTATTGTTCAGGTTCATGCTCGGCACGCTGGTCGGGGTAATTTCCGCACCGGTATTGCCATCGTAGACCTTGAACGTGTTGGCGCTGGTGAACAGGAAAGTCACCGGTGCCTGAACGTTGCTCGAAGCCGATTGCGGCGGCGCAGCCGGGTACAGGCTTGGCACGAATTCGGTTGCCGGAGGCACCGGAATGGTTTCGCTGATAGTGGTACCGATACCGGTATTGCGCGGGCCGGCAGAAGTCACGGTCTTGTCGACGATGAAACTGTCGCCGGCGGCCGGCGCGCCATTGATCTGCATGCGCCAGCCGTTGAAATCGATATTGCCGCCGGCAACGAAGTTCTGCCCGGTAGCCAGCGCCGCGCCGGTAGTGTTATCGATCACATCGAAAGTGGTCGCGGTCGTGAAGTTCAACGTAACCTTGTCGTACGGCGAATTGACGCTGCCGGCACTGATATGGCCGGTGCCGGTATTGCTCAGGTTGTTGTTGACGGTCGATGCTGCCGGCGGATTCGAAATGGTTGCGCCGCCGCTATTGCCGGCAGACGGATTGGCGGCCTGGCTATTGACGATGAAGCTGTCATTCGCGGCCGGCGCGCCGGTGATCTGCACGCGCCAGCCGTTGTAATCGATATTGCCGGTGGAAACATATGGCACGTTGGCCGCCAACACACCCTGATTGGTGGTGTTGATCACACTGAAGCTGGTCGGCGGATTGTTGAACACCAGCTTGATCGGATCGGTAGGCCGGCTGGCAATATCTTCGGTACGCATCGGTGCCGCTGCGGCAATTTTTGCCGTATCGCTGATCAGCATTTTGAAATCGCGCGCGCCGTTGCGGGTCGGCTGGACCAGAAACGAATCGCCGACATTCGGTGTACCCGACGCCAACTGAAACGTAACGCCATCCATGGTGGTATTCAGCGGGCCGGCAGAAGCCACCGACTGCTTGTAGTTATCCGACAGTCGCACGATATCGTAACCGGCGGCGGTGCGGAAAACCCGATAGTCGCTGGTAGTCAGCTCACCCGCCGAGGCAATGCTGGCGCTCATCAGGCCGGTGCCGCCGTTATTGGCATAGGAGATCACGTTCGGGCTGCCGACGGTGAACATGTCGCCCCCCGGCTGGCCGTTGAGATCGATACCCAGTTGATTCTGCTCGTTGAATGCCCTGGCCATGCCCATCGCCACGCGCCCGAGCGAGTTCTGCGCCAGATCCAGCGAATTGGTGCGGAAGTTGAGCAGCGCACTGAGCTTGCCACCGGTCAGCAGACTGGTCGGAATCGGTACATTGATCAGGCCCTGGGTAAACGATACTTCGAGATTCTGCGGATCGGTCAACCCCGGTGCAACCGCCAGCGTATTGGCGACACCGCCCAGCACCAGCGACTGGCCGCTGCCGATTACCACGCTCAGCGAGCCGTCATCCTGCGGCGTGGCGGTTACCTTGACCAGCTTGTTCAGATCTTCGATTACCGCATCGCGCTGATCGAGCAGATCGTTCGGCAATTTGCCGGAGCCCGATACGGCGCTGATCTGGTTGTTCAGATCGGCCAGCTTGGTGGCATAGGCATTGATTTGCGCAACCGTGGTGGATATCTGCTCATTGACCCCCTGCCGCACCTCCTGCAGGCGATCGTTGAGTTGCTGATAACGCGTTGCCAGCGCGTTGCCGAGGCTGATGAACTGCTGTCGCGACGGTACCGAGGCAGGATTGGACGTAGTGTTCTGCACACCTTTGAAAAAGTCCTGCACCGCTGGCGAAAGGCCGACCGTCGGATCGGCAACGATGCCGTCCAGAATATCCATCTGCTGCTGCATGCCTTGCAGGTAGCCCTGCGCGGTATCGGCACTGAGGACGGATTTTTCCAGGAAATCGTCGTAGGCGCGCACGACGTTGGTCACTTCGACGCCGCGACCAAGGAAACCGCCACCGGTAAACTGCGGCAGGCTGGCCTGCTGGCGAATTTCCTGGCGGCTGTAGCCGGGAGTACTGGCATTCGACACATTATGTGAAGTTGCCAGCAAGCCCGACTGAGCGGCGTTCAGGCCAGAAAGCGCTACTCCAAAAACTCCAGATCCCATTTTCGTCTTCCCCACCCCAGCTACGGGTGTTTCCAGTGATATTTATCGGCAGGAACCGTGCAAAATTTAGCTGCAAGCCACGTCAGACGGGCTGAGCGTAAGCCAGTAACGCTGCGCGCTGCATGGTCCTGCTACCGGCGACACGAGTCAGCTTGCTCGCGTAGTCCGGGTCGGTGGCATAGCCGCCACTCTGCAATGCATCGGCAAAACCGCGAGCATCGGAACCCCGATTCAACGCCGGCTCGTAGCGCTGGTTGCCTTTCAGCAAGCGAGCGTAGTCGTCAAATGCCTCGCTGTAAGAGCCGTAGACGCGGAACTGCTGCAGCTTTTTCACCGCCTTACCGTTTTCGTATTCCGTAGTAGCCACATTCGCCACCGGCCCGCTCCAGCCCTTGCCGGCCTTGATGCCAAACAGATTGTGGCTGTCATTGCCGGCGGCATCGGTGATCTTGCGTTTGCCCCAGCCGGTTTCCAGTGCTGCGTGCGCCGCCAGCACGTGCGGCGCAACACCGATCGCTTCGGCCGCCTTGCGTGCCTGATCGATCACGCTGTTGACGAAATCGGCCAACGGCGTCGACGTTTTGCCCGCAGCCGCGGTTGCGGAGCCAGCGGGCTGCACGATCACCGGAGCCGTTATCGGCATGGCATTCTGCGGCGCCTTGGCGGCGCGATTTGCCGGCAAGGCATGCGGTTGCCATTGCAACGGCAACTGTCGCGGCGTACTGGGTAAATCGCCAGCCTTGAGCAGATCCTGGCGTCCGAGCTGGCGCTCGAGCATATCGGCGATTCCCAAGCCATGTTTGGTAGCGAGCTTTTGCGACAACTGGTCGTCGAACATGCCCTGGAACATCCTGGTTTCACTGCTGCCGGTCAGATCGCTTTCCGGGACCGCGGCACGCATGCTTTTCAGCATCATTGAAGTGAACAAGGCTTCGAATTGCTGGGCCACGGCATGAATCGAGCCTTTTTCATCGCTGCGCGCCTTGTTGCGCAACTGATTCAAGCCCTGGACGTCGTACGACAACTGGCCGCTAAGGTCCATTGCCTGCATGCTGCTACCGGAAATTCGCTGATTCATTGTCCTGCCCTTTCATACGGCCTTCATCCCATAAAAAGCAAGAAATGGGCCAGTTCCGGTCAGACAATGAAAAAGCCCGCTCGAAAGCGGGCCTGCCAGCAGCGAGCGTGCGGGTCAGATCACTTCCAGCTCGGCTTTCAGTGCGCCGGCCGCCTTCATCGCCTGCAGGATCGACAACAAATCCTGCGGGGTCGCGCCGATCGAATTCAAAGCCTTGACCACATCGGCCAGCTTGGCGCCCTTGCTCAGCTGCACCAACTGCCCCTTGTCTGCCTTGACGCTGACATCGGCATTCTGCACCTCGGCGCTCTGCCCCTGCGACAGCGCATTGGGCTGGCTGACACTATTGTTGGCATTGATGGTTACCGACAGGTTGCCATGGGCGATTGCGCAGCTATCCAGAGCCACCGACTGATTCATCACCACTGAGCCGGTGCGTGCGTTGATGAGCACCTTGGGGGAATTTTCTGCCGCCGTAACGGCAAGATTTTCCACCTTGCTGATAAATTGCACCCGCTCATTGCTGTCGCGCGGCGCACGTACCTGAATCAGCCTGGCATCCAATGCCCGCGCAGTGTCGGCACCAATTGCACGATTGATTACATCGACCATGCGATTGGCTGTGGTGAAATCCGATTGGGTCAGTTCGTAATTGATGAAGTCTCCCTGTCCCAGCGGGGTCGGTACGGCACGCTCCACCGTTGCACCGGCGGGAATGCGGCCTGCATTCAGGTGATTGACCTGGCTGCTGCTGCCGCCGGCAGATGCACCGGCGCCACCGACCAGTACGTTGCCCTGCGCCATGGCGTAAATCTGCCCGTCAACGCCACGCAGCGGGCTCAGGATCAGCGTACCGCCACGCAGGCTTTTGGCAGTGCCAAGCGATGCCACCGTCACGTCGATAGCCTGCCCCGGCTTGGCGAACGGCGGCAGATTGGCAGTCAGCGACACGGCCGCCACGTTTTTCGGCTGAATGGTCGTTCCCGGTGGCAGCTGAATGCCCAGACGGTCAAGCATCGCCTGCATACTGGCTGGCGTAAAGGGCGCCTGGGTCGGCTGGTCGCCGGTGCCGTCGAGGCCAACAATCAGGCCATAGCCCACCAGCTGGTTCTGGCGCACCCCCTGCAATGTTGCCATGTCCTTGATACGCTGGCCGACATCGCTGGCAGCCGCGGCCAAGGAGCTAGCCAGCAGCAAACTGCAGCAGGCAAGCAGGGAAAATTTGCGTTTGAGTGACATGGCTGCTCCGCTCAGTAAGGCGCTACCGACATGAAAAACTTCTGCAGCCAGCCGCCATCCTGCGCATCACCGACCACGCCGTTGGCGCGCTGCTCGATGCGCGCGTCGGCAACCTTGGTCGAGGAAATCTGATTGCCGGTCTTGATATCTGCCGGGTTGATCACGCCGGAAAAACGCAGGAATTCGTGTTCGTTGTGAATCGCAATCTGCTTTTCGCCGCTGACCAGCAAATTACCATTGGCCAGCACCTCGATCACGGTCACGGTGATATTGCCGGTAAAAGTGTTCTCGGCATTGGTTTCACCCTTACCGTCGAACTTGTTGGCCGAATCCAGCTTGTAGCCGGCATTGGCGAGCTTTTCCAGCGCGCCGGGCAGATAGGGCATATTCAGCGGCGTGCTGATGGTGCCGCTGAGCGAGCCGGTACGGTTGGCATTGCTCGATGACTTGGTCTTGGCACTGAGCTTTTCCTCAATGGATACCGTCAGCACATCGCCCACCTGGCGCGCGATGCGATCTTCGAACAGCGAACCACGGCTGTTGGACTGGAAAATCGCGCCATTGCCGTACAACGGCTCCGGCTGCGCTACCGGCCGTACCGAGGTCGGCTGATACACAATCGATTTCGGCGAATTGGCACAGCCGGCAAGCATTGCCACCAGCAGGGCCAGAATCAGCTTGTTCATGTCATGCCTCCACGCTTACAGCTGCGTCAGCTTCTGCAGCATCTGATCGGACGTCTGGATCGCGCGCGAATTCAATTCGTACGCCCGCTGCGCCTGAATCATGTTGACCAGCTCTTCGGTCGCATTGACATTGGATGCTTCGACATAGCCCTGATAAATCGTGCCGGCGCCGTTTGAGCCGGGATCGGTCTCCTGTGGCGCGCCGGAAGCTTCGGTTTCCAGATACAGGTTTTCACCCTTGGCGTTGAGGCCGGCCGGGTTGACAAAGGTGGCAACGGTAATACGCCCCAGTTGCACTGCGTTCACCGCACCGGCCGGCATGTAACTGGCGGTCCCGTCCGCAGCGACACTAAAGCTGGTTGCATCCTGCGGAATCTGGAATTGCGGCTGCAGCAACCAGCCGTTCGACATGGTCAGCCGCCCCTGCGAATCGCGGCGGAACGAGCCATCGCGGGTATAGCCGGTAGTCTGGCCGTCCGGCGACAGCACACGGAAATATCCCTGGCCGCTGATCGCCATATCGTACGAGTTGTTGGTGTTCTGGAATCCGCCTTCGGTATCGATGCGCGTGGTGGCAACGGTACGGGCGCCGACGCCGAGCTGCAGGCCGGTCGGCACCTGGCCTTGCTGCGCCGCCGGGGAGCCGGCCTGACGAATGGTCTGGTAGATCAGATCTTCGAATACCGGGCGCGAATGCTTGTAACCATTGGTGTTGATGTTGGCAAGGTTGTGCGAGATGACGTCGATATTGGTCTGTTGCACGTCCATGCCAGTCTTGGCAATCCACAGCGAGCGAATCATGTCTGTCAGCTTCCGATATTGAGGATTTGTGCCGCCTGGCGACTATTCTGCTCGGCGGTGGAAATCAGTTTGATCTGGGTTTCGTACTGGCGCGCATTGCTGATCATGTTGACCAGCGCTTCGGTGGCGCTGACGTTGCTGGTTTCCAGCGTACCGGCGAAAACCTGCACGTTCGGATCGGCGGCGGCCGGCTGGTTGTTGACCTGACGAAACAGACCATCGGCGCCACGCACCAGATCCTTCTCCGGTGGATTAACCAGCTTCAGCCGGCCTACCTCGACCGCACCGGTAGTCGCGCCATTCGGGCGCGACGAAATCGTGCCATCTTCGGCGATGATGATCTGGCCGTCGGTCGGCACCGTGATCGGCCCGCCCTCGCCCAGCACCGGCAAGCCATTGCGGGTTTTCAGCTGGCCGTTGGCATCGATATCGAAACCGCCGTTGCGGGTATAGGCCTCGCCATTCGGCGTCTGTACCGCGAAAAAGCCCTTGTCGCGCACCGCCACATCCAACGAACGGCCGGTGTATTGCATGGCGCCGGCGGTGAAATCCGAGCCGGTGGTCGAATCCACCACGAATGTGCGGGTCGGCATGCCGCCGCCAACTACCGGCAACGCGCGGAACGCATTCAGCTCGGCACGAAACCCCGGCGTCGACACATTGGCCAGATTGTTGGCGGTGGCCGCCTGCTGAACCAGCAGGTGCTTCGCGCCATTCATGGCCAGATAGAGCATGCGATCCACTTAGCGACTCCCGGTTATCAGCGCAGGTTCACCAGCGTCTGCAGGATCTGGTCCTGCGTCTTCACGGTTTGCGCATTGGCCTGATAGGTGCGTTGCGCGGTAATCATGTTCACCAGCTCGGCAGTCAGATCGACGTTCGAATCCTCCACCGCACCGGATTGCAGCGTGCCGAATCCGGCGTCGCCCGGCAGACCGGTCACCTCGTCGCCGGCAGCATAGGATTGCACCCACTGGTTGTTGCCAGCCGGCTGCAGACCCTGCGCATTGGCAAAGTTGGCCAAGCGGATAAATGCAGCGGTCTTGGTTTGGCCATTGGTATAACGCACCTGCACCGCACCTTCGGGCGACACCGAAAAACCTGCCAGCTGCCCCGGCGCAAAACCATCCTGGCGCGCAGTGCCGATGCCGAAGTTGCTGCCGAACTGGGTACTGTTCTTGAAGCTGAGCGGGAACGTCAGCGTCGGATTGGCACCAGTGGTAACAACGGTATTGATACCCTTAATCTGGTTAATTGTGGTTTGTTCGGTGGCAATACCCTGCAGGTCCAGCTGAATATCCGGCGGGGCGGTAACCAGATTGGTCACGCCGCTGGGATTACCCGCCACCGCAGCAGCATTTGCCGGCACCCGGTAGCCGACCAGATTGCCTTTGTTATCAAAGACCACCCGCATTGCCGCATTGGCGGTGGTTTGCGTTTGTGGCGCATTGGCGGGGTCCAGCACTTTTACATTGCCCATACTGGTACCGTCGGCCAGCATGTATACGTCCCACTCATTGGGCGTAGCGGTTTTGACATAGTATGTCGTCAGCGTGTGCGGGCCACCCTCGGAATCGTAGGTGGTAATCGAGGTGGCACTGTTGTACGACGACGGGTCGGGAATCGGCTTGCCCAGTACCGCCGGCCCCGGAACAGGCCCGGTCGAGCCGGTCGAAATAAAAGCGGCTGTAGGTGTAACGGCACGGGCATCCAGATTCAGCGACAACAAAACCCCCGGCTCCCCGCCGACACTGGCGCCAGTTGCCTGCGGCGCATTCTGTGCACCAGGATCGATCCGCACCCTCAGCGGCTGGCCGCGATCGGCGGCATCCTTGGCGAGTCCAGTCAGCGGATCTACCGACTTGGTTACACCATACCCGGTCAGATAGTTGCCGCCGTTGTCGACAATGAATCCCGATTTATCCAGCTTGAACTGTCCGTTACGAGTATAGGAAGTCGCACCGGCAGCAGACTCCATGCGGAAGAAGCCATTGTTGTTGATGGCGATATCGAGCGGGTTGGCCGACGAGGTGATATTGCCCTGGGTAAACTGCTGCGCCACCTTCGATACATAAGCGCCGATACCAGCCTGCGTGCCGGCAACACCGACAATGGTCGAAGCAAAAATATCGGCAAACTCGGTACGTGAACTCTTGAATCCGACGGTATTCGAGTTGGCAACGTTATTGCCAATCACGTCGAGATTCTTTGCCGATACGTTCAGACCGCTCAAACCCTGTTGGAAACCCATGTCTGCTACTCCTGCTTATTATTTGATCTGGCTGATATCGGCAAGCGCAACGATGCCGCGCGAACCCAGGTCAAGCTTCACACCGTCTGCAGCCAGCTTGACACTGGATACCTGCGCATACGCCATGGTCTTGGTGGTAATCTGCTCGCCGCCACTGGTCGCGGTTACACGGAACAGATAATTGCCGTCCTTCATACGATTGCCATTGTTGTCAGTGCCATCCCAGCTAAGCGAGAACTGCCCGGCCGGCTTGACTCCCAGGCTTTGCGAACTGATGGTGTTGCCACCCGCATCGAGGATATCGACCGTAACCTTGTCGGCTGCTTTCGACAGATCGATAGCAGCGTTGGCCTGACCATTGGCCAGCGTCAGCGAACTCCCCGGAACCAGCACTTGCCGGCCAATCAGCGTTGCCGCCTGAGCCGACTGACCGGCGATCACATTCTGTGTCAGCGTCTGCGACAGCTTTTCGATTGAATCCTGCAGCTTGGTAATACCGCTGACTGTGTTGATCTGTGCCATCTGCGACGTGACCTGAGCGTTGTCGGTCGGATTCAGCGGATCCTGATTGCGCATCTGCGTAGTCAGCAGCGTCAGAAAACGATGCTGCGCTTCATCCGCAGCCGACAACTCCTGTTTCTTGGTGTTGCTGGCGCTGGTTACAGCGCTGTTCTGCACCTTATCGGCATTGACCGTGGTTGCCATTATCTAGTCTCCTCAAGACTGGCCGAGCTGCAGTGTTTTCAGCAGCATGGTTTTGGCCGCATTCATCATGTCGGCATTGGTCTGATACGAGCGCGACGCGGAAATCATGTTCACCATTTCCTCCACCGGATTGACATTGGGCATGGTGACGTAACCATTGCCATCCGCCAGCGGGTTTTTCGGATCGTAAATCAGGCGCGGCGGAGCCTGATCCTCAATTACCCGGCTCACGCGCACACCGGCCACATTCGGCTGCTTGCCGCTCAGCGGCGTAGTCTGGAACACCACCTGCTTCGCTTTGTACGGCTGGCCATTGGCGCTTACCGCGCTGTCTACGTTAGCCAGATTCGATGCCACCACATTGAGCCGTTGCGACTGGGCCGACATGGCGGAACCGGCAATATCGAATACCTTGAACATGCTTGTCTTACCTCGACGTCAATGCATTCATCAAATTGCGCACCTTGGTATTCATGAACGTCAAGGTGGCCTGATAGCGCAGGCTGTTGTCGGCAAACTGCGCCATTTCGTGATCCGGATCGACGGTATTGCCGTCAATCGACGGCTGGATCTCGGTACGGTATTTCACGCTCAGATCAAACGGATTTTTCACCGCCAGTTCCAGATGCCGCCGGTCAGTATGCGCCAACGGCAGACGCTCGGATTTACCGTCCATCGCATTCTTCAATGCTGCCGAAAAGTCGAAATCCACCGCCTTGTAACCGGGGGTGTCGCTATTGGCGATATTCGAGCCAATCAGCTCCTGCCGGTAGGTGCGCAGTTTCAGCGAAGTTTCCTGCAATGCGAAATGTTTATCCAAGTTATCCAGCACGATTCAATTACCCTGGTATCTGCTTACACATCCAAAAGCATCTTCCGTGCCAGCTTGCTCAACTGCAGGCAAAGCGTACAAAACATGCATATTTACAGTTATTCGTGGAAAACAGCCCAGCCGGGAGCGGCAATATTTTCCGCTACAGGTTATATTGCACGTCCGTTTTTGCCGTTTGCATGACAGGGACACAGGCAAAGTCAATCACACTCGCAGCACATACCCCGACACTGCGATGCGACCCATTACCAGGGAGGAGCCACGATGAAGCAGGACAACAAACACATACGGTTTCTCGCCGAACACCTGCTGCACACGGGATTGGGCGGGCTGGGAGAGCGCGATCTGGCGGCATTGACACGCATAGCCAAACGCCTGCAGGCAAGCCGTACCGACGCATCGATTCCTGAAGAAGGCATCACCCTCGGCGAACGCATGGCCGACCGGGTGGCGGAGTTCGGCGGCTCGTGGACGTTCATCAGCCTGTTTGGAGCATTCCTGTTCGGCTGGGCGATCCTGAACACCGACATTCTGGGAGAAAAGGCATTCGACCCCTACCCCTATGTATTCCTGAATCTGGTGCTGTCGATGCTGGCGGCGATACAGGCGCCGATCATCATGATGTCGCAAAACCGGCAGGCGGCGCGCGACCGGATGACGATGATCCGCGATTTTGAAGTCAATCTGAAATCGGAACTGGCGATCAAGGAATTGCACGGCCGCATGGATCACCTGACCTGGCAATTACTATCCGATCTGGACAAACTCAAGCGCGCGGCCGACAACGCCGCGCCAGGCGGTGCAACCGAGCCTCTTGCGGGCCGGGCAGGCACCCAACAGTAAAACAAAAGAGGCGATCCGGATCGCCCCTCTTTACCTTTCTACATCTCCGCGCCATCAACCATCGACCGCCGCCAGCCTGCCCCTTGTTTCGGCGGCTTCAGCCATGATTCTCTGCACCAGTTCGGCAACAGTCGGGACATCGTCAATCAGCCCCTGCACCTGACCGATCATCTGTATGCCATGCTGCAGATCCCCCTGCTCAGTCGCCTTGACAAAACGTGGCGTCGCCGCGCCGAAGTAGGCAATCTGCAACATGATTGCCGGGCCTTTCACCAAGGTGCCCAACAACAGCTTGGGAATCGGTACGTCCAGCTGCCCGGCGACACGCAGGGCGTTGAACAGCGCAGAAAACAACCCCATCGGCTTGCGCATCAAGCGCTGACTCAATGGTGTTTTCATCACACGACAGTGAATACCGTCAAAATTCTTCGAATACAACGTATCTGCAACCGTCTTGTCTGCCACCGCCTGTTTGGCGGACACATGCAGCGGACTTTCGCGCGTCATCGCAAACCGCGTACCCATTGCCACCGCATCCGCCCCCAGCGCCAACGCCGCCACCAGCGACCGTCCATCGCTAAAACCGCCAGCGGCAATCACCGGAATCTTCACCGCCCTGGCAATCGCCGGCACCAACACCAGCGACGTCACATCGCCGCCATGTGCAGCCGCCTCATGCCCGGTAACCAGCACCGCGTCACAGCCGATCCGCTCGGCCGACAAGGCATGCTTTTCCGTCACCACGGTCGCAATCACCTTACCGCCATAAGCATGCGCAGCCCGGACAATCCAGTCACCCTTGCCAAGCGAAAAATTGATTACCGGCACCTTTTCTTCCAGCGCAACTTCAGCATTTTCTTTCGCGCCGGGCATCATCAAAGTACAACCAATACCAAATGGCTTGTCGGTCAACTCCCGAACCCGCCGAATCGCCGCCCGGGTCTGCTCCGCAGTCAACGGCCCGGTTGCCAGAATCCCCAGCCCTCCCGCTGCAGATACCGCAGCCACCAGCTCCGGCACAGCAATCCAGCTCATGCCGGGACAGACGATGGGAAGTTCAATGCCAAAAGACAAAGCAAAACGGTTTTTCATATAAAGGATTTCATATCTTACACACAAGCCAAAGTATATATAAACGAGCGTTTGATTGAGAAACTCAGTCAATGCAAGGGCTGAGTAAGAAATCAGGCCAAAAAATAACAAGAGGCGGAATAACCGCCTCTTTCTTCAGTTCAAAATTTCCCGCCACCCGACCTTCTTGGCGCTACCTGGCCCTCCTCCCACGTTAACACCAAGCGTTGTATCACTTCCACTTGCCCCCTTCACGATTTGCTTAAGAGAACCATCGGGAGTGCTGACCACCACAAACCCAGCAGTCATCTCATTACCCATTTTCGTGGCAACCGTATGCGAAGGTGCACTAGTAACATAGCTGCCCGAGCAATAGTCGAACTGATACTGCCAGCTATCGCCGCCTACGTTACAAGCGGTACTATTTGGAATATTGCCGGTTACCAGCAATGTCCCCAACACTAGCTGCGGATTGACATTTACACGCTCTCCCGACGATATCAAGTCAGCGTACCAACCGTAGTTCGAAACAAGATTTACCGGGTTACTGGAAATGGTACGAGTAATTCCATCAGCGTTCTGAGTTATGGTTTGCGAAACCATATTGAGTGACGAATGCAACGCTCCCAATCCGGTAGTCGCCAAATCATCTTTAAAACCATAAACAGTTTGCCGCGCAGTATTGCTCAGATCGCTCGTACCCAGAAAACGTCCGGTCCCGACATAGACCATCCGCTTGGTACCGCATAGCCCCAATTCCGGCTTAGTGGTCACTGGTTGAGCAACCCCAGAAGCATCGCTTAATGTCGCCAGCACCAAGGGGTTTGGTGACATGGGTGTGGCCGTCATATCAAAGCGGTAAACGTTGCCGAGCAAATCCGCACCATAGACATATGTAGCAGTGTTATCTACATCGCCATTATCCGCCCATGCACTGATCTTGGCCAAACCGCTGGGCGTTCCGGTACTCCCAACACTAGTGGAGATCGTATTCAAGATAGAACCCGTCGCAGCATCCAGTACAAACAAGCGCCCAATGCCATCCCCGGGGCTAATATTGTTATAGCCAGAAGTCACCATCACCACCCAAGTACCCGAGGCATTTTTGGTAATGACTGCATTGCCATAACTGTAACCCAAGTTATTACTCTGGACGTTACACAAACTGGCATCGGTACAGAATTCCCACAACCCCTTCGGATTCGCAGGATCAGTGATATCCAATGCATAGTAGGCACGACCACCGGCGTTCAAACCACCAACCAGAATTGTTTTCCAAGCTCCGCCGATAAATACATCCATGACTTCAGGCGAACCATCCACAAAGAAACGGTGATTTGTCGGTAAGTCATCACTGGCCAAGGCATACAAGCCGGGGAACACACTTCTGGGAACAAAAGCCCATAGTTCCTGACCGCTAGAGGCCTGACCGGTAGAAGCATCAAAAGCATGCAACATACCATCATTGGCGGCAACGTAAAGCATGGCTTGCCGGCTAGCATTCGCACCCACAAACGTGGAATAGCCTGCATCGGCAAAACTAAAGCGTGGAGCCTTTACATAGATCGACGTAGCGGTAACAGCGTCACCAAGCACATGATCCCGACTGCGGAATACGCCATTTGGCCCGGCGGTCAGCAGCTCCAGCTGTTTCTGCCCACGCAGATAGAGCAATAGTTGCTCACCATCGTTAGCTACAATCTGATTGGCAGAACTCAAACCGCCGTATTGATGCAGCAAACTGCCCTTGTTGTTGAAATAGGCTTGCTCCGCAGGCAACAAGCCCGCCCATTGAAACGGCTTCAGTTTATCTACCGCCGATGCGCTGAAGGTATAGATCGTTCTATTGTCACCAGGGGAAAATATCCGTGCATCCAGCAGCGGCCCCGCCGACCATTGTACTGCAGTCGAGACGTTACCGTGGGTATCGATCTGCTGAGCCTTTACCTCGCCATCCCACTTACCTATCCGGTATGTCGTGCTGTAAATGCCATTATCCGACAGGGTAACGTTTGGGCTACTGGTAGCAGCAGCTGCTGCTGCGGCCTTATTTGCCGAAACGCCTGCCAGAACACCCTGCAAACCGGCTGCCAAGGTAGTTGGATTACTCGCATTGTAATATTTGCCGTGGCCGTTGACCGCAGCATGCCAGAGATCATCCAAGGCCGTATCCGTATCGTGAACGGGCATTGGCCAGTTACATACACCACTGCTTTGCCAGGAACAACCCGTTGACGAAGATTTTATTTTGTAGAAATCTCCAGATGAAGCTGTATCGTAATTTGATACATATGTCATTTTCCCATCAACTAAGCCTACCGTAAAAGTAGTCATATGCTGAGCAATATTCGGATCAGTCGCGGAATTAGGTACGATATCCTGTGAGACATCGGTGCCAAGCACTCCATTTGAGCCTGTAGGGCGAAGGTCAGTTTTGTAATAATACGCTGCAACATCGGCTAGCGAATTATTGTCGCCGGAAGGTACGGCATTTGGATCATATGCACCGATAGCTCGCGTAGTAAAACCACCATCTACATTATCCTGATTGGTAATAGAGTTTCCCGACAAATCGACACCCGCATTGCCATTCCAGTAACCATCCGTAGTCAAAATGGAAAAATTCTGCTGGCAGGAATATTGCATCGGGTCGGGAGTCATCCCCGAATTGATACCGGAGCTTATCCCACCAAAATAGCGCCCAACCCTTGACAACGCCTCACGTAATGGCGTCCCACCGGACGGAACCTGAGAATAAAACTTATTGTACCAAGCAGTTTTCTGCGTAAAATTAAAAGTGTCTACAGGTAAATACTTGGCTGAATCGACCGACGATCCATTCATCGGATTGATGGTGATAAAACCCACTCTATAACGAGTATCAATCGGAATAAATGCTTGGCCTGCAGCGGTTTTCATCATCTGCATCCGAGTGCGATAATAAGTATACCAGTTGCCAAAATTGGTGATTTCCTCCTGATACGAACATACAGCACCAAGGCAATCAGTCCTGCCGGGACTTTTTAGATAAGTTGCCGGGTTGCCTACTGGGCCGGGGATAATTTCGGTGCGAACAAACGTGCCATATCGAACATACTTGTAATTCGTACCATCAAACTTTAACTGACAGCGAGGCATCCCACTCTGATTTCCGGTAACTACGCTGGTAGAAGTAGCAAACGCAGCGGTCTGGCAATGGCGAACGGGGGCAGGATAAAGATAAGAACCGGTAGCAACCGTCGACCATGTGCAGTTAGTCAGTGAACTACTATCACAAAATTCCTTTGGTGTAATGGTGTAATAAAAAGCTGGTCCATTCACCGTGCGGGGATACTTATAAGTACCATCGGGATATGAGTAACCAGAAATCCCATTTTTTTGACAAGTCCCCCACGGAGAACTGTTGTTTGTACAATACTGGACATCTGGAAACTGTGTTGTCAAGTCAATAGAGCCAGAGCCACCATCGTAGGAATTTAAGTCAACAGAATTAGGATTTGTTTGACTAGGCCGTACCACCGCCGCACCGACGATAGTCGAACTTGGATCTACTCCCGGCGTATAGGTAATGGTTGGGTCATAAAATACCCTATTGTATTGGCTGGCATAATAGGGCGCCTCACGCCTACTGCTACTGCTACCGTCGCTACATTGAGTTCGGCTTTCGCTCCCGCTGCTCCAAGAGCGGCAGTTTTGCGCCTGATAAGGTCCACCATTTCGATAACCAACACTATCCGGCAAGAAATCCCACGCCATACTACCAGAAGCATCCAAAACAAACATCAGATTTGGCAATACCGTTGTTGAAGATGCAGTTATCAATGGCGCGTTAGCCAAATCAGTAACAGCCCCAAAGCTGGTGCTACCGATAAAACCACATAGTAAGCCAGCGCTAATTTTACTACGCAATGCACTCGATTTCATGACTAACTCCTGAAAGCGATACAGCATATTCAACCTACCGAAAGAATTTCCCATATTTACTGCGGCACCTGTACAATGGTCTGGATATAGCTAACAGTATTACGCGGCCCTTGCACTTGGGCTGTAACTCGATAATAAATCATTGGCTGGGTGTTGTATTTGTACGCACCAATCATCATGCTTGAGCCAACACTGGTCCCTCCGCTATTAACGACAGTAGCACAGCTGATACTGCTGGGGGCACCGGTAGCCGTACACATACGATCAATTGTCACCCGAACCAAGTTGCCGGCTGCATCAGCGATAGGAGAAGGTGGATATGCTGCCTGCCAATTGTCCGGGTCGTTCCAAGTAAGATTATTTCGTTGTACTGAGAAGTATCCGTGGGCCGCCTGATCACTATTAAGTGTCGCAGTTCCCTGTTGTGCGGCAAGCCAGCTCACTGCTGCATCGATGGAGGGCTCTGCGGCATTTACTGCAGCCTGTTTGAATGCCATATTCCCCGCGATAGCACTGCCAGTAGTGACAGCACGCATCATTCCTATCGCCGCCAATGTCATCGCGACTAAGACAATCAAGGCAATAAATAGGACAACACCAGATTGATGATGCCGACGTGCAATTCTAGAGAAACAGGCGTAATAAATTTTCATGATTATTGCCAGATCATATTGCGTAATGGAACGGTAGTTTCATACACCCGATATCGATAGCATTTCCAACTGGTACCGTCTGCGTCACTTGGCAAGGCCCCGCTGTTTGAAAAAACGGAATTGGCATTTGTCGAAGCCCAAGTAGGCACCGTAGTTGTGGTAGTGCACTGTCCAGTAGCTCGATTGGGCTTTTCACGCAGACCACTCCTGGCCAAAACGGCCAGCCTTATGGCAACAACCTGGCTCCATGCGGTAGGAGTGGTGGGGTTAAGGGTAGTCCAGTGATCGACGATTTTGTCGCCTGCGACGTAAGTAGTGTGAGCAATGGAACCATCGTTCACGCCATCATCCATACCATACTCAGCCTGTAAATTGACGACCCCGTCCACTATTGGAGTAGGTACCGCCTCCATGATTGAATTCTGCCGGTTCAGTTGGCCACTTGGTACAGCAGCAGAAGGTACGGTAACTGTATAGTTATTAGCTCCCGGCAATGACCCTAGATTGATAATTAACGAGCCCGGCTGGTGAGTGACACCAACACCACTAGCAACATTAAAACGCGGGTTATTTGCACCGGGATTATGAATGATATTATCACTTCCCGAGCCCACATTACTATTGATCTCCGCCAATGTACAGCGTGGATTACCCGACTCAACAACAAGAATCAGATTACCAATATTAGACGCATCATTGAATCCAGAGTTATCCCAAACTTGATAATTAGAGTTATTGCCATTATTAACACTCTTTAATGTAGCAATTCGCCCGACATCTTCGCTGCCACTATAGGTAATGGCTATACCATCCGGAGCACCAGCCCCCCCCTGAGTTATGACGACAGGAGCCAATTGCAGCCCCAGACCGGTAATAGATCGAGCTGGCGGCCCCTGATCAAAACCATTAATGGTGCAACCAAGCGCCGGCAATGAAATCATTCCATAGCCAGCCTGGCGCAAATCTCGCTCAATAGTAAATAGTGCCATGGAGCCATTCTGCTGAGCATCACTACCGCTCGTAGAGGTTCGCTTGGATCCTTCAGAGAGCGAAAACACTTGCAAAATGACAATCATCGCCAGCAATCCGATTACCAGCGCAACCATGACCTCTACAAGGCTGAAGCCACGGTTTATGCTATATTCCGCTTTTCGATCCATAACGATATCCACTTCAATTAATACTGGTCACAACAACAAAATTATGTACATTGCTTACTTGATTAACCCCAGTTCTAGGAGGCTGCCAACGGATTGTGATAGTTACAGTATTGCTAGCGCCAACAGCAATAGTCGGATTATTTATAGTATTACTAACCCCAGGCAATGTTCCCTGTACTTTTGTAACCCAAGGGCCCATCAAAGAGGATGGTGTGCCACCAGCATAAATATAACCACCAAGATTAGTCTTATTGACCCACATTTCACCAATAATCTGATTTGCCAGAAACGCAGCATCAGCACGATATTTCGCATCAGACACCGCTTTGACCGAAGCAGTTTGCAAACCGATGACAGCCAAAACTCCAATCGAAAATATCAGGATTGCCAGTATCGCCTCAAGCAACATCACACCTTGCTGGCCTGATTTATTTTTGTGGGCTGATTTCATATCAACAACCTCTAGGATCACTACTGGTCGCATTTGGGTCACACATTTTTAAAGAACCGCCCGCACCAATAAGAATTCGCAATGGGCGGCTCCCTACTGCAACAGGCGAAACTGCAGCGAAGTCAATTTGCGTCAAATCAGTCCCAGGATTTCGGGACTGGCCTAGCGATGAAAAAACAACCGAATCCCCACCAGCAGGCAATGATGTCAATGTAACAACATTGGTTGATCCTTCCTGCTGCGTATTCTTTTGTATGATCTGCGGAACGATAGTGTCAGATGGTGCAACATCACACAGGCCGTCCGGTGCTTGCTGACTGATAATCCAATTTCCTTTGGTTGCATCTCCAACACAGGCAGAATCCAGCGAGCTCACTAGATAAAGGCCAACATTTGTGTTCCGCCTTACGGCCTCAGCCCTTGCCTGCTGCAAACCATTCAGGATAGATTCTGCCGCTGTACGTATTTTGGTGTTCTGCACCCACGCCTGATAGCTTGGCAAAGCCAACGAGAACAAGATGCCTACGATAGCCATAACAATAATCAATTCAATTAGGGTGAACCCCCTCTGCGCCTTGGTTAACATGAGCCGCCCTTTCTTAAGACCCAACAATTATTCGGACTTGGCTGAGTCCAACCACTTGGCACCGCAGAGGTAGCTTTACCGTTGGCGTCGTCCAGAGTAAAGGCGAACCCAGTCATACCGCCGCCGGAACCCGTCGCAGTCAACAGATAGGTTTGATTATTTCCCGACGCCCCCCAGGCACACGTGAAGGTGAAATATCTCGAAGCAGCCGGCATGGTCACGCCGCAAGCGGCTGCTCCATAATTCCGATTATCCTGATAGTACTGTTCCATCTGTACCCGCAGATTGCTCAAAGTACTGGTCGCGTCAGTAATCTTTCCTCTCGTTACATACTCTGTGTAGTTGGGCACCGCGATGGCAGCGAGGATGCCCATGATGGCGAGTACAATCATCAATTCAATCAGGGTAAAACCCCTCACGGTGGCAACTCTCATCTATGGCTCCTTTGCATTCTGTTTGGAACAATATAAACCTACTGCAATGTAGTCTGTCCACGACTACTAGATCGACGGGAATAAACGACAGATGAGTGGTTCAATTTTTCCCCGATCGCCAGATGGATAACACCACCCATACACTGTTCAAAAAAGCCAGGGTAAATCCAACCAAACCCAACAGAGGCATGCCAAGGAGCCTTGGTCCGAATGGCAGCGTCATCACTATCGCCGAGCCAATGATCAGGCTCCCGGTAACAATCCCCAGCGTCAGACGATTGGCGCTGTGATTGAGTTGCTGGCCAAAGCTGTCCAGGCGTTTCAGGTCCAGATCGATTCTCACCTTGCCGCGGCGCATTTCCTTGATCAGTTTCGCTACGTCGCGCGGCACGCCGAACAACATGCCTGCGGCGTCCTGCAGGTCGTGTTGGCCACGCTTTAGCAATGCCGCCGGCTCATAGCGGTCGAGAATGACGCGCCGTACAAACGGGGTGATGTGGCCGATCATCTGGAAGTCGGGATCAAGCTGGCGACCGAGACCTTCGAGCGTGATCAGCGCCTTGAACAACAGCGTGAGGTCAGGCGGTAGCGCAATCGAATGTTCGCGCATGATAGCGATCATGTCATTGAGCAACTGGCCGATGTGGATGTCCTTCAGGCTCAGATGCTCGTAGTTGAAGATGAATTCGGCGATATCGGCCGCCAGCTGGTTCTCGTTAACGCTCGCATCGCCGGTCCATTCGATCAGTACGTCGAGAATGCCACGCTCATCGCGCCGCGCCAGCGACGACAACAGGTCAACGATCTCGTCGCGCCGGTAGTGCGGCAGCCGCCCGACCATGCCGAAATCGATGAAGGCAATGCTGCCATCGCGCAGGTAGAAAACATTGCCGGGATGCGGGTCTGCGTGAAAATAGCCGTCGATCAGGATCATCTTCAGCACGGCATCGGCGCCATCCGCCGCCAGCTTGGTCCTATCCAGCCCGGCGGCATCGACCAACGCCAGATTGTTGCCGGGAATACCGTTGACGTAGCCCTGCACATTGACAATGGCACTGGTCCATTGCCAGTAAATCTTCGGAATCACGATACCGGAGTAATTGGCGAAATTGCGGCTGAAGCGCTCGACATTACGCGCCTCGATCCCCAGATCCAGTTCGCGCATCAGCGACCGGGAAAACTGATCCACCATTCCGCGCGGGTTGTAACGGCGCGATTCGGGAAACTCCAGCTCGATCAGTGCCGCAATGTGCGCGAGAATGCGCAGATCGGCCTCGATCTTGCCGACGATGCCGGGCCGACGGATTTTCAGCACCACCGGCTCGCCCGATGGCAACGTGGCGCGGTGCACCTGGGCAATCGAAGCCGAGCCGATCGGCGTATCCTGCAAGTCCTGAAAGATTGTGTACGGCGACTGACCGAGTGCCTCGGTCAACTCTCCGATCAACTCGGCCAACGGTACTGGCGGCACATTGCTTTGCAGGCGTTCAAATTCGGCAATCCACTCCGGTGCAAACAGATCCACCCGCGTCGCCAATACCTGGCCCAGCTTGATGAAGGTTGGCCCCAGTTCTTCCAGTGCGGTCCTTACCCTGACCGGCAGCGGGACATATTCCTTTTCCGATTGCACCGGAATGTGCAGCATCTGCCCCGCACGTTCGAGCATTCTGGGAATGCCCAGACGTTGCAGCATATTTCCCATGCCATGCCGGATCATGACGACGCTGATCTCGCGCAAACGGGGAAAATCGCGGATCGCGCCAAATGTCTCTCGGATCATCGCAGTCACAGGCCCTGAATCGGTGAATACTGTCTGGAATATACAACACGCTACGCGCCTTGGCTCGGCCAGTGGCGGTTTACAGCTCCAGACAAGTGGGCTATCGTTTTCCGATATGAGATACGCGGTTACCCTGACAGCACTACTGGGAGTACTCTTGGCCACGCCGGTTGCGGCCGATCCGGAACCGGGCAACGGTGACAATGCAGCAAGATCTGCCGACAGCGGCGTACCGCCCCCGGTGGCCGACCCGGTAGCCAAGAAATTTATCCCGTCGCGCAACAAGGCAGCGAAAATCAAGCTCGACAAGGTTGACATTCCGACGCAAGAACTGTTGCTGCAGGCTTTTTCGCTGATCGGGGTAAATTACCGCTACGGCGGCAAGTCGCCGGAAACCGGGCTGGATTGCTCAGGGCTGGTGCGTTATGTATTTCGCCAGTCCATGCAGATGGCGCTACCGCACAATGCGCTGGCAATCAGCAAAATGGGTGAAAACATCGACAAGCAGGAGTTGAAGCCCGGCGATCTGGTTTTCTTCAATACGCTGCGGCGCCAGTTCTCCCACGTTGGCATTTATATCGGCGACGACATGTTTCTGCATGCACCCAGCTCGGGCGGTGGCGTGCAGATCGTCAATCTCAAGGATAAATACTGGCAGCAGCGCTACAACGGAGCCCGGCGGATTGTTCCCACTAGCGAAAAATAAACTGGCATGATGCGGACTGCATGGTACCGGCCAGTGCCGGTACGCAAATACAAACAGCATTACAAAACAAAGAATCAAACCGAGGAGTTGCAAATCATGTTGTTGTCGCCTGAAATCACCCCGCAATCGTATATTCCGCCGCAGCGCCGCTTACTCGGCCCCGGCCCGTCCGACATTTCCACACGCGTGCTGCAGGCACTGGCCAAGCCGACCATCGGTTATCTCGACCCGAGTTTCGTCGGCATGATGGACGAGTTGAAAGCATTGCTGCGCTATGCATTCCAGACGCGCAACGCGCTGACTTTTCCGGTATCGGGCCCAGGCTCAGCCGGCATGGAAATGTGTTTCGCCAATCTGGTCAATCGTGGCGACAAGATCATCGTTTGCCGCAACGGTGTATTTGGCGCGCGTATGGTGGAAAACGTCGAGCGTTGCGGCGGGATTCCGGTAATTGTCGATGACGCCTGGGGGGCGCCGATCGACCCGGATAAAGTCGAGGCAGCGCTAAAGCAGCATCCGGACGCCAAAGTACTCGCGTTCATCCATGCGGAAACCTCCACTGGCGCCCTTTCGGACGCCAAGGCTCTGTGTGGCCTGGCGCAGCAGCATGGCTGCCTGACAATTGTCGATACAGTCACTTCGCTTGGCGGCGTACCGGTAATGGTCGATGAATGGGGCGCAGACGCGGTATATTCCGGCAGTCAGAAATGCCTGTCGTGCACCCCGGGCCTGTCGCCAATAACCTTTAGCGAGCGCGTCGTCGAGCAGGTGAAGAGTCGCCAGCAGAAATGCCAGAGCTGGTTCCTCGACCTCAAGCTGCTGCTGGGTTATTGGGGCGAAACCACCCGCACTTATCATCATACGGCCCCGACCAACAGCCTGTATGCGCTGCATGAATCGCTACTGGCTCTGCAACAGGAAGGCCTGGAGCAAGCCTGGGCGCGCCACGCCAGTAACCACCAGGCGCTGAAAGCAGGATTGAGCGCTCTCGGCATCGAATACGTGGTTGCAGAGAAATCGCGCCTGCCACAACTGAACTCGATTTACATTCCGCACGGGCTGGACGACAAACAGGTTCGCACCAGCATGCTGCAGCAGCACGGCATCGAAATCGGTGCGGGGCTGGGTGATCTTGCAGGCAAAATCTGGCGCATCGGCCTGATGGGTTATTCCAGCCGGGTGGAAAATGTCATTGCCTGCCTGAGTGCGCTCGAGTCCGTACTGACCGCACAAGGCCACGATTGCGAACCCGGCGCAGCGGTAGCCGAAGCCTATCGCAGCTATGCGCAGCAAGCACTGGTAGCCAACGCACCGGCAGTATCGGTCAGCGCTTAAGGCCATCGATGCAGCCTGTCGATACCCTGATCCATGCCGGCTGGGTAGTGCCGGTCGAACCGCGCGCAACGGCTTTGGCGGATCACTGCGTAGCCATCGATTGCGGCAAGATCGTTGCCATTCTTCCGTCCGGCGAAGCACACGGGAGATATGCTGCAAAGCAAACCGTCGAGTTACCGGGGCACATTGTCTGCCCCGGACTGGTCAATCTGCACGGTCATTCGGCGATGGCCTTGCTACGTGGCCTAGCGGACGACCTGCTGCTGGATGTATGGCTGCAACAGCATATCTGGCCAGCCGAAGCGGCTCACGTCAGCGCCGAATTCGTTGAAGACGGCACTCTGCTGGCGGCAGTCGAGATGTTGCGTGGCGGCACCACCTGCGTCAACGATATGTACTTCCACCCCGAGGCAACCGCCCGGGCATTGCTACAGGCCGGGATGCGCGGCACCATCGGCGCCGCCATCCTCGAATTTCCCACCGGCTATGCCAGCGATGCCGACGACTATATCGGCAAGGCACTGGCCGCACGCGATAATTTCAAACACGAAGCATTATTGCAGTTCGCGCTGGCGCCGCATGCCCCGTATACAGTATCGGACGCGACATTCAGTCGTATCGTGACACTCGCAGAGCAACTGCAGATGCCGGTGCACATGCATATCCACGAAACCACCAAGGAAATCAGCGACAGCCTGAACCAGTACGGAGTCAGACCGCTGGCCCGGCTGCGACAGCTGGGCTTGCTGACACCCGACTTCGTCGGCATCCATGCCGTACATCTGAGTGCAGACGAAATCGCGATACTGGCACAGCATGGCTGCCATATTGCGCACAACCCCAGTTCCAATATGAAACTGGCCTCCGGAATCGCACCGATAAGCGCATTACTTCAGGCCGGCGTAAACGTTGGCATCGGCACCGATAGCGCAGCGAGCAACAATCGCCTCGACATGTTCACCGAATTGCGAACAACCGCACTGCTCGCCAAAGTAGCAACAGGCCAACCAGAAGCAGTGCCAGCGTGGCAGGCACTGGAAATGGCAACCCTGAGCGGCGCAACAGCACTGGGATGGCAGAATCGGATCGGATCGTTGCTCCCGGGCAAATATGCGGACCTGATTGCCGTAAAAATTGATAGCGCCGAAGCGCTCCCCTGCTTCGATCCGATTTCACATCTGGTTTACTGCCTGGAGCGCAGCCAAGTCAGTGATGCCTGGATCAATGGCGAACCCGTTTTACAGCAGCGTCAAACCACCCGGATCAACCAGGAACAAATCCTGGCCAAAGCCCGCTGGTGGCACGCCAGAATCGGCCAACAGCGCTAAATTCTGGCTCGCGATACGCTACTGCGGTAACCTTACGCCCTAAATCATTCAGATAATCGATCGATGACCGAACATACCGCAAACAACGTCGATGCCGGCGAAATCTCCAAATTCAGCGAACTCGCCCATAAATGGTGGGACAAAGACAGCGAATTCAAACCGCTGCATGAAATCAATCCCTTGCGTCTGAACTATATCGACCAGCGTGCCGCACTCAATGGCAAACAGGTGCTCGACGTCGGCTGCGGCGGCGGCATTCTGTCCGAATCGATGGCAGACCTGGGAGCCGATGTTACCGCAATCGATCTGGCGGAAAAATCGCTCAAGGTTGCCAGACTGCATCTGCTCGAATCCGGGCTCAAAGTCGACTATCGCTGTATCGCCGTCGAAGCGTTGGCAAGCGAACGCCCCGCCAGCTTTGATAGCGTAACCTGCATGGAAATGCTGGAGCATGTACCCGATCCGGAAAGCGTAGTCCGCAGCTGTGCTGCACTGGTTAAACCGGGTGGTCATGTATTCTTTTCCACACTGAATCGCAATGCCAAATCCTACCTGCATGCCGTAATCGGCGCCGAATACGTGCTGGGATTGCTGCCGCGCGGCACGCATGACTACGCCAAATTCATCAAACCTTCCGAACTCACGCGCATGGCTCGCAATGCGGGCCTTAACGTCGTGGATCTGACCGGCATGACGTATAACCCGGTCAGCAAGCAATACAAACTTGTTACCGATACATCGGTCAATTACATGATGTGTTGCCAACGGAGCGAAGCATGACCCGTGCCGTATTGTTCGACCTCGACGGAACGCTTGCCGACACGGCCCAGGACTTGGGCGCCGCACTCAACCGGTTGCTACAGGAAGAAGGCCAGCTGCCGTTGCCTTATCAGCACATCCGCCCAGTGGCGTCGCACGGAGCCCAAGGATTGATACAACTGGGCTTTGGCATTGACCGCAACCATCCGGATTTCGAATCGCTGCGCCAACGCTTTCTCAATCATTACGAAAACGGCTTTGCCGACCTTACCGTCATTTTTGACGGCATCAATGCACTGCTGCAGCAATTGGCGCAGCGTGGCATCAAATGGGGCATTGTCACCAACAAACCAATGCGTTTCACCGACCGCCTGGTACCGGCGTTGCCTTGGTCCGTCCCCCCGGAAGTCATTGTCAGCGGCGATACGGTTGGGGTTGCCAAACCAGACCCCAAACCCCTGCTGTATGCCGCGGAACAACTCGCTGTGGCGCCGGAACTATGCATCTACCTTGGCGATGCAGAACGCGATGTCGAAGCCGCAATCGCCGCAGGCATGAAACCCGTCATCGCCAATTACGGCTATATCGCTGCCAGCGATGAGCCGCACAAGTGGGGAGCTGCAGCATTTATCGACAACCCGCAGCAATTGATCGACTACTTGTGACATCACCGATATAATTAAACTCTTGGTACTTGAAACTCGTCGTTCAATACCAAGATTACTGATATCCAAATTGGGGCCGACCTGGTTTCGACGGGGGTTGCAAAGCGGATGAGGGCATACCGGGATCTCAGATTCCCGTAAAACGCTGAATTTATATAGTCGCAAACGACGAAACTTACGCACTGGCTGCTTAATCCCAGCCGGTCTCTGCACTGATTTGCCGATGGGTCAGGCGGGCAACCGCAGCAGAGTCATTTACATCTGATCGTGTTGGGTCGGGTTACTTGATCCAATATTAAATCCAAGGTAACTCGCTTGTGCCAAGCCCGTCGGTCGGCGTGTCACAGGTTAAATCCAGTTGGCCAGACTAAGTATGTAGAACTCACCGTAGAGGATTTCCGGACGCGGGTTCGATTCCCGCCGGCTCCACCAATACCAAAAATCCCAACCCTTATCGGTTGGGATTTTTTTTGCCTGATCGCGCCGGTTCCCGCGTACTTGCGCGGATTCCTGCGAACGCCTGCGGACTTCGCCAGCCGCCCGAATTGGCCGTTCCGGGCCACATTCCACTCTCTCCTGGCCGTTCCTCGCTCCGACCTCGCTCCCCGGAACTGACCCGAAGTCCGCAAAGGCCCGAATTTCGAGCCTTACATATCAACGAGTTACGCGCGGACGAATCAAGCGGTTGGATTGCAGCATTGGCTGCCAGAGGGGACACACGCTTGCCCCAGCGAGCTATCGCACTTGCAGTTTGTCAGAAACTCGCATATATTTTCGTACATGAACACGACGACCAAGACCGCCAAGCTGATTCGCCAGCGCATCGAGGCGATGCCGATTGGGGAGCCTTTCACCCCGACGGCGTTCCTTGAGTGCGGCACGCGTGCGTCCGTCGATCAGACTCTGTCGCGCCTCGTCAAGGCAGGGTCGATCGAGCGAGTGACGCGCGGCGTCTTCGTGCGTCCTGAGGTCAGCCGTTTCGTCGGCAAGGTGATGCCTGAACCGCTGAAGGTGGCCGAGACCGTTGCCAAGACCACTGGGGCGGTTGTCCAGATTCACGGTGCCGAAGCGGCGCGTCGGCTTGAGCTGACCACTCAGGTTCCAACCCAATCTGTATTCGTGACATCGGGCCCGTCAAAGCGCATCCGCGTGGGCAAGATGGAGATCCGACTGCTGCACGTCTGTCAGCGCAAGCTGGCCCTAGCCGGCCGACCTGCGGGGCTCGCGCTTGCGGCGATGTGGTACCTCGGCAAGAAGGAAGTGACTCCAGCTCTCGTCGAGAAGATTCGGCGCAAGCTGGGATCAAGCGAGTTCGAGGTGCTGAAGTCAGCCACCAGCTCGATGCCTGCATGGATGAGCGACGCCATCTTCCGAAACGAGCGGATGGCCGTTCATGCCTGAGTCCTTCCTGCATCTGAAGCCTCAAGAGCAGTCCCAGATTTATCGGGCACTGGCTCCGCAGCTTGCCCGCACGCCCGTCGTACTGGAAAAAGATGTCTGGGTCTGCTGGGTGCTACAGACCCTGTTCACCATGCCCGACCGACTTCCGATGGCCTTCAAGGGCGGAACATCACTCTCCAAGGTGTTCGGCGCCATTGCGCGCTTCTCCGAGGACGTGGACATCACGCTCGACTACCGTGGCTTGGACGGCTCCTTCGACCCGTTTGGCGAAGGCGTCTCACGCAATCGGCTGAAGAAGTTCAGCGAGGATCTCAAGTCCTTCGTGCGCGGCCATGCCCACGGTGTCGTGGCGCCGCACTTCCAGAAGATGCTGGAGGACGAGTTCGATGCCGATGCATTCCAGCTTGAAGTCAGCGATGACGGCGAGCAGATGCGGGTGCACTACCCGAGCGTTCTGGAGGCACCAGGAGACTATGTGGGCAACAGCGTCCTGATCGAGTTCGGTGGCCGTAACATCACCGAGCCGAATGAGGAGCATGAGGTGCGACCCGACATCGCGGAACATGTCGCTGAACTCGATTTCCCTCGCTCGACGGTCAGTGTGCTGTCTCCGACACGTACCTTCTGGGAAAAGGCGACGCTGATACACGTCGAGTGTCAGCGCGACGAGTTCCGCACAGGCGCCGAACGTCTGTCACGCCACTGGTACGACCTGGCCATGCTGGCCGATCTTGCCCATGGGCAAGCCGCTGTGGCCGATCGCGCTCTGCTCGCGGATGTCGTCAAGCACAAGAAGGTCTTCTACAACGCGAGCTACGCCAACTACGAGGCATGCCTGGCCGGGCAGCTCAGACTCATTCCGGAAGATGCTGCACTGGCCGCGTTGCGCGAGGACTTCCAGCGCATGATCGGTGCCGGCATGTTCATCGGCGAGCCGCCCGCCTTCGATGCCATCGTGGATCGCCTGCGCGCGCTGGAAACGACAATCAATCAGTGACCTCCCGCTGGCGTTGAGCCGGCAATCCTCGCCCGTTGCTCATCCCACAGTGCAGGCGGATCAACCGCCAGATCGAACAACGTGATGTGGTTCGGTAGTGTGTCGTCGAGAATGGCAGCGATGATGTCGGGGGCCAGCGTGGTCAGGTTGACCATGCGGCTGACGTAGCTGTTGTCGATTCCTTCCCGCGTGGCGATTTCCTTCAAGGACTTCGCCTCCCCTGATTCCAGCATGACCAACCAGCGGTGGCCTCTGGCCAGCGCCAGTTGGATGGTGGTCGGTGCCACGTCCCACGGCCTGACCGGTGCAGTCTCGCCGTTTGGCAAGGTGACCAACTTGCGACCGTTGCGGCGCTTGATCTGGATCGGCACGGACAAGGTTAGCCTGCCGTCGCTGGTCTGCAGGATGTCTGGCTCGCCGGTTTTCTGGATGCGGATATCGCTCATGCCAATGCCTCCGCTGTTTGCTTGGCAGGCTCGGGGCGCAGTTCCAGCACCAACCGTTCGATGCCATTGGCGCGCAGCCGCACTTCGAGGTCGTTGGGTGACACGATGACTTTCTCAACCAGCAATTTCACAATCCGGGTCTGCTCTGCCGGGAACAGTTGATCCCAAATCGCGTCGAGCCGGGTCATGGCCACGGTGATCTTCGCCTCGTCCAAGGTTGGATCGAGCTTGATCGCTTGCGGCAGCATGTCGCCGAGCAGATTCGGGGCCCGCAGGATCGCACGCAGCTGGTCGAGCACCGCCGATTCCAGCTCTGCGGCGGGCAATCGCGGCAGACCCGAGGCACCCGCGTGTTCCTTGGCGTCGCGTTGAGGCAAGTAGTAGCGATAACGGCGCCCATTCTTCTTGGTCGTGTGCCACGGCGACAGTGCCCTGCCGTCGTTGCCGAACACGATGCCCTTGAGCAGATAAGGAACCTTGGCACGCGTCGCGTTGCAACGCACCCGGCCATTGCTGGCCAGAATCGCATGGACGCTGTCCCACAGTTCGCGACTAATGATGGGTGGATGTTCCGCCTGGTACCACTGCTCCTTGTGTCTCAATTCACCGAGGTAGGTTCGGTTGCTGAGGAGTTTGTAAATATGACTCTTGTCGATCGGTTTGCCATCGCGGGTTTTGCCGTCCTGCGTGGTCCACGCCTTGGACGTTGCACCATCCAGTTTCAGCTCTTTGACCAGTGTGGTACTGGAGCCGAGTTCCACGAAGCGCTGGAAGATGTGCCGGATCAGTTTGGCCTCGGACTCATTGGGCACCAACCGCCGGTTCTCGACGTCGTAACCCAGTGGCGGCACACCGCCCATCCATATGCCCTTGCGCTTGCTGGCCGCGATCTTGTCGCGGATGCGTTCGCCGGTGACTTCGCGCTCGAACTGCGCGAAGGAAAGCAGAATATTCAACATCAGCCGCCCCATCGACGTGGTGGTGTTGAACTGCTGGGTGACGGACACGAACGACACCCCATAGCGTTCGAACACTTCGACCATCTTGGAGAAGTCCACCAAGCTGCGCGTCAGTCGGTCGATCTTGTAGATGACGACCACGTCGATTTTGCCCGCTTCGATGTCCGCCATCATGCGGCGCAGCGCCGGGCGCTCCATGTTGCCGCCCGAGAAAGCGGGATCATCGTAGTCGTCGGCCACTGGAATCCAGCCCTCCGCCCGTTGGCTGGCGATGTAGGCATGTCCGGCGTCACGCTGAGCATCGATGGAATTGTATTCCTGATCCAGGCCTTCTTCGGTGGATTTGCGCGTATACACCGCACAGCGCATGCGGCGCTTCAAGGCTTCGCTCATCGCCCACCTCTTTTCTTGGTGGATGGCTTGGTCTTCGCGTTGGATGGCTGCCTGAGCCCGAAGAACAACGGCCCCGACCAGCGCACGCCGGTGATCTCGCGGGCGATCATCGAGAGGCTCGGGTACACGCGGCCCTGGAACTCATATTGGCCATCAGCAGTTGCGATCACGCGGTGTGCGACCCCTTTGTATTCCCGGACCAGCACCGTGCCCGCCGCAGGGCGGTAATCACGGTCGCGCTGCTTGACCTTGCCGGTTTTCACGAGGGATGCGATGCGACGCTGGTTGCGCTCCAGCAGGTTGGCATTGACCTTACGGAATTCAACTTCCTGCAGTCGGTATGCAATCCGGCGTTCGAGGAACTGGCGATTGTGGGTGGGCGTATCGCCCCCGACCAGTTTTTGCCAGAGCGCTTTGATGTCGGCCATCGGCAGATCCGGCAATTCAGCGATTTGCGCTGCCATCGAGGGTGACGTTGAAGGTGTTGCTGTTCGTGTGCTCATTTCGACTCCGTGGTTGTCTTGTTGACGGGGTCTTTATGAACGCGCTGGTTGCCAGAGAAGCCAAGCTCAAACTCGCCCTCTGGGGCGGTGTTTGTGGGCTTTTCAGCACCGCTGATTCGCAGGCGCGCCAGGCCGTTGGCCAGCAGTGACGCGATCTCGTGGCGACGCTGTTCTGGCGTCATCCGCTCGGGTGGAAAATGGTTTATTTGGTGCATGGGTAGCGATCCTCTTCGTCAAATTCACATGCAGTGAAATTGTCCGGATGGAGCGCCAGCAAAGCCATGAGGGCGTTTCGAAGCCGCGCAAACCCGTGCGGGCCATTTCAAAAAGAGGGCACGTTCAGTTCGACAAATATCGGGCCAGAATGGTCTGCAAAAACCTGCCACCCGGTGCAGCGCACATCTCACTGATCCGCGCATTGACGTCTTCGGTGGCGATGCCCGCCTGCGAGGCAGCGTGCATCACAGCAGCATGCGCATCGAGAACATCCCCGCCGGTGATCTCATAACCATGGCCGCGAGATATCCAGTCCAACGCGGCCAGCCCTGCCGCTAGCGCGAACTCGGGCTGTTTCTCGGCAAAGTCGCGGGCGGCGCGCGTCAGCGTGCGCGGGTCGGTGGGACTGCGCGTGGCTAATTCAATCGCCATGTCGAACAAGCCCATGTCCTTCGCGACAGCGAACCACTTGCCCTCTGATCCTGGCGCGCTCGCCACCAAGTCATGCAGGATTTGCTCCGGTGGCACGCTGGGGTATTTCTTGGCGATGGCGCGAAAGGTGGCGAGATTCGTGGTGCACTGATTGGCCTCGATGGCATAGCGCCGGTAGGCATCAGCTGCCAAGCCTGAAGACAACAGGATAGCTTCGCAGGCTTCAGCGATCTGCCAGCCCGGGTCGTTGAGCCCGCGCGAATCTTCGGCATAACGAATCGCTTCGGCCTTCTTGCCCATTGCTGCCAGCGCCTTCACTCCCCAGCGTCGGTCGTGCCACCACTTGACCCGCGCCTTGTTGATCAGGGCCAACAGATCGTCATAACGACCCGCCGCGTACAGTGCGGACAGACAGGCGCTGGTGCCTTTGAAGAATCCATGCCCCGATGCAGACGGGCCCCACACGCTTTCAACAACGGGCATGAACTCGTCGGCCCAGCGTGATGCCATCTCCGGCGTCACGCACAATTCGCCCCAGTAATCGCCCAGCCGTTCAATGTAGGGCATTTCATCATCCTGCAGCGCCTGCCACAATCGCTCCAGCCAGCGTTGGCGCAGCTTCGGCTCGACGTCGGCCTTGACGATGATGGGCACAAGCGTCTCGATAGCCTTGTTGAGGGCGGATCCCAATGCCCCCGATGAACTGTCCACCTGCTCCAATGCTGGCGAGAGTTTTTCCAGTAAGGTAATGGCCCCCTCGGCGGCCAGTACCGGCTCTTTGCGGGTGAATTGTTTGATTTCGGTCAGCGCTTCCTTGATGCGCTGAATGGGCGTGTCAGAGCGCCAGCCGAAGGCGTGACGGCGGAAACGGGAGGTGAATTGCCATTTATGCGCTGTCATGACCGACTCCTTCCTCAGCGTACTGGATACTGGCCGTTGCGGATGAACCGATCGTAGGTATCTTCCTCCGGCTCTTCGTCGTGGTGATGCGCTCCCCGCCTCTCGCTGTCAGGCAGCAGTAACAGTGTCAGCGTGTAGTCGTACTGCCCCGCGACTCTTGTCATTTCCGTAATCGGCATGCTTGCAGGCTCTTTCGCGAACCAGGACTGGGCGCGGCCAGTCCGGCTGTCAGCGATGGAAAGGGTGTTGTAGCTGTGCGCCAGCGCGTCGTGAGGCAACTCGAAGGTGTTCTTGCGGGTCGCAAAGTATGCGCCGGACCTGAGTGCGGCCTCGTTCGACTTAGCCCACAGCATGTGATCGTCGCGACTGGCCACCAGTACGGCGCGCCTGGGTGCGATCTCAGTCCAGCGCAGGGCGGCGGCCGTGAGTGATACCCCGTAGCGGTCAGCACAGTGGCTCAGCAAATCAAAGCTGATCGACTGGCCATCCACTTGTCGTCGAAAGTCGTCCAGCGGCATCAGCAGCGTCGAGGCAAACAAATCCGCCTCGGTTTCAATGTCGCGCCCGTTGTTGTCGCCCGTTTCGATGTCTCCGTCGCTGCACTCGAAGAGATCCTGCTGATGGCGGTGCAGGATGTAGTGGCCAAACTCATGCGCGATGGTGAAGTGCTTTCTCCCTTCCGACGTGGTGGCACTGTTGTAGAGGATCAGCCACTTCGACCGTGATTTGTTGGCCTTCAACAGACCATCGAAACCGTCGAGATCTTCGCCCTGGATCCTGTCGATCGGCGAGTCTGCGAAGCACTGGCGGGAATACTCAAGTGCCAGTTCGTCAACCTTGACCGGGAACCGATCTGCGCCAAGAACAATATTCAGCATGGATGAGAGGCTGTTGGCGCAGGCCTGTGGCTTTTTCGCCTCTGTCATTCATCTTCCCAGGCATCGAGGATCTTGCGGATCTTCTTTTTGTCCGGCTCGGACATGTTCTTGTACTTACGGAAGAAGGCCTCGTCGAGCACAGCCTCATCAGGCGTGGCTGCGGACTCAGTCAGCAGGAATTCGGTCGTAACTTGTAATGCCGCTGCAATCTTGGCCAACTTATCCATCGTGGGGTTGGCGCCATCCTTATTTTCCAACTCCCACAGATAGCTCTTACTCATTTCTGCAGCGGCAGCTAATGCATCAAGACTCATTTTTAGATCCTGCCGCTGTTTGCGGATTTTGTCTCCCAGTGGCGTTGCCATGAGCGTCTCCTTACGCTGATACACACATGCTTTTGCATGGGGTGCAACGGTTTTGCACTGAGCGAAAGATACATTATTTCGAACAAAATTGCACTGGTTTGACAAACCACTCGGCAGGCGATAATGTTCGAACAACTCCCGTTATAACGAACAATATTTTATTTCCGTTCTGTTACTTCCGCGACGGGAAGGAATCTACCACCGACAGCGAAAGGAACAAGATGACCGCTTTCAATTACCGCCAGTTAATTCGCCAAGTTCCGCCTACGACCTGGCAATACTACTTCCAGACCAGAAAAATAGAGCTTCCAGCGGATCTTGATTGGAGTTCAACCTCGGAAAAGATTACGGACGCACTCGTAGAAGTTGCCGAAGCACTTGATCCTACTACTGCACGAATCGTGTACGGAGAGCTTCGCAGAGTATGGGCGCTAGGTAATCGCCGTGGAGTTGATGCATTACGTAATATGGCTCAGCTGGACTCACCCATCCACGACGACTTTCCGAAATTAACGAGTGATGCTGAGCGTGCTCTTTGGGTTATGGCGAACTGGCCTGACTTGTTTGAAACAGCGGAATCGATTTTTTCAGTTAATCAGCGTGTTGGCGGGCGTGGTTGGAAACGATTAAAAATCACTGGCGAAAGCACACTTTTTCGCGGACAAGATGATCTGCGAGCGTTGGAGCAAGCTCTGGCCACTGAATTCACTCCCAAAAAAGGCTCGCCACGAGCGTGCCAGATCGAGTCGTTCGATAGGCATCTAGACGGTGGTGTCCAGCTCGGGATTCTGATTGAAGATAATGCACAGCGGCAATTAGAGTTTGGTGAAGACAACCGAACGCATTGGCGAGATGTTCGTCCGCCACTAAACATGGATCTGGTGCTTTACCCGGATAGCGGCATTATTGACGTGTTGGTACCAGGAGGTGCAAAGGCACAACAGAGAGTACTCAAGCATGTCGGCACGCATATTTTTCGGCGGCCTTTAACTCCACAGAATATTGAGCACCCGCCGTTTTTCCTCAACCGGCTGCGTGACGGTTTCGAGCTGTTTGATGACAGCGAGGTTGATCTGGCTGCTCACCGTGTTGGTCATATCCGACTGTCACAGGCCCGGGTTCGCACCATGCACAGCACTCCATGTGATTACACCATCAAACCTCCGGCAGGCTTGAACTCCCCGGATGTGCTGGCATGCGTCAAAGCAAATGGTCTTAGCAGCTTGATGGGTAGCTGCTTCAACATCGTAGAAGCTACGGTCTCACTGCATTTTCTTCCTGATCTGCCAGGCAAATCCGGACGCACTCTCCATGCAGAACTCCGGCAAAATGGGATTAGCAACCTCCGGGATCTAGAGGAGAATGACGTCAAGTTAGTGGAGGCATTGCTTTGCGCCTGGGGCGTCATGCAAAAGCTTGATACCAAGAAATCCGACAACGTCGATGACGAGTTGGCTTTGGAGGTTCGCTCATGATGTCTGCGATCCATGCTGAGTCTGTCAGTATTCAGCCACCAACGGCTGCCATCGTGGATCGTTCAATGACTGAGGTTTGCAGATTACTCGAACAGCCGCTACCGCAGCTTTCCCCTGATGCCATTTGGCTCAGCGGCGATATACCACTGTATGCCCATATGCGCGACATCGGTTTGTTGAGCCTTGCCAACGAACTTGCTGACAGTGTGCTCTGTCATGAATGTTGTCAGGAATCGAGTAAACCTGAGGCTGCGCCACCAAATGCCGAATTCGCCGAACCATACCAGGTGTACTGCTCAACATGTGGATGGGTTTCGCTATCCGCAGGCCAGGCTCGAATGTGGAATGTGTCTCCTGTGAAAGTGGCCCGCACATTAGCCAGTGCGCTGGGATTGCAAGCGCACTACGCATCGACCGTTCTTGTCCCTGATGCCCTGTGGCGTTTGGGTGAAATTGAAATACGCCGTAAGCGACACACCGTATTTTTCGGGCGGAGGTTACCTGATAACGCGACAGATGTTCGGTCAGCGATCCGTAACCTCGCCGCGCCAGGCGCGGAAATTGTAATCACATCCGGTGATGTGACGTCGGCTCTAAACGCTGCGCTGGCAGATATGACCCTTGTCCCCCTGCGTGCGATTGCCCACATCCGCAAAACTCAGCTCGTACTGGAAAATCTCGAGGCATTCGTTACTGGGGTGCTCGACGTACCTGTATCTAACGAAACATCACTCCGTCTACTGCACACGAAACGAGTGGTGCTGATTGCAGGTGTCCCTCATAAAATTTCACCACAAATCTATGACTTCCTGAGCCTCTTGCAAAAGCATGACGGCGATGAGGTCCATAAGCGTCGTATCGCCGAAGCCCTTGGTTTCGAAGAAGGATTCCGACGCGCTGACATTTTCAAACGACACAAACTCGTCCTTCAAACATTCATCGGAACAGATGACCGTAACGGCTATTACTGGCTCAACCCGGAATTCGCCGGTCAGGAAGGAGGTGACGAATCGACATAGCGGTAGTTCTTCAACTACTTCCGCGCATTACCCCACTGCCCGACCTCTGCGTCGGGCTTTTTTTCGCCTGCATATCTCGATTTACCAATATTGCCCACGCTCTTTGTCCACTCTGCCCACCCATTTGCCCACCCTCGGTTTTTAACAATCTCCTCACCTTTTGCAACAACCCGAAGGAGCTAACCGTGAGTATCAAACACCTGAATCAAGTCGAGCTGGCTGATCGCTGGGGTCTCAGCGAAGCCTGTCTCGAGCGCTGGCGCTGTGAAGGCATCGGCCCTGTATTTCTGAAATTGCAGGGTCGGGTTTTGTATCGCGTAGAAGACATCGAATCCTTTGAGGCCGATAGTCTGCGCAAGAGCACCTCTGAACGCGTGAATGCGGGAGGTGCACTGTGAACCGCATCTCCCCCGATGAGGCGCTGACTACCCCAGCCGGCGAACTCGCCGCACATTGCAGCGAATCGCTATTTCAGCTCAAAAGCGACGCTACAGATCTTCTGGCCGCAGCCAAGGCCATCGTCGAGCACATCGACTGCGCGCTGGACATCAAGTACGCGGATCAAGCCCGGCAGCTGCGCTTGGCGGCCAACAAGGACACCGGCGTCGTTCATTTTGACGACGGGCGCGTCCGCATCACCGCCGACCTTCCCAAGAAAGTTGAGTGGGACCAGGCACGGCTCGCCGACATCACCCGGCGCATTGCCGCCAATGGCGACGACCCGTCCGAGTACGTGGACGTCAGCTACCGGATATCGGAAACCAAGTTCAACGCGTGGCCTGAAGCATTCAAAGCCCCGTTCATCACCGCACGCACCGTCAAGACCGGCAAGCCGAACTTTCGCCTCGCGCTGCTTCAGGAGTAATCACCATGGAAAAGAAAAACACGCTACTCGAACTGCTGCGCAAACAGCCTGAGATGTATCTCCGCGATCTGCCGGAAACCATCCGTATCCCAGCCTCGGAGGGTAGCCGTCCTGATGAGGTCGTACGCTGCCTCGAAGATGCAACCATTGATGATGTGGCATTCGCGATCCAAGGGCTGGAGACGGAATCCCGACTGATCCACCGCCGCTTGGGTGGTTTGCGCGAACTCTACGAAATGGCCCGCCAGCGTGGCGCGCTGGGCGTGACCACCGTCGCAGGCGCATTCATCGACCTCAGCACCAAGGAGGCCGTGAAATGAGCCTCCCCATCATTACCGCAGACCAGCGCCTGGCCGAGCGCCGTGGCGTGAAAGGTGTTCTCGTCGGCAAGAGTGGCATCGGCAAAACCTCGCAACTCTGGACAATGAAACCGTCGGCTACGCTGTTCTTTGATCTCGAGGCCGGAGATCTGGCCGTAGAGGGCTGGGCTGGGGACACGATCCGCCCCCGTACCTGGCAGGAGTGCCGCGATTTCGCCGTTTTCATCGGCGGTCCGAATCCCGCGCTGCGCGACGACCAGCCCTATAGCCAAGCTCACTTCGATGCCGTGTGCGCACGCTTCGGTGCCCCGGCGGTGCTCGAAAAGTACGACACCGTATTCGTTGACTCCATCACCGTGGCCGGACGCTTGTGCCTGCAGTGGTGCAAGGGGCAGCCACAGGCGTATTCGGAGAAGACTGGCAAGCCTGACAGTCGTGGTGCGTATGGGCTGATGGGCCAGGAAATGATCGGCTGGCTCACTCATTTGCAGCACACACGCGGCAAGAACGTGTGGTTCGTCGGCATTCTCAATGAGGCCCTGGACGATTTCAATCGGCGCATTTTTTCGCTGCAGATTGATGGCTCCAAAACTGGCCTTGAATTGCCAGGCATTGTCGATGAAGTCGTCACCCTTGCCGAATTGAAGGCTGATGACGGTACCAGCTACCGCGCCTTTGTCTGCCACACGCTGAACGCTTGGGGTTTCCCGGCCAAAGACCGCTCCGGGCGGCTCGATCCGATTGAGGAGCCACACCTCGGCCGCCTGATGGAAAAGATCGCCGGCCCAGCCAAGCCCGCGACAGATCGGCTCGATTTCGCGCGCCCTGCACCCGCAACCATCCCCGAATCCACCTCAACTCAGGAGTCCTGATCATGACCTACTTCGATTTCAATTCCGCATCCGAACAAACTTCCTTCGACCTGATCCCCAAGGGCACGCTGGTGCGCGTCCGCATGACCGTCAAGCCTGGCGGCTTCGATGACGCATCGCAGGGCTGGACTGGCGGCTATGCCACGCGTAACGACAATACCGGTTCGGTGTACCTGAACTGCGAGTTCGTCGTGATGGAGGGTGAATTTGCCCGGCGCAAGATGTGGTCGCTGATTGGTCTGTGCAGCCCCAAAGGGCCTGAGTGGGCCAACATGGGCCGTACCTTCATCAAGGCAATCCTCAATTCGGCGCGCGGCGTTCACCCCGGTGACAGCAGCCCGGCCGCACAGAACGCACGCCGCATCAGCGGGTTCGCGGATCTCGATGGCATCGAATTCCTCGGCAAGGTCGACTGGGACAAGGATCAGAATGGCCAGGACAAGTGCGTCATCAAGTCTGCGATCACGCCTGACCACAAGGACTACGCTGCGCTGATGGGCGGCACTGCTCAGCCAGCATCGACAGCCAGTGCTCCCAACACCTACGCCCAAGCCACTGGCCGCGCCCCGATTCCGGGTCGTCCGAGCTGGGCTCAGTAACGGGGGACTACGCTCATGATGCTCCGCCCCCGCCAATCACTGCTGGTCGAACGCACCTTGTCTGCGCTCGATGAACACGGGAACACACTGGCCGTCGCACCGACGGGGTCGGGCAAGACCATCATGCTGTCGGCGGTAGCCGGCAGCTATCTGGTCGAACCCGACGCCAAGGCCTGCATTCTGGCGCATCGCACTGAACTCACTGGCCAGAATCGCGCCAAGTTCGAACGCGTGAACCCGTGCGTGCAAACGTCGGTGTTCGACGCGAACGAAAAGTCATGGCAAGGCCAGGCGACGTTTGCGATGGTCCAGACCTTGTCGCGTGTGCCACATCTTGAGCAGATACCAACGCTGGATCTGCTCGTGATCGACGAAGCCCATCACGCCTCGTCGCCAAGCTACCGCGCGATCATTGATACCGTGCTGGCTCGCAATCCGAAAGCAGGCATCTGTGGATTGACCGCCACGCCGAACCGGGGCGATGGCAAAGGGCTGCGCGATGTCTTTTCGAACGTGGCCGACCAGATCACTTTGGGCGAGATGATCGCTGCCGGACACCTGGTTTCACCGCGCACCTTTGTCATTGATGTTGGCGTACAGGAGGCACTGAAAAGCGTCCGCAAGACGGCGATGGACTTCGACATGGACGAGGTCGCGTCAATTCTCGACAAGCGCCTGATTACCGAAGCCGTGATCAAGCATTGGAAAGAGAAAGCCTCCATGCGCAAGACCATCATTTTCTGCTCGACGGTGGCCCATGCGCAAAACGTCTGTGATGCCTTCGTTGCCTCTGGCGTGCACGCGGTACTGATCCACGGCGATTTATCCGATGGTGAGCGCAAAGCTCGCTTGGCTGAGTATGAAACCGGGCGGGCTCAGGTGGTCGTCAACGTTGCCGTGCTGACGGAGGGTTACGACTACACGCCCACCGGCTGTGTGGTGTTGCTGCGCCCCAGTTCCTACAAGTCCACTTTCATCCAGATGGTAGGACGAGGCCTGCGCACTGTCGATCCACAGGAGTTTCCCGGCATCATCAAATCCGACTGCATCGTTTTGGATTTCGGAACGGCCAGCCTGATGCACGGCTCATTGGAGCAGGAGGTCAATCTCGACGGCCACCTGCACGACGGCGATGCGCCGACCAAGGATTGTCCCGACTGCGGCGCAATCGTACCGCTGGCCTGCATGGAGTGCCCATTGTGCGGCTACGTCTGGCAACGGCAGCCACAGGAATTCGGCGTGCTGTCCGATTTCATCATGAGCGAGATCGATCTGCTCAAACGGTCCAATTTCCGCTGGTGCGATTTGTTTGGCAGCGACGATGCGCTGATGGCGACGGGTTTCAATGCCTGGGGTGGAATCTTCTTTCTCAATGGTCGCTGGCACGCTGTGGGCGGGGCGAAAGACGTGCAACCGCACCTACTGGCGGTTGGTGAGCGCACCGTTTGCATGGCCAAGGCGGATGACTGGCTCAACGATCATGAGACTGCCGACTCCGCGCACAAGACCCGCCGCTGGTTAAACGAGCCGCCAACCCAGAGGCAGCTTCAATACCTGCCGCAGGCCATGCGTGCTGATTTCGGCATGACCCGCTACCAGGCATCGACCTTGCTGTCTTTTCATTTCAACAAGTCGTCGATCCAGCGCCTGGTCATGGCCGCCAACGACACCTATCGGGAGGCCGCGTGACATGTGCCGTCTGTTCACGAACCGCCAAAGGCTTCGGCTACTTCAATCCGCGCCTGCCGCGCAGCGATCCACGGCGCTACTCGGATCGCTGGCTGTTCTGCTCTATGCGTTGCCAGAACGCCTTCTCTCTACTGATGGAAAAAAGCGGAGGCCACATGATCGATCCCAGTGACATGGAACTTGCCGCGATGGCGTCATGCCTGGCTCCGCTGGGTGAGTACGTGGCATCAATCGGTATGCAACGCCCACTGGCGGATTACCGCAAAGAGGAAGTGTTGATGCTCATTGAGGTGGTGATCTCTGCCTATCAGGAGCGCATGCTTGCCGAGCACGAACGCATGGCCGACAAGGAGCGCGCCTTTTTTGAGGAACGACTGTCTCGCCAGAGTCAACATGCTTCGACGGGGGTGCCATTCTGATGCTGGATTTCAACCACCGCCCCAAGATCCACGAGCAGATCGGTGAGCTGATTGATGCCGCACTGCGCCAGCAGCGTGACAGGCAAGCGCCGCGCAATTATCTCGGCGCATCAAGGTTGGGCGTTGCCTGCGAGCGCGCGCTGCAATACGAGTATCTGCAGACACCTGTCGATCCTGGTCGAGAACTTCCAGGCCGGGTGCTGCGTATCTTCGAGGTGGGCCACGCACTCGAAGATCTGGCCATCCGGTGGCTACGCATGGCCGGATTCGACCTCTACACGCAAAAAGCCAGCGGCGGCCAGTTTGGCTTTTCCGTCGCTGGCGGACGCATCCAGGGGCACGTCGATGGTGTTTTGAATGGTGGCCCAACCCAGCTTGGCATGGTTTATCCCGCGCTGTGGGAGTGCAAGACCATGAACGACAAAGCCTGGCGGGACACGGTCAAGCACGGCGTCAGCAAATCCAAACCGGTTTATGCCGCACAGATGGCTATCTACCAAGCCTATATGGAAGCCAGCATTCCGGGCATTTCTGCGAACCCGGCGTTGTTTACCGCCATCAACAAGGATTCTGAAGAGATCTGGTTCGAGCTGGTGCCGTTCGACGGCGGCCTGGCGCAGCGGATGTCCGATCGAGCGGTTCGGGTGATCACGGCAACGGACAGCCGGGAACTGTTACCGCGCCATGCCACCACGCCAACGCATGTCGAGTGCAAGTTCTGCCCGTGGCAGGAGCGTTGCTGGAGTTCGACATGATGGCCGACAACATCATCTGGCTCGATTTCAACGACGCGCCCGAGCAACGCGACGAGCCGCTCTCCGACACCGATGCGCTGCGTGTGGGGCTATTGCATCGGCTTGAGGCGGTCCTTCATTACCTGTTTCCGCTGGGACACATCCGGGGGGGCAAGTTCTACGTCGGCGACGTCGACGGCAACGCTGGCAAGAGTTTGGTCGTTGAACTTGACGGTGCACGGCGCGGCCTGTGGAAAGACTTTTCCACCGATGAGGGGGGCGATGTCATTGATCTGTGGGCACGTTCGCAGGGACGCTCCGCTCGGCATGACTTCCCGAGGCTGGCCGCCGAAATCCGCCAGTGGCTGGGTGTCGTGTCGCACTCGCTATCCGTCGCCCGCCAACCCGTCCGTGCCAATGCCGTCGACGAGCTCGGCCCCTACTCCGCGAAATGGGATTACCTGGCGCCGGATGGACAACTGATCGCCTGTGTCTATCGCTATGACCCGCCGTCGGGCAAAGAATACCGACCATGGGATGTCCGTGCCCGTATGTGGCGAGCGCCCGATCCGCGCCCCCTCTACAACTTGCCAGCCGTGTCCAAGGCCAGGCAGGTGATCTTGGTCGAAGGAGAAAAATGCGCTGATGCATTGATCGCAGCAGGCATCGTGGCGACTACCGCCATGAACGGTGCCAAGGCGCCTATCGACAAAACAGACTGGCTCCCCTTGGCCGGGAAGTCGATATTGATCTGGCCCGATCGGGATGCGCCAGGTTGGGACTACGCCGACAATGCTGCGCGAGCCTGTGTGGCAGCCGGATGCGCGTCGGTGGCGATTCTGGTGCCGCCCACGACCAAACCAGAGAAATGGGACGCTGCAGATGCGGTCGCGGAAGGCTTCGATTGCGCGGCGATGATCGCCCAAGGCGAACGCCGTGTGGTGAAGGCTGCGGCTCCATTGCTGCCAACGTTCACGCTGGGCGCGCTGCTCGATGATGACTCACCGCTGCCACCCGATCTGATCTCACCGCGCGTGCTGACCCCCGGCGGCATGCTGGTGTTTGGCGGGGCGCCGAAGGTTGGCAAGAGCGACTTCCTGTTGTCGTGGCTCGCGCACTTGGCGGCTGGCGCGACCTTTCTGGACATGCGTCCATCCCGGCCACTGCGGGTGTTCTATCTACAGGCCGAGGTGCAGTACCACTACCTGCGTGAGCGAGTGAAGGATGTGCGTCTGCCATCCCACCGGTTGCTTGAAGCACGCGATAACTTCGTGGCCACCTCGCAATTGCACATGCTGCTGGATGATGCTGGCCTGGCCCAAATCATTCCGGCAATCGCTAACGCATTTGGTGGTTTGCCGCCCGACATCGTTGCCATCGATCCGATCCGAAACCTGTTCGATGGCGGGGATGCCGGCGGCGAAAACGATAACGGTGCGATGCTGTTCTTTCTGTCACAGCGGGTGGAAAGGATTCGTCAGGAGGTAAATCCGGATGCCGGCATCATCCTCGCCCACCACACCAAGAAGCTCGGCAAAAAGCAGTTCGAAGAAGACCCGTTTCAGGCATTAGCCGGTGCTGGCAGTCTGCGCGGTTACTACTCGAGCGGGATGGTGCTGTACCGCCCAGACGAGTCACGCAGCACTCGCCAACTCATCTTTGAGTTGCGCAACGGTCCCGGCATCCCCCTCAAACACGTGGACAAAATCCACGGCGAATGGCGCGAGGTGGATTCCAGCGAGCGGCTGGTCATGCAGGTATACGGGCAACGTCTGGACGCTGAACGTCGCCGCAAATGCGACGCGATCCTGCAGATTCTGTTCGACGAAGCAGCCAACGGGCGCTGCTACACCGCCAACCAGTTCGCAGAGGCCTTTGAGGGCAAAGCAGGTCTCGGTGGTGATAGGACCATCCGCGACCGCCTTTCTGCGCTCGCGACGCAGGGCTACATCAAATATTTCCGCAACGCATCGGATTACGGGCTGCCGCCTGCCCGCACCAAGTTCGGCTACCTGTGTGTCGAAGGCATGGTCCTGTGCTCGGTTGTTGGCGAATTTGATCCAGACACCGGCGAAGTACCGATGCGTGAAGTCGCGGTACTGCCCACCCATTTCAAATGCCCGCAGTCGGGGGCCGCATTGCCGGTCGAGAATCCCGATGTGTGGGTTTACCAAGATGACATCAACGATTCGCAGGAGTCCGCATGAATACGCACAGACAAGTTGGCAAAACCATTGCCAACATCACCCCGATTTTGGGAGACGTTGGCAAGTTGGAAAGCGCCTGCCAACTTCAAACCCATACAGATCAATATGTTGTAGCGTTGTCGGCAAATTGGCAAGTTGGCAGCGTTGCCAATTTGCCAACTAGCCCAAACCCGCATGGTTGCTGGGTTTGCGGTTCTTTTGAAGTTGGCGAAAACTCCCCCTCCTACTACGTAGGAGAGGGAACTGACGTTCCCTCATCCCTACGCGGAGGGTTTGCCGGAAGCCCGATGGGAATGGATGCCCGCTTTGCTGGCGCATCCATCCTTGCGCTCGATCTGGGAACACAGACCGGATGGGCATTGCGCGGCAAGGACGACGACATCACCAGCGGCAGTGAGACTTTCAAGCCCCAACGATTCGAAGGTGGCGGTATGCGCTACCTGCGCTTCAAGCGGTGGCTGATTGAGATCAAACAATCAGTCGACGGGATCGATGCGATCTTTTTCGAAGAGGTCCGCCGCCACGCTGGTGTCGATGCCGCCCACGCTTACGGCGGGTTCCTGGCCACACTCACCGCGTGGTGCGAGCACCACCAGATTCCCTACCAAGGCGTACCGGTAAGCACGATCAAAAAGCATGCAACCGGCAAAGGCAATGCCAACAAGGAGCAAATGCTCGCTGCGGCACGTGCCAAGGGTTATGCGCCAGCGGACGACAACGAAGCGGACGCCCTAGCCATCCTGCACTGGGCACTTGAAACACAGGAGGTGTGACATGAAGATTCCGAATCACCCGTACCGCTGCCCTTTGGGGCGCCTGCAACCACAAATCACCGATCTGGATGCCATCAAGCAACAGGGGTGGCGTGACCAGCACATCCTTGTTGTCTCGGAATCCGATGATCGTTTGGACTTTGTCGAACGAGAATTCGTGAAGCGAATCGGCGAGCGTTTGTACGGTAGCCGCCAGAACCAAGGAGGACGCCATGAGTGAGTGGTGCACGGATATGGTGGCGGCCAGACTTGAGGAGGCAGCCGAGACAGGTCGGCGACTGCCACCGGTTCGAGTTCAAGGCTACTACACGGTTTGGCCGGCTTTCGTCCGCCAGGAGTGGGAGACGCTGGCTACCGACGAGAGGATCTACCGGCCTTACCCTCCCTCTCCCAAAGATATTGATCGGATGCTTGAGGCGATGCGTTGGGTGCAATGGCTGGAGGTGGAGCAACGCCACTTGGTGTGGATGCGAGCCAAGCGCTATGGCTGGCGCGAGATCGGAATTCGCTTCGCCTGCTGCACCAAGACGGCTCAACGTCATTGGCAGCGAGCCTTGCAGACCCTGGTCAACCATCTCAACGGCCAGGCTAAAACGCAGGGGCGTTGATTGAGATTTCGAGGCCATTCCAGCTAGATGATACAGGTGCGGAAGAACAACAAAGCGAGGCGGCCGAGGGGGTGTCTCATTTTGCCGCGAAATGGGCTACAGTTGCGCTATGGTCGCGAGAGATACGTGACCGATCGGACGAGCCCCAAGGCGATATGGGTCCTTCCCGGCTCAAAGCCAATGCGGGAGGCGCGAGCGCGGCGTTTTTTTAGCGTCAGGGCGCAAAAACAGGTTACCACCCGCCCAAGTTACCACCCCCGGTTACCACCCAAGATACCGTTACCCTCCTCCTCGTTTCCATCATTCAACCCGCCCGACGGCAACGTCCGGCGGGTTTTGTTTTTGCAGGACGACATTTTGAATCCTCTGAACGTCGAGTACCGCAAGCTTGAGGCGCTGATTCCCTACGCCCGCAATCCGCGCACGCATGCCGAGGCGCAGATTGCCAAGATCGCGGCCAGCATCGTCGAGTACGGTTGGACGAATCCGATCCTGGTCGATGGCGACAACGGCATCATCGCCGGTCACGGTCGTCTGGCTGCTGCACGAAAGCTGGCGCTGGATCAGGTGCCAGTGATCGAACTGGCGCACCTCAGCACCGCACAGAAGCGCGCCCTCGTCATCGCAGACAACCGGCTGGCGCTCGATGCGGGATGGGATGAGGCAATGCTGGCGCTGGAGCTGGTCGATCTTTCGGCGGCCGGGTATGAGCTGACGCTGACCGGATTCGAGAATGTCGAGATCGACGCACTGCTTGCCGACGCCGCAGCAGCCGATGAGCCGGAGCAGCAGGATGCGCAGGCCAGTGATGAGGTGGATGCCACTGATGAGGTGCCAGATGCTCCGGACGTACCGGTGTCCATCTCTGGCGACGTTTGGCAACTCGGTTCACATCGTCTGATCTGCGGCGACGCCACCGATCCGTTCGTGGTCGCCACGTTGATGCAGGACGATACGGCGCAACTGTGCTTCACTTCGCCGCCCTACGGTAACCAGCGGGACTACACCTCCAGTGGCATTGCTGATTGGGATGGTCTGATGCGCGGCGTATTTGCCCATCTACCGATGGCGGATGAGGGGCAAGTGCTGGTCAACCTCGGGCTGATCCACCGCGACAACGAAGTCATCCCCTATTGGGACAGTTGGCTGTCCTGGATGCGGTCGCAGGGCTGGCGGCGTTTCGCCTGGTACGTCTGGGATCAGGGGCCGGGCATGCCCGGCGACTGGCAGGGGCGACTGGCGCCCAGTTTCGAGTTTGTTTTCCACTTCAATCGCAGCACCCGCAAACCCAACAAGATCGTGCCCTGCAAGCACGCGGGGCAGGAATCGCACTTGCGCGCCGATGGTTCATCCACGGCCATGCGCGGCAAGGATGGCGAAGTCGGCGGATGGACGCACAAGGGGCTGCCGACGCAGGACACCCGCATCCCCGACTCGGTGATCCGCGTGATGCGCCATAAGGGCAAGATCGGGCAGGACATTGATCACCCGGCTGTGTTCCCGGTGGCGTTGCCGGCGTTCGCCATCGAGGCCTACACCGACGCTGGCGACATCGTGTTCGAACCCTTCGGTGGCAGTGGCACGACGATGCTGGCTGCACAGCGCACTGGCCGGATCTGCCGCAGCGTCGAGATCGCGCCGGAGTACGTGGACGTGGCCATCAAGCGCTTTCAGCAAAACCACCCTGGCGTGCCGATCACGCTGATTACCACCGGCCAGTCCTTCGACGACGTGGCCAAAGAACGTCTGGCGACCACGGAGGTAAAGCAATGAGCGCGTCCTGGTTGGCAGACAAGATCGAGCAATGGCCGACCGCCAAACTGCTGCCCTATGCCCGCAACGCGCGGACACACTCGGATGATCAGGTGGCACAGATCGCCGCATCGATTGCCGAGTTTGGCTTCACCAATCCGATCCTGGCCGGAAGCGACGGCATCATCGTTGCCGGGCATGGGCGCTTGGCAGCTGCGCAGAAACTCGGGCTGGAGATCGTGCCGGTGGTGGTGCTCGATCACTTGAGTCCGACCCAGCGCCGCGCCTTGGTGATCGCGGACAACCGCATCGCCGAGAACGCCGGCTGGGATGACGCAATGTTGCGCATCGAGTTGGATGCCTTGCAGCTGGAAGGGTTCGATCTGGACATCACCGGCTTCGACGCTGACGCGCTGGCTGAACTGATGGCAGGCGACGAGCCGGACAACCAAGGCCAGACTGACGAGGACGCGGTACCGGAGGTTGGCGAAACGCCGATCTCGCGCCCGGGCGATGTCTGGATCATGGGCCCGCATCGATTGCTGTGCGGCGACTCGACCATGGCCGAGAGCTACGATCAGCTGATGCAAGGCGATGTAGCGGACATGGTCTTCACCGATCCGCCGTACAACGTGAATTATGCCAACTCTGCCCGCGACAAGATGCGCGGCAAGGATCGTGCGATCCTCAACGACAACTTGGGCGACGGATTCTACGACTTTCTGCTGGCAGCGCTGACGCCGACCGTCACGCATTGCCGTGGCGGCATCTACGTGGCGATGTCGTCCAGCGAACTGGACGTGCTGCAGGCCGCCTTCCGCGCCGCCGGTGGCAAGTGGTCGACGTTCATCATCTGGGCCAAGAACACCTTCACGCTGGGACGCGCCGACTACCAGCGCCAGTACGAGCCGATCCTGTACGGATGGCCCGAGGGTGCGCAACGCCACTGGTGTGGTGACCGCGATCAGGGCGATGTGTGGGCGATCAAGAAGCCGCAGAAGAACGATCTGCATCCGACGATGAAACCGGTGGAGTTGGTGGAGCGGGCGATCCGCAATTCAAGCCGCCCGGGCAATGTGGTGCTCGATCCCTTCGGTGGTTCTGGCACGACGCTGATTGCGGCCGAGAAGTCAGGTCGCATCGCGCGGCTGATCGAACTCGATCCGAAGTACGTGGATGTGATCGTGCGCCGGTGGGAGGACTTCACCGGCCAGACGGCTATCCGCGAGGCGGCAGACCAGGAGGTGTGCGCCAGCTGATTTGGCGCGAAGGCTGTTTGGCCTCCTCTTCCTCAGCGATCCGCCGCAGCAGTTGTATCGTGGCAAGGTCGCGCGGCAGTGCCGCACACATCACGCGCACAGCCTGATCAATGGAAATGTCCGGACGCCGGTTGGCGATCAGCCAACGCAGCGCCTGCTCTCGTTCGGCGGATGGGGTTTTCATCAGGCGGCCATCTCGTCGTTGATTTCGCAGTGGATCACAAAGCCTGTCAGGTAAGGCAGGCCGCGCGGGATGCCGTAATCCTTGCTGGTCTGGCGGCCAATCGTCCAGCCCATCCATTGCCGGGTTGCGGCATCGATTGCGTCCTGCAGGGTGCTGCCGGCGCCCAATTCATTCAGGACGTCGTCGGCAAAATGGCGTCCGTGGCGACTGTCGAGGAAGATGCGCACCGACTCGAGGGGCTGGCTGGTGGCGTCCGAGATGGCGATCATGGCCAGTGGCCACGCTGCAGCGGCGTGTTGGTTTATTGCGCCCCAAAAACCCCAGGCGTCGTTCTGGGTAGCGGGGATCGGTTTGCTGGTATTCATCGTTGGCTCCTGCGGGTTGATCGTGTCGACACCAGTAGTAACGCGCTATTCGATGGTGAAGCCAAGCTAAGCTTGGCCTCGTTGCCAATCATCCGAGGTTGTAAAGATCGGCTTCTGCCAAATCCTCGGTGTAACCGGCCTTGTGCAACACGATCACCTTGCCACCGCGCCATCCTGGACGATGCCGGTGCGGCAGATCTGCTCGATGCGAGTCGATGTGATGGCGCTGACGCGGCGCTGGACGTAGCGCGACCTTGTCGCCTTGCTGAAGGGGGTGGCGGATGCAGGTAGGCTTGTTCATGGTGCTCTCCGTGAGGTGTTGGTTGCGACACCTGTATGAACGCGCTGTCGGCGGTGAAGCCAAGCTATTCCACCCTCGCTTGTTTCAGGCGATGCGGCCAATGCGCTCACACTCCCTGCGGTTTGGCCGAGACAAGGGGTCAGTCGCAGTTTTTTCTTCAAGGTGCCGGCAAACGTGCCGCGCACGGTTTCGCCTGCCATCCGGTGGCGTCGATGATCTGGATGGTCGCGCCCTCAGAGTGCAGCATCCGCACCACTTCGGCCAATTTGCTGTTGGCGACCACGGGGCTGGATTGGCGTTGCTTTCCCGGCCCATTCGGCCTCACACGCGGCCACGTCGGCCTCAACTGCGAGTCGGCAGCCCGCTGACTCGGGGGCATCCTCTGGCGCAGCCGTGGGCGCCGGGCGGGCCGCCCCGACGACATCATAGCCTTCGGCCGCGACAAACCAGTCAGTGCCGTTGCTGGTAATCAAGGCGCGCTTGAACAGGCCGTCGGCACTTTGTTGCGTGCGCCACCATTGAGCTTGTCGGGGAACCAGTCGATCTTGCCATCGCGGTGCTGGATGGCGTGCGCCAGGATGGCATCGGGTTGGCGTCAGTTGGGTAGTCATGGTCGGTTCCCTCGAAGTGTGATTGGCATGACCTGATGGAACGCGCTGTTGTCGATGAGAAGCCAAGCTCAAACCGCCCAAATGACGAACAAATGATTGAAGAAGGTGACGATGGGCCTCTCGATTCGTGCCTACGCGCGCCGAAGGCGTGTCGCGTGGCGGTCCAAAAGGCCATCGACACCGGGCGGATACCGCGCTGACCGATGGCACGATTGATCGGACAGCGCCGATGCGCAGTGGGCCAAGAACACCTTGCAGCCGCGCAGCCGGAGCAGACGGCAATGACCAGCGACACGACGAACGCGCCCGACCGGATCACGCCGGGGCCGATGCGCCGCGCCGTGGTACCGATCTCAACTACCGCTGCCGGCAGGCGGCACCTCGCTGTTACAGGCTCGCACCGTCAACGAAGTCCTCAAGGCCCAGCTCAACAAGGTGGAACTGGCGCAGCGCAAGAAGGAGGAACTGGTCGATCGCGCGCAGGCCGTGGCATGTGTTCCAACTGGCCCGGGTCGAGCGCGATGCCTGGCTCAACTGGCCAGCCCGCGTATCGGTCAGATGGCATCCCGGCTCGGCGTCGACCCGCCCACCATGCGTGGTGCTGGAAGCCGCCGTGCGTGAGCATTTGCAGGAGTTGGGCGAAATGCGGCCACGTGTGGATTGATGATGATCGGGACCAACCTGGACTACGAAGGCAGTGACGAACTGGAACGGTACAACGGGCTGATGCCGGATCCGCTACTGTCTGTTTCCGAATGGGCGGATCGCCATCGCATGCTCTCCAGCAAGCCTCTGCCGAGCCAGGGCGCTGGCGCACCAGCCGCACGCCGACCTGAAGGCGATCATGGACTGTCTGTCGCCGACCTCGCCGGTCGAGCGTGTGGTGTTCATGAAGGCCGCGCAACTCGGTGCGACCGAGATGGGATCGAACTGGATCGGTTACGTGATTCACCACGCCCGGGCCGATGATGGCGGTATGGCCGACAGTGGAGATGGCCAAGCGCAATTCCAAGCAGCGCATCGATCCGCTGATCGAGGAGTCGCCCGCGTTGGCCGAACTGATCGCCCCGGCGCACGCTCGCGCGACTCGGGCAACACCATCCTCGCCAAGGAGTTCCGGGGCGGCGTGTTGGTGATCCGGCGCCAACAGCAGTCGGGTTGCGTTCGATGCCGGTGCGCTATCTGTTTCTGGATGAGGTCGACGGCTATCCACTGGACGTTGAGGTGAAGGCGACGCATTTCGCTGGCCGAGGCGCGCACCTTCGCGCGCAGGAGATTTTCATTGTCTCGACGCCGACGATCTCGGGCGCCAGCGCCATCGAGGAGTTCGAGGCCAGCGATCAGCACCGTTATTTCGTGCCCTGCCCGCATTGCTCGCACCGGCAGTGGCTGCGCTTCGAGCAACTGCGCTGGGACAGGGGCAACCGGACAGCGCCGCCTACCTCTGCGAATCCTGCGACACCGCCATCCCTGAGCATCACAAGAGCTGGATGCTGGAGCACGGCGAGCAGGCCATGATGGATGGCTCAGGCAAAACAGCCGGGTTTCACTTGTCGTCGCTGTACAGCCCGGTTGGCTGGCGCAGCTGGCGCGGTATTGCCGCCGCCTGGGAAGCCGCCGTCAGCAGGAATCAGGTTCGGCCGCCGCGATCAAGACGTTCAAGAACACCGAGCTCGGCGAAACCTGGGTCGAGGAAGGCGAAGCGCCCGACTGGCAACGACTGGTCGAGCGCCACCCGGATACCGCATCGGCAGCGTGCCGCAGGCGGCTGCTGGTAGGCGCGGCCGACGTACAGAAGGATCGTATCGAGGCATCGGTATGGGCGTTCGGGCGCGGCAAGGAATGGCTGGTCGAGCATCGCGTGCTGATGGGCGATACCGCCCGCGACGCGGTGTGGAGCAACTTGCCGGTTGATCGCCGCCAAACTGGACGCACGCTTCAGGCGCGGCCATGCCGCGGCGCGCTTTGCCCTGGATACCGTTTTGCCACCCAGGAGGCCTACGCCTTCGTGCGCGCCTGCCGCGATCCACGTGTGATGGCGGTCAAGGGGATTGGCACGTGGTGCCAACCTTGATCGGCACGCCGACGGCGGTCGATGTCTCGCAGCGGGGCAAAAGCTGCGCCGAGGCATCAAGGTGTGCTCGGTGGCGGTGGGCATTGCCAAGCTGGAGTTCACCGACAACCTGCGCAAAGCGCTGATGTCGCGGCTGACGGGTTGACCACGGTGTTTCCAACCGGGTTTTGTCCATCTGCTGAAGATCGACGCCGAGTTCATTCCAGCAACTCTGCGCCGAGCAACTGATCACCCGCCGCGACCGTAACCGGTCCGCGAATGGCAAAAGATGCGCGAACGCAACGAGGCGCTCGATTGTTATGTGTGATGCCGCCGCATCGGCGGCGGGCTGGATCACTCGAGGAACGCCATTGGCGCGAACTGGAGCGCCAGCCGAGCTCGATCGGCCGCCAGACGAGCCGCCATCGATTCAAATGACCCAGACGAGGCCACCCCCGCACGAGATCAATTCGGCGGTGGCCTCGCTGTTTCTATACCCCATCGGCGTGTCATCAAGAGCCGCTGGCTGTCCTGATTCGCAAAGGAGAAATGAATGAGTCTTGCCACCCGTATCGAAAGCCTGGTCATCCGCGTCGCGCAAAGAGTTCAACGACGTCCGCGCGAGCGCCGGCAATCTGGCCAACTGACTACCACCGACAAATCCAGTCTGGTGGCAGCGGTCAATGAGCTGAAAGCGGCGGTGGTCATCCGCCAGCGCCATCGACGATCAGAACGTCACCAGCAGCGACCTATTCATCGAGCAAAATCGTCCTGCTCGATGCACTCCAAAACCTTCTCGGTGGCGCGGATGCGGCCTACGACACCCTGCTGGAAATCCAGCAATTGCTGCAAAACGGTACCAGCGGTCTGGAAGCCCTGCTCGCCGCCATCAACAACCGGGTGCGCTTCGATGCAGCACAGACGCTGACCGCCCCCGAGCAGGCGCAGGCGTGCAGCAATATGGGCGCAGTGGCAGCGGCAGACATCGGCAATACCGAAAGCGATTTCGTTGCCGTGTTCGAAGCGGCGCTGGCCTGATGAGCCTCGCATCACGCATGGCACTTCTGGCCAGCCGTATCGGCATCGAAGTCAAATCGAGGATCGACGCAGGCCATCCCGGTGTGGCCAAGGCCTGGGTCTGTTTCGGCTATGTCGATTCACAAATCGTCATTCGCGCCGCCCACAACATTGCCAATGTCACCCGTACCGCCACTGGCCGCTACCGGGTGACCTTTGCCGGCGCCATGCCCGATGACCACTACTGCTGGACGGCCCTGGCGCGCAGCAGCAGCAATAACAGCACGCAGCGCCTTGCCATCGTGCGCGCCACCAGCGACCAGAAAACCCCTGAGTACGTCGATATCAGCTGTGCGACGACCTCGGCATCGTTCGCCGATTCCACTGAAATCAACCTGATGGTATTGCGCTGATGGCCTACACCCAAGCTCACCTCGATGCACTGCAAGCGGCGTTGGCCAAAGGCGAAAAGCGCGTCAGCCTCGGCGATAAAACCGTCGAATACCGCAGTGTCGAGGAACTCACGGCAGCGATCGAAGCGGTGAAGCGCGATCTTTTCCAGCAAGCGGTGGCGACCGGGCTGTGGCCCAACGCGCCTCGGCAGATCCGCTTGACCACCAGCAAGGGATGCTGACATGAGCTGGCTCTCCCGCGTGCGCCAACGCTTGTTCGGCGCCACGCCTTTGTACGACGGTATCGGCGCGGGCCGCCGGGCGCTCGCCTGGCAGGTCGGCAACCCCGGCGCGGTGGCGGTGCTGGCATCGACGCAGAACGAGTTGCGCGCCAAAAGCCGCGATCTGGTGCGGCGCAATGCCTGGGCCGCAGCCGGCATCGAAGCATTCGTATCCAACGCCATCGGCACGGGCATCAAGCCGCAGTCGATGGTCGCAGACAATACGCTGCGCGAAGCCATCCACAGTCTGTGGTGGGATTGGTGCGAGGAAGCCGACGCGGCAGGACTCACCGATTTCTATGGCCTGCAGGCACTGGCCTGCCGCGCGATGCTCGAGGGCGGCGAATGTCTGGTACGCCTGCGCTATCGCCGCCCGGAGGACGGGCTGGCGGTTGGACTGCAATTGCAGTTGCTGGAACCGGAACACCTGCCGG
>JAXMFR010000008.1:0-93470 GCA_046347685.1 Chitinivorax sp.
GTCGCATCAACGACTAATATTCAGCTATCCAACCACATCGCTTTGTCACCATGACCCTTACCGGCAATCCACCAGTGCCCGGCAGCAAGCTGAGTGAACAAAAACAGCAAGGCCTGCGGCTGCGGCGCATGTTCATGGCGCTGGGCACCTACGTCACGCTGGTGATACTCGGCCTGTTTGCCTATCTGAAAAACATGGTATCCGCCGGCCCGGTGTTATTGATGTGTGGCGTGGTGATCATTGCCCACATTGGCTATTACATCGCGATCAAAACCGGCCTGAACCTGCGCCTGCGCGACCCGAGCATGACCATACCGCAGCTGCTGGTCGCCAACCTGGTGGGATTGATACTGGTTCACAACGCAACACAAGTGCGCGGCGTGTTCATGATGGTTTATCTGATGGGCTACAGCTTCGGCGTGTTTCGCCTGTCGACCAAAGAACTGCTGGCGCTGGCCGCATTCAGTTCGACGCTGTTCGGGCTCGACACCTGGTGGCTGATCCATCACCACCCGGGCCTGCTTGACCCCGACCGGGAGCTGATGCAGCTATTCGCGGTCACCATCGCGCTGCTCTGGTTTTCGCTGTTTGGCGGCTATTACAGCCAGATGCGGCGCAAGATGCGCGAAGCCAATCTGGAGCTGACAGCGGCGCGCACCCAGGCCGAAGCGGCCAGCCAGTCGAAAAGCGAATTTCTCGCCAATATGAGCCACGAAATTCGCACGCCGATGAACGGTGTGATCGGCATGCTCGGCCTGCTGATGAACAGCGAGCTCAAACCGCAGCAGAAAGAATACGCAGAAGTGGCGCGCAGCAGCGCCGAAAGCCTGCTGGGGCTGATCAACGATATTCTCGATTTTTCCAAGATCGAGGCGGGCAAACTGGAAATCGAACCGATTCCATTCAACCTGCGACAAGTCGCCGAAGATATTGCCGACTTCCAGTTGCTGGCGGCGGAGAAAAAAGGGCTGAATCTGATCCTGCGCTACTCTCCGGATGCGGCTGAAGAGGTGGTGGGTGACCCAGGCCGGATTCGCCAGATCATCTCCAACTTGCTGAGTAATGCATTGAAATTCACCCATCAGGGCCACGTTGCCATCGATATCAGCGCGCTCGGGCCCACAGACGAGCGCGCACATCTGCGTGTCGCCATCAGCGACAGCGGCATCGGCATGAGCCCTGAGCAACAGGCCAAGGTATTCGACAAGTTCACCCAGGCCGATACCTCGACCACCCGCATTTATGGCGGCACCGGGCTGGGCCTGGCGATTTCCAAGCAGTTGTGCGAACTGATGGGCGGCGAAATCGGCCTCGACAGCGAACTCGGCAAAGGCAGCAGTTTCTGGTTCACCTTGCACCTGCCGCCCTGCCACGTCGACCTGAATGCCTCGCAGCAGGCCAACCCGCTGCGCGGCAAACGGGTGCTGCATGTCGCCGATCACCCATTGACCGCGCAAGTGCTGCAGGAGCTGCTAGCGGCGCAGGGCATGCACAGCGAAGCCTGCGATAGCGCATTCGATGCGCTGGATCGGCTACAGCAGGCAGCAGACGCAAAACTGCCGTTCGATTTTGCGATTCTGGCCGAGCAGATGCCCGGCATCGATGCCGAAACCTTTGCCACCGCGCTGGCCGACGATCCAAAACTGCAGCACTGCCAGCTGTTCGTGCTCGGCGTACCGATCCGTCAACGCAATGTCAGCCACTTCCGCGATGCCGGCTTCCGCGGCTATGTGTCGTATCCGATCCACCGCAGCGATTTACAGCACATACTGCAAGCGGCGATCTCGCCGGATTATGCTCACCTCGACTTCATCACCCGTCACGCACTGGTGCACATTACCGAAGATGGCGCGATGCCGGTGATCCGCAAACGTTACCCCAACAGCCGGGTGCTGGTGGTGGATGACAACACGGTCAACCAGCAAGTGGTATCGGCCATGCTCGAACAATACGGCTGCACCGTAGACGTGGCCGGCAATGGCGTTGAGGCAGTAAATCAGGTGCAATTGCTGCCTTTCCACCTGGTGCTGATGGATTGCCAGATGCCGGAAATGGACGGCTATCAGGCCACCCGACGTATCCGCGAACTGGAACAGGCGCAGGCCGACGGCAAACATCTGCCTATCATCGCCCTCACCGCCAATGCCATGGCCGGCGACGCCGAAAAATGCCTGGCCTGCGGCATGGACGAATATCTGAGCAAGCCGATCAACCCCGAGGCGCTAGCGGCTGCCCTCAGCCGCTGGCTGATTGCCGGCGACGACTTGGGTGACATGACCCAGACCGAGGCCCCCACACCCGCAACGACGTCGCCCACCGAGGTGCCAGCCAGCGAGCCAACGCAATTCGATCCGGGCAACAATGAATACGAAAAAATCCGTGCCATGCTCGGCAGCAAACATACGCGGCTGGTCGAACTATATTTAACCGAGGCCAGTGCCAAGCTGCAAAAGCTGCAGCAAGCGCTAGCGCAAGACGACCGACATGAGAGCAACCAGCTGGCGCATGCACTGAAAGGCACCTCGCTGTCGATTGGCGCGCGCGACTTTGCCGCGCTACTGGACGTGATCGAACACGGCATCCTGCAGCAGCCACGGCCGGCAGCGCTGGCCACCACGGTAGCGCAACTGGATAGTGCATTTGCCCTGGTGCAAAGCCAATTGAACGTTTATATCAACCAAGCCTGAAGCAATTAGAGGAAATACCATGCAAGTCATGATCGCCGACGATGATGCAATCACCCGCACCGTTCTGCGAACCATTTTGCAAGACGCCGGCCACACCGTTTGCGCCGAGGCCGACAGCGGCATGGCGGTGCTCGATCAATGCAGCCGCAACCAGCTGGATGTGCTGTTTCTCGATATCAACATGCCGGCCATGAACGGCTTTGAAGTATTGCAGCAATTGCGCTCGGTGCATCCCAATCTGCACGTGATCATGATCAGCGCCTCATCCACGCTGGAAAACGTGCGCACTGCAGCCAAATTTGGCGTCAACGGCTTTGTGGTCAAGCCTTTTACCCCGGACAAGGTGCTCAACAGCCTCAAGTCGATCAAATAAGCACTGCCGCTTGCCGCAGAAATCGGCGGCACGGGCGGATTGCCGATGTTAAAATGCTGCGGTGAAAATTCTCGCCTTTGATACTTCTACCGAAAACCTGTCGGTCGCGCTTTGGCTCGACGGCCAGATTGTCAGCCAGGACTGCCCGGCCGATCAGCGCCATACCGACCTGACCCTGCCGATGATCCGTCGCGTGCTGGATCAAGCCGGCCTGAGCCTGGCGCAGCTGGATGCGATTGCTTATGGCTGCGGTCCGGGCTCGTTTACCGGCCTGCGCATCGGCTGCGGCATTGCGCAGGGCCTGGCTTATGCCTGCGAGCTGCCGCTGCTGGGCATCGTTTCGCTGCTGGCACTGGCCGAAGCCAGTGGCCACGACAAGGTTTACGCCTGCCTTGATGCGCGCATGGGGCAGATTTTCTGCGCCGCCTACGAGCGCCAGCCGGAAGGCTGGGTTTGCCGGGTGGAACCCACCTTATGCCAGCCACAGCAATTGCCGGCAGTCAGCGGCGACGGCTGGGCCGGTATCGGTAGTGGCTTCCGGCCGTATGAAGACATACTGCGCCAGCAATTGGGTGATGCCCTTGTCAATGTCGATGCCAACGCCTTTCCGCATGCCGCCGCGATGGCGCGCCTTGCGGCCAAGGACTTTGCCGCCGGCAAGGCGGTGCCGCCGGAACAGGCCAATCTGCTCTATCTGCGCGACAAGGTTGCGCTCACCATCAGCGAGCAGCCGCGTAAATGAGCCTGAGTTTCCGCCGCATGGGCAATGACGATCTCGACACGATCATGCAGATCGAACAAGAGGTGTATCCGTTTCCCTGGCGCCGCGGCAATTTCGAAGACTCGCTGAAAAGCGGCTACAGCTGCTGGGTGATGCATCAACATCAGCAATTGATCGGTTACTGCGTGATCATGCTGGTGGTCGACGAAGCTCACCTGCTCAACATCAGCGTGGCCAGGGCACAGCAAGGGCAAGGACTGGGCCGGGCGCTGCTGGAATTTGTGCAGGACACTTCACGCCAGCACGGCGCCAACATGCTGTTTCTGGAAGTGCGTGAATCCAACCACAGCGCGCGCCGCCTGTATGATCGTGCCGGTTTCAACGAAATGGCCGTGCGCCGCAACTATTACCCCGCGCACAACGGCCGCGAACATGCGGTATTGATGGGATTGAACCTGTGAGCCAACGCCAGCGCATTCTGCAGGAACTGGAGCTGTTGCCGATGTGGCGACTGCGCACAAGTGCCGCTCAGCCAACGGTGGATTCGCCTGCTGCAGAAGCCGACAGCATTGCCGTTGCGGCCGTCGAAACGCCAACACACATGCCAGCACGCCCCACTGCACAGCCAGAGCCGGCGACGGCCGCAGTGCAGATAGCCAGCGCTAGCCGCGCCAACGACGATGCCGGCGACGAACCGCCCGCCTGGCTGGATGAAGAGATTCCGCTGCCAGACCTGCTGCCGCTGCAGGACGATGTCGACGATATCGATCTGCCGAGCAAAGCGCCCGCCCCCAGCCGCGAAACCAGAATTGCCGCGCTTGACTGGACTCAGCTGCAGGCCGAAGTGGCCGCCTGCCGCGCCTGCGATTTGTGCAAGACCCGCAGCAACACGGTGTTCGGCGTGGGCGATGTGCAGGCCGACTGGCTGATTGTGGGTGAGGCCCCCGGTGCGGATGAGGATCAGCAAGGCGAACCGTTTGTCGGCCAGGCCGGCAAGTTGCTCGACAATATGCTCAAGGCACTGGACCTGCAGCGCGGCCAGGGCGTGTTTATCGCCAATGTGCTGAAATGCCGGCCACCGCAGAACCGCGATCCGAATCCGTTTGAAACCGCGCAGTGCGAGCCTTATCTGCTGCGGCAAATCGAACTGATCAAGCCGAAAATCATCGTTGCCGTCGGCCGCATTGCCGCCCAGAGCCTGCTGAAAAACGATGCCAAGATCGGCAGCCTGCGCGGCAAAGTGCACAGCTACCATGGCGTGCCGCTGATCATCACCTATCACCCTGCCTATCTGCTGCGCAATCAGCCGGACAAAGCCAAGGCCTGGCAGGACTTGTGCCTGGCACGCGCTACCTACCGCCAACTGAAAAACTAAGCACTGGTTCATAGTCAGTCGCAAGCCCGGCGCAGAGGGCGCGGCCAGACTTTGACCAATGCCAAACATACCCTGCAACGCCCACCCCGCGTGCCCCGCAGGCCGGCCTGCAAGACAATAGGGACGCGGCTTGCAGCGAAGCGGCCATTGCTGCTGCCAGACTACGCCGACGAAAGCCGGCATCCAGCGCAGAATTGCCATAAGCTGAAACATGCCGATGTTTCTGCTCCCAGCCTTTATTGCCGGCGTGCTACTGCTACAGCAGCAGGCGCAGCTGTGGCCGGCTGGCATACTGCTGGCCCTGCCGCCGCTGCTACTACTGGCACGCGCCCTGCCCGACCGCGTGCGCTCAGGCGCCTATCTGCTACTGGCGCTGGCAGTCGGCTTTGGCTGGGCCAACCTGCGAGCCCACTGGCGCATGGCCGACACGTTGCCCAGCGCCTGGGAGGAACGCGACATCGATGTGATCGCGGTTGTCACCGATCTGCCCCAAGCACAGCAGCGCGGCCAGCGGCTGAGGCTGGACATTGAAAAAACCCTCACGCCGGGGGTGCAAGTGCCGCGGCGGGTACAAGTCAACGACTACGCCGAAGCGCGCGTGTATCAGCCGGGGCAACGCTGGCGCATGACGCTGCGCCTGAAACGGCCCCATGCAACACTTAACCCACACACCTTTGATGCCGAAAGCTGGATGTTGCAACAGAACATCCGCGCCACCGGGCAGATTCGCCACGCGCAACTGCTTCAGAGTTTAGTCTGGCATCCCGCTTACCTGGTGGACCGGCTGCGCCTGTTGCTGCGGCAGCAGATGTTGGCGACGCTGCAGCAACGGCCTTACGCCGGGCTGGTAATCGCACTCAGCATCGGCGATCAAAGCGGCATTCCACAACAGCAATGGCAAGTGTTTGCGCGCACCGGGCTAACCCATCTGGTGAGCATTTCCGGGCTGCATGTGACCTTAGTAGCAGGGCTGGTGGCAATGCTGGCGGGCCGTTGCTGGCGCCACCGGCCACAGCGGCTGTTGCGGCTGCCAACCCGCAAGCTGATGTTGCTCTGCGGGGCGCTCACCGCGCTGCTGTATTCGCTGCTGGCGGGGTTTTCGATCCCGACCCAACGCACGCTGTACATGCTGGCGATTGCCGGCTGGGCCATGTGGTCGGGGCGGCAGCTGAGCATCTGGCGGGCGTGGCTGCTGGCTGCGGCAGTGGTGCTGCTGTTCGACCCGTGGGCAGTGCTGGCGCTGGGTTTCTGGCTCTCGTTTGGCGCGGTGGGCTGCCTGTTGTGGGCCAGCCAACACCGGCTGGGTAAGCCTCACTGGCTGCGCCAATGGTTTCAGCTGCAATGGCTGCTGATGTTGGGCATGGCACCGGCCTTGCTTTGGCTGTTCCAGCAACTGCCGCTGGTTTCCCCGCTGGCCAATGCGCTGGCGATTCCGCTGATCGGCAGCATTGCCACGCCGCTGTGCCTGCTGGGTATTGTGCTGCCACCGCTATTGCTGCTGGCGCACTGGCTGATTGATGTCAGCCTGATGCCGATCAACTGGCTCGCCGCATGGCCGCCATTGCTCTGGCAACAAGCCACACCACCAGCATGGAGTCTGCTGCTGGCGAGCGCCGGCATCCTCTGGCTGAGCCTGCCACGCGGCTGGCCGATGCGCAGCCTGGGTGGGCTGCTGTTGCTGCCGATGTTGCTGCCCGTCCATCAGCCGCCGGCAAGCGGGCAACTACGCCTGACCATGCTGGATGTTGGTCAGGGGACAGCGCTGATGCTGCAAACCGCGCATCACCAGCTTCTGTACGATACCGGCCCGGCATTTGGCACATCCGACAGCGGCAGCCGCATCATTCTGCCCTGGCTGCGCGGCGAAGGGCTGACACGGCTCGACGGACTGGTGCTCAGCCACGACGACAACGACCATACGGGGGGTGCCGCGTCGCTGCTGCAACAGATCAACCCCGGCTGGCTGCTGCACAGCCTGCCCGAGGCGCATCCACTGCTGACATTGCGCCCGGCGCGCGGCTTGCGCTGTCAGGCCGGGCAAAGCTGGCAATGGGATGGCGTCAGATTTCGGGTGTTATGGCCGGATGTCGCCACCATCGCCAACCAGGCCATCAAGGATAACGACCGCAGCTGTGTGATCCGGGTGGAGGCCGATTGTGGCAGCGTGCTGCTGACCGGGGATCTGGAAAGACAAGGTGAGGAGCAATTACTGGCGCAGCCGCTGCGTGCCGATGTGCTGCTGGTGCCGCACCACGGCAGCAAAACATCATCGAGCCAGGCATTTATTGATGCAGTACAGCCACAGCTGGCGCTGGTGAGCGCGGGTTATCGCAACCGCTTTGGCCACCCGCGCGCCGATGTGTTGCAGCGATATCTGAACAGCGGCACCCGCATCATCCGCAGCGATAGTTCGGGTGCCGTCACGCTACGCTGCCAGCCGGGCGGCTGGCAAACCGAGGCCTTGCGCGACACGGCACGCCGTTACTGGCGTTAACCCAGTTTGATGGTGGCCACCACGGTATTGCCGTTACCCTGATATTCGATGGCATCAAAGCTGAGCATGCGCGCCATGGAAATACCACGCCCATGCGGGTCGAACGCCCGATCCGGGGAAAACTCCATGAACGGTTGCCAGTCAAAACCGTCCCCCTGATCGGCAACCACGAAACGGATTTCGTGGTTGTCACGCGTCAGCATCACCGAGGCACGCCGGCTGGCATATTGCGGCAGGGCCAGGCGCTGGTTCAGTTCACCTTCCCAGGCGTTATCCTGAATCAGCTTGGTTTTTTCCTTGTAGGTAATGCCGAGATTGCCGTGTTCCACGGCATTGATCAGCAGCTCCGACAAGCCCATGGCGACCTTTTCCGGTTGCGGGCACACCGACGACAACAACGCAGTCAGGCGCCTGGCCTCTGCCAGCGTGCGAAACTGGAATTCGCCATAACGCAGCATGGTCAGCGTATCACGCTGCTGCTCCAGCTGTTTCAGCAACTCCAGCTGCGCCAGGCGGTCGCGCACTGCGGCAGCAACAATCGCCAGCAGTGTTTCCCGCTCGAACGGTTTGGTCAGGTAATAATAGGCACCGGCCTGCAAGCCCTCGCGCACGGCGTCCGGAGAGCCCATCGCAGTCTGCAGGATCACCGGCAAGGTCTTGAAACGATCCAGCTGCTTGATCTTCGCCAGCAGCTCCATGCCATTCATGCGCGGCATCATCCGGTCCAGCAGGATGGCATCGAAGCGGTTCCGTTCGTCCTGCAGAATATCCCAGGCCTCCTGGCCGTCGTAGGCGGGCTCGACCAGATAACCGCTGTTTTCCAGATGCTCGGTGAGAATCTCGATATTGAACGGCTCGTCGTCAACAATCAGGATGCGGGCTTGAGCTTTGGCTTCAGGCTCGATCATGCATCGGCTCCTCGATGTGATAAGGCAAATAAACAATCAGGCTGGCGCCGCCTTCGGCATTATTACGGGCCATGATTTCACCACCATGGCCACGTACAATCTCGCGGCAGATCGCCAGGCCCAGGCCAGCACCACCGGCACCGGTCTGGGTTTTACTGCTCTGGATGAATTTGTCGAAAATGCTCTCCAGCTCGTCCTCAGGGATACCAATCCCCTGATCGCGCACGGTCAACTGCAGCACGTCCACCGTTTTATCACTGGGCAAATGACCGGTTGTGAATGATACGTCGATTACGCCACCTTCCAGCGTGAATTTGATGGCATTGCCGAGCAAATTGCGCACCACCTGGCTGATGCGCAGGCCATCAAACTCCAGCACGGTGTTGACCTCAGGCGGCGTGATCCGCAGCGACAGTCGCTTGGCCACACACAAGGGCTGCAGTTCGTCGGCGGCCTCTTGTACGCAGGGCAGCAGATCCTGGGCTTTCATGTGGTACTGCATCTTGCCGGCTTCCAGCCGCGACAGATCCAGCAAGTCATTGAGAATGGCCAGCAAGCGCTTGCCGCTTTGCGAAATACGCTCGAAATAGTGCACGATTTTTTCCGGCGGGGCGCTGCCGGTCTTGCTTTCTCCCAGCTCGGCGAAGCTGAGAATCGCGTGCATCGGCGTGCGCAACTCGTGCGACATATTGGCCAGAAATTCGGATTTGGCGCGGTTGGCGCTTTCCGCCATATCCTTGGCCTGACGCAATGCCTGCTCGGCCTGGCGCCGGTCAGTCACGTCTTCATACATCCAGATCGAGCCGGCCATCGGGTCGCCCGCATCCAGCGCCTTGCCGCGCACACTACACCAGAAAATGCGCCCATCGGCGTCGATGAACTGGTGCTCGCCCTGATACACCTCACCCCGTGCCAGCACCGGTAGAAACAGATTGGCAATCCGCTCGTGCGCTTCCTGATCCGGGTAAATGATGCGCGTATTCTGTCCGACCAGATCATCCAGCGGGTGTTTGAACAGCTCGGCCATGGCCGGGTTGGCAGACAGAATCTGCCGGCTGGCAATATGCGCAATGGCCATTGGGCTGGCATCCAGCATGGTTTGCAATTCGGCGGTGCGTTCCGTCACCAGTTCCGCGAGGTGATCGCGGTGGTGAATCAGCTCTGCCTCAGTGCGCTTGCGCTCGGTGATATCGCGCAGAATCAGCAGAAACTCGGCCTCGCCGTATTGCGTTACGCGCGCCTCGAATGCCATCGTTTCGCCACCCAGGCGCCAGTCGAACTCGAAACGCTCGGTACGGCCAGTGGCTTCAGCGTCCAGCATGGCAATCTGCAAGCGGCTGGCCACTTCGCGCGGCAGCCATTCGTCCGGAGCCGATTTAATCGGTTTCACCCGCAGATTGTCGTTAAGAACACTCTGCTTGCTCTGGAAATCCACCACCATGCCGAGGCGGTCAAGGCGCACGATGGTATCCGGCAAGGCATTCAGAATCGCACGGTTGCGCTGCCCGGAAATTCGCAGTGCTTCTTCGGCGTCCTTGCGTTCGCTGATATCGAGAATCGAGCCGACAACTGCGGGGCGATTGTTGAAGGTGCTGCGCTGCATCGATATCAGCGCGAAGAACGGCCGGCCATCGCGCTTGAGCAGGCAGATCTCAATCGGCGCGACGTATTCGTCGGCAGCCAGGGCCGCATCCTGCATGTCAGTGAAAGTAAAACGCCATTCTGGCGCGATCAGCTTCATCGGATCGTCCAGCGCCAGCAGCTGCTCGCGCTCGTATCCGAAATACTGCGCCAGCGTCGGGTTGGCAAACTGGATCTTGCCGCCCTGCAAAACATAAATACCGATATAACTGGCATCGAGAATCGCACGGTGCTTGTATTCGCTTTCAAACAGCATGCGTTCGGTACGTTTACGCTCGGTGATGTCGCGGGCAATGCCGACAAAATAGCGCCGACCTTCCAGCTCCACTTCGTTGACGGTCAACTCCAGCGGAAAATGTTCGCCCGATTTGCGCATGGCCACGATCTCTCGCCGCACGCCCGGCGCGCCGGGCGACGATGCCGAATCCAGCAGCTCCGACAGCAGGCCGACATCGTTATCCGACAGCGGCGGCAGCAGCATGCTCACCGGGTGGCCGATGGCATCGACCTGCTTGTGGCCGAACACCCGTTCCGATGCGGGGTTGAACAACTCGATCAGGCGCCGCTCGTCCCAGAGGATGATGGCATCGCTGGTATTGTCCAGCACCGTGCGCATGCGCGCCTCGCTGGCACGCAACGCCAGCTCCGCCTTCTCCCGGTCGTCCAGCGAACGCAGCAACACCTGGTTGCCGAGCGACACCTGCTCGGTGCGCTCCTGCACCAACTTGGCCACAAACTGGGCACGGTGCTGGATGTAATAGACGGTGATAGTGACGAAGCCGACCAGAGCCAGCCCGGCAAACAGATTGAGCCAGGGGTAAATGCCGTTGCCCGGTTCATCCATCTCGCCATGCACCGCCCAAACCTGGTTGCCGACCTGAATCCGCCGGCTGTGAACCCAGACCTTGCCGCGCTTGACTTCGGCAAGGTCATTGGCAGGGTATAAACGGCGGCCAAAACTGGCATCGGTCATGTCCAGCAAAGTCAAGCGGACTTCTCGCCCCACCGGATCAGGGGCGCGACGGTAAACGCCGTTCAGCAGCCGGGAAATATCGATCAGCGAAAAACTCAGCCCCGCTACCGGCGCCGATTCACCTTTTTCGCCATACGGCCGGAGCAGCAGCAACATGGCGGCCTGGCTGCCCTTGAAATCGGCGCGAAACAGTTGGCTGAGCGTGGGCTTGCCGGTACGCCAGGCTTCGTTGATGGCCTGACGCAGCAAAGGATTGGCGGCAAAATCAGTGCCCTCGCCCACGCTACCGCGCGGCCGCACGAAATAAACCGGGTAGAGATAGGGATGAACAGCCGCGCTTTGCTTGCTGTTGACCAGCCGGGCACTGTTGAAAACGTGGTAATCAGGAAAATGCTCGCGTGCTTCGATTTCGAATTCGGACAAGGCAATCCGCGGCACCCGTGCCAATCTGCCGGAGGCGACCACCTCGTCACGCTCTTGCGGCAACTGCGAGCCAAAGCGATCGAACTGGTAATAGGTCAGACGTGGATCGGTCGCAAACAGCGCGTGATAGGTCTGAACACCCCGCTGGATGTCCTGCAAAGCCTGCTGCAGCACATTGACTTTGACTTCGACCTGAGAGCGAAACTGGCGCTGCAGCTTCTGCTCGGCGTCCCGCATCTCGGCCAGAGAGACCGCGCCGACCACCGCAATACCGATGATGGCAGCCATCCAGGTTGGCAAAAGACGGGGAATGCGCAAGCGAACCTCAATTATTGAATCATCGAAACCGTCTGTAGACGGCGCCTGCCGCTCAGCCGAAACACCGCGTGGTTAGATGTTGGCAACAGCTATTTAGCAGTATAGGCAGCAGACTCCGGCAGAGGAAACCAGAGCCTGCAAATCAGGTAAATCAGGGCAACTCGCCATGCAACGCAACAAATTCCTGCGTCAGTTTGTGCTTGGGATCAAGATAAATCATCGGCCGCGACTGCTCATGCGACTCACGAATCTTGATCGACGACGACAGATAGGCATTCAACACCGGCAAACCTTCGCTTTTCAACTCTTCCACCAGCTTGGTCGGCAGCGATGCACGGGCCTGGAACTGGTTAACCACGATGCCGCCGACTTCCAGCCGCGGATTATGATCCTCGCGAATTTCGCGCACGCTATCAAGCAGGCTGTAGAGGGCCTTGCGCGAAAAATCATCACAATCGAACGGGATCAGGCAGGATTCGGCAGCAATCAATGCCGACAGGGTGTAGAAATTGAGCGCCGGCGGGGTGTCGATATAAATCACATCGTAATCAAGATCTTTCAGCGAATCGCGCAGCTTGAAAATCTTGTAGCGGGATTCCAGCTTGCTCTGCAGATCCGACAACGAGGGGTGCGACGGCAATACCGACAGATTTTCATAGGGCGAGGCATGAATGAAATCACTGGCCTTTTTTGAATACAGACTGAAACTCAGTGTTTGTTCAAACAGATCGGCAACCGACGATTTCAACTCGCTGCCCGGCTGGCCAAGAATGTAATGGGTAGCGTTACCCTGCGGATCGAGATCCACCACCAGTGTGCGCAAGCCCTGCGCGGCACTGATTGCGGCCAGATTGGCAGTAATCGTCGACTTGCCGACCCCACCCTTTTTATTGAATACCACTCTGCGCATCCGTCTTCTCCCTTATATCCCTGTCAACACGTGTCTGTATCGGAATTCAATCAATTTCGCAAATTCTACGCTGCGGGCCGCTGCTTGGCGATATTTGTAGAGGTTGCAACGTGCGGAAGTGAGTGCCCCGTACAACATTTCATGTTGCAGTACACAAACCTGCTTCAGTGGCACATCATCTAGTGCTAACATTCGCCACCGACAAAACTGCGATAGGCCGCCTTTGCCTATCAAACAGGATTCGACCTTATGCAAACCGGCGTATCGAAACAACCCCTTGCCGCGCTCACCCTGGGTGCTATCGGCGTGGTTTATGGCGATATTGGCACCAGCCCGCTGTATACGATTAAAGAATGTTTTACCGGGCATTCGATTCCGCTGATCACCGAAAACATCTTTGGCATCATGTCATTGATTTTCTGGTCGGTATTACTGGTTGTTTCGCTCAAATACGTAATCTTTATTCTGCGGGCCGACAACAATGGCGAGGGCGGGATTCTGGCGCTGATGTCGCTCGTGCTACGAACGCTGGAGAAAAACCCGCGCGGCAAATGGTATGTGATGCTCGGCGGCGTGTTCGGTGCATCGCTGTTCTACGGCGACGGCATGATTACCCCGGCGATTTCGGTGCTCTCGGCAGTCGAAGGCCTGGGCTTGATCGCGCCGGCGCTGCAGCACTACATTATCCCGGCAACCATCGTCATTCTGGTCATGTTGTTTACCCTGCAACGTCAGGGCACCCATCAGGTCGGCAAACTGTTTGCGCCGATCATGTTGCTCTGGTTCAGCACCCTGGGCGTATTGGGCGCCCTCAGTATCAGTCAAACTCCTGAAATCCTGCAGGCCATGAACCCCCGCTATGGCGTGGTGTTTGTTTTTGAACACCGTTGGGAAGCCTTTCTGGTGCTGGGTTCGGTGGTTCTGGCGCTGACCGGCGCCGAAGCCTTGTACGCCGACATGGGGCACTTTGGCCGTACGCCCATCCGCCTCGCATGGTTCAGTTTTGTGTTGCCGGCGCTGCTCCTGAATTATTTTGGTCAATGTGCCTTACTGATGCGCCAACCCGACGCAGCGCACAACCCGTTTTACCTGCTGGCCCCCAACTGGGCGCTGGTGCCGATGGTTATTCTGTCTACCGCCGCAGCCATCATCGCCTCGCAGGCAGTGATCTCCGGCGCATTTTCGCTCACCCGCCAAGCCGTGCAACTGGGTTACCTGCCACGCCTGGAGATCCTGCACACATCGGAAAAAGAAATCGGCCAGATCTACATCCCGGCAGTCAACTGGATGTTGCTGGTGGCGATCATCCTGCTGGTACTGGGCTTCCGCAACTCGGGCAATCTGGCGGCGGCCTACGGCATCGCGGTAACCGGCACCATGCTGGCCAGCACCGTGCTGGCCTTCATCCTGGTGAAAAACACCTGGCGCTGGCCGTTGTGGGCATGCGTGTTGATGCTGTCGTTCTTCCTGTCGCTGGATCTGGCCTTCTTCAGTGCCAATGCGATGAAGATTCTTGATGGCGGCTGGTTCCCGCTGATGGCAGGGTTTCTGCTGTTTACACTGCTCACCACCTGGAAACGTGGCCGTCAAATCCTGTTTGAGCGTCTGTCAGCAGACTCGCTGCCGCTGGAGGGTTTCGTCAAATCGCTGGAAGCCTATCCGCCGACCCGAGTGCCTGGCACAGCAATCTTCATGACCAGCACCAGCGAAGGGGTGCCACACGCCTTGCTGCACAACCTGAAACACAACAAGATCCTGCACGAGCGTGTGGTATTCCTGAATATTTTTACCGAAGATATTCCGTTTGTTCCAGATATCGACCGGATTCAGGTGCGCCAGCTTGGCGACAGCTTCCATTTTGTCACCGCCTCCTACGGTTTCAAGGAAGCACCGGACATGCCGGAAATCCTTGAAGCCTGCGGCCAGCTTGGTTTGAAAATGGATATGATGGACACCTCGTTCTTCCTCTCGCGCGAGACATTGATTCCGAGCAAGATGCCGGGTATGGCGCTGTGGCGCGAAAAGATTTTCTCGCTGATGTCGCGCAATGCAATGCGTGCCACCGACTTCTTCAAGATTCCCACCAATCGCGTGGTGGAGCTTGGCACCCAGGTCGAAATCTGACCCTTCCCACAGGGCTGATATACCCCAGCCCTGTCTCAGCGCTTAGCGGCGGATGCCTGCAACTGTTATGATGCAGGCATTCCTACCAGCCGGACTTTCTTCAATTGCAGCGCGGCATTATCTGTTTTTCCGAGGCAGCACTCTGGCTGTGCCGGCGCCTGAGCGCGTCGCAGCATCGGTTCGCGCTGCTCTGCCCTGGCACCGACCCGGCAGAGATGGCTGACTTGACATGCCAGACCCTGCCGGCGTTGCTGGGACGCCTGCAGCCCGCGCGCGAAATCTGGCTGCTGGAGCCGGAACCACGCGTGTTACCGGTATTCGAAATGCTGCTGGCCGACCTGCAGGCTGGTGATGTGATCGTGGATGCCGGCAACACCGATTTCAGCGTTGCGATACAACGGCAGCGGCAAGCGGCGTTGCTGGGGGTGGGTTATGTCGATGTCGGCATTCATCTCAACCCCTGGGGGCCGCAATACGGATTCGCGCTGATGGTGGGAGGCAACCAGGCGCAGCTGCTGCAGGCACAGTCCGGCCTCGACGCGCTGGCGCCGATGCCGCAGCGGGGTTGGCTGCATAGCGGCCCGCCCGGATCGGGCCTGTTCATGCGCCAGCTGCAGCGCACGGTGGAAGATGCGGTAGCGCGTAGCGTGTCGCGCGCGCATCAGGATTTCAGTACCACCGGCCAGCTGGAGATCAATTACCCGCAGATTGCCCAGCTGTGGCAGGAGGGCAGCGAGCTGCGCCAGTCATTGCAGCAACAGGCCAATCGTTATCTGCAGCAGGTCGATCCGGATCAGCCGTTCGAGCCCTTTTTTGCCAGCCACAGCGACACGCCCGGCCATAGCTGGCCGGCACTGGAACTGGCGCGCATCATCCAGTTTGCCGTTGATGGCAGCCAGCATTTCGAACAACAGGTACTGACACTGCTGCGCCGCTTCTACTGAGCGCCGATGTCACAGGCACCAGGCCTTATTCCGCTGCCAGCGGCGGGTTTTCCATCTCGGCGCCGGCCACCCAGTCGATCCAGCGATCCAGCGCATCCACCGCCTGCCCGGCGCGGGTGATTGACCATCCCCACTACGATCCATTTACCGTCGCGCCGCTGCACATAACCCGCCACGGCGCGCACCCCTTCCAGCGATCCGGTTTTGATATGCGCCTTGCCGGCGGCATTCTTATCCTGCAGGCGTTTTTTCATGGTGCCATCCAGCGCCACGATCGGCAGGCTGCTTTCAAACTCCGGCGCCAGCGGGCTGCGCTGCGCCAGATCCAGCAAGTCCGCCAGGGTTGCGGCGCTGATCCGCTCCCTGCGCGACAGCCCGGAGCCGTTCTCCAGCACCAAACCGGCGTTGCCACGCCACGCTGCTGCAACCAGCCGCGCAATGCCAGCTCCGCCGCCGGCAGCGGATCGGCCGCGGGCACGGCAGGATTGCCGCCCAGCGCTATATACAGCAGCCGCGCCTGGGTATTGTTACTGAACTTGTTGATATCGCGGATCACATCGACCAACGGCGCCGAACTGTGCTCGAACCACGGCGTCAGGCCGGCAGGCAGGGCTGCCTCACGCACCTTGCCGCCGAGTTCGCCGCCCATGTCGCGCCATAGATAGGCAATCAGCGCGGCGCTGTAATCGGCGTGCGACAACAGGCTGAGGTAATAATCGCGCTCGCCGCAGCTGGCGCGGTAACGGCCGGACAGCACCACCCGGTTCGGCTCCTGCACCTCAACCTGCAAGCCGTTTTTCCAGTCGCCACAAGGCTGGGAATCCAAGCACCAGGCGGTTGAGCAGCTGCAACTCCGGCAACGGCGGATCGGCCAGCACTTGCACCTGCGAGCCATTCGGCAAAAGCGGAAGCGCAGGCTCTTGAAATTGCTCAGCAAGGGATCGGGCGTGACGTTGTAGGGTTTCAACGGCGTATCGTCAAACACCTCCGCCGGCGGCAGTTGCCACAGGCTACGATCCAGCAGGATATCGCCCTCGACGCGGCGCACCCCGCGCAGCTTGATCTGGCGCAGCAGCAACCACATCTGTTCCAGCGTCAGCCGTGGGTCGCCGCCACCGCGAATCCACAAATTGCCACGCAAGACCCCCTCCACCACCTCGCCCTGCCGAAACACCGCGGTATTCCAGCGGTACCCCGGTCCCAGCAGCTCTAGCCCGGCAAAAGTGGTCAACAGCTTCATGGTGGATGCCGGATTCATGGCAACCTCGCTGCGCCAGGCAATACGATCCGGCTGCCCAACCGGCCGGGCCAGCAACGACACGTGGCTCAGCGGCACATCCGCAGCAGCAAATGCCTGCACCACTTCCGGCGGAAGCGGCGCCACCACTGGCCGCTTTGCCCAAACCGGGCTATACATAAGCACAGACGCAACGATCAGGGCCAGGCGCCCGTGAAACTGCAAGGTTTTCATCATCAGAAATACATTCCACCGATTATTCAGATTGCAGCTATGGCTGCTTTTGCTGCTATCGTGGCCAGCACTTGCCGGCGATAGTCTGGCGCTGTTTTATGGTGCCCAGCCGCCGCTGAGCGAGCTGCGCGCCTACGACCATGTGGTGCTGGAGCCAGACCACGTGCCGCAGGCGCCATCCGACGCGCTCACCCGCTGGTATGCCTATGTCAGCATTGGCGAAGTCCATCCACAACGCGGCTATCGGGCAGACATCCCCGCCAGCTGGATCATTGGCCGCAACAGCGCCTGGGCCGCCGACATTATTGACCAGAGCCAGCCAGAGTGGCCACGCTTTTTCCTCGAACGGGTGATTACGCCACTTTGGCAACGCGGCTACCGCGGCTTTTTCCTCGATACGCTCGACTCCTATCAACTGATCAGCCATGATGCCGCCAGCCGGCAACAACAGGAACATGGCCTGCTGCGCGTGCTGCAACTGATCAAGCAGCACTATCCGCAGGCACGCCTGATCAGCAACCGCGGCTTTGAACTGCTGCCACAAGCGGCACCCTATATCGACATGCTGGTCGCCGAATCGTTGTATCAAGGCTGGGATGCCTCCAAAAACCAGTATCGCCCGGTGCCTGCGGCAGACCGCGAATGGCTGAGCAGCAAGCTGAAGCAAGTTCAGCAGCAATATCACAAACCGGTCGGTGTCATCGACTACGTCGATCCCGCCAAGCGTGAACAGGCGCGGGAAGTCGCAAAAAAAATCAGTGCCGATGGTTTCATTCCCTGGGTCAGCACACCCGCGCTGGATCAACTAGGCATAAGTAACACCGAAGTCCGTCCACGCAAGATTCTGGTGTTGTACGACCCGGCGGAAAGCCCCGACATCATGCACTCGGACGTCGCGCGCTATTTGGCGCTGCCGCTGCAATCGCTGGGCTATGTGCCGGATTTTCAGGACATGAACCATCCGCCCGCAATTGGCAGCGTTGAAGATCGTTATGTCGGCATCGCCATCTGGGGCACCAGTGGCCGTGCGCCACACTGGCGAACTGGTTGCTAAAGGCAATCCAGAGTGGTTTGAAAGTGGCAATGTTGAATGACTTTGCCGACCAATTGAGCCTGCTAATCTGGAGTCGCTGGGGTTTGCGCAGCGCCGCAATACCGCAACCATCCAGCAAAATTGACATCCAAATCAGGCACCCGGCGGTTGGCTTTGAAATTGCGCCCTTGCCGCGTGCAGCGCTGCTTGATTCGATGGCGCTGCAACCTGGAAATGGCGAGACGTGGCTGCGCCTGAGCCAAGGTTCAGCCACGGTAATGGATGCAGTCGCAATTACCTCGTGGGGTGGTTATGCGCTGACGCCATTTGTTCTGAGTGAGCTACCCAACAAGACCCAGCGCTGGGTGATTGATCCAATCACCTTTCTGCAGGCGGCGCTGCGGCTGAATTCACTGCCCGCCGCTGACACCACAACGCTCAACGGCCGCCGCGTCTTGCTCAGCCATATTGACGGTGATGGCTTTGCCAGTCGTGCGGAAATGCCGGGCCTCTTTTTCGCTAGTGAAATCATGCTAAACGAGGTGTTGAAACGTTATCGCCTGCCAACCACGGTTTCCATCATCGAGGGCGAGACCGGCCCCAGCGGCCTGTTCGGCCCGCTATCACCCAAGCTAGAGGGCATCGCGCGCGATATTTTCCGCGAACCTTATGTCGAAATCGCCAGTCACTCGTTTTCACACCCATTCAAATGGCAAAAGCTCAGTCATGGCGATGATTCCGGCGACGGCTACAACCTCGCCATCAAGGATTACAAATTTGATCTCGACCGCGAAATCGGCGGATCAGTGGCTTATATCAACTCACACTTGGCGCCACCCGGCAAACAGACCAAAGTGTTTCTCTGGACCGGTGACTGCAATCCCGACGCGACGGCGGTGGCAAATACCTGCCGGCAAGGTCTGTTAGCGATGAATGGTGGCGATACACTGATGACCCGAAGTATCCATCATTGTCATCCTCGGCGCCGCTGGGCGTTCCCAAAGGCGACGATTTTCATGTATTCGCTCCCAACCAGAACGAAAACGTCTACACCAACAACTGGACCGGACCATTTTACGGTTTCGAGCGGGTGATCGAAACCTTCGAGATGACGGAAACCCCACGTCGGCTCAAGCCGGTGAATATTTACTACCATACCTACGCAGCCAGCAAGCTTGCCTCGCTTAAGTCGCTACACAAGATATATGACTGGGCGCTGCACCAGTCCCTGCATCCGCTGTTTGCCTCGGAATACATCCAGAGTGTGCATGACTTCAATGCCACATCACTTAGCCGTGACGGTGACACATGGCAAATTCGCACCGGCCCCGCATTGCGTACAGTACGCATCGACAACGCCATGGGTTATCCAGACCTGCAACGTAGCCAAAATATTGCCGGCTTCAAGCAGCAAGGTAATGTACGTTATGTCCACATGAGCGGACCGGAAGCCTCGCTAAAACTAAGCCAGCAGGCTCCAACCACTCCGTACCTGGTAGAAGCCAATGGCAAGCTGACTCAATGGCGCGTGAGTGGAAATTCGCAGCAAGCCAGGCTGGAAGCCCATGTACCGTTGCAATTCTCGTTTGCCAACCTTCAGTCCTGCCGTTTGTCTGCCGATAATACGGTGTTGAAACCGTCGCAGGTCCGCGACAACATCTACACATACTCATTGCCCAATCATGCTGTCGCCACGATCCGAATTGAATGTCGCCCCCAGGGCGCGTGAGCGACTGTTTCCCTGGTGGTCGATGCTGCTGTTCGGCATCGCCGTCACGCTGGCCTTGTTGCTGTTTTTTCCGCAACGCTGGCTGCTGTCACAGGTCGAACAGATCCGTCCTGGCGACCTGGTCAACCTGCAGTACCTGCAGGCGCTGGTAGAAGCACAACCAGACAACGTCGATTTGCGACTCGCGCTGGCGCGTCAGCAGCTTGCAGGGCAAGCGTGGGACGCGGCCAGCCGTAGCTTGCAACCGCTACTGGATCTGTCGGACATGCAGGCCCGCACCGAGGCAGAACTACTGCAGTTTGACGCGCTGACGGGACAGCTGAATGCGCTGCCTTCAGACGCGCCGGCGCGAAGCAGCCTCTTGCAACAGATGTGGCGCCTGGCGAGGGGTAGCCAGCTTACCGCAGCCCGTCTGACCGTGATTGCCAACGAAGCAGAGTCTCAGGGACAACACGCCATTGCCCAGACCGCACTCGACAAACTGGTGGCCACCGCCCCGGACGAAGCGCCCAGATTTCTCGAACATGCGGCACGGCTGGCGCTGGCACAGGGTCAATACGAAGCGGCCGCAGCCCGCTACTTTCAGGCGCTGGTGCTGGTGCACGGCGTGCAGCGGCAACGCTATTTTTTCCTCGCCGGATTACGCACGCTGCAATCCGGCAATCTGTTGCCACAAGCGGTGAAAGCTGCGCGACAGTACGGCTATCCGCTGCGCGACGATCGGGAAAGCCTGCTGTTCCTGGTCAGATTATGCCGTTCTGCCGGAGATCTGGACGAAGCCGAGCGTTACGCACGGCAGTTGCTGCAAATGGCCCTGCTACAAGAGCTGCGGCAGCTTGCCAGCAGCCAGACAAGCTGGCAGACCGTGGCACAGGAGGATGGCAAGCCGCCACAGGCACCGTTTGATCAGGAAGCCTATCAGCTCGGTTATGAAGTCATGCTGGGCAATCGCAAGCTGCACGATGCACAACTGATTGCCGAGCGCGCGGTGAAACATCTGCCCAACGACATGGCATGGCGCAAACGCCTGGCGCAGGCGGCGGAATGGAATCAGCAACCACAACTGGCATTAGAGAACTGGCTGCTGCTGGCGCAACGCACCGGCAATGCCGAAGCATGGGAAGGCGTGCTGCGGCTGGCTCCTGGCCTGAATGACGATGCCGCGCTGATGCTGGCATGGCAACACAAGGCGCAGCTCGGCCAGTTTTCTGCTGCAGATTGGCGCCAACTGATGGATCTGTATGAACGCAATGGCGAACCGCTGCGTGGCGCAACGTTTTTAGCGCAACGTTATAGCGCCAGCCGCGACCCACAATTGTTGCTGCTGGCAGCACAACTGCAACAGCGCGCCGGCGCCGACGATGCGGCCTTGCAAAGCTACCGCCTGCTGGCCAGCAACCACGGGCTGACCCCGGAACGGGCGCTGGCCATTGCCAGCCTGCTGTATATCCGTAGCGATCTGCAGGGTGCCTACCAGGTACTGAAACAAGCCGAGCCTCAGGCACAGCAGGCACCTGACAGCTACTGGCGCACCTTGGGCGAACTGGCTTGGCAACTGGATCGGCAAGAGCAGGTGATCGCCGCCTATAGCAAGCTGCTGCACAAACACCAGCATACCGAAGCTGATCTGGAACGATTGATTGCTGCCCTGCAACAGCAACAGCCAGACGCGGCGATCAAGCTGGCACAGCAGGGCTGGCAAGAATTCGGCAATCCACGCTTGCTGTTGATCGCACTCTCTCTGCAGGTGCAACAGCAGCAGTGGCCAGCGGCACGCCACTATTGCGATGCCATGACCAGCGCACAGCGGACACGACTCAACGACTCGGCGCAGTTTTTTTCCCTGCGCTCACAGATTCATCAGCGCACTGCAGCGCCCGAGGCCGCACTGGCCGATGCTCGCCGCGCACTACAACTGGCGCCGGACGACAGCGGCATGCGCCAGGCCTTGCTGTGGCTGCTAATCGACTATCGCCTGCAACAGGAACTGCGCCAGCGCCTGCAACAGTGGCCAGCCATGCGCAGCGATCCCGCCTATCGCGAACTGCTGGCTGCCGCCTGGCTGACACTGGGAGATGCGCCGCAAGCCCTGCCCTATTTTGCCGCGCTGCTGCGCAACAAACAGCAAGATCCACTCTGGCTGATGGGCTATGCCGATGCACTGGAACAAGCCGTACAACCCGACCTGGCATGGCGCATACGCCGCAATATATGGCAGACCCTGCTAACGCAACCACAGCCGCAGGCCGCGCCGGATCTGCTATTACAGGCGCGCCTGACGCTACTGTTTGCCCCGGCAGAGCCCATGGCCAGGCTGATGCGACAGCTGTTGCGCCAGGATCAGGCGCGTCAACAACAGGATGTGGACAATGCGCAGGCTGCCGAACTGATTCTGGCGTGGGCGCTGTCAACCGAGCAGCACCAGGGCGCCCGGGCCTGGCTGCTGCAACGCTATGCGCAAGATCAGCAACGCCCTCACTGGGCCGAGTTGTCGCTGGCGCTGATGGAACGCGACCAGCCGAAGCTTCAGCAACTGCTCGATCAACACGCGGCAAGCCTGCCGGTTAATGACGCCATCGAAGCAGCGCGGCAGATCGGCCGGCTGCCGCAGGCGCAACAAATGGCCGCTCAACGGCTGCAACAGATCGACCATGACGACGCCACGCACGCGCAACTGGTAGAGACGCTGCTAAGAACATCCAGCCAGGTTGGCGCCGGTGCGTTGAATCAACGCATTGGCGCTCTCAACCGCAACACCCGCAGCGTCGATGGCGCGCTCAGCATTACGCCGCAGCTGCGCCTCAGTTTGGAACTCGCCAACAGCCACCAATCGCCGCGTTCGGACACGCTGTTTCCGGATTTGACGGCAATCGACCCCACCCTGCCCAACCTCAACGAAACATTGCCGGCGCTGGACAGCCAATTGCAGCTGACGCTGCAACAGCAAGACAGCTACGGCCAAACCGAGCTACAAGTTGCACGTCGCGATGCCGTTACCCAGTTCACCTCGCTGAGCCTGAGCCGCGACCTGCAGCTGAGCAGCTGGCTGAACCTGAATGCCGCCGCCGGTCGTAACCTGTATGTGGATTACAGCGAGCGCCTGATTGCCTATGGCGTAAAGCGATGCACTGGCACTGGGCGCATGACTGACGCCGAGCCAACGCGACTACGCCAGCATTAGCTGGCGCCGCGAACACCTGCTGACGCAGTCGCGCGGCCAGGTCGGCCATGCCAAGATTCTCAACTGGGAGCTGGGCCACAAGCTACGCCTGGAATACCCGGACTGGACCATCCGCCTATCCGGCTACAACAACCGTTTCTACGGCGACGAGCTGAATTTGTCTGAACTCAGCAACGGCCTGCCGGATGTCAGCATCAGCAAAGATCAGGCACGACTGCTGCTGCCGGAAGACAGCCGCAGCATCGGCCTTAACCTAGGCTTTGGCCAACAATACGCCAGCGAATACAGCCGAGCCGCCCGCCTTTATGCCGACGGCGGCATCAGCCACAGCCCCAGCAGCGGCGTGGGATACAACTGGCTGCTGGGCATCGCCGGCAGCGTTATCGGCAACGATCATCTGACCGCATTTACCGGGCGCAACTGGGGCGGCAGCCAGAATCCGCTCGACACGCGCTCGGTTGGTCTTAAATACAAACTGCATTTCTGAGAGGATCGCACCATGCTTAAACGCACCTTGATCTTGCTGGCTACCTTGCTTAGCGCCTGTACCACCCTCAACACCAGCCCGCCGAAAGTCGCGCTGGAAAAAGATGCACAGTGGGCGCTGCTGCCCATCCTAAATCAGACCGAAACACCACAGGCCGGGCTGCGTGCCGAAGCGCTGATGGAAGCCAGCCTGCGTAATGCTGGCATCAGCCAGTTGCAGCGTTATCCGGCCAAACTCAACCAGGAAACCCTGTTTGAGCCGGCAGAACGCAAGATTGCCGACGATGCCAAAGCGTGGGCCAGTCAGCAGGGTTTACGCTACGGCGTGAGTGGCACAGTTACCGAATGGCGTTACAAAGTGGGCGTGGACGGTGAACCGGCGGTAGGTATGATGTTGCAGATCACCGATCTGAAAAGCGGCCAGGTGGTGTGGAGTGGCAGCGGCGGCAAAACCGGCTATAGCCGCGAATCGCTGAGCGGCACCGCACAGAAATTGCTGAATCAAATGTTGTCGAGCGCGGGTCTGGAGTGAAAAACGAACTATTACAGAAGCTGGCGCCACATCGTCATCCAGCCTGGGTCTGGCTGGAGACGGTGGCACTGACCAGTATTGCCATCGGCAGCGGTGTGCTACTTCAGGCCAATGACCCCCTGTTCATTCACAGCGAGTTTCCCTGGACCTGGTTTGCCCCGATGTTGCTGGCACTGCGTTACGGCGCCTTGCCTGGCGTGGCATCGGCGGCAATGATCCTGTTTGCCTGGCTGGCGGCATTGCGCCTCGGGCTAACCAGCGAAGCGGCCTTTCCCAAGCTGTATTTTCTCGGCGGGCTGTTGCTAACCTTGCTTTGCGGCGAATACAGCGGCCTGTGGCGCACCCGGGTGCGGCGGATTCAGGAAGTGAACCGCTATATCGACCACCGACTGGAAGATCTGACCCAACGGCTGTATCTGCAGCGACTATCGCACGACAGGCTGGAACAGAGCCTGATCAACAAACCGGTAACCCTGCGTGACGCCTTGCTCAAGTTACGGGTTTTCGTTCTGGAACGCGCCCAGCAAAACGAAACATTGCCGGCGGCGCAGGAATTTCTGTCATTTCTGTCCCAGTTTTGCCAGCTGGAAGTCGCCGCCTTGCATCCGATGCAATCCCGCAAACATCCGCTCGCTCAACCTGTCGCCAGCATCGGTGGCGCGAGCGAGTTGCAGCCGGACGATCCGCTACTGCAATTTGCACTGGAGAACCAGATGCTGTCGCACGTGCAGCACCTGGAGGGCGACCTAGCACAAGCCAGCCGCTATCTGCTGGTGGCGCCGATCAAAACCAGCCTGTCGCAGACACGCGGCCTGCTGGTGGTGGAGCGCATGCCGTTTTTTGCCTTGAACGAAGAAACCCTGCAAACGCTGACGGTGCTGATTGCCTATTACGCCGACCACCTGATTGCCGCCGATGCAGCGATCCCGATGCGCGAAATGTTGCCGGACTGCCCGGAACTGTTTGCCGAGGAAGTGCTGAAACTGGCGCGTATCGAGAAGGAAACCGGCATCCCAAGCCACATCGTTGCGCTGTCAGTGGGCCGTTCGGGGCGGCAGAAGGACATCTACGCCATGATCAAACGCATGCAGCGCACGCTGGATCTGGTGTGGGAAATGGAGGAAGGCGAAATCAAGATCATGCTGACCTTGATGCCGCTGGCCGGCCAACAGGCCGTAGATGGATATCTGGCACGGATAGAGGCGGCGCTGCAGGATCAGTTCGGCGTCGATTTTGTCGGCGCGCGCATCAAGCCCCACCACAGCAGCGTGGGAGTCGGCCATGCGCCACTGCTGGTGCAGGATATCGTCACCACCTGCCGTATCAACAAATAGGTCATGTTCAACGCCAAGCTCGCCACCTTTGCCCTGTCGCTGGAAGCCAGCGCACTGGCAACGCTGTTTTCCGACGCGCCAAACCAGCAAATCATGCTCTTGTTTCTGCTGGCGCATGCGGGGGCCAGCGCCTGTCTGGCATTTTTTGCCTGGGCCTTGATGCCAAAAGCCTATCAACAGCCACGCAAATGGGCGCTGCTGTTCCTGTTCAGCTTCAGCTTTTTCATTCCGATCATGGGGTTGGTGGGGCTGTTCGTTGGCATTCTGGTTGCGGCCTATCTGCCGCGGATTCGCCACGAACAGGGCTTTGAAACGGTTTCCATTCCCGAATACGTCAATCTCTCCAGCAACGTGAAAATCCGCTATGACGCAGGCGGCATCCGTGCCCGCCTGCTCGACCAGAATGCCAGTCTCGAATCGCGGCTGAAGGCGATGATGGCGATCCAGCAAATGCCCAGCCGCCTTTCCAGCCCGCTACTGCGGCAAATGTTGACCGACCCGGCCGACGATATCCGGCTGGTGGCGTACGGCATGCTCGATCAACGCGAAAAAGCCATCAATCACAAAATCACCGAGGAAATGGCCAATCTGGATGGCGATGTTTCGCCTGCCGCACGCCAGACCAGCCTGCGACATCTGGCCGAGCTCTACTGGGAGCTGGTCTACCAAGGACTGGTGCAGGGCGATGTGCGCAAACACGCCATCGGCCAATCGATGGAATACGTTGCGCAGTCGCTGGAGCTAACGCCCGAAGAACCGGGTTTATGGGTACTGCAGGGCAAGCTGATCAACGAACTGGGGCAGATCAGTGCCGCCGGCATTGCATTCCAGCGGGCAATCGATCTGGGCTATCCAGCGATCCGGCTACTGCCCTATCAGGCTGAAATGGCGTTTGTGCAGCGTGATTTCCAGCGCGTGCGCCAACTATTGAGCGAGATGTCGGCATTCGACAACTCGGAAAAAACCCAGGCACTGGTGCAGTTCTGGCGCATGCCCGAACCCAGCGCCGATGAGAGCCATTCATGACTTCATTTCCGACCGCAACCGAGGCCGATATCGGCCTGCTGCTGGAAGGCACCTTCCCTTTTGTTTCCGGCGGTGTTTCCAGCTGGGTCAACCAGATCATCCGCGCGTTTCCCGAATACACCTTTGCGCTGATTTTTCTCGGCAGCCGCCGCCAGGATTATGGCGAGCCCAAATATCAGCTACCAGACAACGTGGTTCACCTGGAATGCCATTACATGCACGAAGCGAGCGATGCACCTCTGGTGCGGGATATGCGCGGCGATGCCGCAACCTTTGAACAGGTGGCACAGATGCACGGCTATTTCCGCAGCGCGGCCGGCAATCCGCAGGGAGAAGCGGCATTTGCCGCGCTGACGCCAGAACTGCTGCAAGGCGGCAAGCTGGATCGGGAGACCTTTCTCTACAGCGAACGCGCCTGGGATTTCATCAAGCAGAACTATCGCAAACACTCCACCGATCCGAGCTTTGTTGATTATTTCTGGACCATCCGCGCCATGCACCAGCCGATCTGGACGCTGGCAAAGATTGCCGAAACCATGCCGCAGGTGAAAATGTTTCACACCGTTTCCACCGGTTATGCCGGTTTTCTCGGCGCCATGCTCAAGCGCCGCCGCAACCGGCCACTGGTACTGTCGGAACACGGCATTTACACCAAGGAACGCAAGATCGACCTGTTCCAGAGCGAGTGGATTTCCGACAACCGCAATGTGTTCCAGAAAGATCCGACCGAAATCAGCTATTTCCGCCAGCTGTGGATCCGTTTCTTCGAGTCGCTCGGCAAACTGTGTTACAACGCCGCCGACGACATCATTGCCCTCTACGAGGCCAACCGCCTGCGGCAGGTGCAGGATGGCGCCGACGCCAGCCGCACCCGCAACATTCCCAACGGCATCAACCTCAAGGCATTGGCGCCCTTGCGCGAACAGCGCCCGGCACAGGTGCCACCGATTTTGTGCCTGATTGGCCGGGTGGTGCCGATCAAGGACATCAAGACCTTTATCCGCGCCATGCGTACCGTGGTCAATCGTATTCCCAATGCCGAAGGCTGGATTGCCGGGCCGGAAGACGAAGCGCCAGAATATGCCGAGGAATGCCGCAATCTGGTTGCCAGTCTGGGCTTGGGCAACAACGTCAAGTTTCTCGGCTTCCAGAAAATCCCTGACTTGCTGCCAAAGATTGGCCTGGTGGTACTCAGCTCCATTTCCGAAGCGCTGCCGCTGGTATTGCTGGAAGGTTATGCGGCCGGCGTGCCCGGCATCAGCACCGACGTCGGCTCATGCCGGCAACTGATCTACGGCAGCGATGAAGCCGATCGGGCCATCGGCGCATCCGGCCGGGTGGTGGGCATTGCCGACCCGGAGGCACTGGCCAATGCCGCGGTAGAACTACTGGCGGATGAACAGGCGTGGCACGCGGCGCAGGCAGCGGCGATCAAGCGGGTGGAAACCTACTACACCCAGGAAATGATGATTGGCCAGTATCGCGACGTTTATCAACGCGCGATGGCGCAATAAAACGCTGCACCAATGCCATCACCGGGCGCAGCACTGGCACACCAGCCGAGTGGTGGGCTACCATGCCGCTTTGCCAGTCGGGCAGCCATTCCCAGCACAATCATGAGGCCAGCTTTGAGCACGCTCTTGTCGCCCAGAATCAACTTGCCACGCCCGGCACGACCATCCTTGCGCACATCCCTGCTACTGCTGGCCGGGCTGTGCCTGGCGCAGATCCAGCCTGCTGGCGCCGCCCCGCTCTGGTTTGAGAATGGTCAGCCGAATGCACAGGCACAACAGGCGCTGACATGGCTGAAACAGGCCGCGGATGACGGTCTTGCGCCACAAGACTATGCGGCCGAACAACTGCTGCATGCCTTCTCCCGCCCGTCGAACAATGAAGACAACCTCAACCAGCTGGATGAGGCGCTGACCCGCTCGATGCAGCGTTACCTCAGCGATCTGCGTTTTGGCCGCGTTGATCCGCGGAAAATTCACACCAATTTTAATGTGCGCACAGCGGACAAAAGCGCCATCGAAGCCAATCTGCGCAGCGCCGTAGCAGAACAGCGGCTAGGCGAGCTATGGCAACAAAGCCAGCCACCGCTGCCGGTATATGGCGCGCTACGCAAGGCGCTGGCGCAATATCGGCAACTGCAGCAACACCCGGCATTGCAAACCACGCTACCGCCACTACCGGGGCGCAAGTTGCAGCCGGGGCAGCCCTACAGTGGCATGGCCGCGCTAGCACAACGCCTGATGGCTCTCGGCGACATGCCCGCCAACAGTCCGGTTCCGGCCAATTATGGCGGCGCGCTGCAGGATGGCGTCAAAGCCTTCCAGAAACGGCACGGACTGGAAAGCGACGGTATCATCGGCAAAGGCACGTTTGAGCAACTCAACGTGGCACCGGCGGCACGTGTTCGCCAGATCGAGTTGTCGATGGAACGCCTGCGCTGGACGCCGCTCTTGCAAGCGCAACGGATGATAGTGGTGAACGTGCCGGAATTTGTGTTGCGCGCCTACGATCTCAACAACGGCAAGCCAGACATCAAAGTGACCATGAACGTCATCGTCGGCAAAGCGCTGGATACCGCCACGCCGCTGTTCGATGAAGACATGCGCTTCATCGAGTTCAGCCCGTACTGGAATATTCCGATTTCGATCGCCCGTGCCGAGACCATCCCCAAGCTGCGGCGTAATCCTGCCTTTTTCGAGCAACAGGGGCTGGAGTTTGTCAGCAACAGCGGACAGGTTTCCCGCACCCTGAGCAACGCCAATCTGGACGCGGTGCTGCGCGGGCAAATGCGGATTCGCCAGCGACCGGGGCCGAAAAATGCACTGGGCGACATCAAGTTTGTGTTTCCCAACAACGACAACATCTACCTGCACCATACGCCGGCACCGCAACTGTTCAAACGCGACCGCCGCGATTTCAGCCACGGCTGCATTCGCGTTGAAGAACCGGTAGCGCTGGCCCGCTTCGTGTTGCGGGATATGCCGGAGTGGACCGAGGCCCGCATCGAAGAAGCCATGACCAAGGGCGAATCGGCCACACTGCGGTTGAAGGAACCTTTGCCGGTGCTGATTGCCTATACCACTGCCCTGGCGGACGACAAGGGCAAGGTCTATTTCTTTGCCGACATCTACCAGCGCGACCCGCCACTGGACAAAGCCCTGCAGCACCGCCCGGCGATCTCGCGGGAAACACAATCGAGCACGCAACCGTAAAGAACGACACGCCAGAAGCCGCACCGTTATTGCCTTGCAAGCAAGGCCGTAAAGCAATACCAGAGCGGCTTGCAGCCGGGACGTGATAGCAGCAGGGAGACACCGCAGCATGAGCCAGAGATCCACGCCAACACGCCGGCTGTTTTTGCGCCGCAGCGCTTCGCTGTTGCTGGCGGGCGCCTCATTGCCACTGGCATCCCGCGTACAGGCCAACCTGCCGGCAACGCGTGATCTGGCACTGGATCACACCCACACCGGCGAAAGCATCGCGCTGATCTACGCCGTCGACAACGACTATCTGCCCGAGGCGCTGAGCAGCCTCAATCATTTCCTGCGCGACCATTATTCAGGCAGCGTCGGCAGTATCGATCCGCAACTGTTCGAACTTTTGTTCCGCATCCGCCAAACACTGGATGCCAGACAGGCATTCCAGGTCATCTCCGGGTATCGCTGCCCGGCCACCAACATCGCACTGCAAAACAGCCGTGGCGGTGGCGTTGCCAGCCGCAGCTTGCACATGGAAGGCAAGGCGATTGACGTCCGCCTGCCGGGCATCGCCCTGATCGATCTGCGCGATGTGGCACTGTCGCTGGGCGGTGGCGGCGTCGGCTTTTATCCGCGCGAACAGTTTGTGCACATCGATACTGGACGGGTGCGCCAGTGGGCGCAGTCGTAAGCGGACGTTCAGCGCACACATCGGCAAGCACTCGCCCGCGCTTCGTCGCCGCCGGGCGCAATTCATCCCGCCCGAATAGCGCTTTGTCGCACCTAGATGGTCATCGATCCGAACGCTGATTAAGCTGCGACCATCGTCATCGCCAAACTAATTGACCTCATGCGCATCATCGCAATCGAAAGCCTGGCAGATCAGATCGCCCGTTATCTGGAACAGCAAATAGTCTCTGGCGCCCGCATCGCTGGCTCACGCATCGTCGAGGGCCAAGTCGCGGCACAACTTGCTGTCAGCCGTGGCTCAGTGCGAGAGGCGATGTTGCTGCTGCAACGGCGGCACCTGATACGCCTTGCCCCGCGCCGCGCCCCTGAAGTCAGCCAGCTCACTGCCGCCAGCGCCAATGCACAGATAGCGCTTTGGCATCTGCTGCTACGCCGCAGCCTGGGCGACGCAGCGCCTGCCGCCATAGCCAGCGAAACGCCCACTCTGGCTTCCCAACTGCAGGCGCTCGCCAGCCAGCCGGACAATCCCTACCTGCAGCAATGGCTGGATGATATGTTGCCTTCGCTGACTCGGCTGATGCTGCGATTGCAGCAGCATATTGGCGAACCGCTCGCACAGTATCTGCCACCATTACACGGCTGTTATAGCGAAGATGTTCAGACAAGGCTGAAATATATCAGCCAGTTTTGCCAACACTGGCAACAACTCGCAGCCCGAATTCTGGCAACAAGCGGCGAGCAAACCGCAGCCTGATGCTGGACACCGTGATCTGACGCTGCACACCGCCCGGAAAAATTGTCCGATAGCGCCTAAAATTGACTTACCTCCACGCATTATTGGTTCAGATTTCTTATGGCCGGCATCGGTTTCGAACTCCGCAAGCTGCTGAAACGCGACAGCTACTTCAGCCTGATCCAGGCCTATACCTACGCTGGCATCATCGGTGCCGGTCCGTGGGTGCTGTCGATTCTCGGCGTGCAGGCGATCGGTTTCATGAGCCTGGCGGTGGTGGTGCCGGATTTCCTCATCACCCAGTTTCAGGTCTCGGTCACCCATCTGATCGCCGGCAGCCTGATCCTGACCGGCGTGCTGCAACTGGCCTTCACCCGCTATATCTCCGACCGGCTGTTCGAAAAACGCGACGATATGGTGCTGCCGAATTTTGTTGGCGCCCTGCAGCTCACCATGCTTGCCAGTGGCATCGTCGGCCTGCTGTTCACCGTGTGGCTGCTGCGTGAACTGAATCCGGTGTATCAGCTGCTGATGTTGTCCGGCTTCATCATCCTCAGCATGATCTGGATCGCCACCATTTTTCTGTCCGGCATGAAGCAGTACAAACAGATTCTGTGGCTGTTTCTGGTCGGGTATGCAATTTCCGTCATGGCGGCTGTGGTATTGCGCCCGTTTGGGCTGGAGGGATTACTGGCAGGTTTTGTGCTCGGCCAATTCGTGTTGCTGATGGGCATGATTGTGCTGACGCTGCGCACTTATCCATCAAACTCATTCGTCGATTTCGATTTTGCCGGAAAAAATCGCATGTATGGCAGCCTGATGGCCATCGGTTTTCTCTACAACTTTGGCGTCTGGTCGGATAAGTTCATTTTCTGGTATGGCGCCTCCACCGGCCAGACAGTGATCGGCCCGCTGAAAGCTTCGCTGATCTACGACTTGCCAATTTTCCTCGCCTATCTGTCGATCATTCCCGGCATGGCGGTATTTCTAACGCGCATGGAAACTGATTTTGTCGAGTATTACGACAAGTTTTACAACGCAGTGCGTGAAGGTGGCAGCCTGGATAAAATCGAACATTTGCGCGATGAAATGGTGTTTACAATTCGCCAGGGCATTTTCGAAATCATCAAAATTCAAAGCATCGCGGTATTGGTCACCTTTGTCGCCGCACCAATTCTGCTGCGCCTGCTAGGCGTATCGCAACTTTATCAGGGGTTGCTGTATATCGATGTCGTTGCTGCCGGCACGCAAGTGGTATTTCTTGGCTTGCTCAATGTGTTTTTCTATCTCGACAAACGCCGTATTGTGCTTCTGCTCTGCTCAGTCTTTGTGGTGCTGAATATCGCGTTCACCCTGCTTTCGCTGAAACTCGGGCCTGCCTACTACGGCTATGGCTTTGCGCTATCACTGCTGTTCTCGGTGTTATTGGGTATGACGCTGTTGGATCGCAAACTGGAGAAGCTGGAATACGCGACGTTCATGCTGCAGAATTAGCCAAGAAAAAAGGCAGCCTGCGCTGCCTTTTTTCCATTTCAACATACCCTCAGGATTCTGTCGCCGCCGACTGGATATAGTTCGGCAAGCCCATCTGGCTGATCAGCTGCAACTGGGTTTCCAGCCAGTCGATATGCTCTTCTTCGCTCTCCAGAATGTCCTCGAACAACTCCCGGGAAACATAATCCCCAACACTTTCGCAATGCGCCACCGCCTCTTTCAACACCGGCAGTGCATCCATTTCCAGCTTTAGGTCACACTTGATGATTTCTTCGACATTCTCGCCGATCAGCAATTTGTGCAGATCCTGCAGATTCGGCAGACCCTCAAGAAATAGAATACGGTCAATCAGCTTGTCTGCATGCTTCATTTCGTCAATCGACTCGTGATGTTCATGCTCGGCCAGCTTTTTCAGGCCCCAATTCTTGTACATCTTGGCATGCAGGAAATACTGATTAATGGCAGTCAGCTCATTTATCAGCACTTTATTGAGAAATCCGATGACTTTTTTATCGCCCTTCATGTGTACTCCTCCGTGTTTGCCGTGACTAGATGCAGCATAGCATCCCGACAAGGGGTCAACACGGCGATCACGCGGCTGCGCCGATTGGCTCGGCAATTTGCAGCAAGGTGTGGTTCAGCAAATCACGCGCATGGCAGGCACAGCGGCCACACTGGGTAGCCACACCCAGCTCGTTGCGCAAATCACGCATCGAGTCGCAGCCATTTACCACGGCATCTCGAATCTGGCGGTCGGTAACCGCATGACAAAGGCACACATACATGACGATGCTCCCGCAACAACAATATGAGAAGCATTATCATTTAGAGCACCACCAATGTCAAATAGCAATTATTCTCATTTATTAACTATTGGCCGTGCCGGATCAGCGCACCATTCACTCCACGAGCCAGGGTAAAGACGTGATCCATGCAGCCCCGCCACTTCCATCGCCAACAGGTTGTGGCAGGCAGTCACCCCGGAACCACATTGGTGAATCACTTGCTGCGGAGGGCAATCACCCAGCAAGGTGTGAAACTGACTGCGCAGCTCGCCTGCGCTCTTGAAGCAAGCACGCGCATCCAGATTATGTTGAAAAAAATGATTTCTGGCACCGGGGATATGCCCCCCGACCGGGTCCAGGGTTTCGTTTTCGCCACGGAAACGTTCGGCACTGCGCGCGTCCAGCAGAAGCATATCGTCCCGCGCCAAATGTTGCTGAACATAGTCAACGTCTACCCAAGCATGGCGATTTCCCCCAGCGCTAAATTCGCTGGGCGTCACACTTGGCCGCTCGGCACTGGTAGGGCGCTGTTCCGCACACCATTTCTGCCAGCCGCCATTCAGCACCCCGGCACTGAAAATGCCACACCAACGCAACATCCACCACAAGCGGGCGGCGATCATCCCGCCCGCGTCGTCATATATCACAATCGTTTGGCCCTGATCGACGCCAATTCGTCGAAGGGTCTGGCTGAAACTCGCAGCCGAGGGTAAAGGATGGCGCCCATTATTACCGGTTTTCTGCGCAGACAAATCCCGATCCAGATGCAAAAAATGGGCACCGGGGATGTGCGCCAAGGAGTAATGAGCAAATCCGGCATTCACATCGGCCAGATTGTGCCGCACATCAATAATCCGCCACGCCGGATCTTGCAGATGGCGCGCCAGTTCATCGGTTTCAATCAGGGTTCGGTGTTCCATGGCAAATCCCGCAAACGTGAAAGGGTTACGTGCAGCAATAGTTGAGTAATATAATCAGGTAATTCTTTTGGGTCACATCATGAAAACTCTGGCGAATCTGCGCTTCACCAATCGTTTTGCCACATTACCCAGCGGCTTTTATAGCCGATTGCCGGCCACACCGCTAGCGGCGCCCTATCTGGTCGCATTTAATCCAGAGGCGGCACAACTGCTCGATCTGCATCCAGAGTCGACACAGCATGCCGATCTGGTTGCCCACCTGAGCGGCAATCTGCCGTTGCCCGGCCAGGACAGCCTGGCAGCCCTGTATGCCGGGCATCAATTTGGCGTTTACGTGCCACAACTGGGTGATGGCAGAGCCTTGTGGCTGGGCGAAATCCAGAATAATGCTGGCCAGCACTGGGAGGTACAACTCAAGGGCAGCGGCCCGACCCCCTATTCGCGCAATGGCGATGGCCGGGCAGTGCTGCGCTCCAGCATTCGCGAATACCTGTGTTCGGAAGCGATGCATGGGCTCGGTATTCCTACAACCCGCGCGCTGTCGATCACCGGTTCGGATGAACCGGTATATCGCGAACGCAACGAGACTGCAGCAGTCGTCACCAGGCTGGCTCCCAGCTTTGTACGTTTTGGCTCGTTCGAAGTGTTTTATTACCGCAGGCGACATGCCGAAATCCGCACCCTGGCCGATTTCGTCATCGATCACTATTACCCGGAATGCCGTGAGCAGCCCAATCCTTATGTCAGCCTGTTGCAAGCAGTGGTAGCAAAGACCGCGCGCCTGATTGCCCAGTGGCAGGCAGTCGGCTTCTGCCATGGTGTCATGAATACCGACAATATGTCGATATTGGGGCTAACCATCGACTACGGCCCCTATGGTTTTCTCGATGCGTTCGATCCAGAACACATTTGCAATCACTCCGATCCAGCGGGACGCTACGCATTCGATCAACAGCCACAGATTGGCCTGTGGAATCTGCAATGTCTGGCGCAAGCGCTGTTGCCGCTGATGGATCAAGACAGCGCCATCGATGCGCTAAACCAATACAAAACCATATTCGAAGCGGCTTTGGATCAAAACTTGCGGCTGAAACTCGGCCTGCAAACAACTCAGCCTGATGACATTGCGCTGATAAGTCAGTTGTTCAGTCTGATGGCACAAGACCGGGTGGATTACACCCTGTTCTTTCGCCGGCTATGCGACTTTCAGCCACAACAAGCAAACCCTGCATTACGCGATATGTTTCTACAACGGGAAGCCTTTGATCAATGGGCGCAAGATTATTCTCTGCGCCGGCAACAGGAATCGATGCCCCAGGCCCAGCGCAGTACAGCGATGCGCGCATGCAACCCGAAATACATCCTGCGCAACTACATGGCCGAAATCGCGATCCGCAAGGCCGAGCAGGACCGGGATTTCAACGAAATCGAACGTTTGCGGCAGCTGCTGAGCCAGCCGTTTGCGGAACAACCGGAACATGAGCAATACGCAGGCTATCCGCCGGAATGGGCGACAACGCTGTCGGTGAGCTGTTCGTCTTGAGTGCGGCCAGCGACACCGGCAACAACCTTGGATTGGATGCGCGGGATAAGAGGGGATTGCGGTTTAGGGAGAAGCGGTTAGCGCCGACCAAGCTCGGCCCAACCATCAACAATGGATCGTAATGCTGCCGCGCGGTAGTTTGGCGATCCGCTTTACAAAGCATAAAACATTGAAAAGCCCCGCTGATAGATCAGCGGGGCTGTGTATAGGGGAGTCTGGCGGTGACCTACTTTCCCACGGGCAATCCGTAGTATCATCGGCGCAGAGGTGTTTCACGGTCCTGTTCGGGATGGGAAGGCGTGGTGCCACCTCGCTATGGCCGCCAGACATAAGCGGTAGCGTGCAGTGTTGAGTCTGCATGCAGATGTCTGAGCATAGCTCTTCTGGAAGAAGTGTTTTGTGTGGTTTTGATTGTTCAGCAAACAGCCGAATTGATTCAGCTTATAGGATCAAGCCGCACGGGCAATTAGTATCGGTTAGCTTAACGCATTACTGCGCTTCCACACCCGACCTATCAACGTGGTGGTCTTCCACGACCCTTCAGGGCAGTCAAGCTGCCAGGGAAGTCTCATCTTGAGGCAAGTTTCCGCTTAGATGCTTTCAGCGGTTATCTCTTCCGAACTTAGCTACCCGGCGATACGACTGGCGTCATAACCGGTACACCAGAGGTTCGTCCACTCCGGTCCTCTCGTACTAGGAGCAGCCCCCTCAAACTTCCAACGCCCACTGCAGATAGGGACCAAACTGTCTCACGACGTTTTAAACCCAGCTCACGTACCACTTTAAATGGCGAACAGCCATACCCTTGGGACCGGCTACAGCCCCAGGATGTGATGAGCCGACATCGAGGTGCCAAACACCGCCGTCGATATGAACTCTTGGGCGGTATCAGCCTGTTATCCCCGGAGTACCTTTTATCCGTTGAGCGATGGCCCTTCCATACAGAACCACCGGATCACTATGTCCTGCTTTCGCACCTGCTCGACTTGTCGGTCTCGCAGTTGCACGCTTATGCCATTGCACTATCAGTACGATGTCCGACCGTGCCTAGGGTACCTTCGAACTCCTCCGTTACGCTTTGGGAGGAGACCGCCCCAGTCAAACTGCCTACCATGCACGGTCCCCGATCCGGATTCACGGACCTAGGTTAGAACCTCAAACACACCAGGGTGGTATTTCAAGGACGGCTCCACGAGAACTGGCGTTCCCACTTCAAAGCCTCCCACCTATCCTACACAAGTCTGTTCAAAGTCCAATGCAAAGCTACAGTAAAGGTTCATGGGGTCTTTCCGTCTAGCCGCGGGGAGATTGCATCTTCACAAACATTTCAACTTCGCTGAGTCTCAGGAGGAGACAGTGTGGCCATCGTTACGCCATTCGTGCAGGTCGGAACTTACCCGACAAGGAATTTCGCTACCTTAGGACCGTTATAGTTACGGCCGCCGTTTACTGGGACTTCAGTCAAGAGCTTGCACCCCATCATTTAATCTTCCAGCACCGGGCAGGCGTCACACCCTATACGTCCACTTTCGTGTTTGCAGAGTGCTGTGTTTTTAATAAACAGTCGCAGCCACCTTTTCACTGCAACCCTTTCGAGCTCCATCCGCAAGGGACTTCACCCTACAAGGGCACACCTTCTCCCGAAGTTACGGTGTCAATTTGCCGAGTTCCTTCTCCTGAGTTCTCTCAAGCGCCTTAGGATTCTCACCCTACCCACCTGTGTCGGTTTGCAGTACGGTCAATTTGGAACTGAAGCTTAGAGGCTTTTCCTGGAAGCATGGGATCAATCACTTCAGTGCACGTGGCACCTCGTCATCACGCCTCAGCTAAGCTCTACGGATTTGCCTATAGAGCACGCCTACACGCTTAAACCAACTATTCCAACAGTTGGCTGACCTACCCTTCTCCGTCCCCCCATCGCATTCCAAATCGGTACAGGAATATTAACCTGTTTCCCATCGACTACGCATTTCTGCCTCGCCTTAGGGGCCGACTCACCCTACGCCGATGAACGTTGCGTAGGAAACCTTGGGTTTTCGGCGACAAGGACTTTCACCTTGTTTATCGCTACTCATGTCAGCATTCGCACTTCTGATACCTCCAGCATCCTTCTCAAGACACCTTCACAGGCTTACAGAACGCTCTCCTACCACCTACAGTAAACTGTAGATCCGCAGCTTCGGTTACGTGCTTAGCCCCGTTACATCTTCCGCGCAGGACGACTCGACCAGTGAGCTATTACGCTTTCTTTAAATGATGGCTGCTTCTAAGCCAACATCCTGGCTGTCTATGCCTTCCCACTTCGTTTACCACTTAGCACGTCATTTGGGACCTTAGCTGGCGGTCTGGGTTGTTTCCCTCTTGACACCGGACGTTAGCACCCGATGTCTGTCTCCCACGCTCGCACTTCTCGGTATTCGGAGTTTGCTATGGTTTGGTAAGTCGCGATGACCCCCTAGCCATGACAGTGCTCTACCCCCGAGAGTGATACGTGAGGCACTACCTAAATAGTTTTCGGAGAGAACCAGCTATTTCCAAGTTTGTTTAGCCTTTCACCCCTATCCACAGCTCATCCCCTAGTTTTGCAACACTAGTGGGTTCGGTCCTCCAGTACCTGTTACGGCACCTTCAACCTGGCCATGGATAGATCACTTGGTTTCGGGTCTACGCCCAGCAACTATGCGCCCTATTCGGACTCGGTTTCCCTACGCCTCCCCTACTCGGTTAAGCTCGCTACTGAACGTAAGTCGCTGACCCATTATACAAAAGGTACGCAGTCACCCCACGAAGGGGCTCCCACTGTTTGTATGCACACGGTTTCAGGTTCTATTTCACTCCCCTCCCGGGGTTCTTTTCGCCTTTCCCTCACGGTACTGGTTCACTATCGGTCGATTACGAGTATTTAGCCTTGGAGGATGGTCCCCCCATGTTCAGACAGGGTTTCTCGTGCCCCGCCCTACTTGTCGTATGCTCAGTACCACCAACCAGTTTTCGTGTACGGGGCTATCACCCTCTATCGCCGGACTTTCCATTCCGTTCCACTAACCAGTTGACTATCACATACAGGCTCTTCCCATTTCGCTCGCCACTACTTTGGGAATCTCGGTTGATTTCTTTTCCTGCAGCTACTTAGATGTTTCAGTTCGCTGCGTTCGCTCTACCCACCCTATATATTCATGCGGAGTGACGCTTGCGCGCCGGGTTTCCCCATTCGGATATCTACGGATCAAAGCTCGTTTGCCAGCTCCCCGTAGCTTTTCGCAGGCTACCACGTCCTTCATCGCCTGTAATCGCCAAGGCATCCACCATGTGCACTTAGTCGCTTGATCCTATAAGCTGAAGCAATTCTTCAACTTACAAGCAGTCAATCAACGTTTGCTCTGTTTGCTGCTGACTTCAGCAAACAGTCGATACAATCAAAACCCATTGTTATCTCAATACGCACTCGTCTTACGACTCGCTCGCATCAAGCCTTCAATGTCACTTCTTCCATTTTGTTAAAGAGCAGTACAGCTTGGCTAAGAAGCCAAAACAAACACATCAAACCTAATGTGTTTGTTTTGGGTTCTACCTATTTGTGTTCCAAAGAAGGATGGTGGAGGTTGACGGGATCGAACCGACGACCCCCTGCTTGCAAAGCAGGTGCTCTCCCAGCTGAGCTAAACCCCCTGTAACCGCTGATCATCTGCGCAATCCAGCGTCACAGCTTGACTCGCATAGTTACTATGCGTCGCCAATCTGTTCCTTGTCTTGCTTGATGCTCACCGCTTACAGCGTCGATATAAAAAGCCAACGGCTTTCTTCTCTCCGCTGTAAACAGCGCTGTCTTGGTGGGCCTGGCTGGACTCGAACCAGCGACCCCACGCTTATCAAGCGTGTGCTCTAACCAACTGAGCTACAAGCCCTATTCTTGGCTTGAACTCAAGTCTCTAGCTCAATCCAATTCCCAACTTCTTCTAACACAACCGATAAGTGTGAATGCTTGTAATCAGGCTTTTCTCTAGAAAGGAGGTGATCCAGCCGCAGGTTCCCCTACGGCTACCTTGTTACGACTTCACCCCAGTCATGAAACATACCGTGGTAAGCGCTTTCCTTGCGGTTGAGCTACCTACTTCTGGTATCCCTCACTCCCATGGTGTGACGGGCGGTGTGTACAAGGCCCGGGAACGTATTCACCGCGACATGCTGATCCGCGATTACTAGCGATTCCGACTTCATGCACTCGAGTTGCAGAGTGCAATCCGGACTACGATCGGCTTTCTGAGATTAGCTCCCCCTCGCGGGTTGGCAACCCTCTGTACCGACCATTGTATTACGTGTGAAGCCCTGGCCATAAGGGCCATGAGGACTTGACGTCATCCCCACCTTCCTCCGGTTTGTCACCGGCAGTCCCAATAGAGTGCTCAACTGAATGTAGCAACTATCGGCAAGGGTTGCGCTCGTTGCGGGACTTAACCCAACATCTCACGACACGAGCTGACGACAGCCATGCAGCACCTGTGTCCACTTTCCCTTTCGGGCACCTAATGCATCTCTGCTTCGTTAGTGGCATGTCAAGGCCAGGTAAGGTTTTTCGCGTTGCATCGAATTAATCCACATAATCCACCGCTTGTGCGGGCCCCCGTCAATTCCTTTGAGTTTTAATCTTGCGACCGTACTCCCCAGGCGGTCTACTTCACGCGTTAGCTGCGTCACTGAGGTATTGCTACCCCAACAACTAGTAGACATCGTTTAGGGCGTGGACTACCAGGGTATCTAATCCTGTTTGCTCCCCACGCTTTCGTGCATGAGCGTCAGTCTTATCCCAGGGGACTGCCTTCGCCATCGGTGTTCCTCCACATCTCTACGCATTTCACTGCTACACGTGGAATTCCATCCCCCTCTGACAGACTCTAGACTCCCAGTTCCAAACGCAATTCCCAAGTTAAGCTCGGGGCTTTCACATCTGGCTTAAAAGTCCGCCTGCGCACGCTTTACGCCCAGTAATTCCGATTAACGCTTGCACCCTACGTATTACCGCGGCTGCTGGCACGTAGTTAGCCGGTGCTTATTCTTCAGGTACTCTCAGCCTCACCGGGTATTAACCAGTAAGTTTTGCTCCCTGACAAAAGTCCTTTACAACCCGAAGGCCTTCTTCAGACACGCGGCATGGCTGGATCAGGCTTTCGCCCATTGTCCAAAATTCCCCACTGCTGCCTCCCGTAGGAGTCTGGGCCGTGTCTCAGTCCCAGTGTGGCGGATCATCCTCTCAGACCCGCTACTGATCGTCGCCTTGGTGAGCCTTTACCTCACCAACTAGCTAATCAGACATCGGCCGCTCGTATAGCACAAGGCCCGAAGGTCCCCTGCTTTCATCCGTAGATCGTATGCGGTATTAGCGTAACTTTCGCTACGTTATCCCCCACTACACGGTACGTTCCGATGTATTACTCACCCGTTCGCCACTAACTTGGGAGCAAGCCCCCAAGCCCGTTCGACTTGCATGTGTAAAGCATGCCGCCAGCGTTCAATCTGAGCCAGGATCAAACTCTTTTGTTCAATCCCTACCGCTCAATCAAAATCTCAGAATTAATCTGTTACTTTGATGTGAGCACTTGCTATTACTTTGAATCGTTCGACCGTAATCGAACTACCCAACCACAAGCACCCACACCTATCGGCTGTACTGTATTTTGTTAAAGATCAATCAGTTAATCATTCACAACTAACTGCGCTGCAACTGCGTCGCTGCAGAGAGGCCGAACTATACGCATCCACCTACAAAGCGTCAATACCGTTTTACAGAAAATTTTAAAGAAAAAGTCACGCCCTGCGCCAAGCTGTTGAATTTAAGTGAATCAGGCAAAAACAAGTTTCCGCTTCGCGGGGCTTTGTCTGATCAGAAACTCAACGGGATCAATCGATCCACTTGCGGGCATTGCGGAACATACGCATCCAGCCCGAATCCTCGCCCCAGTTTTCCGGGTGCCAAGATAGCTGCACGGTACGATGCGCACGCTCCGGATGCGGCATCATGATAGTGAAGCGGCCATCCGCAGTGGTGACACCAGTCACGCCTTTCGGCGAACCATTCGGGTTCAGCGGATAGACTTCCGTTGGCTTGCCTTTGTGGTCAACAAAACGTAGCGCCGTGATCACGTTTTTCTGTGCAGCAGCCGACGCAAACTCGGCACGCCCTTCGCCATGCGAAACCACAATCGGCATTTTGCTGCCGGCCATTCCCTGCAGGAACAGCGATGGACTCTCCAGCACCTCCACCATCACCAGACGCGCCTCGAACTGTTCCGACTCATTACGTCCGAAATGCGGCCAATGTTCTGCACCCGGAATGATGGACTTGAGGTTACTCATCATCTGGCAGCCGTTACACACCCCCAGCGCGAACGTATCCTTGCGCTGGAAGAATGCTTCGAACTGCTCACGGGCCCGCGGATTGAACAGAATCGACTTGGCCCAGCCCTCACCGGCCCCCAGCACATCACCGTAGGAGAAGCCGCCACAAGCAGCCACCCCCAGCATATCGTTCAAGCCGATACGGCCAGCAATGATGTCACTCATGTGTAGGTCGACAGCCTCGAAACCAGCCTTGACGAAAGCGGCGGCCATTTCACCCTGACTGTTGACGCCCTGCTCACGCAGCACGGCAATTCGCGGCTTCGCACCTTTATTGATGTAAGGTGCGGCAACATTCTCCGCCGGATCGAAACTGAGTTCAGCGAACAGCCCTTTGTCGCCCTTATCCAGCAAGCGGTCATATTCGGAATCAGCACAGGCGGGGTTATCACGCAAACGTTGCAGGTGATAACTGGTTTCCGACCAGGCGCGCTGCAATACTGTGCGTGCCTCCTGGAACACGGTCTTGTTGTTGCGTTTGATCTTCAGCTTGTCGTCAGAAGCAATCGATCCGATGACGTACAACTCGCTACGGATGCCCACATTAAAGAAGGCTGCCATCACGGTCGAGGTATCGGAACGACGGCACTGGATCACCGCCCCCAGCTCCTCGTTGAACAACACCCCCATGATGCGGCCATTTTCCGCACGCAACACATCTTCTGGCGTGATTTCACCGTATTCGCGCTCGGAACGGCGACGCTCGAAGCACAACTCATCCACCTCAATATTGAGGCCAACATGGCTGGCGAACATCATTTCGCACAAGGTAACAAACAAGCCACCGTCGGAACGATCGTGGTAGGCCAGCAATTTCTGCTCACGCTTCAGGGACTGAATCACATTGAAGAAGGCAATCAAACGCTCAGGATTCACCACATCCGGATTGAAGTCGCCAATCTGCTTATACGCCTGCGCCAGCGACGAACCGCCGAGACGGCATTTGCCACCACCCAAGTCGATCAGGATCAGGTCAGTATCGCCAACATCGGTACGCAATACTGGTGTCAGCGTATTACGCACATCCTGCACCGGTGCAAATGCCGAGACCACCAGGGACAGCGGCGCAGTCACCGACTTCTGCTGCTCGCGCTCCTGCCATACGGTTTTCATCGACAGGGAGTCTTTGCCTACCGGAATACTGATGCCCAGTTCCTGCGACAGCGCCGACACCGCCTGCACCGTATCGTACAAGCGCGCATCTTCGCCGGCATGGCCAGCGGCAGCCATCCAATTGGCCGACAATTTGATATCGGAAATTTTTTCAATATCGGCAGCAGCGATATTGGTAATAGCCTCACCAATGGCAATGCGGCCTGAGGCCGGGCCACTGATCAATGCCAACGGCGTGCGTTCACCCATCGCCATCGCTTCACCGCGATAGGTGTCATAACCCATGGTAGTTACGGCAACGTCGGCAACCGGCACCTGCCAGCGGCCAACCATCTGATCACGAACCGACATGCCGCCTACGGTACGATCACCGATGGTGATCAGGAACGATTTGTCCGCTACGGCCGGCAAACGCAGCACCCGCAGCGCAGCCTCTTCCAGACTCAGCGTCGAGGAATCGAAACGCGGCAGATCCAGCTCGGCACGTCTCACGTCACGGGTCATTTTCGGCGGCTTGCCCAACAGCACCGACATATCCATGTCGACCGGCTTGTTGCCAAGCAGGCTATCGGCCACTTCCAGATGTTGTTCTTCTGTTGCATGACCGAGTACGGCGAACGGGCAACGTTCACGCTCACAAATAGCGGTGAAACGCGCCAGATCCTTTTCCGCAATCGCCAGCACATAACGTTCTTGCGATTCGTTACACCAGATTTCTTTTGGCGCCATGCCCTTTTCTTCGATCGGCACCTTGCGCAAATCCAGCTTGCCGCCGCGATCCGAACCGTGCACCAGCTCTGGCAAGGCGTTGGACACGCCACCGGCACCCACGTCGTGAATCGACAGAATCGGGTTGGCCTCTCCCAGCTGCCAGCAACGATCAATGACTTCCTGTGCGCGACGCTGGATTTCCGGATTGCCGCGTTGTACCGAGTCAAAATCCAGATCCGCCGCATTGGCGCCGGCATCCATCGACGAAGCAGCACCGCCGCCCATGCCGATCAATAGGCCCGGGCCGCCCAACTGGATCAGCAACGAACCCACCGGCAAGCTTTGCTTGTAGACCTGCAGCTCATCGATATTGCCCAGCCCACCGGCAATCATGATCGGCTTGTGATAACCGCGCATCTCGCCACTGACTTTTTCTTCGTAGGTACGGAAGTAACCGGCAAGGTTCGGGCGACCAAACTCGTTATTAAACGCAGCACCGCCGATCGGGCCATCCAGCATGATCTGCAGCGGGCTGGCAATGCGGTCCGGACGACCATAGACATTGCCGCTGGCGTCTTTGCCTTCGTAAGCTTCCCATGGCTGTTCAAAGCCTGGGATATTCAGATTGGACACCGAGAAACCGGTCAGGCCGGCCTTCGGCTTGGAGCCACGGCCTGTTGCACCTTCATCACGAATTTCACCACCGGAACCGGTAGCCGCACCAGCAAACGGGGAAATAGCGGTCGGATGATTGTGGGTTTCCACTTTCATCAGGATATGCGTCGGGCGCTCGGTCCACTGCCAGGTTTGCTTGTCGGCATCCGGCTGCAGACGATTGATCGTGGCACCGGCGATTACTGATGAGTTGTCGGAATAGGCAACCAGCGTGCCTTCAGGGCTGGCCTTGTGCGTGTCCTTGATCAGGCCGAACAGGCTTTTTGGCTGCGGCTGCCCATCAATGATGAAGTCGGCGTTGAAAATCTTGTGACGACAATGTTCCGAGTTGGCTTGAGCAAACATCATCAGCTCAACGTCGGTCGGGTTGCGCGAGATTTTCTGGAAGTTTTCCAGCAGATAATCGATCTCGTCGGCACTCAATGCCAGACCCATCTCGTCGTTGGCACGCACCAGCGCTGCACGGCCGCCACCGAGCACATCCACACTCGCCAGCGGCTGTGGCTCGATATGCTGAAACAGTCGCGACGCAGCATCCAGGCTGTCAAATACAGCCTCAGTCATACGATCGTGCAACACCGGCAACACCGCGCGCTTGTCGGCTTCCGACAATTTGCCCGAGGCTTTCTTGATATACACGGCAACGCCACGCTCTACACGATTCACGGCGGTCAGGCCGGCGTTGTGGACAATATCACTGGCCTTTGACGACCACGGCGAAATCGTACCGATACGCGGCGTAATCAGCAGCATTTCACCCACGGCACCGGCTGGATCAGCAGCATGGCCATAACTCAGCAACTGGGAAAGAATCGTTTGTTCCTGAGCCGACAAGGGCTGCGCCACTTCGGCAAAGTGCCAGTATTCGGCGTAAATGTGCTCGACTTCGACCCCCACGACCGAAAACGATTGCAACAGTTTTTTCAAACGAAACGAAGAAAGTGCGCTACCACCGCGCAACGAGATGACTTCAGTCATTGGAATCCCAACCGCTTTTATTGTTGGTTATACAGATAAAGGCGCAATGATACCTGATTCGAGCACTCGATATAACAGGCACTTGCGGCAACAAGCCACCGGCCACTCTGCCAGCGCTACACATGCGCCACTTTAGATAAAGATCAAACCGTCATTTAGGCAACATGTCAGCGCTTCTGCAGAACGACATCGCCACGACCCAACCAAGGACATGGCTCACCTCGTTCCTGCCAAAACTGTTCAAGACGGAGCCAGATCACCTCCTTCTCCGCATCCGACATGCAAACCCAGTTGGCTACCTCGATAAAACTGCGGCCACATCCGCGGCACCATTCATCACCAAGGGCTGTAGAACAAATTGCGACGCAGGGAGAATCAGGACGCGACATCACCACCAACCGACAAAATGAATTGGCTTGATTGTACCGCGCACGCACGACCTGGCGCCCCCATCAAATGCAATTAACCATACCTACGAATGCAACCATTTCCGTTCGCGATTTGTCATAGTCAGTAAGTTGATCAACCCGGAGCCAATCATGACAACCCATTTGGAACTGGCCACATTCGGAGGCGGCTGTTTCTGGTGTCTGGAAGCGGTATTCGTCAAGCTACGCGGGGTTGACCAGGTTGTTTCCGGCTATATGGGCGGGCATACACCCAACCCGGATTATGATCAAGTTTGCAGCGGCCGCTCCGGCCACGCCGAAGTGGTGCAGATTCATTACGACCCGGCGGCCATCAACTACGAAACATTGCTGCAGATCTTCTTCAGCATCCATGACCCCACCACACTGAATCGGCAAGGCAATGACGTCGGCAGCCAATATCGCTCGGTGATCTTCTATCACACCCCACAACAACGAGAGGCAGCGATAGTAACGCTGGCAGAGCAGTCAGCCACCTGGTTATCGCCGGTTGTCACCGAACTGCAACCGGCCGAAACGTTTTACCCGGCAGAGCATTATCACCAGCGCTATTTTGAGCTCAACCCAAACCAACCCTACTGCGCGATCGTAGTTGAGCCCAAAGTGCGCAAAGCCCAGCATTTATTTTCCGAACTGCTGCGTTGATCAGGCTGCGGCCTCAGAACTATTGCTACGAATGGCCGCATCCACCAGATCGACGTCGTCCGACAAGACCTGACGCTGCCGGATCATGTCGGCGGCCTTTTCGCCAATCATGATGGTCGGCGCATTGGTATTGCCGCCAATCAGTGTTGGCATGATCGAGGCATCAACAACACGCAGCCCTTGCAGGCCATGCACCTTTAACTCGGCGTCCACCACGGCATCTTCACCCTGCCCCATCTTGCAGGTCCCCACTGGGTGATAAATACAATCGACTCGCTGCCGCAGCAGGGCACGAATTTCATCATCACCATGCACATCGGCGGTATGCAACTCCTTGCCGCGCACCAAGGCAAACGCCGGGGCGCGCAGAATACCGCGTGTCAATTTGTACGCACGCACCATGATCTCCAGGTCCTCGGCATCGCCCAGCATATTCACGTCGATCAGTGGATCATCCAGCGCATTGATGCTCGCCAACTGCACCTGCCCACGACTCTTGGGCCGCAAAATGCACACATGCGCACTGTAGCCATGCCCCAGCAGCAGTTTGCGCGCATGATCCTCGACCATGCCGATGACGAAATGAATCTGCAGATCGGGAATCGGCAGCAGGGGATGGGATTTGATGAAAGCGCCTGCTTCGGCAAAGTTGCTGGTGAACATGCCTCGGCGCTCTGACTGATAACGACGCCATTCCCGCCAAAGCTTGAGCGTAAAACCCGGAGAAATGCCGAACGTATCCAGCGATGGCGATTTATTGAGAAAAATGAAATCCGGGTGATCTTGCAGATTCTGGCCAACCCCCGGCAAATGGTGCAGCACCGGAATACCCATTGACTGCAAATGGGCTGAGGGCCCGATGCCGGACAACATCAATATCTGCGGCGAGCCAAAGGCACCTGCGCTCAGAATCACTTCACGCAAAGCACGCACCGTCTTGCGCAAGCCTGCCTGCAAATAATCCACACCCACGGCCCGTTTATCCTCAAACACCACACGAATCGTATGTGCATCAGTCAGCACCTGCAAATTGGGACGATTCAGCACCGGAGTCAAAAATGCCCGCGCAGCACTACAACGCTCACCATTTTTCTGTGTCACCTGATAGAAGCCCGCCCCCTCCTGCTCGGCGCCGTTAAAATCCGGGTTGTAGGGAATGCCACACTGCTGGGCTGCCTCAACAAAAGCGGCACTCACCGATGAAGGACTGCGCAGGTCAGCGACGTTCAGCGGACCACCTACGCCGTGATAGTCATCGGCTCCGCGCTCGTTATGTTCCACTCGCTTGAAATATGGCAACACCTCCTGAAACGACCAACCGGGATTACCCAACGCGGCCCAATGGTCGTAATCATGGCGATGGCCACGCGCATAAATCATCGCGTTGATTGCACTCGAGCCCCCCAACACCTTGCCACGCGGCTGATAACCGCGTCGGCCATTCAACCCGGATTGAGGCTGTGTGTTGTATGCCCAGTTCAGATATTTGCGCGGAACCAACGCCAACGCCCCCACCGGGGTATGAACCAAAGGGCTGCGGTCAGCAGGGCCCGCTTCAAGCAAACACACGCTGACCGAGGGATCTTCCGACAATCGATTGGCCAATACACAACCGGCCGAACCGCCGCCAACAATCACATAATCGAACATGAAGCACGTCTCCTCTGTTTTTATCGTGGGGCCGCCGGCAAGACCATGAAAGGCAGCGTTACGCGATTGATTCTAAGAGGATTGTTGGATCTGTAAAGATTGGCCAGTCAAATAAAAAACTGGCATTTTAGAAGGATGTATACGCCCAGATAAGCGAGGAGGTACTCAACGATATTTAAGCTGCATGGCGCTAGCGTGGGCGCCGCCAGCAGGAACGACAATACTGTTACCACTCACATTTCCGCATTCCACACACAGCATATGCTGATACGCAGAATCCGCCATATCACTCAAACGCGTGGATTTTTCCAGCCACGGATTCCAGACGATGGCGCTCTGGCAATTTTCGGTCTGAATCTGTAGTTCAGCACCAGAGGCTGTGTCACGCAGCAGATACTCGCCGGAGGCATCAACATAAATCCGGTCACATTCGCCATCAAAACGGATCGGACCTTGCTGCCGCAACAAACGCATCGACTGTAACTGATCGTAATAATCACAACCGTTCAGCCCCAATACCTCCGTCTGCTGGATATCAGCAACCGGAAAATAACTGTGGAAGGCGTAGCTCATCGAGAACGGCACAGGATCAAGATTGACCACACAGAAATCGATACGCAGCGAACGTCCGAGCTGATACGTCAGCGACGCTTCAAAGCTGTGCGGCCATAAAGCACGCGTATCGGCGCTATCGCTGAGCTGAAAACGCACCACCCAGCCATTGTCCTCTGCCAGCACACTGGTCAGACGCCATGGGAGATTGCGCGCAAAACCATGTGCGGGCCGCCCCGAACCCTCCGGAGCCGGGCCGAACCATGGCCAGCACAGCGGAATACCACCGCGGATAGCTTTTCCCGGCTGCATCATTGCCTGCTCTGAAAGCCATAACAAGGGGCGTTGATCATGTCGTTGAAAGGTCAGCAACTGCCCGCCTTGCAAGGAAAAACAGGCACTGAAGGCCGGCGTATTCAGATCAAACAGAATCAGTCCACCGGCTTCCCGGCGAAAGCGAATCTGTTCATACGCGGAATAACGCGCCTGATAATCTTCAAAAGTCTGCATGAAAAGCTGAAAAGCGGGAATAGTCGTCCGCAACGTTACTGTGGCAACGCGGACAAAACCATACGGGTATGCCCTAGTTCAAAAAAGGGGCAATATTTCCGCTGGCAGCCTTACCGCCAATTAACGGAACGAGGTATTCAGATAATAGTCGCCATTGGCCGCCGGCCGCCCTGCCAGAGACAACAAAGGCCGCAGCGCCTCAGCCTCGCTGTCCGGGTGCAGTTGCAGGCGAATCGCACCGCCCTTGCCCGGCTGCCAACGGCCATCCCCCGTCACCCGCAACGGGCCACGTTCGGTCGCGGCGTTAAAGCGATAAGCGTCGCGCATCGGGCTGATCTGAATTCGATAATGACCAATACTCGGCACTGACACTAGCGCGGAACCAAGATCCAGCAAGCGCAGCTGCAAACTTCCGGCGCCACCACCGGGAGCGAAGGTAAACTGCTCGGACAACAACTCCAGTTGGCCACGCAACTGATACTGCGCCAACGAACGATCCAGCGCTGCCAGCGGCGCCAGCGGCAATACCAGGCGATCGGCAGACAATGTTACTTTGTCGCTACTAACGACAAAGCTGGCACTGCCGTTGAGACTCTTGATATCACCCCGCAGTTGTAGCAGCAGCAAGCCCCAAGGGCTCAACCGCCATTGCACAGGCCCAAGCAAGGTCGTGCCACGCAAGGAAATGGATTGCGCCTGACCTTGCCAGACAGAGCCTTCAGCAGCAGATACTTCGAGCAGACTATTGGAATACTGCTTCAGGAGCGGCGCCACCACTGCGGCTGGCATTTGCAGCAACAGAAATAGCAGAAACAACAGAATAACGGCGAAGATGGTGCGAACGCGCATCAGTGACCAAACTCGGCGACGACCTTGACCTTGCCAGCTTCGCCACGCGACACATCCATGACACTGACCGGCCAGCCGGTTGATTGCATGGCCACGGCAAAATTCAGCCACTGATTGAACGATACAGCCTCAAAACCCAATTTGACGCGCTGAGGTGACAATATTTGTTTGTTCGCAGGCGCAATGCTGGATGCACTACCCGCCTTGGCCAAAGCCTGTTCCAGATCCAGCGCGGCCGAAGCGGGAGTAGCCCCAAGCTGCGCAGCCAATTGCCGTACCGACTGCAAGGTTTGTTGCTGGCGCGGCAACAATTTTGCGAGGCGCGCACGCGCATCAAGCAAGGGCTGCCACAACAGCAGATAGAGCACCACCAACGCCAGAAAAGCGCCCCCGCCAGCCAAAATCAACCGTTCGCGCTCAGTCAGCTTGGCCCAATATTCGCGCAAAGCCTGCATCAGCGCGCCTCCTTCAGCAGCAGCGCAACACTGTAAGCACCATTGGCAGCGCCACCGCTTTTGCGCTCAACCTGCAAACCTGCACTTGCCAAGCGCTGCTGCAAGGCGTCGGCCTGCGTCGCATCAGGCAGGGATAACTCGATCAATGCCCCATCGTCGGCACAATGAAAGCGGGTCAGGCTTGACGAGCCCAGCTGGGCGGCAACCCGCTGTGCCAACGATGCCCACCCGGCAGCGCCGTTGCGCGCCACATCCTGCTGCTTGCGCTGCAATTGGGCAACCGGATCAACCAGTGGACCGACAGGAATCACCTTTCTGGCCTCTGCTTCAATCGCAGCAGTGGTTTTTGTGTACTGCCGATCCAGGCGCCACCAATCAATCACGACCGAAGCAGCATACATCAGCAGCAACACTGACATCAGCAGCGCCGGTGCGCGATAAATACGCCAATCAAATGATGCTGCAGTAGAACGGGCAAAAGCGCCCTGCAATAGATTGATTGCCCGTGGGTTGAGCGGCGCGGTTCGCCAGTCCCACCCTTCGTGGCATTGCAAATCGACTTCCAGACTATCGCGCCAACCATCCAAATGCGCGCTATCAACGCCCTGAGCGACAAATACCTGCAGACCTTGAGGCGGCGTCAATGCTTGCCTGATCGCCAATTGCAATTCGACCGGCGGCGTGGATTCAAGATCAAAGCTGAAGGCATGCTGCCCGGCGCGGGCACCAGCGTCGGCAGGCAACAACAACATTTGCCACGCTTCCTGCTCAGCAGGCGGCAGACAATCAAGCACACTCACCACTCGTCGCGGCTGAATCGAAAACTCGGCAAACTGACGCAACAGGCGCGCAAGATAATCCCGCGCAACCATCGCCACCGCAACGCCATCACCCTGCAACACGCCAGCCGCCAGGTGACTACCATCCGGTGGCGTTAATTGCTCATCTTCCAGTGCAAACGGCAGAATTTTTGATAATTGCCGACGCGAGGCGGCAGGAACGGTGAGGTGCCGATACACCAGCCGCGAAGCCGGCAACAACACTTCGACATCCCGAGTCTGCGCCCAATGACCAGGATCGCCTTGGCCTTGCGCCAAAACGGAATTCGCCGAATCCAAGGCAACCCACTGCCACTCGGATTCGGCGACGGATACATCAGAGAAAACGGCGATGCGGAGACGGTGCAAAAAAGTCCAGACTATTTGTTGTTAATCAGAACCCGGGAGCGGGTACCGGAAAAATCCATGCCGCCGCCGCCCAATCCACCCAGCGAGTTACCGCCAAAAATTTGCGAGCCGTTACCCTGGCCCACCTGCACGCGGACATCGCCACCGGTACCGGCAACCACCTCTTTCCACGAATCGCGCGAAGCATCGTAGTTAGGCAGCGCCTGACGATCCAGCGATTGCTTGTCGGTATTTTCCTTGTTCAGGTAATCATTCACGCCGGATGCAGACTGACGCAAGGAGGCACGCATTTCAGCGATTTCCTCTTCGGTCTTTTTCTGATCCTTTTCGTTGGTGCGAGCGTAAAAAATACCGTTGTTGTTCAGGCCCGACACATCCGACAACGACGAATCATCCATCGGCAACACATCTGCGCTAACCGCGCCGGCAAGCAAAGACGCAGCGGCGATACTGCAAATTCTGTAAATATTCATCCTCATGGCTCCCTTCTTTGATAAGTGGGGCGGATTGCATGATTATTGTTATGTCAACCCACTCTATATATTACGCCCACCCGGCAAAAATAAAAATACCAAACGAATATTTTTTGAGATTAATTCTGTTCGCTGGCATTCTTCTCCGACAGGTCGCTGCGACGCATCCACAACACTCGTGGAAACGCACCGCCAGCCGACTGTGTGTCGCGTGACAACAAAGAGGTATACGCAACGGAAACACTACCAAAATGGGCATGGGTAACCGCTTCGAAATAATCGGTTCGAACATCAACCAAGCCAGGCTGAATCTTGTCACGCGAGCTTTCCGGCACGGCCAGACGCAACATTTCTAGATTCTCGAAGGGTTTATTGCCACGCTGCGCCAACACGGCTTGCGCAGCCTCGCCGCCAATCAGCGCACGCAACACCACATCGGCGGCAAAATTTACATTCACCGGAACCGGATCACCAACCAGCGGGAACACCGTGACGTACGGTCGTAACGTTGCCACCACCTGTGGCGTAAACCCCTTAATGCGATACAGATTATTGATATCGGTCAGCGCCTGGTTCGCCGCCCGATATGGCTGCGGCAAGCTGAGATAATACTCATCCTCAGCGCCACCATCCTGTCGCTGGCTCTGCACCGGATCGATCCAGGCCAACAGATTCGGTACCAGCTCCGCAGGCAACTGCAACTGGCGAAACAGATTGCGACAGGCCTCAACCCAGGCCTCATTAGGCTGTCCACTGCTATTAACCAGATTATTGAGATTGAAACGCCCCTGCAGATCGCGCACCAAGCCACCGGCAGTACCCTGTTCTACCGGGATGTTGCTGATCGGTACCGCCCAGGCCTTCCCCGGATAATCATATTTATTGCCATCGCGCCGGCGATCATCGTTGAGTTCGGCACGCACCAGGCTTAAGGCAGCACGGGCAATCCCCTTGGCCTGAGCCATGTTCAGCTGGTTTTCCACTGTACGCAGCCAGAGTTGCTGACGCCAGGCGATGAAGCCGGTTGCTGCAGTCACCAGCGCCACCACAAGCAAAGCCGTAATGACCGCCACGCCGCGCTGTTTCATGGCAATGCCACCAGACGGCGAATTTTCTCACCACTGGACAGCGTCAGTACCCACTGCACCGCACGGGGCAGCGCCTTGTCAGCGGGCTCCCACTTGCTTTCCCAGATTCCCTGCTCCTCCAGATATGCCAACTCAAAAGCCTTGATATCACTGAGCAAGACATGCACATTCGGTCCGGTGCGCGGAGGCAAGTCCAGCGCCGGCCACAACAGCAATTCCAGACAACCTTCACGCAGGCGATAGCCCACACGAGTCAGGTCCGCTGCAATCCCGGAGCTACCGCCCGCCCCCATGCGCACCAGGCTGAGATTGGCATCGTCCTCTCCAACCAGCTGCGGATGCCCCTGCAGTGGCGCGCGCAAGGTGCCGAAACTATCACGCACCGGGCGGCTAATCGCCTGGGCAATGTCCTCCTCCATTCGCCCCAGCACCAGCGTCAACTCGCGCCACTTTCGGTTCTCTGCCTCGATGCGTTCGCGGACGGCAAAAATCTGGTTCAAGCCGCTATATGCCACGGCAGACATCACCGCAAACACGATCAGCGCTACCAGCAGCTCCAGCAGCGTAAACCCGCCAGCGGCACGTTTAGCGAATGCTGGTAAGGTAGCCAATGAGTCGCGCCGAAGCATAGTCAGTCTGATTATTGGTAAAAACGCTGATTTCGATACGGCGAAAACGGGCATTGGGCGTACCACTGATATCTTCTCGCCAGCTGAATTGAATGCCGCCCATTTGCTCGCTGCCGGTTTGCGAGCCAAGCTCGGGAAAGTCTCGCCGGGCAATATGCTCCTGCAGCCGGTTTTGCGCCAGCCAACCCGCGACCAGATGCTCTTTCAAGGTGGCAGCATTGTCGATCAGGCCCGTGGTGGCACGCATCGCCGCTGCCAGCGCCACGGCCAGAATCGCCAGTGCCACCAGCACCTCGACCAGGGTAAATCCCTTATCCTTGCGCGGCCACATCTTGACGACTCACGCGCACCCGACCCAAGACATCCGAGGCTAGCTCAAACAGCCCCACTCACGCAGCAACTGAACCTGAAACAGCTCGCGTTGACCGCCAGAGGCTGGAATGCCAGCTTGCCATCTTCCCCCTGCGGCTGCAGATTGACCTTGATTGCGCCAAAGCTGATTCCAGCCGGCAACTCGCAGGGCAACAGTACATCCACGCCAGTCAATGGCTGCCAGTCAGCATTTTTTCGAATCCAGAATTGATGGCGACCGCGAAAATGCGACCATGCAACCGGCTCGCTACGGGCAATTGCCTCATCCCGAGCCGCTTCAAACAACAACGCCAGCCGCTCCGACTCCTGCTGCAATTGGCGGTCCGCCGGCGGATCCAGGCGCACCACAGCCAGCGACAGGACAATGCCGATAATCACCAGCACCACCATGATTTCCAGCAGGGTAAAGCCTTGGCCAGGCCGGCGCAGCGACATCACGTGTTTCAGCTATTCCAGGAACCGATATCGGCATCGGTGCCTTCACCGCCTACCGCGCCGTCCGCGCCATAACTGAAGACATCGACTTCACCTTTGACGCCCGGGCTCAGATATTGAAAATCACGTCCCCACGGGTCTTGCGGCAGCTTGTCGAGATAGCCGCCGGTTTTCCAGTTATTTGGAACGGGTGCCACGCCTGGCTTGGCGATCAACGCCTTGAGCCCCTGTTCAGTGGTGGGGTAGCTGCCGTTATCCAGCTTGTATAGCTTCAGCGCCTGGCCGATGGCCGAAATATCGTGTTTTGCCGCAACCACCCGCGCCTCGTCCGGGCGAGACATGATTTTTGGCACCACCAGCGCCGCCAGCACGCCGAGAATCACGATCACCACCATAATCTCGATCAGGGTGAAGCCGCGCTGACGCTGTGTATTGTTAAGCTGAGACATGCAAAACCTTTTCCTATTTAATCAGTTGGTTCATTTCAAACACCGGCATCAGGATCGCCATCACGATCAGCAACACCACGCCGCCCATGGCCAGAATCAGCAATGGCTCCATCAAACCCGTCAGAGTCGAAACCCGGCTCTCCAGTTCCTGCGCTTGCTGCTGGGCTGCACGCTCCAACATATGCTCCAGCTTGCCACTGGCCTCGCCACTGGCAATCAGATGAATCAGCACTGGCGGAAACACCTTGCCGCCAGCCAAGGCTCGCGACAGGCTGACACCCTCGCGCACCTGCTTGGATGCCTCGGTTACTGCCAGGCGCTGCGCACGATTGATCACCACGCCCGACACATGCTGCAATGCACTCAGCAAGGGCACGCCACTGCCAACCAGAATCGCCAGCGTACTTGCCAGTCGTGCGGTATTGATACTGCGAATCAGCCGCCCGGCCAGTGGCAGGCGCAGTAAAAAGCTGTCCACCTGCAGTCGAAAGGGCTCGGCGCGCAAAGCGCGGGCAAAACCAAAACCCGCCAGCCCCATTAGCAGCAACACAGGCAACGCCCCGACTTTGACCGCCGCGGAAGTGGCCAGCAGCGCACGGGTCAGCCATGGTAGCTGCTGGTGGGTATTCTGGAACACATTCACAACCTGCGGCACAACATAGGTCAGCAAGCCACCGACAACCAGTATCGAGACACAGGTGATGATGGCGGGGTATAACATCGCCAGCATCACCTTGCCGCGCAAAGCCTGGCTCGATTCGATGTAATCGGCAAGACGCCGCATCACCGCCGGCAGCTTTCCCGACTCCTCTCCCGCCGCCACCAGCGTGCGATAGAGCTCGGGAAACACGCGCGGGAAATTGCCCAGCGCTTTCGACATGGGCACCCCGGCCAGAATCTCACTGCGCAACGCAGCCACCACCTCCCTTTCACGCGGCTGATCTGCCTGCTCGATCAACACTTGCAGCGCCTGCTCAATGGTCAAACCTGCATCCAGCAGCGTCGATAGCTGGCGCGTCAGCAAGGCCAACTGGGCCAGGCCCACACCACCGCGCTGCCGCTGCAGAAATGAATCGCCGGCACGCTCGGAAACAATTTCATCCAGGCCGGCAACCAGCATGCCCTGCTCGCGCAGCTGCTGGCGCGCCTGGCGGGCATTGTCGGCCTCGATCACGCCACGCCGCTGCTTGCCGCTTGCCTGTTCTATCGCTTCGTATCTGAATCCGGGCATGCCATCTTTTCTGGATTGGTTTGTCTTGTAACATCACTTTGCTGCGGTATTCTTGCCGACTGCACATCGCTTGGCAAGCCACAAGCTGACGCACATCAAGACATTGGCATAATATCTTTATCGGATGCGCCCTACAGCGTAGAATAGTCGCCAGTCATTCATTCCTGCCGAGAATACTCATGCGCCAGCGCGCCATTGCCGAAGACGAGAAACTCGCCAAACGCCAGTCGATCCTGGATGCAGCGCAACAACTGTATCTGCAGAACAGCCGAGAATTGCCCTCGGTGAGCCGCATTGCCGAAGCCAGTGGCTTGGCCAAAGGCACGGTTTATCTGTATTTCCGCACCAAGGAAGAAATTTTCCTGGCACTACTGGACGAACAATTCCATGTGTTGTTACAGCGGGTGCTGCATCTGTTCGATGCGCCACAAACCTCGACGGGTGCGCTGATCGATGCCTTCCTTGATACTTATATCGGTTTTCTGCGTGATGAGCCGAGCTTCCTGCGTCTTGCTGCGATGACCAACAGCGTCATTGAGCAGAATCTGGACGCCAGCATCGCGCTCGATTTCAAATCGCGGCTGATCGACAAATTACTGGAAATCGGCCAGCAACTTGAATTCCGTGCACCACAACTACACAAGGGCGAAGGCGCCACCACGCTGCTGCGGGTATATGGCCTGACCATCGGCCTGTGGCAAATGCTCGACTGGCCCGACAACGTAAAACCCATGCTGGAGCAGAACGAGAAATTCAAAGTACTGCGCCCGGACTTTTTTGCCGAGCTGCCCGTCGCGCTGGGCCAATATCTCGGCGGCGCGCTTCTGACTCGCTGAAGCAGACAACGAAAAAGGCCGGAAAACCCGGCCTTTTTTCATGCGCAATCGTTATCAGTTGCTGGCTTGCGAGAAAAACGCCAAGGCGCCGCCGCTGGTAATACCCAGATTAAACACCGGAACACCGGCGCCTGCATCAAGTTGCTCAACAGCCCCAGGATTGCGTTGCCGCAACTGCTGGTTGAGCATGGCCTCTTCCTGAGTACGGATGATTTCATGCACCACTTCCAGCTCCTTGAAGCCCTTGATCAATTTCTGATTGTTTTTGAACAGGCGCTCAACCACAGCTTTTTCCGGGTGATCGCCCACCACTTTTACCTCACCGCCCAATCCAGCCTGCAAATTGACTGCGGGCGGCACGGTAATACAATGTTCACGAAACAGCTCGGCCAGATAACGGCCATAACGTTCCAGTGAAACCGCAGCCTTGCTGCGAATATCACTCAGATACAACTCGCCGCTGGCGGGATTGCCAATCAGCCTGACCACAGCATCCAAAGTGCTCTCGTCATTTAGTTCATTCAGGTTGGTGCTTCCATACATGATTTAAGTCCCCAAAAATGGTTGCATCCCTGTGCTGGTTCTTATTGTTTTGCCAATCAGCAACTTGACCGATTTAGCACATCATCATACGTGACGTTAAATTCAGTCTAGGCAGACAGCATGCCATTTGCAAAGTAAAAATCTGTAAAAAGTTATTTACCGGACAGTGCCTTGAGCTCGTAAAGCAGCTCCAGAGCGGCACGCGGAGAAACGTCGTCGGGATTGATTTCCGACAAACGGTCAAGCAGCGGTAATGCCGGGTTTTCAATGACTTCCGGCTCGCTCAAAGGCATGGGCGTTGCGAATAAATCGCCCTGCAGCGCCTGGCCGGCACTCTGTTGCTCCAGCTCTGCCAGATATTTTTTCGCGGCGCGAATCACCGGTGCCGGCACCCCTGCCAATTGCGCCACCTGCACCCCGTAACTCTGGCTCGCCGGGCCTTCCTGCACCGCATGCAGAAACACAATGCTGTCCTTGTGCTCAACTGCATCCAGATGCACGTTGGCCAGTTGCGGATAATCCAGCGCCAGCCGGGTCAGCTCGAAATAGTGCGTGGCAAACAAGGTGGCGGCACGGCTCTTGTCGAGCAGGTGACGGGCAATCGCCCAGGCCAGTGCCAAGCCGTCAAACGTCGAGGTACCGCGCCCGACTTCATCCATCAACACCAGGCTCTCATCACTGGCATGATGCAAGATATTGGCGGTTTCGGTCATTTCAACCATGAAGGTAGAACGGCCACCGGCCAGGTCGTCAGACGCGCCAATCCGGGTAAAGATCCGATCAATGCGACCGATACGCGCCTCGCTGGCCGGCACATAGCTACCGACATAGGCGAGCAGTGTGATCAGCGCAGTCTGTCGCATATAGGTCGATTTACCGCCCATGTTCGGGCCGGTGATCAACAACATGCGGCGGGTCGGGGTGAGCAAGGTGTCGTTGGCGATAAAGCTGTCGATCTGGGTTTCCACCACCGGGTGACGGCCGCCACGGATTTCGATGCCCTGCCCGGAATGTAATTGCGGGCGCACATAATTGCAGAACAGCGAACGTTCGGCGAAACAGGCCAGCACGTCGAGCTGAGCAATATAGCCCGCCAATTGCTGCAACAAGCCGATATGCGGCTGCAATTGCTCCAGCAGATCTTCATACAGACGCTTTTCCAGCGCCAGTGCCCGGTCTTGCGCCGATAGCGCCTTGTCTTCGAAGGTTTTCAGTTCGGGCGTGATGTAGCGCTCGGCGTTTTTCAGCGTCTGCCGCCGGCGATAATCATCCGGCACATTGTCTGCCTGCGCCCGGCTGACTTCGATATAGAAGCCATGCACCTTGTTGTATTCAACCTTGAGCGTCGTGATGCCGGTACGCGCTTTTTCTCGCGCCTCCAGATCGGCAAGGAATTGCCCGCAATCGGTCTGGATGGCGCGCAGCTCGTCCAGTTCCGCGTTAAAGCCGGTAGCAATCACGCCACCTTCGCGCAGCAATACCGATGGTTCAGGCAACAAGGACTGTTGCAGCAGCTCGGCAGCGGCAAATGGCTGTGCCAGCAAGCTGCGGAATGGTTGCAACAGCGCCGGGATGGCATCCGGCAACAAGCCTCCCAATTGCGGCAACTGCAGCAAACTGTCACGCAGACTGGATAAATCACGCGGCCGGGCACTACGCAAGGCAATCCGGGCGTTGATGCGTTCAATATCGGCGATGCTACGCAAATGCTGTCGCAGCTCATCCAATTGTGGGCTCTGGCGCAGGCTTTCCACCACCTCCTGACGAGCAACAATCGCCCCCTGATCGCGCAGGGGATGATGCAGCCAGTGGCGCAGCAAACGTGAACCCATGCTGCTGGCACAGCTATCTAGCGCCGACATTAGGGTTGGCGCCGGTTCGTTGCGGATGGTTTCGGTCAGCTCCAGATTGCGCCGGGTCGCAGCATCCAATGCCAGATATTGCTGTGCCGATTCGGCAATCAGGCCCACCACATGCGGCAGGCTGCTGCCCTGGGTCTGGCGCGCATAATCGAACAAAGCACCGGCAGCGCCTAGCGCCAGCGTCATTTCCTGACAGCCAAAGCCATTCAGGTCATGCGTGGCAAAATGCGTGGTTAATACCCGCAAAGCGCTGTCACGATCGAATTGCCACGGGTGCAGACGGCGGCATGGCACACCGAGGCTATCCAGCACCGGCAGCGACAAATCATCCGGCAACAGGATTTCTGCCGGGCGGATACGATCCAGCTCGGATAACAGATTATCGGCCGACGACTCCATCAAGCGGAATTGCCCGGAAGACAGCGACAGCCACGCCAGGCCCAGCTTGCCACGCTGCATGCTCAAGGCCAGCAGCAGGTTGTCACGCCGCTCATCCAGCAAGGCCGCGTCAGTGAGCGTACCCGGCGTCACCACCCGCATCACCTTGCGCTCCACCGGGCCCTTGCTGGTAGCCGGATCGCCGATCTGCTCGCAGATTGCCACCGACTGGCCCATTTTCACCAAGCGCGCCAGATAGCCCTCGGCGGCATGAAAAGGCACTCCGGCCATGCGAATCGGCTGACCGCCGGAACTGCCACGCGTGGTCAAGGTGATATCCAGCAGGCGTGCCGCTTTTTCCGCGTCGTCGTAAAACAGCTCGTAGAAATCGCCCATGCGGTAGAACAACAGCTTGTCGGGATGCTCGGCTTTGAGGCGCAGATACTGCTGCATCATCGGGGTATGCGTGGCGGTCATGGCGTGATGTGGAGAGATCAAAGAAGAAGTAAAAACGGCAAGGAAAATCCTTGCCGTGGTTCGGTTAGCGTCAAGCCTTAGCGCTTCATCGAATCCGTCAGATGCGGCGCCAGCACTTGCAGCATCTGCGCAAAGATTTTCGGATTGCCGGCCAGCACATTGCCGGTCTCCAGATAGTTCTCGTTGCCGGCAACGTCGGCGGCCAGGCCACCGGACTCCTGCACCAGCAGTACGCCGGCAGCAATATCCCACGGGCTCAGGCCCAGTTCAAAGAAGCCATCGAAACGACCACAGGCAACGTAGGCCAGATCCAGTGCTGCGGCACCCGGGCGACGTACGCCGGCACAACGCGGCAGCATGTCTTTCAGCATCGCCATATAGGTATCCAGATGCTGGAATTCACGGTACGGGAAACCGGTGCCAATCAGGGCATCCTGCAGATACAGACGTTTGGATACACGAATACGACGATCGTTGAGGAACGCACCGACACCGCGGGTGGCGGTAAACAGATCGTTGGCTACCGGGTCGTAGATCACGCCCTGGGTGATCTGGCCGTTGTGGCGCAGTGCAATCGAAATCGCGTATTGCGGGAAGCCGTGCAGGAAGTTGGTGGTGCCATCGAGCGGATCGATGATCCACTGGAATTCGGAATCGCCCTTGCTACCGCTCTCTTCAGCCAGGATCGAATGGGTCGGATAGGCTTCGAGAATGGTTTCGATGATGGCCTGTTCGGCGGCGCGATCAACTTCGCTGACAAAATCGTTTTGCTGCTTGCGTTCAACCTTGATCACATCCAGATTGTTGGACGCGCGGGTAACGCGATCGAGGCGGCGACGAGCGGCTTTCACCGCGGTGTTGAGCATCGGATGCATGGGGACTCCAGGGCAGGCGGCTTACGCCGCGGTGATAAGGAACAAGGCGACGGTATCGCCACAAAGGTCGCCATTATACCGCTTTTCGGAAGAAATACAGCGGCTTGCCCAGTCACTGCGTGTCGGCCGTCAAACATGCCCAATCGGCAACCACTGCGTCAGCAAACCCGCACGGCGGCGGTCGAGAAATCCTCCACCAGCGCAGCATAAGCCTCATCACCCGCATCATCCGCCACACATTGTTTCATTACTGTCGCGCAGACGGCAGCCAAGGCGCACTTTCGCTGCGCAACAATGCAGCGCGCTCAGCGCAGCCTTCAGCATGGCCCCAGCGCCAGAATCAGTTCCGCCAGCTGCATCTCCACCGCAATCCCGTAGAACGTAACCAGTGCATTGCAAACATAACCGGCATCGCGCAAAACCTCGTTGAGGCGGCTGGCGGTGGCAACCTTGTCCTGCTCGACCACGCTAATCTGCTGCGTGCACAGCAGCAGGAATACCGTATCGCGTACTTCCGCCGGACTGGCCGATATCATGTCCCAGCGCGACAACAGCTGGTTGAAACTTTTCACCGCTCGCCAAGGCCTTGACTACATTGCGCGCAACGGGCGAATCGAAATTGGCCTGGATGAAGGCGACACGGGCGGTATAGTCCACGGCCTCCGGGCAAACCGTCAGCATCAGCATCAACTTGCCAAAACGCCGCTCCTGCTCGGTGCCATCAGTCGGCGCGGCGCCCAGCAAACACGTCGCGGCGAAATGGTACGTCGAGCATGAAATCCTTCACCAGCTCACGTTGATTGATATCTTCGAAGCTATTGACGTAGGCCTGCTGCTGCGGATTGAGCAGAAAACGATCGTCGTTGGCGAATAGCGTGGCCGAGCCGATGAACTCGGTGCCGGCTGCGGCCATCTCGCGTGCCACGTCGGAAGATAACGCGGCTCCCACACGCTGCATGCAGGTATTCGTGCGCCAGATAACGCGGATCTTCTTCAGCAATGCTGGCCATTAGGGTGGCCACGGCCTCTTTATCGTTCAATGCCCGTGCACCCAGTTGCTGCAGAGTGCCGACACCGTCAAACGCCGACAGCACCCGCTGCGCTGCGCTACCCGGCGCCTGCGCGCCCAGCTCCGACACCAGTTTCTGCACCGGCAGGATTGCCGCCTTGCCCGGCATGGTGTTGTAGCTGATATAGGCCAAACCGCCCGGTTTCAGGTAACGCTGGATGAACGTTGTCACCTCGGCCCTCACGTCGGCACTGACCCAGGTATAAACACCGTGGGCGACGATGTAGTCGAATGGCTCGAAATCTTCTGCCAGCGCCTGGGCAAACGACAACTGATAAAAATGCGCATTGTTGATGCCCGCGCGCTCCGCCAGATTGCACGACACGTCGATATGTTCCGCCATGAAGTCGATGCCGTACACCTGCGCAGCAGGATTAAGCGGCCGCCAACGCCAAGGCGGTCATGCCGAAACCACAGCCCAGATCGCAGAAGCGGAAGCGGAATTGCCCGGCAGGCCGCTCCGGAGGCGCAATGCCGTTTAGCAAGGCAAACGTAGTCAGCATCGCCGGGGTATAGGCGTGATGGTAATCGCTGGTGTATTCCTGATCGGCAACATAACCGTTGGTATCGCTCATGACGTAAAATCCCGCTGATTGAAGCCGCGACACAGCACTTGCGGCATGACATTTGAATTAGAGCAGTATACCTATTTTCCGGCTTGTGCTGCCAGCGCAGCCACCAGCACAGAATCCAGCCATGTTCGATAACATCCGCATCGTCCTCTGCCACACCAGCCATCCCGGTAATATCGGCTCCACCGCCCGCGCCATGAAAGTCATGGGTCTGAAACGGCTGTATCTGGTCAATCCGCAGTCATTTCCCGATCCACACGCGACCGCGCTGGCCAGCAGTGCTGACGACGTTCTGGAACAGTGCCAGTGTGCCATTCGCTACGCGAGGCGCTGGAAGGTGTGCACGTTGCGGCTGCGCTGACGGCACGCCGCCGTGATCTGGCAGCGCCATCGGCCAATCTGCGCGAGGCCGCGGAACAGCTGACACAGTTGGCGCAAAACAATCAGATTGCTTTTGTGTTTGGCAACGAAACCAACGGCCTGAGCAATGAACAGGTGCTGCAATGCAATCTGCTGGTGCATGTACCAACCAACCCTGATTACAGCTCGCTGAACCTCGCTGCCGCAGTGCAGCTGGTGACTTACGAACTGCGCATGGCAGCCGGTCTCAACAGTTTTCAGGACTGGCCGGAAGCTCCGCAACTGGCGACGCAAGAACAAGTGGAAGGCATGCTGGAACACTTGCAACAGACGCTGACTGAAATTGGTTATCTCAACCCGGCCAACCCCAAGCGACTGATGCCCAAACTGCGCCGACTGTACCAGCGCAGCGCGCTGGAAGCAGAAGAAATCGATCTGCTGCGCGGCATATACACCAAAACCCTGCAATCCATCCGCAAATAAGCTGCACATCGCAGTGCACACCGCACCAAAACCACTCATGGCGTCCCTGCCCGGCCAACCTGACGGGCAGCGTCTTTAATCGCCAAACAGCGCTCCCAGCGCGGCCTGCAGCCTGAAACAGCGACGTTGGCCCGGCTTTTGCTAAAGCTAAACCATTCATCACGCGCAGGGAGGCGCCGCCATGAGACTCGCCATCAGCCACGAAACCGTTTACCGCTACGACAACCCGGTGAAACACAGCACGCAATACCTGCGACTGACGCCACACAGCAGCCACAGCCAGCGCATTATCGACTGGGAGCTGGATCTGCCGGTGCCGGCGGTCAAAAGCATGGATGCCTACGGCAACATTCTGCATGTGCTGACGCTGGACTACCCGCACCAGGAAATCCGCATCCGCGCCAAGGGGCTGGTGGAAACCAGTGCCGCCAACGACACCGACCACGATTCGCTGGCGCCGATGCCGTTTTTGCGCCACACCGATCTGACCCTGCCAGACAGCGCGCTGCGCATTTTCGCCGAGCGTTTTCGCCGCCTGCCGCCCAGCCTGGAATCGCTGCACGAACTGGCTGCGGCAATCCATCAGCGCATGCCCTACCAGCCGGGCAGCACCGACGTGCACATGAGCGCGGCGCAGGCATTCAACAGCGGCAGCGGTGTGTGCCAGGATCACACCCACGTGTTCATTTCCTGCGCCCGGCAACTGGGCGTGCCGGCACGTTATGTATCCGGCTATCTGTACGTGCCGGAACAGCAGATGCAGCACGTTGCCAGCCACGCATGGGCCGAAGCCTGGGTCGATGGCGACTGGCACAGCTTTGACATCTCCAACCTGACGCCGGCCAACGAACACCATCTGAAACTGGCGATCGGCATGGATTATCTGGATGCCTGCCCGGTGCGCGGCGTGCGGCGTGGCGGGGGCGGAGAGGAAATGCAGGCGGCAGCGTGGGTATGGCTGGATCAACAACAGCAATGAGTGGCGCAATGGCCAGGCTGCAGGGCACATCCGGCAAGGCTTGCAGGCAAGGCGGCAGGTCTCGCCGGATGGCACTTGCAGAGCATCGGTTCAACGGCCAGAATCAAAGCGTATCCGTTTTCTGATTACACGCCATGACCTATTGCGTTGCCATGAACCTGCAGGACGGCCTGCTGTTTGCCTCTGATTCGCGCACCAACGCCGGTGTCGATCACGTTGCCACTTTCCGCAAAATGCAGCTGTTCGACAAGCCGGGTGAGCGGCTGCTGGTATTGCTGTCGGCCGGCAATCTGGCCACTACCCAGAGCGTGGTCAGCCTGCTACGGCAGCGGGCGGCGCACGACCCGGACAGCCATAACATCTACACGGTACGTTCGATGTATGACGCGGCGGAGCTGGTGGGAGAAACACTGAAACAAGTGGTGCAGCGCGATGCCGGCGGGCAAACCCAGGGCGGCGTGGATTTTGGCTGTTCTTTCATCCTCGGCGGGCAGATCAGCGGAGAAGCGCCACGGCTGTTCAATATCTACCCACAGGGCAATTTCATCGAGGCCACGCCGGATACGCCTTACTTCCAGATCGGCGAAAGCAAATACGGCAAACCCATCATTGACCGGGTGATCAGCTATCAGACGCCGGTGCAAGAAGCAGCCAAATGCGCGCTGATCAGCTTCGATTCGACCATCAAGAGTAATCTGTCGGTCGGTTTGCCGATCGACCTGTTGCTGTATCAGCGTGACTCTCTGCAGCCAGGGCTGCAACGGCGCATTTGTGAACAGGACGATTATTTTCTGACCATCCGCAATGCCTGGGGTGATGCCTTGCGTCAGGCATTTGCCGCGCTGCCACCGCTACCCTGGTAAAACCACGGCTCAGCCGCCAGCGTACACCACCCGATCACGCCCTGCGGCCTTGGCCTGATACAGTGCAATATCAGCGCGATGCATCATGTCCTCCACGCGCTGATCCTCCGGGCGAAAAGTGGTCACGCCGATACTCACCGTAAACGGCACTACCTCGCGGTGTTGCGGCAACTCGCGCTGCAACGTATTGCGCACCTTTTCCGCCAGCGCCTGCACATCCACGCTGCCCCAAGTCAGCACCGCAAACTCCTCACCGCCCATGCGCGCAGCCAGATCGGTGCGCCGACACTGGCGCTGCAAGACGCCGGCAAAAAACGCCAGCGCCCGATCGCCGGCAGCATGACCATGTTTGTCGTTAATGGCCTTGAAATGATCCAGATCCATCCAGAACAGCGTCAGCTGTGTTGCCTCGCGACGGGCCTTGAGCAGCTCGCGCTCGGCAAGTTCAAAGAAATAGCGGCGGTTATACAGTCCGGTCAGCGAATCGTGATGCGCCAACTGTTTCAACATCGCCTCCCGGTCGCTGCGCTCGCGCAGCAAGGCGCCCACCAGGCAGGAGCTGAGAATGATGCCCACCAGAAAGGTGTTCATATTGGTCAGGTCGGCACCGGAATCGATCAGCTGGTAAAACGGCCCCAGCCCCTTGTGCGTGGCCCACTGGGTGCTGCCAAGCACGATGATGTTGGCCACCGCAGCGCCAAACAGTTCGAACAGCGCCGCCACCATCATCACCAGCAGATAAACCACCGACAGCACATGCAGCGGGTGCAGCCACTGGTATTCAGGCACCAGCAACAATTGCGCCAGCACCAGCACCAGCAGGCTGGTGGCCAGTAGCAAGGTCAGCCAGAAACTGACGGGACGATGGCGACGCAGGACGTCGAAGCCGCTGAGAATGCAGGTGGCCACCAGGATCTGGCATACCGACTCATCCAGCCACATGAACTTGAACACTTCGATCACGGTTTCCAGCGTGATGTCCGCGTGCATTGCCGCCCGCATCGTTGCCAGCGCCAGCAGCCGCGCCACCGGCTGCGAAACCAGCGTCACCCCCAGCGCCAGCAGCAGATAGTCGCGCGGCGTATCCATCTGGCAGCGAAACTTCAGGCGCTGCAGCAGCGAAGTCAGCAGGATCACCACCGCCAGATTGCCCAGCGCCACCAGCAGCGCCAGCCCCGGCGCCATACCCTGATACAGCGACAAGGCCAGATGCCCGACAAACACGCTGCCCCAGGCCATGCGGCCGACCAGCAAGGTCACCGCCAGACCAAAGCCTTCGTGGATGAACACCGATTCGGCAAAGGCACCGCTCGACGAGGAAAACCAGTACGACAGCAAGCCTGCGGCAAAATAGCCGATAGCCAGCAATACAGGCATCCACAACGGCAGGCGAGCCTCGGTGCTGAAACCCATGGAATCCCCTCGTAACGGCGTTGCCAGTTGCAGATTGCTCATGATGATGCCTTCGCGGCAAGGACAGGTTCGGAATTAAGCTGCAGGCAATACTGCATTGCCACAAAGTACGCCGTGACTATTACTTTAGTCCGAATTAGCAGCCTCGGCAGCATCACTTTCGATCTGCTGCAGATCCGCCACAGAAGGGACTTTGCGCCGCAATGCCGCCTGCGCCAGCACGGCACTGCTGATGGGGGCGGCCACAAACAGCATGATGATGATCAACAGCTCATGCCAGCTGCCCTCGCCACTTGCGCCAAAATGCAGCGCCGAGGCCAGCAGCAAGGCGATCAGGCCCAGTGTTGACGCCTTGGACGGGCCATGCAAACGCGAGTAGAAATCGGGCAACAGGCACAGGCCGATCGAGCCGACCAGCGTAAACAACACGCCAATCACAATCAACGCTGCCAGCAATAATTCAAGATTCATTGCAGCACCTTGCCGTGCGACAGAAACCGCGCCAGCGCCACGGTGGCGATAAAGCCCATCAGCGCGATCAGCAGCCCGGCCTCGAAATAACTTTTGTCGTGCAGGCGAATGCCCGCCAGCACCACCAGCGCAATCGCATTGACGTACAGGGTATCCAGCGCCAAGGCCCGGTCGATTGCATCCGGGCCGCGCAGCAGGCGCCAGAAATTCAGCAGCATCGCCAGCAGCAGCCCGGCAAACGCCCACGGCATCACTTGCATCAACATGGCAGAATCTCCAGCAATTGGCTTTCGTAACGGAGTTTCACTTCACTCACCAGCGCTGCTGCATCCGTCAGATGCAGCGCATGTACCAACACCCGGCGCTGCGCCAGCTCCACCCGTACCCCCACCGTACCGGGCGTCAGCGTAATCATCGATGCCAGCAGCACCGCCACCAGCTCGTCATCGCGCTCCAGAGGCACATAGACAAAGCCCGGCTGCAGCTGACTGCGCTGCAGCAGTACCTGCCGCGCCACCACCAGATTCGCCAGCAGGATATCCCACAACAAAACCCCGATCAGGCGCAGCAGCTTGAACGGCTTGCGCACCCGGCGCGCCGGCATCGGCGCCAGCCGTTGCAGCAGCACTGGTAAAAACCAGCCCAGCAGCGCCCCCAGCAGCCAGTGGCCGGGCGCCAGCGACTGATTCAGCAACAGCCACGCAAGCAGCAGGGAAAGGCTCAGCCAAGGGCGCGGCAAATAACGACGCGGCTTCATCGCAGCACCTCGATATAACTGCTGGTGAGCAACAACTGCTCGGCCATGCGCTGGCAATATGCCGACAGCGGTTCGGCAAACAGCGCCAGCGCAAGCGCCATCAGGCTCAACGCCGACAAGGGCAACAAGGTGCCAGGGCGAGCCGGGAGCCAGCTGCCACGCATTTCCTGCCAGAACAGCGCACTGCCGGCCCGCGCCAGCGCCAGCATGCTCAGCAGCGCCGCCAGCAGGATCAAGCCCATCCACCAGCCGGGCGCCTGCACCGGCAAGCCCTGCAGCAGCCACAGCTTGGCGAGAAAGCCGGCAGACGGCGGCAAGCCGGCCAGCAGCACCGCCACCAGCACAAACAGCAGCGCCAGCGGTTTGTCCGCCACGCCACCGGCATTCAAGCTATCGCCGGCATCGCGCCGCAGGCGCAGCTGATCTGCCAGCAGATACAGCACCGCCACCGCCAGCGTGCTGTGCGGCAGGTAATACAGCGTGGCCGCCAGTGTCGCCGGTGTGGCCACGGCAAAACCGAACAACAACATGCCCACCGAGCCCACCACCAGCCCGCCAGCCACGCCACGCAGCGTTTTTGCTGCCAGCGCCAGCAGGCTGCCCAGCAGCAAGGTCAGCAAACCCAGCCACGGCAACCATGGCAACAACAGGCCGCTGCTGGCATCACTGGCACTGCCGAACACCAGCGTATAAACACGGATGATGGCGTACACGCCCACCTTGGTCATGATCGCAAACAAAGCCGCCACCGGGCCGGACGCGGCCGAATAGGTGCCACGTACCCAGGCATTCAGCGGCCACAACGCGGCTTTCAGCGCAAACACGATAAACAGCAGCAAGGCAGCACTGCGCAGCCACAGCGCCTGCTCTGGCCCGAGCAGGGCCACACGGCGCGCCATGTCGGCCATGTTGAGCGTGCCAGTCAGCCCATAGAGCAGGCTGACCGCAATCAGGAACAGCGCCGACCCCGCCAGGTTGAGCGTGACATAACGCAGCCCGGCATCGATACGCGCTTTGCCATCGCCGTGCACCAGCAAGCCGTAGGAGGCAATCAGCAGCAGCTCGAAAAACACGAACAGATTAAACAGATCGCCAGTCAGAAAAGCACCGTTGAGGCCCATCCACTGCAGCCAGAACAATTCGTGGAAAAACGCACCGCGTTTGTCCCAGTTGCTGATCGCGGCGTAGGCCTGCACCTCCAGCGCCAGCAGGGCGGTCAGCACCAGCATCCACGCCGACAGCCGATCCAGCTGCAGCAGAATGCCGAATGGCGGCTGCCAGCCGCCCAGGCGGTAAACCTGGATCAAGCCGTTGTCTGCCCACAACAGCAGCGACAGGCTCAGCAACAACATGACACCACCACCCAGCAGTGCCAGCCCGCGTTTCAGCACCAGGCGCCGGCCCAGCAACAAGGACAGCGCCGCCAGCGCAGCCGGCAGCAGCACCGGCAAAATCAGCAAGTGCTGGCTCAGCATGACTCATCCTCGTCGTAATCGATCCGGTCGTCCTTGCGATCCTGTCGCTGGCGCAAGGCCAGAGCCAGCAGCAAGGCAGTCATCGCCAGGCCGATCACAATCGCCGTCAGCACCAGCGCCGGCGGCAGCGGGTCGGCGTAATTGCCGCCGTTTGCATGGATGATCGGCGTGGCGCCGATTTTCAAACCACCCATGGCAAAAATGAACAGATTCACCGCATACGACAACAGCGTCATACCCAGCACCAGATCAAAGCTGCGCCGGCGCAAAATCAGATAAATGCCGCAGGCGGCCAACATGCCCACCACCAGCGAAAACAGCAGCGCGCTCATGCCCCCTCCTCCGGCTGATATTGCGCCAAGCGGGTAAACAAGGCCCACCCCGCGCCCACCACCAGCAAATACACCGCCAGATCGAACAATGCCGCAGTCGCCCATTCCAGCTCACCCAGCAGTGGCAACTGCAGATGGCCATGCGCGCTGCTGAGAAACTCGCTATCGAACCACCAGGCGCCGCAACCGGTCATCAGGGCCACAGCCAGCCCCATGGCCATCCAGCGTGGTGGCGCCAAACGGCTGCCACGCATGCCCGCCAGCACTGGCAATACCAGGAACACCACCGTCACCAGTCCGGCAACAAAGCCGCCACCCGGCTGCTGATGCCCGCGCAGGAACAGATAGACCGCTACCAGCAGGCCAAACGGCAGCAACAGGCGCACCCCCAGCCGCAGCATGGGCGCAGTCGGCACTTCGGCATGCGTTGTCGAGCCCTGCTGCAACAACTTGATCAGCAGCAGGCCCGCCAGCCCGAGCACGGTGATTTCGCCAAACGTATCAAAACCGCGGAAATCCACCAGAATCACGTTCACCACATTGCTGCCGCCACCCAGCGGCAGGCTGTGCTGCAGATAATAGCCAGACAGGCTTTCCACCGGATGCGTCAGCACCATATACAGCAGGATACTGATGCCGCCTCCGGCCAGCAGCGCCAGCAAGGCATCGCGCCCACGGCGCAGGCGACTTTCGCGCAGGCCGTGGCGCGGTTCGGGCAGATGGCGCAAGGCCAGCAACAAGAGAATGGTGGCAACCACCTCCACCACCAGCTGGGTCAGCGCCAGATCCGGCGACGAATACAGCACAAAGGTTAGCGCCGTCATCAGCCCCACCACCCCGGCTGCGAGCACCGCCAGCACTCGCTGCTGATGCCAGCGCACGCACACCAGCGCCGCCAGCAGCATGATGCCGCCGCCCACCAGCGGCGGGATATCTGCCCGCTGCAAGGGCGCCAGCGGCAAGGCCGACAGTGAAAGCTGGCCAAACCAGGGCCAGATACCAGCCAGCAGGCAGACCAGCAGCCAGCGCAACAAACCACGGCGCAGACTGTCGCGATGCCAAACAGCAGAACAGGTGCGCGCCAGTTGCAGCAGGCATGCCTGCAAGGCATCAAAGCTCCGCTTGCCGCCCTCTTCCGCCACCAGCCGCCCCATTGGCCAAGCCAGTTGTGCCGGCCAGCGATACAGCACCAACCCCAGCAGCATCGCGGCCAGACTCATCAGCAAGGGCAGATTCACCCCATGCCACAAGGCCAGATTGATCGGCGGCAAATCGTCGCCCACCACACTGCGCGACGCGACCTGCAGCAATTCCAGCACGGTCCAGCCCGGCAGCATCCCCACCGCCAGACACAGCGCCACCAGCAGCTCGATCGGCAGCCGCATCCAGCGTGGCGCCTCGTGCGGGGATTGCGGCAACTGCCCGGTTTCCGCGCCAAAAAACACGCCATGGGCAAAACGCAGCGAATAGGCCACGCTTAACGCGGTGCCCAGCCAAGCCAGCAGCGGCAACAGCCAGATCACGCCGAGCGGCGCCGCCTGCAGCGTCTGGCCGTAGAACATTTCCTTCGACAGAAAACCGTTCAGCAGTGGCACCCCGGCCATCGCCGCAGCCGCCACGCAGCCAAGCAAGGCGGTATGCGGCATGTAGCGCGCCAGCCCGCCAAGCTTGCCCATATCGCGGGTGCCGGTTTCATGGTCAACAATGCCGGCCGTCATGAACAGCCCGGCCTTGAAGGTGGCGTGATTGATCAGATGGAACACTGCAGCGACCGCTGATTCGCGAGTACCAATGCCGAACAGCAAGGTAATCAGCCCCAGGTGGCTGATGGTGGAGTACGCCAGCAGGCCTTTCAGATCACGCTGCAGATTGGCCTGCCAGGCGCCGACCAGCAAGGTGGCCAAGCCTACCGGCACGACGATGTCGAACCAGAGATCGGTGCCGGCCAGCAACGGAAACAGGCGCGCCAGCAAAAACACCCCGGCCTTGACCATGGTGGCCGAATGCAGATAGGCCGACACCGGTGTGGGCGCTGCCATCGCCTTGGGCAGCCAGAAATGCAGCGGAAACTGTGCCGACTTGGCAAACGCGCCGAGCAAAATCAGGCACAACAGCAGGGGATAGCGACTATCCGCCAACACCTGTTCGCGTGCGGCAATCACATGGGGAATCGAAAAACTGCCGGCGATATCGCCCAGCAGCAGAAAACCGGCCAGCAGACACAAGCCACCGGCGCCGGTTACCGCCAGCGCCATACGCGCACCCTGACGCGATGCACTGCGCTCACCCCAGTAGCCAATCAGCAGGAAAGAGCTGATGCTGGTCAGCTCCCAGAACGTCAGCAGCAGCAATAAATTGTCTGCCAGCGCCACCCCCAGCATGGCCCCCATGAACAGCAGCAGCGAGGAAAAAAAACGCCGCGTATCGTGTTCGTGGCTCAGGTAATAGCGGCCATAGACAATCACCAGCAGGCCAATGCCATACACCAGCAACACAAACAACGCCGCCAGACCATCCAGCCGCAAATCAAAATGGATGCCAGCCGCCGGCAACCAGGGCAAATGCAGCACCTGCTGCTCGCCGCCAAGCAGCCCCGGCCACAACAGCAGCAACAGGCTCAAGCCCAGCAACGGGGCAGCGGCAGCCAGCCATGGCGGCAAAACCCGACCGCGCAGCGGCAAAAGTGTCAGCAGCGCGGCGGCAATAAATGGCAGGGAAAGCAACAGCAGCAAAGGCAAGGCATACACCCAGACAGGCGAACAGCCCTCATTCTAGCCCGGAACGACGGCAAAATTGTGACCCGGCCGCGTAATCCGGGCATTTTCGGCACAGGCCCAGCGACGCATTTAGTGCAGCGCCAGCACCTCGCGTGCATTGAAAGATGTGGCGGCGGCCAGATCGGCCAGCGACATCTGCCGCAATTCCGCCATCACTGCAGCGATACGCGGCAAGGCCAGCGGCGAATTGCGCTGTTTGTAGGCCCAGGCCGGGGCAATATCCGGCGCATCGGTTTCCAGCACCAGCGCTTGCAGCGGCAGGCTTGCCGCCAGTTCGCGAATCCGCCGCGCCCGGTCAAACGTCATGGCCCCGCCAAAGCCCAGCTTGAAGCCGAGCTTGATGAACTCATCCGCCTGCTGCCGGCTGCCATTAAAGGCATGGGCAATGCCGCCTTTCACGCGAATGCGGCGCAAATGCTTGAGGATCAGATCCTGTGCCTTGCGGATATGCAGCAACACCGGCAGATCAAACTCGGCGGCCAATTGCAGCTGCGCCACAAACAAGGCCTCCTGCGCCGCCATGTCCAGCCCCGGCACAAAACCATCCAGGCCGATTTCACCCACCGCCACCACCCCGCCCTGCAACAATTCCTGGCGCAGCAGCGGCAAGTGCTGCGGCAAATGGCTCTGGATATAGATGGGGTGCATGCCGAGTGCGATCCGGCAGCACGGGTACAACTGCGCCATCTGGCGCGTCAGCGCAAAACCGGGCGCCGTCACCGCCGGCACCACTAGCGTCGACACGCCTGCAGCCAACGATTGCGCCACGATCAGGTCACGGTCAGCGGCAAATTCGGCGGCATCCAGATGACAATGTGTATCGATCAAATCCAAGCCCGGCCTCGTTTTGTAACCATGTTGAATATATGGGAACTTAATTCGGAGCTGAAACTCTAATTCAGCTTGACGCGCTCGCGCTCCGTTCGTACTATTATGTCATTCGCATTCAAAACTGATGTCCGGAAAATGCCCGGTGAAATCAGTTTCCGGCGAAAACAGGCAACACACCATCACACATAAAGCTTAAACGACGGAGAAACTTCATGAACGTTAAAACTATGATTCGCGGCGCTGTCAGCGCCCTGATCCTGGCTGGCGTCAGCACCCTGGCCATGGCCGCCAGCGATTCGCCGGTTGGCAAATGGAAAACCATCGATGACAAAACCGGCCAGCCAAAAGGCGTGGTTGAAATCACCGAAAGCAACGGTGTTCTGACCGGCAAGATCGTCGGCCGCTTCCCGAAGCCGGGTGATCCGGCAAACCCGGTTTGCGACAAGTGCGAAGGCGCCAAGAAAGGCCAGCCCATCGTTGGTCTGGTATTCCTGGAAGGCCTGAAAAAGAGTGGTGACGAATACGAAGGCGGCACCATTCTGGATCCGGAAGAAGGCAAAGTATACAGCTCCAAAGCCAAGCTGATCGACGGCGGCAAAAAGCTGGAAGTTCGCGGTTTCCTCGGCGTTTCGCTGATCGGCCGCAGCCAGACCTGGGTTCGCGAAGAGTAATAAGCAGTAGCTAAAGAATAAAAAAATTTAAAATATTCAGCAGTATATTTTTGGGGAAAAAGCCGGCAATCCGTTGCCGGCTTTTGACTTTTTTACAACCGCCTTTTTCCATCTACAACGCCCTTCTCCGCCCGGTTTACTGCGACCGCTCAGGCGTTTGCCGCAGCCGAACAGTTGACGCCCGGTCAGTTTTTCCTTATTTTTCGAGTTTTTACTCTTAAGAACATCATCATGCGCAAACTGATCATCGGCGTTGCCGCCGCCCTGCTCGCCAACCTGACACTGGCCTCCGACAGCCCGGTCGGCCGCTGGAAAACCATCGACGACAAAACCGGCAAACAAAACGGTATTGTCGAAATCTGGGAAGAAAGCGGCGAGCTGAAAGGCAAAATCCTCAAAATCATTCCGGTAAAACCGGGCGATGATCCGAACGGCAAATGTGACAAATGCCCGGGCGACAAGAAAGGCAAGCCGATCACCGGCATGACCTTCCTCTGGGGCCTGAAGAAAGATGGTGGCGAGTTCAAGGGTGGTGAAATCCTCGACCCGGAAAGCGGCGACGTTTACAAAGCCAAGATGAAGCTGGTGGATGATGGCAAGAAACTCGATGTACGCGGCTTTATCGGCTTTGCGCTGATCGGCCGCACCCAGACCTGGCTACGTGACCAATAAGCGCGTTCCAATAACAATGCCCCGCGTGCGGGGCATTGTCACATCTTGTGGCTGACTATCCAGCCAAACATATTCACCACAGTCCCGGCTTATTGCGCACTCGCTGCAACGGCCGCAGCTGGCAATACCTTGGCCTCACGCCACGCTTCCGGCGTGCAGCGCTTCCAGTCCACCCCGTATTGATAAAACAGCGACGCACGTTCTTTTACCAGTTGCGAGAACGCCGGCTGCTGGATTTCGCGCACTTTGCCCTGCGTTACAAAAAACTCTACCGAAAAACGCGGATAAGCCATCACCAGGCTTTCGGCATCCAGAAATGTTACCGACTCCGGCGGCAGCACCTGCACCAGCTCCGCCTCGCTCATGCCGGGGCGCACATCGTTTAATGCCCTGGAATGCTGTTTGTCGCGCTCGTGGTCACGGTAATCACCGTGTGCCTTGTACAGGGTTTTGACCATTTCCACCGGGTTGGTCCCGGCGCCGGCAATCGCCTTCACCTGCACCACCAGCGGGTTGTCGACCACCGACTTGATGCTCTGGCTGGTGGATTTACCGCTGAAGCGCAGCAACGCCTCGCCGGCAGGCCTGGCCGCAGCCAGCAGGGATTCGGCCCAGGCTGGCGACTGCATGGCCCAGTGTTGATGCATGGCCGAAACAAAACCCCGGCAGGAATAAAACAGCAGCGCATCATCGTGCGTCAAGCGTGCCAACCAGCCGGTCGTCAACAAACACCACGCCGCCAACTTCGCCTTCGGTCAGTCCGGCGTAGGCAACGTGCCGCCCCTGCCCGTCGAGCAGGGTAAAACGCTCCAGCGCCGCTTCCGGCGGTATCGACCGCAAGGTATCGCGGGCTTTGCTGTCAGCGTTGATCCAGAGTTCGCCGGCGCCGGTAATCTGATCCGGCAGCGTGACCAGATCATCTTTTGCGGCTTGCACACCTGCAGCAAAACAGATGAGTATCGTCCCCAGCCAGATGGCCGAGCTGCGTCCTTGCATCACATGTATCCTTTCCGTGGCATGGTGTTGTGCCTCTGATTCAAGCCCATCGGCACTATTTCAGCCAGTTGATCTCGCGCGCAGTGGCAGGGCCGATCACGCAGTCGGCCAGGCCACGCGGAATGGATGCCTCGGTTTCGCCCAGCGCAATTCTCCCGGCCATGATTTCGGCATACTGCTGCGGATACAACGGTTCGCTATCCGGATTGGCATACCCATCGGGAAACACCGGCAGATTATCGCCGGGATGATATTTATCGCGTGCACCCACGGTGTGCAGCAACTCATGCGTCAACACCACCTGATTGCCACCCGACATGCCGCGCTCGGCAAACAGGTTGGCCACACCGATCAGACCCTGCTGCAAGCCCAGCGAATGCGCAACACGGGGGTGGAAGCGGGTTGTGATACAGCGCAAACAGCCGCACGTCCGGCCGGGCACCGGCACATCGTCGTGGCGCCAGCTCCAGTAGCGCAACTGCAGGCTCCACAGCGCAATCTGCAACACATTGCCGTTTGCCGGCGGTGCGGGCGGCAGACTGTGCACCTGTGGCCCGAGGCGCACCTGCACCGGCTGCGACAGCTGCACGCCAAACTGCTGCGCATGATTGGCCACAAACACTTCAATCGGCTGCCAGTGCTGATGGCTCAGGCCGGCAATGTAGTCGGCACTCGCCTGACTGGCATCGGCATTGATCGGATACACCACCACCCGCAATGTCCGCTCCCAACTGGTGCTGCGCTTTTTGCCCAGCCAGGCGCCAATTGCCACATTGGCGAGAATGAACAACAGAATACCGATACGCAGGGTTTTAAACATATGAGAAGCAATCATCCACAAAGCGGGAGGTACGCCGGGAATATAGCTGCAGTCAGGCCAAGCCGACAGCGATTTGTTTGCTGCGAACAGATACGCCCCGCATACAGAAGGGAGGCGCTGATTTATTCAGTGCGCGGAATGAAGTGCAAGGAACCCGGCACGCTGAGCGTCGCATCAGTATGGATAGGCAAACTTTCGGGCACCACGCGAGTGCAAGTAAGCTTCGCAAGCAAAACCTGCTTGGCGAATTGCCTGCCCCTGGTAAACAGCAACTCGCCCGCGCAGCCAATAAATCAGCGCTTCCGAAGGCAACCCATTGCCGCCAAAGCTGCATGTGCAGCCAACATCCGCAAGGCATAGGCCTGCCGGCCCAGAGCCTCAAGGCACATCAAAATAGTCTGAGTCTATTTTCTTGACTGTATATGCGGCGGCAACCGACACGCCGACATCAAAATCAATCATCAGATTAGCCAGCAACGATCCGTCGATCAACACCACTTTGGTGTCCACCCGAGATACATAATCGACCGCATCGGCAGTGAAGCCTGAAGTAGTGATGAATACCCCCTTCCGGGCTCGCTGCCCTTGTAAAGCGCCAACGAATTTCTGGATTTCCGGCCGCCCTACCGAGCCCTGCCAGCGCTTGGCCTGAAGATAAATCACATCCAGACCAAGGCGATCTTCCTTGATGATGCCGTCAATCCCGCCGTCCCCGCTCTGACCAATACGTTCACCCGCGTCCTTGCGCGATCCGCCATACCCCATTTTTACCAGCAATTCGACGACTAAAGACTCGAAAAAAGCGGGGGAACAGAGCAAGATACGATTGATCAACTCCTGCGCCAGTTCTGAACGAATTTTCTGATGTGCCAGCTCAAGCATTTCCTCTGGCGTACCGTCGGACTCCTCCTGAGGCAAGGCAGGTAGCTCAGCACCTTCCTTACGCGAACCTTCACGGAACTGGACAAACTCAGGAAATTGCTCCAGAAAACGGACATCGATACGCACCGGCTGCCGGGCCAACACATCAAGGCCACGCGGCGTAATTCTAAATACACCGCGCCTTGGTGCATCCAGCAACCCCGCCTTTTTCAGGTAGGAGCGAGCCCAGCCAATACGGTTGTGAAACACCTGCTGGCCACCACTGGGCAGTAATTCGGCCCTCTCAGCCTCAGTCAGCTGAAACACTCCAGCCAGCAAATCAACCACTTCGCGCAGACTGTGGTCGTTACCATCTGCAACCAGTTTCAGCAGCGGCAACATACACGACTGGTAGTCCGGAATTGCCATTGATTGTTACTCCCCCCAAAAAAACCAGCCTGTTTGATTTGAGACCCTGCAGACACCAATACTGACTACACCTGCAGCCCTGTGCCTGCAAGCCAATATCAGAGCGGGCTGCAGGCCAGCCTAGAAGCCAATACCAGAGCCGCTTGCAGACCAATTCCCTTTAACTGTTCTGCAGCACCTTGGCCAGATAATGCCCGGTATGGCTTTCAGTGTTTGCAGCCACCTGTTCCGGCGTGCCGGTGGCCAGAATCCGGCCACCGCCGTCGCCGCCTTCCGGGCCAAGGTCAACCAGCCAGTCGGCAGTTTTGATCACGTCCAGATTGTGTTCGATGACGACAACGGTGTTGCCGTGGTCGGCCAGGCGTTGCAGCACGGTCAGCAGCAGTTCGATATCGTGGAAATGCAGGCCGGTGGTGGGTTCGTCGAGGATGTATAGGGTGCGGCCGGTGTCGCGTTTGGATAGTTCCAGAGCCAGTTTCACCCGCTGCGCTTCGCCGCCGGACAAGGTGGTGGCGCTCTGGCCGAGGCGGATGTAGCCAAGGCCAACGTCGAGCAGGGTTTTCAGCTTGCGCGCCACTACCGGCACCGGCTCGAAGAATTCGTAAGCCTGCTCTACCGTCATTTCCAGCACTTCGGTGACGTTTTTGCCCTTGTAGGTGACTTCCAGCGTTTCGCGGTTGTAGCGTTTGCCGTGGCAGACGTCGCACGGCACATACACGTCCGGCAGGAAGTGCATTTCCACCTTGATCACGCCGTCGCCCTGGCAGGCTTCGCAGCGGCCGCCCTTGACGTTGAAGCTGAAACGGCCGGGGCCGTAGCCGCGTTCGCGCGCGCTTGGTACGCCGGCAAACAGCTCGCGGATCGGCGTGAACAGGCCGGTGTAGGTGGCCGGATTGGAGCGCGGGGTGCGGCCGATCGGGCTCTGATCGACGTTGATCACCTTGTCGAACAGTTCCATGCCTTCGATCGCATCGTGCTCGGTCGGCTCCAGGCTGGAGCCATACAGATGGCGCGCCACCGAAGCGTACAGGGTGTCGTTGATCGAGGTGTCGACTTGCCCGAGCCGGATACGCCAGTGATACAGACGAACAGCCCGGCCGGGATTTCCAGATTGACGTTTTTCAGGTTGTTGCCGCGTGCGTTCAGCACTTTCAGCAAGCGCTCCGGGTTCGGCTCGCGACGTTTTTCCGGTGCGAGGATGCGGCGTTTGCCGGAGAGGAACTGGCCGGTGGCCGAATCCGGATTGGCCATGATTTCTGCCGGCGTGCCGCTGGCAACAATGGTGCCGCCGTGTTCACCGGCACCGGGGCCCATGTCGACGACAAAATCGGCGGCGCGGATCGCGTCTTCGTCGTGCTCGACCACGATCACGGTGTTGCTGAGGTTTTTCAAATGCTGCAGTGTCGCCAGCAGGCGGTCGTTGTCGCGCTGGTGCAGACCGATCGACGGCTCGTCCAGCACGTACATCACGCCAGTCAGGCCGGAGCCGATCTGGCTCGCCAGGCGGATACGCTGCGCCTCGCCGCCCGACAGGGTGTCGGCAGAGCGGTTCAGCGACAGGTAATCGAGGCCAACGTTGACCAGGAACTGCAGTCGGTCGGCAATTTCCTTGACGATTTTTTCCGCCACTGCCTGTTTCGCGCCTTCAAAATGCGCCTGCTCGAAAAACTTGCGCGTATTGCGCAGCGCCATCTGGTTCACTTCGTGCAGGCTCTTGCCGCCAACGCGCACGTAGCGTGCCTCTTTGCGCAAGCGCGAGCCGCCACACGACGGGCATGGCTGGCCGTTCTGGTATTTCGCCAGCTCTTCGCGCACCGCGCTGGAATCGGTTTCGCGGTAGCGCCGTTCCAGATTGGGGATGATGCCTTCAAAGGTATGGCTGCGTTCAAAGCGGGTGCCGCGCTCGTTCAGATAAGTGAAGCGGATTTCTTCCTTGCCCGAGCCGTACAACACCACTTTCTGCACTTCTTCCGGCAGGTCTTCAAACGGCGTATCGGTATCGAAATCGTAATGGCTGGCGAGGCTCACCAGCATCTGGAAATAGAACTGGTTACGCTTGTCCCAGCCTTTGACTGCACCGGAAGCCAGGCTCAGGCTCGGCACTTCCACCACGCGCTTGGGGTCGAAAAAGCTGATATTGCCCAGGCCGTCGCACTTGGGGCAGGCGCCCATCGGGTTGTTGAACGAAAACAGGCGCGGCTCCAGCTCCGGCAGGCTGTAGCTGCACACCGGGCAGGCAAACTTGGCAGAGAACCAGTGCTCGGTGCCGCTATCCATTTCCACCGCAATCGCCCGGCCATCGGCATGGCGCAGCGCGGTTTCAAAGGATTCGGCCAGGCGCTGCTTCATGTCAGGGCGCACTTTCAGCCGGTCCACCACTGCTTCGATGGTGTGTTTCTTGTTCTTGTCGAGTTTCGGCACCTGGTCGATGTCGAACACTTCGCCATCGATACGCAGCCGCACAAAACCCTGCGCGCGCAGCTCATCAAACAGATCCAGATTCTCACCCTTGCGGCCGATCACCAGCGGCGAGAGGATCATCAGCTTGGTTTCTTCCGGCAGCGCCAGCGCGTGGTCCACCATCTGGCTCACCGTCTGCGATTGCAGCGGCTTTTCGTGCTCCGGGCAAAACGGCGTGCCGACACGGGCAAACAGCAGGCGCAGGTAATCGTGGATTTCGGTGACCGTGCCGACAGTCGAGCGCGGGTTGTGGCTGGTGGCTTTCTGCTCGATGGAGATCGCCGGACTGAGGCCCTCGATCAGGTCAACATCGGGCTTTTCCATCAACTGCAGAAACTGCCGCGCATACGCCGACAGCGATTCGACATAACGCCGCTGGCCTTCCGCATACAAGGTATCGAACGCCAGCGACGATTTGCCGGAGCCGGACAGGCCGGTGACGACAATCAGCTTCAGCCGTGGCAGGTCGATATTGATGTTTTTCAGATTGTGGGTGCGGGCACCGCGGATGCGAATCAGCTCGTTCATGGTTTTACCGGTAACAGAAAATTCCCCTATTCCCTTGAATTGCCGATTTCACAGTGAGGCAAGACGCGAAGGAGGCTCGTAGACGACCACAGGAAGTCCCGTGGGGCAGTGCGCTAGCACGGCAAGGGCCGACGACAAAGTATTGTCTCGCTGTGGAATCGGCAAAATGCAGTGCAGCAAGGCAATCTGCTACTATACCGGACTTGTTTTTTGCGATCCAACCCGAGCAGTCCCCATGAATCAAAACCGCATGTCGCCTCTTGAACTGCGTGCCAGCACCAGTCTGGCGGGCATTTACAGCCTGCGCATGTTCGGCATGTTCCTGATCCTGCCGATTTTTGCCCTGTACGCCCCGCAACTGCAGGGCGGCGAAGACCATATGCTGGTAGGCATTGCGCTTGGCGCCTATGGCCTGACGCAAGCCATCCTGCAGTTGCCGTTCGGCATGTTGTCCGACCGCATCGGCCGCAAACGGGTGATTTATATCGGCCTGATCCTGATGGCGCTGGGCAGCCTGATCTGCGCCGCCGCCGACAATATCTACATGATGATTCTCGGCCGTGCGGTGCAGGGTTCGGGCGCCATTTCCGCCGCCATCACCGCGCTGCTGGCGGATTTGACCAAGGAAGAACACCGCACCCAGGCCATGGCGATGATCGGCATGAGCATCGGTCTGACCTTCGCCTTCTCGCTTGCTGCCGGGCCGACGCTGTACAAAACCCTGACCATGCCCGGCATCTTCGTGCTGATCGGCGTACTGTCGCTGGCGGCTTTGCTCGGCGTGTGGAAAATCGTGCCGCAGCCGGCGCTGTCGCGTTTCCATTCCGATGCCGAAGCCAACCCGACCAAGCTGCGCGACGTGTTGCGCGATCCGCAATTACTACGCCTGAACTACGGCATTTTTGCACTGCATGCGGCGCAGATGGCGATGTTCACGGTAATGCCGCTGATCCTGCTGAAAACCGGCGGGCTGGATGCCAACCACCACTGGCAGGTGTACCTGCCGATCATGGTCGGCGCGTTCATTCTGATGATTCCGGCAATCGTTTATGGCGAGAAAAAGGCCAAGCTGAAGCAGGTGTTCGTCTCCGCCGTGGCACTGATGTTCGTCACCCAGACGGCGATGGCACTGACGCTGCATTCGTTCTGGGACATCGTGATTCTGCTCGGCGGCTATTTCATCGCCTTCAACATCCTCGAAGCCACCCTGCCCTCGCTGATCTCCAAGATTGCCCCGGCCGCGGCCAAGGGCACCGCCATCGGCGTGTATAATGCCACCCAATCGTTTGGCACCTTTCTCGGTGGTGCGCTGGGCGGGTATCTGTACAAGCACCACGGCAACTCTGCCGTGTTTGCCGCCTGTGGCCTGCTGATGCTGATCTGGCTGCTGGTGGCCGCCACCATGCAGCCTCCGCCGGCAGTCAAAACGCAGATGTTCCACATCGGCGACAACTGGCAAGGCGATGTGCGTGAGCTGTCGCGCAAGCTGGGTGCGCTACGCGGTGTAAAAGAAGCAGTGGTCATTGCCGAAGAAGGCGTGGCCTACCTCAAGGTTCTGCAATCCGACTGGGATGAAGCCGGCGTATTGCGTTTGATTCAGGAGACAAACTAGATGGCCTCTCTCAACAAAGTCATGCTGATCGGCAACCTCGGCCGTGATCCGGAAGTGCGCTACATGCCGAGCGGCGACGCAATCACCAACGTCACCCTGGCCACCACCGACAGCTGGAAAGACAAAAACGGCGAAAAACAGGATCGCACCGAATGGCACCGCGTGGTGTTTTTCGGCCGCCAGGCAGAAGTGGCCGGCGAATACCTGAAAAAAGGCAGCCAGATCTACGTTGAAGGCAGCCTGACCACCCGCAAGTGGACCGACAAGGACGGCAACGAACGCTACACCACCGAAATCCGCGCCGACCGCATGCAGATGCTCGGCGGCCGTGGCGGCAGCGGTGGCGGCGCCGGCGGTGGCGCCAGCTTTGACGACGGCGGCTACGGCGACAGCAGCCCGGCGCCGATGCAATCAGCCCGCCCTGCCCCGCAACAACAGCAACGCCCGGCAGCCAGCAAACCGGCACCACAAAAACCGGCCAGCTTCGATGATTTCGAGGACGACATTCCGTTCTGATTCGGAACGGTTTTCAGCCAACAAAAAAGCCCTGAATCGTCAGGGCTTTTTTGTTGCTGCAAAATGGCGCTCTGTCTGCCTTACGCTGGGTGCGATACACTTTTAAGCCTGCCCGTAATATCAGGGGTTACCAGACAAATATGGAAACACGCTTATTTCAATTAATCGGCATGTTAAAGAAAAGCTTTGCGATCACTACTATTATGACGAACCGGATAGCGCTGTCCATTCAATAACAGTTAGTCCCCCCTAATTCTCCCTGCAGTACTTTCCATTGATGACCATTTGAGAGCGTACCAATGACCGACCCAATCCTCGTGGCTGTGCTGACGTTCATTACCACGGCAACTGCTGCTGTGCTGATTTACAAGCGCCTTGCCAGCGAACTCCACACAAAGTTAAAAGTGAGTTCAGCACAGGCCAACGAAGCTGAACGTCAAGTTCACCTCAAAGAAATGGAATACCTTGCAGAGAGAAATAAGGCGGAGATAGCGCACGTTGAAACGCTAAATCAAGCGCGCGCGCTTGCATTTGAAGAAGGCAGAAGGCAAGGCAGGGCAGAACATGAACTTGAAACTGTAATGCTGCTCGCAGATCAACGAAACGAATTTGCTATCCGCCTTCAGGCAGAGAAAGAACAGGTTGCCGCCGAAGCCCGTGATAGGCAGCGCGCGGAATACGAACTTCAAGCAAAACTGTTCAGCGTAAAAATCAGCCCCTATGTCCAGCTTCTCACCGACAAGGGTCTTATTTATGATACTTACGAAGCAAAAGCTGGTTATCAATATCAGCTTCTGGTAAATGGCATCCCAGCGTTTCAACCGCATATCGTGGTTGAACGACACGAGAAGGTTCAAGAGATTGATCAAGCCATTAAAAATACCTTTCTGTCGCTTGCAAAAACTTGCGCTGAGGCGGCAGTCACAACGTATTTAGGAGCCAGTCCTCAGTTTGCAAAGCTTGCGCCCGAGGTCATTGAACAGATTGAAAAGAAATAATGAGGGAGCGACCCAATCATTTCCGGTCATGTTCGGCATGGCTGTCCGAGGAGTAACACAATGCCCAGTTCTATCCGTACCTGCCTATGGTTCCGCAATGGTCGAGGCCGTGAGGCCGCCGAGTTTTACTGCTCCCTGATTCCGGAAAGCCGGGTCGAGGCTAGCTTCGATATCGCTGGAGATGGCACATCCTGGCTGATCGACTTCAGGCTAGGTGGCGTGCCTTACCAGATACTCGATGCAGGACCCATGTTTACGTTAAGCGAAGCCGTGTCGATTTCAGTCGAAACGGATGATCAGGCAGAAACCGATAGGCTATGGGCAGCGCTAACCGCCAATGGCGGCGAGGAAAGCCACTGCGGCTGGCTGAAGGATCGCTACGGGGTGTCGTGGCAGATTTTCCCGAGGCGGCTGACAGAATTGACCTTGAAGGCGGACAGAAACGTGTCTGCCAAGGCAATCGCAGCGATGATGAAACAAAAGAAGATCAACATCGCTGAAATTGAAGCAGCGGTTCGAGAAGAGAACCCGTTGCCCTGACAAGCGCATGCTGCGCGATTGGCAGTTCCGCTTGAGGACATTCTGCAGCTGTCGATTGCGTTAACCCGCCACTGCCTCGATAAACACCGGCACATATTTATGATACGGCGTACGTGTCAGCGGATCGCAGTGAGCACCAGTCGTCAGCCGGTTGAGTTGTGGCCCGGTCGGTTCGCCATCGGCAAAACGCTGGCCATAACCATGTGGCAGTGTGGCGGTGCCGCGGCGCAGGTTGTCGTCCAGCTCAACCGTCACTTGTAGCTCGCCGGTAGCAGAGCGGCACAATGCTTGCGCGCCGTCGCTCAAGCCCAGTGCCGCGGCATCCTCCGGGTGCAGGCGCATCGCGCCGTCGCGGTCTACCTTGCGCCAGGCGGGATGGCGGTAGATCTGGTTGGCGTTGTACGAGCGCCGTTCGCCGGCCATCAGGATGAACGGGTAGTCCGTGCCGGGCAGGGTTTCGCTGCTCAATGCGCGCAGTTCCTGCAGCATTTCCGGAATCGCCAGATCGATACGCCGATCCGGGTGGCGGATCAGTTTCCAGGTGTCGTCCCAGGTGTTGATGCTCATCACCGTGCCGGCGCGGCGCTCGATGATGGCGCGGAACAACGCGGCGCCCAGCGTCAGCTTGTTGCCTTTGTGTCCGGCGCGTAGCACTGCTGCGCGGTAGCGCTTGGCATACAGGGTGGTCAGCCCCAGCAGGGGCGCCGCTACTGCGGCACCGGTGGGCAAGGTTTTGCCCAGCGTGCGATAGAGGATCGATGCTGCGTAGTGCTGCCAGCGCGGTTTGCGCGACAACACGGCGCCGAGTGCGCCGAGAAACAGCACATGCCCGCTGAAACCCGGCTCCAGCCGTGCGATGTTTTCAAGCAGCGGAAAACGCACCGGGATTTCGCCCATTTTCTCCAACAGCCGGGTGTAGATTTCCGGCTCCGGCAGGCTTTCGCCGAGTGGTGCAAACAGTGCATGGCGCAGGTGGAAGGCGTTTTCCGGGAATTCCAGATTAAAGCCGGTCGCTTCCCATTTTTCGAACTGCGATGCCGCCGGCAACACGTAATGGGCCAGACGGGCGGTTTCCGTCATCGCCACGTCCACCACCACCAGCAAATCCAGCTTGCTGAAGGCTCGCTCGTAGGCTGCGGTATCGGCAGCGGTCAGCACCGGGTTCGAGCTGTCGACAAACATGGCACGGATACGGTCTTCGCCCGCATGCTCGATTTCATCCGGCAGGATATTCGGCGGATACAAGCCGGAGATCGGGAACATCTGGTGCCTGGCAGTGCGCGGATATTTGGGATTGCGCTCGTCGCTGTGGCCGATCAAAGGCAGCAGGAAGGTATGCAGATTGTTGCCGCCACGTTTGCCGAAGTTGCCGGTCAGCAGGTACAGCAGCTTTTCCAGATAACTGTTGAGCGTGGTATGCAACGTTTGCTGGATGCCGAGATCGATGCGCACGCAGGCATTGGCTGCGGTGGCAAAGCCGCGCGCCACCTTTTCCACTTCCGCCAGCGGCAGATCGGCGCGTTGTACGTAGTCGGCCACCGGAATCGCCAGCAGTTGTTTTTCCAGCTCGCTAAAGCCGTTGCAGTGCTGAGCCAGGAATTCACGGTCGTGCAGCCCTTCACGCACGATGATGCTTAACATCGCCGCCATCAGGAAAGCATCGGTGCCCGGCTTGATCTGCAGGTGGATATCCGCCTGTTTGGCGGTTTCCGAGCGGCGCGGATCAACCACCACCATGGTGCGCTGCGGATTTTTCTGCAGATCGCGCAAAGTGTCGCGCGCATTGGGAATGCCGTGCGCCTGATACGGATTGGTGCCGATGAACAACACATAATCGGCATGCTCCACATCTTCGGTGGTGTGGCAGGTCTGATGGCCGAACAAGCGGCCGTTGACCCAGAAATCGCCGGTTTTTTCCTGTGCCAGCGAGGTATACACAAAACGGCTGCGCATCGCTTTCAGCATTTGCTGGCTATACATGCCACCGAGATGGTTGCCCTGGCCGCCGCCGCCATAAAAGGCGAATGCCTGCCCGCCATGCTGCTCGCGGATCGCCAGCAGCCGCTGGGCAATGTCGTCCAGCGCCTCATCCCAGCTCACCCGCTTGAAACTGCCATCCGGCTGGCGTTGCAGCGGGTATCGCAGGCGATCGGCATGGTTCTGGTAATAATCCAGCCGTGCGGCTTTCTGGCAGATATACCCCTTGGAAACCGGGTGTGCCTCATCGCCACGGATGCGGGTGAATTTGCCGTCCTCGATCGTGACCTGCAGCCCACAATTGCGCGAACAGAGGATACAGGCGGTGGTTTCGACGTGGGCGGCGGGCTGGTCCTGTTTGCTCGATGTTGCCTGCCGCTGGCTGCTGCTCTGGCTCATGCTGAGCTCTCCGGATTTATTACATAATGGTCGTTATGCTAACGGCCGTTATGTAATAATACAAGCTGAATCAAAAGGAATTTTGCGAGGAACGCGGTATGCGTTACACACCAGAACACAAAGAAAAAACCCGTGCCCGCCTGCTGGCGGAAGGAGGGTCGATTGCCAAGAAAAATGGCTTTGCCAGCACTGGCGTCGACACGCTGATGGCCGCCGTTGGCCTGACATCGGGCGCCTTTTATGCGCACTTTGGTTCGAAGGCGGAATTGCTGGAGGCCATTGTTGATAAAGAACTCGGCCGCTCACTTGACTGGTTTTCCGATAGAAACCGCGAGCAATTGCTGCAGGCATTGCAGGCTTATCTTAGCCTGGCGCATGTTGCTCACCCTGAGCGCGGATGCCCTCTGCCTTCCTTGAGCGCAGAGGTGGCACGCGCGGACGAACAGACCAGACAGACTTTTGAGCGTCGCCTGAGCGAGGTGGTAGCTGCCGTACAACACCATGCGGCGGATACCCCCACCGCTTGGGCCATCGTTGCTCAGGTAGCCGGTGCGGTGATGCTGGCACGGGCCATGGCCAGTGAAGAGGCCCGACAACAGCTGCTGGATGGCGTGCTGCGACAAGTGCAGCAGCAACTCGCCAAACCAGACTGACCGGTGTGGCCACACAATTCACAGCAAAAACCCGAGTCATTGAATTGATTCGGGTTTTTTGCATTTTTCGGCCTATATTTAAAACAGGCCGGGTGATGGGCCAACCTGTAGAAATCACCATGTTTTTTTGTTGACGGCATCGTCAGTGCGCAACCAGACATCAGCCCAAACCCTCCACCCCTGCCCTGCGACTTTGGATGTACTACGTCTGAAAACATCCGTATTTTCCGGCTTGAGTCTCAATTTGGCGCCGCTTTTAAGTGCGCACTCCAGAAGCCGGCACAGAATCTCTCCATAGGTTGTTCCGCAGCACTCAAGCCAGTTACAGCCTGCCGTCCTCCCACTCGGGAATTCAGCACACACGGCGCGCTGGTTCTCCCTTCTGTTGCAGATGGAGATTGCCATGAACACAGATTTCATCGATATCGGCCGCCACACTCCGCTGCTGCTGGGCTTGGCCTTTGTTTTGTTTACTGCCGCCGGGCGCTTCAATACCCCCAGCACCAATCGCTCCTCCACCACCGCGTTTCGTTACCACATGGCGCAGCTGGCCTATCTGCTGATTGCGGCTTTGTCCTACTTTCTGCTGGTGAATGCTTTCCCGCTGATGAAGCAGCTGATCAGCCTGCCGGGAGAAGCCGGCGGCAGCGACGGGCTGGATTTTCTGGCAACGCTGGACCCGGCGCTGGCGGTGGCACTGGCATTATCGACACTGATCGACCGCATCCCGATCATCAATCAGCTCGATGCGAAACTGATCAAGACCATGCACTATGTCGCCGCGATTCCGTTTGAAGTGCGACAACTGATGAGCAAGCTGGCGGCGCAGGCAGAGACGCTGCCGGTGGCGTGGGCGCAAGACGTGTTGCCGGAACTGCCGCTGCAGGCGCTGGAACAATTCGACAAAGTGCCGGAAGGCCCGCAGCTGAAGCAGCAATGGCAACACTGCAGCATGTTGCTGCAAACGCTGAAAAACTGGGAGCAACAACGGCGCTTTGCCGGCTTCTTCTACGAATTCGCCGATGCCTACCGCGCGGCCACCCAGCAGGCCCAACAGTTTTTCGAGGAACTGGATGGCCGGCTCGACACCATTCAGCTGCTGAACCGCAAAAGCGCCCGAGGCAAAGACAACCAGGAAGCGCTGAAATATCAACCTAAAAACCGCAGTTGGCGCATATGAATTCGGCCAAATCCAAGGCAGGATAAGGGCTTCGTAGCTATTTCAGGAGTCACCCAATGGGTGAAGCAAAACGCAAGCTCGTTAAACGCAAAGAATCCCAATCGTCATGCTCTGCGGTGCAAACGATGGCTGGCCGTGTGCAAGTTCGCTGGCGAAAGCGCTGCCACACCGATGGGGCAACTGGCGTACTTCATCGAGTTCCTGACGCTTTCCGGGCTATGGTTGCGCTGGATTTGAAAGTTGCCCGCTGGCCTACACGAGTCCGAACGCCCCAGGCAAGGGCGAAGTGCTGGGGACCTGGATGCTATCCATTCTCTCGGGCCATCGCCGTTATGCGCACGTGACCGGCATCCGCCGTGACGGAGTGAATCCTGCACTACTGGGGATGGGCAAAGTCATCTCTGAAGACGCGCAGCGCAGCGCGCTCAAACACATCGCGCAATCGGGCGGTTCAGCCTGGCTGGAGCAACACCTCTCGGAGAGTGTGGCGCCCTTGCTCGATGCGCCATGGATTCTGGATATCGACACCACGATCAAACCGCTCTACGGTCACCAGCAAGGCGCGCTACCGGGCTACAACCCGAGAAAGCCGGGGCGCCCCTCACACGCTTATCACACCTACCTGATGGCCGGATTGCGGCAGGTGCTGGGCGCCGGACGTGGCCGCCGGCAACGAACACACGGCAGGGCATGCCCAACCGGGGGCTGCTGAAGACTTGATGCACTACCGGCCGCACATAAACCCAGGCTGGTACGTGGCGACAATGCCTTTGGCAACGATGCATTGCTTACTGAACTGGAGGCGCGTACGCAGCCCTATCTCGAGCAAGCTCAAGCTGACGAAGAACGTCAAACGTTACATCGGCGCCCCTGTTCCGTCAATCCGGTGGTCGATGCCGGCCAAGGCTGGGAAGGGCAGGACGGCGAACTCACGCTCACAGGCTGGCATGGCAAGCGCCGTGCTGTGGTGCTGCGCCGCGCACTCGGCGAAATGCTCCTGGCCGGCCAGGACGATGATGGCCAACAGGTACTGGCGTTCGTGGAAGCGGATCGACGCGCCGGCAGGGGCATCACCGGTTACGAATACGCCGTGCTGGTCACCAACACCGACTACGCGATAGTGAGTCTGGCCCAGCTCTATCGTGACCGGGCGGACGCCGAGAATGCCTTCGATGAACTCAAGAACCAATGGGGTTGGGGTGGCTTTACCACGCACGATCTGGCCCGTTGCCAGATTACCGCTCAAGCGGTGGCGCTGATTGACAACTGGTGGAGCCTGTTCGTGCGTCTGGCCAACCCGCAGGCGCGGCGTGAAGCGATCACCTCACGTCCCTGGCTCATGTCCTCGGTGGGCGCAGAACCGAACACGCAGGGCAAACCACGATTACGCTGACTGGATTGCACGCGCATTTCGACAAGGCGCGGGCAGCGCTGACGTGTCTCTGCGCAGCTTCAAGCCTGGGTAGCCACAACTACGGAGCAGTTCAATTCGCGTGCTGTCTGGCTCCTGATCTGCGAGCACCTCAAACGCACATTGACCGGGATTGCCCCGCCTCCAACGGTCGGATTTCTCCAAAATAATGCTGACGGAATGGGGTAACTACGGTTTTTAGGATCAACTGCGGCTGCTGCAGAATGACAGCAAACAGCTGCACGATACCTTGCTGGAGCTGTTATGCCGTGGCGTGCTGCAATGTTATCTGCGCAATAGCGAGCGCTCGCTGGCGTTGGGGCAACTCGGCTTTCGGCTTGATAACCGCGATATGGACTGTCGCAGCACTTTCACCCTGAATCAGGCGGTCACCATTGCCTGGGTGGTGCTACTGCTGACCTTTCTGTTTTCCACGCTGATGGGCATCGTGTTTCCGGCACAGGGCGTCACGCGTGGAGAGCGGCAATTGTTACGGCAAATCCTGCTGCCGACCATGATTGCGCTCAATTATGTCGCTTCGACCTTCTTCGCGCTGTACCCGAAATCGCGCTTTTCCAGTGCCAGCCGCGATGAAAACGGCCAGCGCCCGGCCAGCACCTATCTACTATCGGGGCTGATGGCGGTCGCCACCTGTTTCAGCATTTCACTGCTGTTTCTGGGCTTGCGCACCCATTTCAACCCCACTTGCATGGAGCTGGGCTGGCCACGCTCTTTAACCTGGCAACTGATGCCGCTGTCGAACGCCATCGGCCTGGCATATTTATGCGACAACCATTATTCCGCCAGCTGGAGCAAGCGTCAGATTCGCTGGTTTGAATGCGGCGCCCACAGCCTGGTGATGGTGGGCTGCTTCTTCATGGTCAATTTCTGGCTCGGGCAATTGCAGACTCCCGAACCCGCGCTGGCGCAGCTATGTCAGAACATGCCGCGCTCCGACAGCTCGATGCGCATGATGTTTGGCCTGACCAGCACGGCGCTGATCGGCGCCTACCTCGGCTACAGCATCCCCACTTTTTACCGCGATGCCATGCGTCGCCGACGCGATGGCCAGGTACCGCTGCCTGTCAGCAGCACACCCATACCCTTGCGTGGCAGACATGCGTAAAGCGGGACGCTGCCAGCCGGCTTTGGCATAATGCCGAAGCCGTCCACCAAGTGGCCGGACTCACACAAAGGGAACGTATGGACGAACGCATCACCGAACTGGAAATCAAGCTGAGCTTTCAGGAAGAATTGCTGGAAACACTCAACCAGACAGTGATTCGCCAGCAGCAACAAATGGATCTGCTGCAACAGCAAATGCGGGTGTTGTATCAACAGATGAAGAACTATTCCGGCCCCACCGACAGCGCACCACAGCAGCAGGAAGTCCCGCCGCATTACTGATGTGCGTGGCCGCTCAGGCCTCGCCGGCAAATACGCGCGGGCTTACCCCATACCAGCGCCGGAAAGCCCGGTTGAAAGCACTCTGTTCGGAATAGCCCAACAGTTGCGCCACCTGGGCCAAGGGATAGTCTGCGGACGACACGTACACCCGCGCCAGATGCTTGCGCTCCAGATCCAGCAACTCACCAAAGCCCAGCCCATGGGCACGCAAACGCCGCCCCAACTCATCAGCCGACGAACCTAACTGCTGCGCCACCCGCTCCAGCGTCGGCTCGCCCTGTGGCAACAGGCTTTGCAAGGCCAGCCGCACCGCTGCACGCCAGCTTTGCCCCTGCAAATAATCACTGACCGTAGCGCCCAGCTGCTGCCGGGTCAGCATCGATACGCTCGGGTTGTGCGTCGGCAAGGGCAGATCACACTGCGCCTGGCTGAGCATCACCGCATTGCGGCCGGCATTAAAACGCACCGGGCATTGAAACAGCTGCTGATAACGCGCCGATGGCAAGCGCGGCGCATGTTCAAACTCGATCGACTGGGGATGTTGCTGCGCCTGCGTCAGCCAGCGACCAAAACTGATCCAGCCGGCAAATGCTGCTTCCACTTGTAATGGCGCGCTTAATAGATGCGGCAAGGTCGGCATCAGACACACCGCCAGCAACTCGTCCTCACGCATCAATTCGCAACTGAACGCACCCAGCCGGTACAACTCGAACTGGCACAGCAAATCCAGCGCTTCACGCAGATTGGCACAACTGATGCTGGCCAGCGCCAGAATATCCAGTGCCGCCGGCGTCACCTGCTCGCCAATCTGCAGTGTGAAATCGGCTGGCAAATGTGGCGCCCAGGCCAGCAACCACTGATCCAGCAAAGCACAATCCACCCGCTGCTGCCCGGACTGCAGCAGCGCATCTGCCTCGTCCAGCAATGCTGGCGGCACGGCAAAGCCGCGCGCGGCTTGCAGCAGATATTGCAGGTAGAAACTGGCGGCAGTGGCTTCGAGCATGGTCAAGGTCAAATTTTGTCGCAGATAGCGTCAATACACGCGGCCAACGCGGGATTACGCTGCTGGCACCAACAGAGGAGATACAACTATGCCACAAACACTGG
>JAXMFR010000080.1:0-37930 GCA_046347685.1 Chitinivorax sp.
CAGTTGGCCGCGATTATACCTGTAGCGGGGCAAAACGGCACCCGTTAGCGTGTGACGGTGAATTGCATTGCGGCTGGCAAGCCGGTTGCACCATCAACCACGATTTTTTCCGTCTGCAGGGCCCGGGCGCTGTTGACGTGTGGGTTTAGAAACCGCCGATTCATGGCCACTGCATATGCAAAGGGGCGTTACCGTGAATGCAACTTATCTTTTTGAAAAGCCGTTGCGCAAGTTTCATCATAGCGAGTCATGGTGGACTGCTTGGTTTGCGATGCTGTTAATCTGGGGAAATAAAAACAATAGGCCAGTAACGCTGCCAGCCTATTGCATAAAGGATGGGCTCCCTGTTGAACATAGGAAAAACGCCTGCTTTGCAGGTGCAACATATGGCACGCTTGTGGCTGAGGCGCCAATTTCCGGCGAGATATTTTCCATCGATGCATTTCCGGATGAGTATTTTAATTTAAGGCCGGATTTGACGTTCATTAAACGTGGAGGCGAAAGGTTTGTGGCTTTTGTTGAGGTAAAAACGATAGGAAGTGGAATCAGGAGGAATATTGCGCCATACGATGGGCTTGGTAACTATTTGAACGGTGCAGGGTGGGCTGTTGACTTTTATTATTTGCTTTCGCGTGGGCACGAACAGCCAGCGGAATTAAAATTGCTTGAAGATACATCCGCCAGAATAATATTCTGGGAGGATGTATTTGCTTATGCCGAAAACACGCCATACGGCGACTTGTTTGAAGATTCCCTGGCTCAGTATTGCGACAATGAATAATTAATTGCCAAGTAAAAAATCCATATTCATCGGGTGGCTTGACGCTTGCTGCCAATAAATCGGCGCTTCCTTAGTCCGCGACAGGGTCGCCAAGCCATGCTGCAAGAATGGATATCCGCCCATCGCTTCTTGCATGCGTATAATGCGCATTTTCCGCGCATCCTGCCCGGCCGGGCAGGGGAGGCAGCGTGGCGATCGGCAGTTGCCGGGTTGCCACGGATGGCGCTGCGCTGCAGGGGGGATGTGCTTGCATCTCCGGTTGAATTCAATGGTAATCAATATGTTGTACGAAAAATGCTGATGCGCTGGCAACACCCGCCGCTGCTGGCGGGGCTGCTGCAAACGCTGCTGCTGCCACTGGCGCTGTGGTTGCTGCTGCTCGGCTCGCAACTGGATTTCGCCACGCTGCTGGTTCCCGGCACGCTGGCGACGCTCGGCCATTTCGTCGGCGGATTCTTGCCGCCGGCGACCGATGCCTTGTTCCTCAAATCGCTGGCGGAAGCCAGCGCTACCACCGTTGCCGTCGCCAATCTCGGCATGGCGCTGGCAATCCTGATCGGCGCGCCGCTGGCGCTGCTGTCGTCGCGCGTATTGTTGGGCGATTCACCGTTGTTGCTGACGCTGCTGGCAACGCCGATCCGCGCGCTGCTGCTGGTGCTGCGCGGTGTGCCGGAGCTGGTGTGGGCGCTGCTGTTCGTGCGCGCCGTCGGCCTTGGCAGCATGGCAGCGCTGCTGGCGCTGGGGCTGGCATATGGCGGCATGCTCGGCAAGGTCTACGCCGAAATCCTCGAATCGCAACCGCAAGCGCCGCTGCAGGCGCTGCGCCACGCCGGCAGCGGCCGCATCGCCGCGCTGGTCTACGGCCTGCTGCCGAATGCGTTGCCGGAGCTGGTGAGCTACACCGTGTACCGCTGGGAATGCGCCATCCGCGCCTCGGCGGTAATGGGGCTGGTCGGCGCCGGCGGCCTTGGCCAGCTGATGGATACCTCGGTGCGCATGCTCAACGGCGGCGAAGTCGGCGCGATCCTGCTGGTGTTCATGGTGCTGGTGCTGCTGACCGAAATGGTGAGCTGGGTCGTGCGCCGGAGCCTTGCCTGATGCTGGCGCGCAAACCGTTACTGTCGCTATTGCTGCTGGTGCTGGTATTGCTGGCCAGCGGCTGGTGGCTGGCGCGCGACTGGGCTGGCGGCTTCGATCTGGCTGCGCTTGGCGGCCGGTTGACCGAGTTTTTCCCGCCCGATGTCAGCCACGAACATCTGCTGGCGGTGGGCAAAGCCAGTTGGGAAACGCTGGTACTGTCGGTGTGGGGCTCGGCGCTGGCGCTGATCGGCGCTGCCGTACTGGCATTGCCGGCATCCGGCGCCTACGGCCTGGCGGCGAAATTGCCGGCGCGTGCGATTCTCAATTTCCTGCGTGCCGTGCCCGACCTGCTGTGGGCCGCCATCGCCGTGCTCGCCGCCGGCATCGGCCCGCTGGCCGGCGTGATCGCGCTGGCGCTGCACACCACCGGCGTACTCGGCCGCCTGTACGCCGAAACACTGGAAAACGCCGCGCCCGAACCGGCGCAGGCACTGCGCATGGCCGGCGCCAACCGGCTGCTGGCATTCTGCTACGGCACGCTGCCGGTGGTCGCCGGGCAATGGATCGCCTATGCGCTGTACCGCTGGGAAGTGAATATCCGCATCGCTGCGGTGATGGGTTTCGTCGGCGCCGGCGGGCTGGGGCAGATGCTGTACATGACTCTGTCGCTGTTCCAGATGAAACAAGCCGCCAGCGTCATCCTCGCCACGCTGCTGCTGGCCTGGCTCGCCGAATCCTTCAGCGCCCGCCTGCGGCGCGGTTTGCAACTGGCCTGAAAGCCGCGCCCCTATTGCCTCGCAGGCCGGCCTGCAGGCCGCTCTGGTATTGCCTTGCAGGGCAGTAGCCAGTTGCGATCAGTGTAGGCTTGGGCCAATTCTCCCTCCCCCTCGATGGGGGAGGGCCGGGGAGAGGGTGGGGCTCCCGGTCAGGATAGCTGACTGGGGGCCGTTGGTTGGCCGGTTGTAGCGATGTTCCGGAGCGGATCGTTACTGCCCGATCCGCAGCGGCTAATGCCAACCGGCCACCCTCTCCCCAACCCTCCCCCATCAAGGGGGAGGGGGCTGGAAACCCCGCTGGCACTGCCTTGCAGGGCATCAATACTTGATCGGCGACGGCAGCGAGATGTCCTGCAGCGGGCCGAGCGGGTTGGTTTTGTCTTCGAATTCGCGGATTACCGGCTGGCCGCTCTCGATCTTGTACACCACCAGGTCTTTTTCCAGCACGATCAGGCCGCGGAACTGCCAGCCGGTGGTGCGGGTTTTGCGGCGGAAGTTGAAAATGTCGAGAAAGGCGTTGCCGATGCGTTCGCGGTCGCTTTTGCCCAGTGCTACTTCATAGCCCTGGCACAGGGTGCGGGCCTTGATGCAGGAGCGGATTTCGGCATCCAGGTCGGCCAGGTGAATCGAGTCGTTGATCAAAAACTGGCGTGTGACGTCGAGATAATTGAGCAGCTTGATGTTCGGGTATTTGAACGGGTCGAAGCCCATTTGCCACAGCTCGGCCTGGGTGGTGCTGCCGGGCTTGATCGCGTCGAATGCGGCACGGGCCTGATCGTAGCTGTGCCATTGCGATTCGGTGGTTTGCACTGCCGATGGCAGCAGGCTGGAACACGACGGCAGTAGTACAAGGGCTAGCAGGGCGGCCACCAGGCCGCGACGGCGGTTCATCTGATCTGCTCCGGATGGGGGCTCTCGCCAAAATTCGCCGCAAGCGGCTTCCGGATTGAGTTTAGCGCCTGTTGCGGCTGGCGTGCCATCTCGATTTCAGTCGCTGTCGCTGGGGGCGGTGAGTGTGGCCAGTGCCGGCAGTACCACGTCTTGCCAGATTTGCTGTGCCTCGGCAGGGGATATGTCCTGATGCAGGCGCTTTTTGACTCCCGCCAGCGAGAGATCGACATGCACATCGGCCACCACGCCGGCCTGTTGCAGGCAATGGCGCGCGCAGTGCAGCGGACAGCCATCCAGCGCGATGATCGGGCGGCCGGACTGCGCGGTGCGCAGCAGCGGTTTGACACCGCCGCCGACGCCGGCGATGCAAGACATCTCGGCCAATTGCTCCCGATCCAGCCGCACCGCCAGCGAGTTGGCCAGCTGCGCCACGTCGGAGCAGCCAGAGCAGGAATAAACCAGCGGTAATCCCGCGTATTGCGCTTTCTGTTGTGCCGCGCTGCCTGGTTTGGGCGTTTTTTCGGTCATTTTCCGCATCCTGCCTGCTCGATCCTGACTGTCATTATGAAACGCCTGCCGAATCTTGTGGCTACGGGTTTTCCCGGTTTTGCAGCAATGTGGTGGCGAGCGTGCTCAGCGCCATATTGTCTATGTTTGGCAGTTCGACGACATGCGCAGCATCAAGTCTGGCGAAATTGCGCTGCATCGACTTGAAATACGCCGGATCATAGTGCTCGGCCAGCAGCGCACCAACCAGCTCCGGCCACTGGCGCTGCGCCACCAGCTCGCGCCAGCGGTTGACGGTTTCGCGGCCGTGCAATTCCACCAGCCGGTCGAGTCGATCCAGCAGCCACACCGGGTCGGCGAGGAAATAGGCGTAGTCGCGCAGCAGAAAATCCACCCTTGCCGCCAGCGGTGCCTCGATGCGGATACATTCAGCAGCGCGGATGCCGTCGATCAGCTTTTCCGGCACCCGCAGGCAGCCCACTTTGCGGCTTTCCGATTCCACATACACCGGCCTGGCCGGGTCGAAGCCGCGCAGTTGTTGCAGGATCAGGCTTTCGAACATCTTCTGCGACGGCTGGCTTTCCCCCGGCAACACGCCGAGCACCGAGCCTTTGTGCCGCGCGATCTGCTCCAGATCCAGCACCTGCCCGCCGGCTGCGTGCAGCGCCTGCAGCAGGGCGCTTTTGCCGCTGCCGGTGGGGCCACAGACGGTGAGATAGTGAAACTGCTGCGGCAGCGTTTCCAGCTCGGCGTTCACGCCGCGCCGATAGTTTTTGTAGCCGCCTTCCAGTTGCCGCGCCTGCCAGCCGATCTGGCTGAAAATAATCGTCATCGCGCCACTGCGCTTGCCGCCGCGCCAGCAGTAGATCAGCGGCTTCCAGTTTTTCGGCCGGTCGTGAAACCGGGTTTCGATGTGTCTGGCGATATTGCGCGCCACCAGCGCCGCACCCACCTTGTTGGCCTCGAACGGCGACACCTGCTTGTGCAGCGTGCCAACGCGAATGCGTTCCTCGTTATCCAGCACCGGGCAGTTGATGGCGCCGGGGATATGGTCTTCGGCGAATTCCGCCGGGGTGCGCACGTCGATAATCTCGTCAAACTGATCGAGCTGTGCTAGCGTCGCGCCGAATGGATTTTTGCTGGGAGAACTCACGTGAACGGCCAATGTAATATGGAAAAAGTCAGATTGACGCAATTTTCGCACGGCGGTGGTTGCGGCTGCAAAATTGCGCCGGGATTGTTGAGCGAATTGCTCGCCAAATCCGGCGCCACCACGCTGTTTCCCGACCTGCTGGTGGGCACCGAAACCAGCGACGACGCGGCGGTATATCGCCTGAATGACGAGCAGGCGATTGTCGCCACCACCGACTTCTTCATGCCGATTGTCGACGATGCCTTCGACTTCGGCCGCATCGCCGCCACCAACGCCATTTCCGACGTCTACGCCATGGGCGGCAAGCCGATTCTGGCGCTGGCGATTGTCGGCATGCCGATCAACAAACTGCCGGTGGCAACCATGCAGGACATCCTCGCCGGCGGCGCTGCGGTGTGCCGCGATGCCGGCATCCCGATTGCCGGCGGCCATTCGATCGACTCGCCCGAGCCGATCTACGGCCTGGTGGCGCTCGGCCTGGTGCACCCGGACAAAGTCCGCCGCAACAGCTCGGCGCAGGCCGGCGACGTGTTGATCCTCGGCAAGGGGCTGGGCGTCGGCATTCTCTCTGCAGCGTTGAAAAAAGGCGAATTGTCGCCAGCTGGCTACGCCGAAATGATCGCCACCACCACCCAGCTCAACCGCGTCGGCGCCGATCTGGCCGAGATGCCGGCCGTACACGCCATCACCGACGTCACCGGCTTCGGCCTGCTCGGCCACACGCTGGAAATCTGCCGTGGTTCGAAGCTGACAGCCAAGCTGCGCGCCAACGCGCTGCCAGTGCTGCCGCAAGCGCTGCCGTGGGCACAGGCTGGCTACGGCCCCGGCGCCATCGAGCGCAACTGGGCGAGTTATGGGCAGGATGTGGACGTTGCGGCCGATGTTGCCGAATGGCAGAAGCGCCTGGCGCTTGATCCGCAGACCAGTGGCGGATTGCTGGTGGCGTGTGCGGCGGAGGCGGTGGATGAGGTGTTGGCGTTGTTTAGGGCGCAGGGGTTTGGGTTGGCGGCGGTGGTGGGGGAGATGGTGGAAGGGGATGCTCGGGTTTGGTTAGGGGCTTGAAGGGCATCGGCCTGTGGGGCGCGTTGGAATTGGGCTGCAAGCGTGGCCAGGGGGCAATAGGGATGCGGCTTAGTGATCGTCTGAGACTCCACAGCTAATTTACAGAATGTAATCTGCACCATTAAAATATATCAATTGTGTAATTTTTGCAGAAAGGGCGTCATGAGTAGCATTTTTGATGAAATTGCGGTTTTGTCAGACTCAGTAAACAATTCAAGATTGTTCAATGATTTGATCCAACCAATTAACCCAAGTTCAAACTTCTTGTCAGATAATTCAGGGCAAAGTAGCAACTATGCTAACGTCGCCATCAATCCGAATACTTGGGTTGCGACAAACAATGTCAAGTTGGTTATTACATACGACTCTTCAGAAATTAGCTTTGGGAAAATTGGCCTAGATGGTGCTGGTAGCTGTTCCGTTTCCTCAAGTGTTTCAGAGGTTGGAAATATCGGCACAGCAACGATTCAAATGACATCCACAGGTGGAAAAGGATTTATTCTATATTTCGAACCTTTGGACAATTCCACATCATCTGCAATCAACGTAAGTGCATTCACCCTAAATGGAGTTTCAAAAACATTATTCATTCCAAAAATCGTAGGCGATTTCTTATCGCCGACAATTAAAATAAATACGAGCGATTTTGCTTTAACTAGCGGAGAAGTAGCAGATATTAGCTTCACGCTCAGTGAAGCATCAACAAATTTTACTTCAAATGATATAACGTTTAGTGGAGGGGTACTCAGTTACTTCTCCGGTTCGGGTAGCAATTATTCCGCAAAATTTACTCCTTTGTCCGACAGTACGACCAATGCGCTCATCAGCGTGGCTAGCGGCACATTCGCTGATGCATCAGGAAATGCCAATACTGTTGGAAATCAGTTGACTATGACTGTAAATACGCTAGCCAAAGTTATCCAAGGAACCGCAACAAATGATCAACTTGTGGGCGGCGCAGGAGCCATGATTGACGGTCTCGGTGGTATCGATACCATAGTTTATTCCGGACAATTGGTACAAATTGCTCACAATAGCGACGGTAGCTGGATGGCTGGTTCGGATACCCTAAAAAATATCGAACGCATCCAGTTTTCCGGCAGAAAGATCGCCCTCGACATTGACGGAAATGCAGGAAAAGTTGCCAAAATTCTTGCCTCCGTTTTCGGCCCGTCTGCAGTTTTCAACAAGGAATATGCGGGAATTGGTCTTGACCTAATCGATGGAGGCATGACCTACGAAGCTTTGGCGGGACTTGCCATCAATGCAACTGGCGCACATACGAGAGAGACTGTGGTCGATCTGCTCTGGACCAATCTCATGGGAAGCCACCCGACATTAGATCAAGCCAAGCCATTTGTCGATATGTTGTCCGAGGACCTGGCCAATGTCGGATCCTTAGGTGTAATTGCCTCAGACTATGCAGCAATCATTGGTAAAGTAGATATTCCTGCGTTGAGCCAGATTGGCCTTGAGTACGTTTGACGAACCTGGCATCAAGATCAATCCAAGGCCGTAAGACGTGTTTGCCAAGGCCGTAACCCACTGCCGCGAAAATAAGCCAATCCCCAAGCCAAACAATCACTCGTAAGCCCGATGATAGCGTGGTTTGGCCCGGTTTCGTTTTCGCGGTGGCGCCGCTCGGTCAGGGCGTTTGCGGGTAAGCTGGCGGCGTATGCCTTCAACCAGGCAAGTGCATAAGGCCGTAACCCGCAGTCCCGAGTAGGGTGCAATCGAAGCGAAGCGCATTGCACCGTATGGCCGGCGACGGCTTTGTCATAACGTTTGACATGCGGCGTGTTGCGCTTCGCTTCGAACACGCCCTACATTTCTACGAGCCAATGCCAATGCCAATGCCAGTGCGGCTTGCAGGCCAGCAGCAAAATTTTTTCACCAGCGCTGAATCCTTTCCCCGTTTTGCTCTCTCTTGGCATGTGTTACTTACCTTTTCAGGAGTCGCACATGTTTTATCTGCAGCATAATCTTCCGTTGTTTGAACGTGTGGCGCGGTTTGGCGCTGGGGTGGGGGTCGGGGTGGCGATTGGCTATTTGGATTTGTCCGGCTGGCAGATGTGGGCCGCTGGGGCTGGGGCGGTGACGTTGGCGGGGACGGCGCTGGTGGGGGTTTGTCCGGCATGTGCGTTGCTGGGGCGCAAGCTGGAGAAGCGGGCATGAGTCGGCTGCCGGTGGCGACCATCGACGATGCGCGCAATGGCAATCCGCAGGCGATTGCGACGTTGCTGGCGGCGTATCAGCCGGATATCAAACGTTTTGCGCGCCGCACCTGCAGCCATTCGGAAGATGCGGAGGAGGCAGTGCAGGTGGCGTTGTGGCAGTTGTATCGCAAGGTGGGTACGCTGCGTACGGCGGCGACGTTTGTTACCTGGCTGTTCCGCATTGTCGAGCGCGAGTGTTTTCGGCTGCTGCGGCTGCGCTCGCGCTTTGACGGGCTGGACGACGAATGGCTGCAGGAGCAACCGGCGCCACTGATGCCGCACGATTTACGGCTGGATGTGGCGCGGGCGATTGCAGCGTTGCCGCCGGCTTATCGTGTGGTGTTGCTGCTGCGCGATGTCGACGAACTGACCGCGCCGGAGGTGGCGGCGGAGCTGGGGGTGTCGCTGGAGGCGGTGAAAAGCCGGCTGCACCGGGCGCGCCATATGCTGCGCCAGCAATTGGGCGACAGCGGTTATTGGCGCAAGGATGCGGAGGGCGGGGCATGAGCCAGTATCAGTCGGCGACCGATCTGCAATTGATACCCGAGCTGACGCGGCTGGCGCCGGTTGAGGCGAACGCGTTTGTCGCCTTCGACCACGCCGCCAAGCGCGCCGATGGCCGGATTCCACCCAAAGCGCGGGAGATGATTGCGCTGGCGGTGGCGCTGACTACGCAATGCGCTTATTGCATCGACGTGCACGGCAGGGCGGCGAAACAACTGGGCGTCAGCCGCGAAGAGCTGGCTGAAGTGGCGACCATCGCCGCTGCGGTGCGCGCCGGTGCAACGCTGGGGCACGGGCTGCTGGCTCTGCGCTTGTTTGACGCCGCGTAATCCTTCGGCCGCTGAAAATAACAACGCCGGCCTTGCGTGGCCGGCGTTGTCGATGAAGCGCGCTGCGAATCAGCGCGCTGCGAGCAGCATCAGCGGTTGGCCCTCGTCCAGCAGCGCAACCTTATAGCTGTTCTTCTTCACATCCTTGCCATTCGAGACCAGTGTGGTTTCGACGCGGTACGACTTGCCTTTCGGCGCCTTGAATTTCGATTTCGACTGATAGCGGCCAGCGCCGTCAACCGCGGCGAGTTTTTCGGTTTTGGTTTCCAGCAGTTTGTTGTTTTCGTCGTACAGCGCGTATTTTTGTTCCACTGTCGGCACATTATCGCCGTAGCCGATCAGGTCGGTGTTCGAGGTGATCTGTACTTCCCGTTCGCCCTGTGCGTCCGGTGGAGCGGTATCTACCGTGCTGTTGAAAGCCACCGGCTTGATTTCGTTTTTCGGCACCTGCACTCTTTTCTGCTCGTATTCGCGGTTGATCTGCTTGGCATCGGCGATTTTCTTCGATTCGAAATACCAGCCAACCATGAAGCCGGCGGCGGCACCGATTGCCGCACCGGCGGCGCAGTCCTTTTTCGCTGCCTTGGCAATGCCGCATCCGACCGCCGCGCCGACCAGCGCGCCAGTCAGGCGATTGTCAATCGAGGTAGTGCCATCCGGATTGGTGGTACATGCTGCCACCAGCGCGGTTACCACCGCCGCGCAGATTATCTGTTTGCTTGTTTGCAGTTGCATAGCTGCTCCATCGGAAACGTGTGTTGCGAATTTCATTATTGACCAACTACGGCAATTGGTTCGTCGAATATTGCGCCAACCATTTTCGGCGTCTGCTCGTTGTTGGTCAGCTGTTTTACCCGGCCCGAAACATAGCTGTGCAACAGCGGCGCGGTGACCTTGTTGGTGCCGGCGAGATTGGCCTTGCCACGCATGCCTTCGATGATCGCCTTGGTGAACGCGCCGTTACCCCATTCGTCGGCTTCTTGCGAGAGCTGGCGGCCGGCCGATCCGGCCAGGATCACGATGCTTTTTTCTTCACCCATTTCGTTCAAAGTGCCGGTCATATCGGTCTTGACGCGCAATTCCGACAAGGCAAAGCCGGAATGGCAGGTGTCGATGAAGAATACGCCGCGGCTGCGCAGGTTCAGCAATGCATCCTGGATCGCCGACCCGGCCACACCGGTGGCGCGCATATTGCGCACATCGAAATCGTTGGCGGCGAAATAGTATTTCTTGTCGTCCGCCATCATGCCATGACCGGCGAGGAACAGCACCGCCAGATCGTCCGGCCCGGCCGATTCGCGCAGCCATTTCAGCCCTTGCTCGATCTTGTCGTGCGTGGCCTGTTCGTTGGTCAGCGTCAGGAAGCTGGTTTCGCGGAACAACGGCTTGGCCTGCTTTTCGAGGATTTCGGCAAAATCACGCGCGTCCTTGGCCGGGAACACCAGTTGCTGTTCGTCGGTGAGTTTTGGATATTTCGATACGCCGACGATTACCGCATACAGCTTGCCGTATTTCTCCATCGGCCCGCCGGGCACCACCGCCTGCTTGCTGCGTTTGACCAGCACGGTAATCGGTTCGGAGGCGCCGTTCTTGTTGCGCGCCACGATGTCGATGCTGGCATCCTGCTGTGGCGGAACCTGCACCACGGTTTCGATCTGCGGCGGCTCGCCGGAGCGTTGGCGCGGCAACGATTTGGTGTCGATAGCACGCGCAAGCTTGCCATTGACGCGGATTTTGATGTCGGTTGCCGGTGCATCACCGGGCGAGCGCACCGAGAACTTGACCGGCACTTGCGCGGCGTTGCTTTCCACCTGATTGTCACTTTGCAGCTCGACCACCGGCGGCAGGATTTTCACTACCTGTGGTGCGCTGGCAACTACGGCGGCGGTGGCGGTTGGCGTCGGCGGTGCTTCCTTGAATACGATCGGCGCGGTCGAGGCTGCGGCTGTAGCCGCAGCCGCAGCCGGTTTGGCCAGGGCAGCGTCGGCCAGCCGCAATGCTTCCTGTGCGTCGCCGCTGGCAAGAATCTGCTGAATCACGTCGGGGCGGTAATACTGCTTGCGGAAACGCCCGACCGGAAAGAAGTCGGCCTGCCTTGTGGCGCCTTGGTTCAGGTGCCAGCCGATCAATCCCTCGCCGTTGAGCGAGGTGTCGTAATAGCCGTTCGGTGCCCATACCAGCCAGCGTTCGCCGTCGCTATGGACGAACAGGGCCAGCTGTTCCTGGCCGTCGCTGAGGCGGTACCAGCGTACGGTACCGTCACCCAGCGCCGCCAGTGCCCAGCGGTTGTCGCCGCTGATGTTCACCGCCCAGGCCGCTGCCGGCGTGCGTTTGCTCCACAGCGGCTTGCCGTTGGCGTCAAAGCAGCGCAGAAACCATTCGCTGCCGAGCACCAGGCGCTCGCCATTGGCGCTCACGGCCGCGCTGCGCGCGATCTCGTTTGGCGACAGTTGCAGCGGGCGCTGGTTCAGTGTCGGCTGCTGGCTGTTTTTCCAGCCTTCCACCTTCTGTCCGCTGGCGCGTTGTTGCGCTGCCGTCAGATCCTTGCTGCCGCCGCTGCGCAAATCGCCCTGCTTCAGATCGAAACTGACTACCTGGCCGCCATTGCGCAGCAGCGGCAGCGACAGTTTGCTGGCATCGCCGGCAACGCGGAAGCTGTCGCCGGCATCGCGGAAATCGCCGCTCTGGCGTTTTTGTTCGAACTGCAGCTCGCCACGATTGTTCAGCATCGCCCACGACGGCTCGGCGGTTGCCACCAGCAGGCCGTCGCTGCCGCGTGCGCTGAGCGCGGTGACGATATTGCCGAAACGGTGCAGCTCGCGTCCGGATGCGCGGCCGGCGTCGCCAAACGCCACCAGCGGAAAGCTGTCGCCGCTGCTGAGCGTGCCGGCGGCGTACAGCGTCCTGCCGTCGGCCGACCAGCTGACGCGACCGAGGTTGCCATTGCTGCCGTAGCGCGCCGTGGCCACGCTGGCGAGCGATTGGGTATCGACCAGATCGACCATTGGCGCATTCTGCAGCCCGATTGCCAGCATTTTGCCATCCGGGGCAAATGCCACCGAATACGGCGTGCCGGACTGAATGCGCATGCGGCCGGTGCGTTTGACGCCGGTGGCACCGATCTGGTATAGCCGCAGCGAGCCATCCAGCGCGGTGGTTGCCAGCCTGCCGTCGGCGGCAAAGTCGGCGCCGAAGATCACATCGTTATATTCCGGATCGCTGCCGACGAATTGCAGATTCTTGCGGAATACGCGCAGCCCGCCGCTGCGCAGGCCGACTGCCAGATACTGGCCATCGGCCGACCACACCAGCTGGTGCACCGGCGCTTCCAGCCCGTTCAGCGTGCCGCCCTTGCGAATCTGGCCGGTAGCGCGGTCGAACAGGTACAGCGTGTGTGCGTTGCCATCGAAACCGGAATTGCCGGCCGCAGCAATGGTACTACCGTCAGGGGACAGCGCAGCGGCGTAGAGCGCACCGAGGCTGCCGTCGCCGATCGGTGGCCGCAGCACCGCCAGCGCCCGCCCGGAGCTGGCATCCCACAGGCGCAGCGTTTTGTCTTCCGAAGCGGTGACGACAAAGCGTCCGCGTGCATCGCTGCCGACCCGGGTGACCAGTGCGGTGTGGCTGCCGGTTTCGATGCGCAGGATCGGTGTATCCACCGGAGCGGCCCAAACCGGGTTGAATAGTGTGCTCAGGCCGGCTACAACCAGCGCTGGAAATGTGAGTCGTGCCATGGCGTGGCTCCCTGATTCCGATACCGAGATAGCTTGGGCGGCGACGCGGCTGCGCAGCCGGTAAGGCTTGTTGTGCAAATTCTGGCATATTTGCCCGGATTCCGCCTGCCGATCGGCCCGCATGGCTGCCTGGAACCGGGCTGACTGGCGCTGTACGGCAATCAGTTCATGCCGGCAGCGTAACATGGTTGCCTCAAACCGCAACGGATGGCAATATTCAAAGTTTCTGATCGGTAACAACTCCTGTCTTGACGGTCTTCGTCAGGGTCTCGTAGTACCGCGGATCGTCAAACCTTCGAAATTTAAGGAATTACAATGCAAGTAAGCCTGGAAACGCTGGGACAACTGGAGCGTCGCCTGAACATTTCCGTTCCGTTCGAACAGATCGACGCAGAGGTCAACAATCGCCTGGTGCGCGCTTCGCGCAGCGCGAAAATTCAGGGTTTCCGCCCCGGCAAGGCGCCGATGAAAGTCGTGGCCCAGCATTACGGCGCACAGATCCGCGATGAAGTGATGGGGGAAACCATCCAGTCGTCGTTCGGCAATGCGGTGCGCGAGCAGAACCTGAAAGTTGCCGGCTACCCGCGTTTCGAACCGCAAACCGGTGCCGATGAAGACAAGGCACTGTTCAAGTTCAGCGCAGTGTTCGAAGTTTATCCGGAGTTCTCGCTGGGCGACCTGTCGGGCACCGAGCTGGAAGTCCCGAATGTCGAAGTGACCGACGCCGAAGTCGACAAGACCATCGACATCCTGCGCAAGCAGCGCACCACCTTCAATGCCGTGACCGAGCGCGCCGCACAGGCCAACGATCGCGTGATCATCGATTTCAAGGGCACGCTGGACGGCGTTCCGTTCGAAGGCGGAACCGCCGAGAACTATGCGGTATGGCTGGGCCAGGGCCAGATGCTGCCGGATTTCGAAACCGCAATCATCGGCACCAGGGATGAAGAAACCAAGTCGTTCGACATGACTTTCCCCGAGGATTACCACGGCAAGGACGTTGCCGGTAAAACCGTTACCTTTGAAATCAAGGTAAAAAGCATTGCCGAACCGGCGATGCCGGAGATCGACGGCGAATTCGCCAAGCTGCTGGGCGTGGAAGATGGCGACGTCAGCAAAATGCGCGCCGAAGTACAGAAAAACGTCGAGCGCGAAGTCAAGCGCCGTCTGCTGGCACGTACCAAAGAGAACGTGATGCAGGCGCTGCTGGAAGTGAACAAGATCGAAGTGCCGAAGGCACTGATCCAGTTGGAGATCGGCCGCCTGCAGCAGCAGACTGCCAACGATCTGGCTGCGCGCGGCATCGATCCGGGCCAGATGCAGCTGCCGACGCAGCTGTTCGAACAGCAGGCAGAGCGTCGCGTGGCGCTGGGCCTGATTCTGGGCGAAATCGTCAAGGCCAACGACCTGACTGCCAAGCCGGAGCAGGTGCGTGCGGTGGTCGACGAGTTCGCCGAGTCGTACGAAGATCCGCAGGAAGTAGTAAGCTGGTATTACGCCAGCCCTGAGCGCCTGGAAGGCCCGGAATCGCTGGCTACCGAAGAAAACGTGGTGCAGTGGGCCAAAACCCGGGCCAAGGCGGTCGAGAAAACATTGAGCTTCGATGAACTGATGGGGAATCGTCAATAATGTTCCACAAATCGGATTGGCAGCCGCAAAACCTGGGCCTGGTGCCCATGGTTGTCGAAACAAGCGGGCGCGGTGAGCGCGCCTACGATATCTACTCGCGCCTGCTGAAAGAGCGCGTGGTGTTCATGGTGGGTCCGGTTACCGACGACACCGCCAATCTGGTTGTGGCACAGCTGCTGTTCCTTGAGTCGGAAAATCCGGACAAGGATATTTCGCTCTACATCAACTCGCCGGGTGGCTCGATCACTGCCGGGATGTCGATCTACGACACCATGCAGTTCATCAAGCCGGATGTCAGCACCTTGTGTATCGGCCAGGCCTGCAGCATGGGGGCATTCCTGTTGTCGGCCGGTACCAGGGGCAAGCGTTACGCGCTGCCGAATTCGCGCGTGATGATTCACCAGCCGCTCGGCGGTTTTCAGGGGCAGGCATCGGATATTGAAATCCATGCGAAAGAAATCCTCTATCTGAAAGAAAAGCTCAACCGCATGCTGGCCGATCAGAGCGGCCAGCCGCTGGAGCAGATCGAGCGGGATACCGATCGCGACAATTTCATGAGTGCCGACGCCGCCAGGGAATACGGCCTGATCGATCAGGTGCTGCAGGCCAGAACCTGATGAAAAGCGCGCCGGGCAAGCCCCGGCGTGTTTCATCGTTAACTACGCAGTTAGACTGCGATATGGCAATTAGAATCTGGATGGAGAACGGCCATGTCCGAAAGCAACGAAAAAATGTTGTATTGCTCGTTCTGTGGCAAGAGCCAGAACGAGGTCCGCAAGCTGATTGCGGGGCCGCAGGTCTTCATCTGCGACGAATGTATCGAGTTGTGCAACGATATCATTCGTGAAGAAACCCAGGCGCAGCAGCCGCACCGCAGCGGTGAAGACCGTTTGCCGGCGCCGGCGGAAATCCGCAGCATTCTCGACCAGTATGTAATTGGCCAGGAATCGGCGAAAAAGATTCTCGCCGTGGCGGTTTACAACCACTACAAACGACTCGCGCAGCAGGATCGCAACAGTGACGTCGAACTGGCAAAAAGCAATATCCTGCTGATCGGCCCGACCGGCTCCGGCAAGACCTTGCTGGCGCAAACACTGGCGCGGCTGCTGAATGTGCCGTTCGTGATGGCCGATGCCACTACGCTGACCGAAGCCGGCTATGTCGGTGAAGACGTCGAAAACATCATTCAGAAGCTGCTGCAGAAGTGCGATTACGAAGTCGAAAAAGCGCAGCGCGGCATTGTCTACATTGATGAAATCGACAAGATTTCGCGCAAATCCGACAATCCGTCGATCACCCGCGATGTCTCGGGCGAAGGCGTGCAGCAGGCATTGCTGAAGCTGATCGAAGGTACCGTGGCATCGGTGCCGCCGCAAGGTGGCCGCAAGCACCCGAACCAGGAGTTTGTGCAGGTCGATACCACCAATATCCTGTTCATCTGCGGCGGTGCGTTCGACGGTCTGGAAAAAGTCATCCGCAATCGTTCGCGCAAGGGCGGTATCGGTTTTGGCGCCGAAGTCTACAGCAAGGACGACAGCGTGGCCGTGGGCCAGACGCTGCGCGATGCCGAGCCGGAAGATCTGATCAAGTTCGGCCTGATTCCGGAGTTTGTCGGCCGCCTGCCAGTAGTCGCAACGCTGGAAGAGCTGGACGATGCCGCATTGGTCACCATCCTTACCGAGCCGAAAAACGCGCTGGTCAAGCAATACCAGAAACTGTTCGAGCTCGAAGGTGCAGAGCTGGACATCCGCGAGGATGCCTTGCTGGCGATTGCGCGCAAGGCCTTGGCACGCAAGACCGGCGCGCGTGGTCTGCGCTCGATTCTGGAGCACGCGTTGCTCGATACCATGTACGAGCTGCCGAGTCTGGAAAATGTCGAAAAAGTGGTGGTGGACGAAAACACCATTGCCAACGATTCGCCACCGTTGCTGATCTATTCCGATGCCGCCAAGGTGTCGGGAGGCACCTCCAGCTAAGCGCTGCCGAACATCCGCCCAACCGGGCGGATGTTTTTTTCTGCCGTCATATCATCAATGCACTAATATCCATTTAGTGTGTCATTGCCTTTGTGCGCCTGTTTTTGCTGATTTGCCACGCCAAACACGGTAAAACAGCCTCCAGAAGCTACTTTTAACCGTAAATACCCGTGTCTGTGGCCTTGATAATGACTGATCCAGCGCCATTTAGCTTTAAAGTGGCCGATGCGGGCCATGCAGATGCATCGTATACGCAGATTCTCGCAGTTTCCCGCAGCTGTGCGGCAGACTGCCTAACCGGATGCCTCCGTGCGTCCGACTATCAGGAAAGTTGACAATGGCTGATCGACCTCAAGCTCCAGCTGAAACTATTTCACTGCCATTGCTCCCGTTGCGGGATGTCGTGGTGTTTCCTCATATGGTTATTCCCTTGTTTGTCGGGCGCCCGAAGTCGATCAAGGCGCTGGAGACGGCAATGGAGGATGGCAAGCAAATTCTGCTGGTGGCACAGAAATCAGCCGCCAAGGATGAGCCGTCCACTGAAGATTTGTATGCAGTCGGCACGGTTGCAACCGTGTTGCAGATGCTGAAGCTGCCCGACGGTACGGTAAAAGTGCTGGTTGAGGGCGTGCAGCGTGCCGAAGTGGTCGAAGTCCTGGCCGACAACGGCTATTTCAACGCCGAGGCACGCGCCTTGCCGGGCGATCCGGATGCCAATCACGAAGTCGAAGCGATGCGCCGTGCGCTGATCGCGCAGTTCGACGCCTACGTGAAACTGAACAAGAAAATCCCGCCGGAAATTCTGACTTCGCTGGCCGGCATCGATAACGCCGGCCGTCTGGCCGACACCATTGCCGCGCATTTGCCACTGAAACTGGAGCAGAAGCAGGAAGTGCTGGAGATGTTCGATCTGAAGCTGCGGCTCGATCATCTGCTGGGGCAGCTGGAGTCGGAAATCGACATTCTGCAGGTGGAAAAGCGCATCCGTGGCCGGGTCAAGCGGCAGATGGAGAAAAGCCAGCGCGAGTATTATCTGAACGAGCAGGTCAAGGCGATCCAGAAAGAGCTGGGTGAAATCGAGGAGGGCGCCGAGCTCGACGAGCTGGAGAAAAAGATCAAGGCCGCAGGCATGACCAAGGAAGCCAAGGCCAAGGCCGAGGCCGAGCTGAAAAAGCTCAAGCTGATGTCGCCGATGTCGGCCGAAGCGACCGTGGTGCGCAATTACATCGAGACCATCGTCGGCCTGCCATGGAAAAAACGCTCGAAAATCAGCAAGGATCTGGCTGCCGCCGAGAAGATTCTCGACTCCGAGCACTACGGCCTGGAAAAGGTCAAGGAACGCATTCTCGAATACTTGGCAGTACAGCAGCGGGTGGACAAGCTGAAAGGCCCGATCCTGTGCCTGGTAGGGCCTCCGGGGGTCGGCAAGACCTCGCTGGGGCAGTCGATTGCGCGTTCCACCAATCGCAAGTTCGTGCGCATGGCGCTGGGTGGCGTGCGCGACGAAGCGGAAATCCGCGGCCATCGCCGTACTTATATCGGCTCGATGCCGGGCAAGATTCTGCAGAACATGACGCGTGTCGGCGTGCGCAACCCGCTGTTCCTGCTGGATGAGGTCGACAAGATGGGCGCCGATTCGCGTGGCGACCCGAGTTCGGCACTGCTTGAAGTGCTCGATCCGGAACAGAATTTCAGTTTTGTCGATCACTATATCGAGGTGGAATACGATCTGTCGGATGTGATGTTCGTTGCCACCGCCAACTCGCTGAACATTCCGGCGCCGTTGCTTGACCGCATGGAAATCATTCGTCTCGCCGGTTACACCGAAGACGAAAAGGTCAATATCGCCGAGCGCTATCTGGTGCCGAAGCAGATCAAGGCCAATGGTTTGCTGGAAGGCGAACTGCACGTTGCCGAAAGTGCAGTGCGCGATATCGTGCGTTATTACACGCGCGAATCGGGTGTGCGCAGCCTCGACCGCGAAATCGCCAAGATTGCGCGTAAAGTGGTCAAGAATTTGTTGTTGAAACGTGACAAGGACAAAACCAAGGGGGTATCGGTTACCGCGCGCAATCTCGACAAATATCTTGGTGTGCGCAAATACACCTACGGAATTGCCGAACAGCAGAATCAGGTAGGCCAGGTAACCGGCCTGGCCTGGACCGAGGTCGGTGGCGAGTTGCTCACCATCGAGGCCGTGGCATTGCCAGGCAAGGGCAAGATGACTACTACCGGCAAGCTCGGCGAGGTGATGCAGGAGTCGATCCAGGCGGCGCTGTCGGTGGTCCGCTCGCGTGCCAAAGCGCTGGGGATTGCAGACGATTTCTACCAGAAAAACGATATCCATATTCACCTGCCCGAAGGCGCGACGCCCAAGGATGGCCCGAGTGCCGGTATTGCCATCAGCACTGCCATGGTGTCGATACTGACCGGTATTCCGGTGCGTTGCGACGTGGCGATGACCGGCGAGATCACGTTACGCGGCGAGGTATTGCCGATCGGCGGGTTGAAGGAGAAGTTGCTGGCGGCGCATCGCGGCGGCATCAAGGATGTGTTGATTCCGGACGGTAATGTCAAGGATCTGGTGGATATCCCGGACAACATTAAGCAAAAGCTGAATATACATGCGGTCAAGTGGATAGATCAGGTGCTTGCCTTGGCGCTGGAGCGACAGCCGATTCCGGTGACCGATGGTCAGGAGGCTGCCGTTATCCCCTCGACAAGCGAAGAATCCGCTACTGGCGCGGCTTTGAAACATTGATGCGACTGGTATTTTCTTGACATTGCAAAAAATCGATTGCTATAACGGGTCTGTAGGCCGTTTGTGTTAAACCGATAAATGATGGAAGGGGATCTTGTGAATAAATCTGAACTCATCGATGCGATTGCCGGTCAAGCCGATATTTCGAAGGCTGCCGCAGGCCGTGCATTGGACGGTGCGCTGGAAGCTGTGAAAGAAGCATTGCAAAAGGGCGACATGGTAACGTTGGTTGGTTTCGGTACCTTCTACGTTGGCAAGCGTGCTGCACGCAATGGTCGCAATCCGCGTACTGGCAAAACCATCAAGATCGCTGCTGCAAGCCTGCCGAAATTCCGTGCCGGCAAATCCCTCAAAGAAGCTGTGCAAGGCTGAGATGCCATCTTTTTTGCCGGGTCCTGAAAAAAGGGCTTGGCAAACTCCGAAAAATCTCTATAATGCCGACTTCGCTGCACAATACATCGCGCAGCAAGCAGTTCCGGGCGCTTAGCTCAGTTGGTAGAGCGTCTGCCTTACAAGCAGAATGTCGGCGGTTCGACTCCGTCAGCGCCCACCAAATCCGGAGCGGTAGTTCAGTTGGTTAGAATACCGGCCTGTCACGCCGGGGGTCGCGGGTTCGAGTCCCGTCCGCTCCGCCAGACATGAAAAAGGTGAGCCTTGTGCTCACCTTTTTTGTTTTTGCGCCTTGCTTGGTGCTGTCTATTCTGGCCGGCCTTCGGTTAGAATGTCGGGCTGATGTTTCGCCGCAACCGTGCGGTGCCGGATAACTAGACAACACCATGTTCGCATTTACCGAAAAATACAATACTGCCCTCAAGGTCCTGCTGGGACTGATTTCCCTGTCATTCGTCGGTTTCGGCGTATCTTCCTACAGCGATAGCGACAGCCCGGACGATCTGGCCAAGGTCGATGGCGAGCATATTCGCCGCGGCGACCTGATGCGCCGCCTGAACGAGCGCCAGACTACGCCCGATGCACAACGCCAGGTTCTGGAGGAGCTGATTGCCGAGCGTCTGCGTGTGGCACATGCCCGCCATCTCGGCCTGGCGGTGAGCGACGCGCAACTGGCAGAGCGGTTAGCCGCCGAGCCGGCATTCCAGGAAAACGGCAAGTTCAGCCCCAAGCTTTACCAGCATTATCTCGAATCGCAGCATCTAGCCTCGACTCTGCTCGAATCGCGCGTGCGCCAGGATCTGCTGGTGCAGCAGATGGCGCTTTCCACTTTTGGTACCGGTTTCGTGCCGCAGACCGCAATCGATCGTTTCTCCGGTCTGTTTGCCGAGCAGCGCAGCGTCGCCGTTGCCACGCTGGTGCCGGAACAATACCGGGCACAAGTACAGCTGCCGGCCAATGCTGCCAAGCAGTACTACGACTCGCATCAGGCTGAATTCAAGCAGCCGGAGCAGGTGCGGATCGAATATCTGGCCTTGTCGCAGCAGGATCTGGCACAGAAAGTGACGCTGGACGAAGCCGAGGTGAAAAAATACTTCGACGAGCACAAAGCCCAGTTGGCCGGCGAGGAACGCAAGGCACGGCATATCTTGCTGACGGTCGATGCCGGCGCCAGTGCCGCCGACAAGGCGAAGGTCAAGGCCAAGGCAGAAGAGTTGCTGCAACAGGCGAAGCAGAATCCGGGCAAGTTTGCCGAACTGGCCAGGCAGCATTCGCAGGACCCGGGCTCGGCGGCGAATGGCGGCGATCTCGGTTTTGTCGGCCGCGGAGTGATGGTCAAGCCGTTCGATGCTGCGATGTTTGCGATGCAGAAGGGCGAAATCCGCGGCTTGGTGGAAACCCAGTTTGGTTTTCATATTCTGTTGCTGGACGATATCAAGACCAAGGGCTTTGACGACGTCAGGCCGCAGATCGAAACGCAGCTGCGCAATCAGAAAGCGACGCAGCAAATGCAGGGTGTAACCGACAAATTCTCCGATCTGCTGTACCAGCAGGCGGATAGCCTGCAACCGGCGGCCAAGGAATTTGGTCTGACCGTTCGTCAGAGCGACTGGCTGTCGCGCGGCAAGGCTGCCGATGCACAGTTGAATAATCCGAAATTGTTGGAGGCATTGTTTTCGGATGATGTACTGAAGAAAAAGCACAATAGCGAGCCGGTCGATGTAGGGAGCGGCACACTGATCGCTGCGCGGGTGATCGAACATCGTCCGGAGTCGTTGCGCCCGTTTGCTGCGGCGGAAGCGGAAATCAGTGCCAAACTGAGTGCCGAACAGGCGCAGAAGCTGGCGCTCAAGGATGGCCAGGCCAAGCTGGCAGACCTGCAGGCTGGCAAGCCGGTAGAGCTGGGCTGGAAGGACGCGGTGTCGGTGAGCCGGATGAACAATCCGGGCTGGGCGCCGGAAGCCATGCGTGCGGTATTCAAGGCGCCGGCCGCCAAGTTGCCGGCATATGCCGGTTACGACAATGGTTCGGGTTATACGCTGTACCGGGTCGAGAAGGTGACTGCTGACGCATTGCCGAATGAGCGCCGTGCACAGTTGCAGCAACTGCTCGAGCGCAGTCGTATGGAATCTGAGGCCAAGGCGTACTTGGGGCGTGTAACCACGCAGTACAAGGTCGAAGTCAACAACAAGAACCTGAGCAAGCTGCAATAAGCCTGTCGGTTTGATCCGGAGCACCAGACGGCAGGGTATACCCTGCCGTTTTCACTGTAAAGACAAGATCCATGAGCGCTACCAGTCCGTCCGCCTATTCTGCCGATTGCCGCCAGTGTCCGCGCCTGGCTGAGTTCCTCGATACGGTCAAGCAGCTGCACCCGGATTACTTCTGCCGTCCGGTGCCGCCGTTCGGCGATGCTGGTGCACGCCTGGTGATCGTCGGTCTGGCGCCCGGCATGCATGGTGCCAATCGCTCCGGTCGGCCGTTTACCGGCGATTATGCCGGCATTCTGTTGTATCGGACTCTGCACAAATTCGGATTCGGCAGCCGCCCCGAGTCCATTGCCAGCGACGATGATCTGGTGTTGCATGATTGCCGCATCACCAATGCCGTCAAATGTCTGCCGCCACAGAACAAACCTGAAACCGCCGAGATTCGTACCTGTAACCACTATCTGGCCAGCGAATTAAGTGCGCTGCCGCACGGGACGGTAATATTGGCGCTAGGAACCATCGCCCATCAGGCGGTGTTGCAGGCGCTGGGACACAAACGCAACGCGTTTGCGTTTGCCCATGGTGCGCGCCACCAGCTGGAGCACGGCCGTGTGTTGTACGACAGCTATCATTGCAGCCGTTACAACACGCAAACGCGGCGTCTGACTACCGAAATGTTCGAGGCGGTGGTACGGCAGTGTCGTGACGAACTGCAGCGCCATTCATGAGCTCCGCGCCCGCATTTGACCCGAAACCGGTACTGGCTTTGCTGCCCAATCTGCCCGGTGTGTACCGGATGCTAGGCGAAGGCGGGGTGGTGTTGTATGTCGGCAAAGCCAAGGATCTGAAAAAGCGGGTTTCCTCGTATTTCCAGAAAAGCGATCTGTCGCCGCGCATCAAGCTGATGGTGGCACAGATTGTCGGTATCGAAACCACGGTAGTGCGCTCGGAAAGCGAAGCGTTTCTGCTGGAAAACAATCTGATCAAGGCACTAAATCCGCGTTACAACATTCTGTTCCGCGACGACAAGAGCTACCCTTACATCATGCTCAGCGGCCATCGTATCGCCCGGTTGGCGTTTTTCCGTGGCGTGCTGGATCGTAGCAACCAGTATTTCGGGCCATTTCCCAGTGGCTTTGCCGTGCGCGAAACCATGCAACTGCTGCAGAAGGTGTTCCGGCTGCGTACCTGCGAGGACAGTGTGTTCCAGAACCGCTCGCGCCCTTGTTTGCTGTACCAGATCAAGCGCTGTACCGGGCCGTGCGTCAATCTGATCGGCGAGGCGGACTATCGCGACGACGTACGCAAGGCGGTTATGTTCCTGCAGGGCAAGGACAGCGAGTTGTTGGCGGAGCTGGATGCCCGTATGCGCGAGTTGGCCGCCACATTCGAATATGAGCGCGCGGCGGTGCTGCGCGACCAGATATCCAGCCTGAACAAGATTCGCGAAAAGCAGTTTGTCAGCAGCAATACTTCCCAACTCGATGCCGATGTGGTCGCCTGCGTCGCTCGCGATGGCCTGGTGTGCGTCAATCTGGTCATGGTCCGCGGTGGTCGCCATCTCGGTGACAAGAGTTTTTTTCCGGCCAACGCCGACGAATACGGGCCAGCCGACGCCGTCGAGGCGTTTCTGTTGCAGCATTATCTGGAGCGCAGCATTCCGCAGCAGATCATCGTTGCCGAATTGCCCGATGCCGTGACCATGCAGGCATTGTTGTCGGAGCAGGCCGGCCGCAAGGTTTACGTCAACACCAACACTATCGGTGAACGTCGTGTGTGGCTGGAAATGGCCACCAAGAATGCCGAAATTGCACTTGGCCAACGGCTTGGCATGCAGGCCACCCAGGCAGTGCGGCTGGAAGCGCTGCAGGATTGCCTGGGGCTGGGAAATGGCATCCAGCGCATCGAGTGCTTCGACATCAGTCATACCATGGGCGAGGCCACCGTCGCCTCCTGCGTGATTTACGACCGTCTGGCGATGCAGCCGGGCGAATACCGGCGCTACAACATCAGCGGAATTACACCTGGCGACGATTTTGCCGCGATGCGCGACGTGCTGACGCGGCGTTACCAGAAGCTGGCAGAAGGTGAGGGCGTGCTACCGGATCTGGTGTTGATCGATGGCGGCCTGGGGCAGGTGGGAATCGCGCTGGAGGTGATGGCCGAGGTTGGCCTCAGCAGTCTGCCGATCGTTGGCGTGGCCAAGGGTGAAGAGCGCAAGCCCGGCTTGGAGACCCTGATTATTCCGCAACAACAAAAGACGTTACAATTGCCGACTGATCATCCCGGCCTGCATCTGATCCAGCAGATTCGCGATGAAGCGCACCGTTTTGCCATCAGCGGCCATCGGCACAAACGCGCCAAGGCGCGCGTCAGCTCATCGCTGGAAGACATCCCCGGCGTCGGCCCGAAACGCCGCCAGCGGCTGTTGACTCATTTTGGCGGCATCAAGGGCGTACAGCAGGCCGGCGTTGATGCATTGAGTCAGGTCGAGGGCATCAGTCCGCAACTGGCAGAACAGATTTACCGCGCCCTGCATTAGCACATTGCCGGGCACGACAAAACATACTTAAAAGCATAGCGACAACGACATGCCCTTCAATTTGCCGATATTCCTTACCTGGTTACGCATCCTGCTGATACCGCTATTCGTCGGCGTATTCTATGCGCCGCAATCGCTGCTGAGCGCGACGGACAAGAATATCCTCGGCGCCGCCATCTTCGCCGCCGCCGCCGCTACCGACTGGCTCGACGGCTATCTGGCGCGGGCTCTGGGGCAAACCTCGGCATTCGGCGCATTTCTCGATCCGGTTGCCGACAAACTGATGGTGGCCGCGGCACTGATTGTGCTGGTGCACCTGAATCGCACCGAATCGTGGATTGCCGTGGTCATTATCGGGCGCGAGATCACCATTTCCGCGCTGCGCGAGTGGATGGCACAGCTTGGCGCCAGCCGTAGCGTTGCAGTTTCGTTTATCGGCAAGCTGAAAACCGCTGCGCAAATGGTCGCAATCGTGTTGTTGTTGTACTTTGATCGTGTTCTGCAGGTAATTGACGCCGCATTCATCGGTGAGAAACTCATGTGGATTGCAGCCGTTTTGACTTTGTGGTCAATGATTTATTACTTGCGCATGGCGTGGCCGCAATTAAAAGATCACGCAAATTGATTGCAGGCTGTTGACACGGGTTTTTTCGCCGCTATAATGGCGGCTCTCTGATCGATGCAACGCAGCAAAGCAGTCGTGACAAAGCGGGAATAGCTCAGTTGGTAGAGCACAACCTTGCCAAGGTTGGGGTCGCGAGTTCGAGTCTCGTTTCCCGCTCCAGTTGCCCAAAGATCGAGAAATAATGCGGGAATAGCTCAGTTGGTAGAGCACAACCTTGCCAAGGTTGGGGTCGCGAGTTCGAGTCTCGTTTCCCGCTCCAGTTTCAGAGAGGGAAAGCAATCAGCTTTCCCTTTTTAATTCCGGCCGACAGGCAGGGATAGAGAATACGGCGCGTTAGCAAAGCGGTTATGCACCGGATTGCAAATCCGTGTAGGTCGGTTCGACTCCGGCACGCGCCTCCAGATAAAAAACCGCGCTAGCACGCGTGCTGCTTGGCAGTTAAGACAAAAAACGCCGCAATCCATCAAATGGATGCGGCGTTTTTCCATGAAACGGCCACCATTCCAAATTCTTGATTGACTGGCATTGGCGCTCGCGCAGCTTTTTTCTTTTGCGCCCACTCGGGTTGCAAGGCGCAACTGTTCTGATTTGCGCTAGAATACGCGGCCCTGCAGTAATCTCGCGCTCGTGTGCCTTCCAGCGCATGCCGCCCACATCCCCGCCCGGATGGTGAAATAGGTAGACACAAGGGACTTAAAATCCCTCGGCTTAACGGCCGTACCGGTTCGATTCCGGTTCCGGGCACCAATTAAATCAATATCTTGCGATATTTCTGTTCTTCGAAAAGTATTTTGAACGAGATTACGGTTGCCATTTGGTTGCCGTTTGCCATCGGCAGAGACCTTTCTTGTAAGTTCCCAAAAACGGATGCCGCGTTCCTAAGATTTGTGCTACTTGCAAAATCCGCTTGCAAAATTCGAAAAGATCAGATTAAAGTAGGACCAATCTAAAGTTTTTGCTCGAAATCACCTTCAAAAATGCACGCACGATTTGAACCAAAACAACTCTTCTCTGCCCTTGGGCTGGGCAAAGGGTTTTTTTGCCGTGTTGCATTCAAAGGACGACGCCAGAGTTTCAAGGCTAGTGCTCTGTGGTGGGCCTCCCTACTCAAAAATGGCGGTGCTGTCGCTTTTCCGTTCAAGCCGCTGCTCATCGTTTTGGAGTTGATTCTAGCGGGGCCCCTTGCTGCGCTGATTGTCGGAGGCGATATTGGGGCTTTTCAGCTCACCAACAGTGCTTGGGTTGCGGCCATAATTTCTTCTATCCTCGTTGTCGCATGGTTGCTGCTGCGTAGGTCGTGGAAGTTGGCTGACAAGGTCATCAGATTTTTTGAGCCGCTAAAGCTTCATCAGCTTGTCGTTCGACAACCGTCTCTTCTTTGTGCTTTTTCAAGTTGTTCGCCTCGCGGAATGTTCAAACCCCCGCGCCATTTGCCTTTTGCACGCTAATTTTTTGTTCCCGTTTTACGGGCCATAAGATTTTTCGAAAAGCTGCGGAGTGCTGCTTGTCTTTTCGAGCTTCGCGAAAGGCTAATTCATGGAATCGAATTACCAATTCACCGGACCTGCAGGTCAGGTCTCTGTGTTGCGCGCTTGTGCACTGGCACAGGTGTCAAAGTCCACATTTTATCGTCGCCAAAAAGATGATCCTGATTTTCCTCGTATTCGAAAATCTGGGCGAAGAAGTTTCGTGTTGCTTTTGGAGTTACAGGCCTGGATGCATAGCTTGCCAGCTCTTTATTCCATATCGATGGATGACCACGATTCTGGGCACGACGAAGTTGAGGAGCTGGAAGAGAAATTCATAGGCGCTTTTCGCGCCTTACGTTATAAGCATTCGGCCGCCCGCCATGAGGAGTTGCTCCGTTTGCTGGAATCGCCGGCAATGCCGTCCATGTTTCAAATTCTTTGCCTTGCGGCTTCGGGGAGGCAGGGAGACTTTGATTATTTTTGCGATGAGATACGGCGGCAGGCAGCTTCCGCAATGAAGAACGGATTGGTGGTGAAGGGGACGCATCATGGGTGACATTGTTTGCATCGTCCGTGATGCAGAGAAAAGCAGTGAGCCGTTTTGCCGGGTTTCGGAAAGGCTGTTCGGTTTCAGTGAGATCGATTTCGATTCGCGGCTTGCGCTCGCTTACATGCTCGGAAGGCCGCCAGGTTGGCGACTTTATCTTGGCCAAGTTCAGCGCACATTAAAAATCAGTGACTGTGTTTGGCGAAAAATCAGTCGGCAGCTCAAGAAGCATGGGTTTCTTTCTCAGACGAGAGTTCATGGCACCACAGGTAAAATTGAGTGGGTGAACACGATTACGGATGCGCCATTGTATCGTTTGCCAATGCGTGTGCTGCCCACGGATGGTGATGCCAAAGGTGGCAAAGCCCAGCAAAAAGCAGAGGACGTGGAACCAGTGAACTCAAGTACAAAAAGCTGCAGCAGCTTTGATGTTAATTGTACTGGGTTTGACGAGTTGCGCACCCTGGTGATCTTGGAAAACGAGGTCGATCACGTAAGTTTTGCCGCGATGCTGCAACAGCATGGGGTTGAAGCTGTGAAAGCTGAGGCACTGGCGTTGATTGGCTTGGGCAAACGCCCATACGTCTCGTCCATTCGAAAGCAGCTGCTTGCAGTCGCCCAAAAGGAAGTTGCTGCGCGTCGAAAACAGGCACTGGAGACTCGTGCGTCTTTGGCGATTGACACCGAAGATTTGGAGAAAGGCGCTGCTGCTCTTGCCCAAATCCGGTCGAAAATTGCCAAAAAAGCCTGAGCTCTGCTTCGCTGAAATTGAAGTGACTTTTCCGAAATTGCTCTCAGTTTGACAAAAGTAGGAGCAAACATCGGGTGCAATGCCCGATGTTTGCTCCTGAATTTTGCTGCATCTTCTTACGTTGAGCGCGTTCCGCGTAACCTGCCAAATCCCCATCCACCAGCGCAACTGCCTGCGGCAGCCCATGCTGGACGCTTGGGACATGCGCTTGCCAACTAGGGTCGGCTGAATGTGAATTTGCCATGTTCCAACGCCACACCCCTCGCGCGTCGCCCGGGGGCACCGGTTTCCCGGCTGCGGCTGCGATTGCTGAACTAAGCGTCAGCAATCGACGGCCTTGGTGTTGCTGCCGCAACACTCGCCTAGGGGCGACCAAAAACCGGGTGCCCACGCGCGAAGCGCGAGGGTGTGGGAGGGGTATCCCCTCCCACCGCGAACCGCTGCGCTTGGGCGCAGCTATTCTACGCCGACGCCCCGTTGGGGCTGGCTTGAATTTCACGGTGGCGCCCACCCCAGCAAACCTTGCCCCTTCTGCAGGGCAGGAGGGCGAGCAGCCTGAACAGCTGCTCGTCGCTTTGCGATCACGGATTGCGCTTGTGTGCTCTGCACGTTTTGTTTGTCTCATCCGAGGTGGTTTCCCCAATTGCTGATAGTTTTTACTCATTCAGTTGATTAAGGATGCGAAACCATGTTGAATTTTTTACTGGGAAAGTTGTGCGTTGGCCTGCTGAAAATTGCGGCAGGATTTTCAGCATATGGATTTTGTCTTGCTTGCGGCGTTTATCCGATGTTTGCCCGTCGTGATGCGGCGCGTAGCTGGTTTGCCAGGTTTTCCGATTGGCTGCTGCTTGCGATTGCCATTGCGTCCCTGTTGCCTGTCGTCGCGTATTTTTCTGCGCCGATTGTGGCTAAATACGGGCTGCTGCTAGATATTTCGCTTCCCGTTTCATATCTGCATCACTGGCTGATATCCGCAGCAGTTGGCCTTGCTATTGTTTTGCTGTCGATGCGCTATGCGCCACGTTTTTTCGACGGGCTAAAGGGCTGGTTGACGTTGTCTCCGGCGAACGAGTTGGGCGTTCGCTCAGATGTTCGTGAACTGATCGAGTCGCGTATGTTGTCGGGTGATTTTGATCCGACCGAGTATTTTGGCAGGCAAGGTCAAATGTTTGTTGGCTTAAACGAAGGCCGACAGCCAGTATTTATTGATATGTCCGCATGGCGCCTGTCTCACGCTCTGCTGCTGGGCCGAACTCGCTCCGGCAAAGGTGTCGCTGCTCAGATTCTGTTGAGTCAGGCAATACAGAATGGCGAGTTTGTTGTCGTATTGGACCCCAAAATTGATGCTTGGATGCCGCACGTTTTCTGGCATGCGGCAGATCAAGCAAAACAGCCATACCTCTTGCTAGACCTGAGACCTGCCGCTGCTCCGCAAATCAATCTGTTTTCTGGTTGCGATGAAGAAACGCTGGAAAACATGTTCATATCAGCGATGGGATTGGCTGCTCAGGGCGATATGGCTGACGTTTATCGCCAGGCAGACCGTCGTTTTGCGCTGCTGGCCGCACGTTATATTGTGGAATTCGAGAAGCGGAATAGGCGCGCGCCCACTCCTGCCGAAGTATATTCCGAGATGAAAAACCGCCAAGGTGACGACAGCGAGGGGCGGATGTTTCTTGCTGCTTTGCAGGAGTTGGCGGAATTACCATCGCTGAATGCTTCGCAAGGCAACATATCGATTGAAAATTTGGTCCAATCCGGTGGTTGTCTTTATGTCTTCGGTGATCTGATTAATTCCCGAATTCTGATGGCCCAGCGTATGTTGCTGGTGCGCCTGATGATGCTTGCAAAGCAACGTAATTCAAAATCAGCCAACAGGACAATTACGGTTTTTGCCGATGAAGCAAAGGTGCACATCAGCAAGCCATTTATGACCAGCCTGCAGGCGAGTGCCGGCTGGGGGTTGCATACAATTTTGGCGTTTCAAAGCTGGCAGGATTTGCACGACTGTCCTGCGGACCTGTCGCCAGAGAGTGTAATCGGCAGTATTTCAGAAAATTGTGCCCTGAAAATTTGTTACGGAATTGACGATCCCGATACGGCTGAGCGCTTTTGTCGCTCCACCGGTACGGTCCCTGTGGACGAACCAATGGCCGAGGTGCAACGCGGTCTAGGTCTGGCGGAAACGAGCAATGGCAAGCGTGCATTGCGGAGGGGAGAGCAATACCTGATTGATATGAACACAATGCTGCATTTGTTGCCTGGATGTGCCGTGCTGAAAGAGGCGGGCCAGTTGGCCAAGCGCATTGATACCTCTCCCGTTCGCGTGGAGCCGGTTGATGCTGCCGTTGTTGTCTCGGCGGCTCCCGCGTTTTCAGCTGAGCCGGCACGGCTGAATTCACTTGATCTGGATTGAGCCATGCTGGTGATCTGAATCCGCCAACTACCGTTCGCGGATAGCTGGGTGCTCGCGCTGCACGCAAGCATTCGCATTGTCTCAGGCGCAGTGGTTTTTCAAGGCCATGATATAGCTTGATTGTTAATTCAATCGGGGGGACAAAACATGGTGAGTTGTTTGCCGGCAATGGGCTACTCGGAGCGGATGCAACGCATGGCGGAAAAACGTGCTGCATTGCTGACATTTTTAGCGTCGGGCGAGGTATATACCTGCGTCGAAGTCGTTGCCGAGCTGCTTCAAGTTAGCCGCCCGGTCGCGTTTCAGACTTGCCAAAGTCTGGTTGAACTGTGTGCACTCAAAAGTGAGGCGCATTGGGTCAATGGTCGCAAACGGATCATCTACGGTATTACTGCTCACGGTGCTGCGCTGTCGGGCGCCGATGGTGGAAGGGCTGTTTTTGACCTTGGCCGCACCAATTCTGCTTGGATCAGCCATCGGATAGAAACCCAGCTCATGCGTTTACGTGCGCAGCGGTCAGGTTGGACCGAGTGGCTGCCCGAACGCGCGTTGCTCGGTGCTGGGATGAGAAAAGTGCCTGATGCGTTGGCGACTGCGCCTGACGGCCGTCGTGTGGCGATTGAAATTGAGCGCCATGCAAAAACGTCCAAGCGCTACGCGGAAATTATTCATGCCTACTTGCTGGAGATAAAAGCTGGGCGTATTGATTGTGTTGAGTACGTTACCCCAGGCATTGCTCAGCAAATCGAGCAGTGTTTCTTGTGAGTCGGGCGCGTTAAGCATGAGGGCGAGTGGATCAGCTTGAATGAAAAACACCGTGCGAGATTCCGTTTCAGCAATTTTGACGCTTGGCCGCTGCCGGTGATGAAAGGTGGTCAGCAATGAACTGGTATAAGCTGTTACTGAATGCCGTTTTGTTACCTACATTTGTGCTGGCGTGCAGTTTGTTTTTCGATCTGGCCGTGGCGTTGCTGGGTATCAAGTCTCCATTTCCTCCCCGACCGGCGGTTGTGGCGGAAATCGATTTTGAGCTTTGGCAGATGGAGCAAAACCAAGGATGGCGTTTGCCTGAGGTGTTCCACAAGTCGGTTGACGATCAAGCTACAGAGCGCCCGTAGAGCATTTTCCTGGATCGGGCTTGTAGCCCAGTCATCTTTGATATTTGCGGAAACAGCGGAGGTTGTTTCCGTAACACATCGCTCATTCCTGCTAGGTATCTTCCTAGTGTCAATTTCTCACCGAAACTTATGTAACCCAAGCGGGCTGAGCGGCTGGGCTGCATAAGTCGTGCTGTGGTAATCAAAATGCGATATATTGCGGCGCAAAATGCTACCATTGCTCTGGTAGTTGCAGGGTGAGCTGCGCCGAGTTCATTTGCCCGATTTGATTAAGACAAGCCTATGTCCAGTAGCCATTTAGCAGAACTGACACAATCGCAGCGTGATCGCCTGGCTTTTATTGAGCTGCGGCTGCGGTTTTTCGGCGAAATTTGCCGGCAGGATTTGATTGGTCGATTCGGTATGCAAGCTGCTGCGGCAACGCGTGATCTGGCGCAGTATAAAGAGCTGGGGCCGCACAATCTGAGCTATGACCCAAAAGAAAAGCTGTACGTGCGCAGCGAGACGTTTTTCCCGGTTTTTGATTTTTCTGCTGAGCGAGTGCTGACTTGGCTGGCGCAGGGTTTGGTGACGCAGAGCCAATCATTCGGCAGCGTTTTGCGGCTTTTTGCGATGGCGCCGGGCTGCCTGCGCATATCGATCTGGAATTGCTATCCGCTGTGACCCGAGCAATTCATGCCAAGAGTGTGCTGCAGGTTACCTACCGCTCCTTGTCCAGTGGTTTGACCTCGCGGGAAATTGTGCCATTCGCTTTGGCCAATGATGGCCGTCGCTGGCATGTGCGGGCGCTTGATCGGCGCACAAACAGCTTTCGTGATTTCGTTTTGGCGCGGCTGGCAAGCGCCGCATTGCTTTCCGATGCCATTGCCGATGAAGAAAGGCAAGATCAGGATATCCAGTGGAACCGCATTGTCGAGCTGGAACTGGTGCCGCATCCGGCAAACGTGCAGCATCCCGATACCATTGAAGCTGAATACGGGATGGCGGAAGGCAAGCTGCCTGTCCGAATTCGCGCAGCGTTGGCGGGATATTTACTGCGGCACTGGAATGTGGACTGTACCGAAAATCACGCTTTGCGCGGGGCAGAATTCCATCTTTGGCTGCGAAATCGTCCGGCCTTGTACGGTGTAAGCAATTTGTGCTGGCGCCTGGCTACGAGCCAGCCCCAGCCTTTGAGACAACATAAAAGAAGCTCAGCCAGATGCTCAAGCTTGAAGACATCAAAAAAGATGCAGTGATCGCAGGTATCGAGCCAGGGTTGGTGGTTCGTATCGTGACCACCGAACCGGTCGGCGACAATGCCGTAACCGTATATTACAAAAACCGGATGGCCTTTTGTGCGAGCGGATGTTGTTCCGCACCGACGAGGCCAATCTTGCATTGGCGGAAGCCGGCCGCCCTTGGGCATTCGATGCGCCGGGCGAAGCATTCAAACTGGCTGCCGAGGCATGGCGGATCAATCTTGCGCATCTGTTCGACCCGATGATGGCGGTTCACACATCCAACGTCGAGCCGTTGCCACACCAGATTACTGCCGTTTATGAGTCGATGTTGCCGCGCCAGCCGCTGCGTTATGTGCTCGCCGACGATCCAGGTGCCGGCAAGACCATTATGGCGGGCCTGTTGATTCGTGAGTTGCTGATGCGAGCCGACGCCAAGCGGGTGCTGATTGTTGCGCCGGGTAGTCTGGTGGAGCAGTGGCAAGACGAAATGTTCGAAAAATTCGGCCTGCAGTTCACGTTGTTTTCGCGTGAGCAGGTTGAACAATCGCGCAGCGGCAATCCATTCGACGATATCGACCTGATGGTGGCCCGTGTCGACCAGCTATCGCGTAATGACGAACTATTGGAAAAGCTGCGCCATTCCCATTGGGACTTGGTGGTGGTCGACGAGGCGCACAAGCTTTCCGCCAACTATTTCGGCAACAAGGTCAACAAAACCAAGCGCTTTATCCTGGGCGAACTGCTTGGTTCGATTACCCGGCATTTTCTGCTGATGACAGCAACGCCGCACAACGGCAAGGAAGAAGATTTCCAGCTATTCATGTCCTTGCTGGATTCGGATCGTTTCTATGGCAAATTCCGTGATGGTGCGCACAAAGTCGATGTGACTGACCTGATGCGACGCATGGTCAAGGAAGAAATGCTGCGCTTCGATGGCACCCGCCTGTTTCCCGAGCGCCGCGCCTACACCACCAATTACCGATTATCCGATGCCGAGGCAGCGCTGTATGCTGCGGTGACCGATTACGTTAAAGAAGAAATGAATCGCGCTGACCAGCTTGATGGCCAGCGCAAGGGGACGGTCGGTTTTGCTCTGACGGCCCTGCAGCGGCGCCTGGCATCCAGCCCCGAAGCTATTTATCAGTCTCTCAAACGGCGTCGTAACAAGCTGGCGCGGCGTGTCGAAGAAGAAAAAATGCGCGGTCGCGGGCTGGCGCTGGCCGAAACGCTCAACGGTAGCAACGGCGCACCGGACGATATCTGGGAAAGCGCCGAAGCCTTGTCGCCAGAAGACTATGAAGACTTCGAAGAAACCGTGGTCGATCAGGCCACCGCAGCGCAGACGATTCAGGAGTTGCAGGCCGAGATTGTGATTCTCGAAGGGCTGGAAGAACAGGCGCGGCAAGTGGTGCATTCCGGCGAGGATCGCAAATGGGACGAGCTATCCAAGCTGCTGCAGAACACACCAGAAATGCAGGATGCGGATGGCCGTCAGCGTAAGCTGATCATTTTTACCGAGCACCGCGACACGCTGAACTATCTGGCGGTCAAGATTCGCGGCCTGATTGGCGGCGAAGAAGCGGTGGTCGCTTGATCTACGGCGGGTAAAGCGTGAAGAGCGGCGCCGGTAAAGAACTGTTCCGCAACGACCCGACCGTGCGAGTGCTGATTGCCACCGATGCGGCGAGCAGGGGGTGTCAACTTGCAAAACGCCAATCTGATGGTCAATTATGATCTGCAACGATGGAACCCCGACGGCTGGAACAGCGCTTTGGTCGTATTCACCGTATTGGCCAGACCGAAGTCTGCCATCTGTGGAACATGGTCGCAGCGGAAACCCGTGAAGGTGATGTGCCGAAAGCGCCTGTTCGAAAAACTCGAAGTCGAACGTGAAGCGCTGGGCGGCCGGGTGTTCGATATTCTCGGTGAAGTATTTGAGGATAAAAGCCTCAAAGACCTGCTGATTGAAGCCATTCGTTACGGCGCTGATCCGGAAGTGCGGGCACGACTTCAGCGCAAGGTAGAAGGTGCGCTGGATACCCAGCACCTGGAAACCATCATCAAACGCAATGCCTTGTGCGAAGAAGTGATGGATGAACGCCGCCTGTTCGCAGTCAAAGAAGAAATGGAAAAAGCCGAGGCGCGCAAGCTGCAGCCTTATTTCATTCGCTCGTTTTTCAATCAGGCATTCCAGCAGTTGGGCGGAGCATTGCATCCGCGCGAATCCGGCCGCTACGAAATCACCCACGTGCCGGCGCCCATCCGCGAACGTGATCGGCAGATCAGCGGCCGTGATATCCGCAATACCGATCCGGTGCTGCGGCGTTACGAACGCGTCTGTTTTGAAAAACAATATGTGCGGCTCATGGATAGAGTTGGTGCGCCAATGGCCAGCCTGATCCATCCTGCCCACCCGTTGATGCAGTCGGTCACCGACCTGATGCTGGAACAGCATCGCAACAAGCTGAAGCAAGGTGCTGTGCTGGTCGATCCCGCCGACATGGGCGTAGAGCCCAAAGTCATGTTCATCGTCGATCATTCGGTGAAAGAAGGCGGTGACGCTGCCCGCGTTATTTCACGCCGCATGCAGTTTGTCGAAATCGATGCCCAAGGGGGTGCAATCAACGCTGGCTGGGCGCCGCACCTTGATCTTGAGCCGATTGCGCCGGCCGATCTGGCGTTGATTCAGGACGTGCTCAACGCGCCATGGATTACCCGCAACCTTGAACAACAGGCATTGGGGCATGCGTCCACGCATCTGGTGCCTGAACATTTCGACGAAGTGCGAACTCAACGCGAGAAAAGCGTCGATAAAACCCTGGCCGCCGTGCACGAGCGGCTGGTGAAAGAAATCAACCACTGGTCTGATCGCTACATCAAATTGCAGGATGACATTGCTGCCGGCAAGGATGTACGGCTGACGCTGGAAAATGTTCGCCGCACCATCGACGACCTGACCGCCCGCCGCCAGTCGCGCGAAAAAGAATTGCTTGCCATGCGCCATGTGATTTCCGCCACACCGGTGGTGGTCGGGGGCGCACTGGTTATTCCCGCTGGCTTGCTGGCGCATCGCAAAGGCGAAACCGGCTGGAGTGCAGATGCAGCTGCGCGCGCAAGAATCGAGCAGATTGCCATGCAGGCAGTCACCAATGCCGAAACGGCGCTGGGCCATCAGGTATTTGATGTGTCCGCCCAGAAATGCGGCTGGGACATCACCAGCCAGCCGCCGGCCGTCACTGGCAAACTGCCGCTGTCGCGCCATATCGAAGTCAAAGGCCGTGCCAAGGGCGCATCCACCATCACCGTAACCCGCAATGAAATCCTTTACGGGTTGAACCAGCAGGATAAATTCATCCTCGCTATTGTGCTGGTCGATGGCGATCAACACGATGGGCCGTTTTATGTGACCAAACCATTCACGCAAGAGCCGGATTGGGCGGTTAGCAGCATCAATCTTGACCTCGGCCATCTATTGGGCAAGGCCGAAAAAATCGGAGGAAATAATGAAAATTAGAGAGCTGTATCTGCAAAATTTTCGCTCATTTCCAGAGTTGCATATTCAGTTCGACCCGTTGCTAACGGTTATCGTTGGGGAAAATGGTGTCGGCAAAACATCGGTTCTGGACGCAATTGCCATTGCTTTTGGCAGACTACTCACCAAGTTGCCAAAAATTAAGGGTGTATCGTTCAAGGATACCGATCTACGGATGCCTGAAAGCGAAAAACGGGCTCCATTTGTTCATTACTGGATGCATGTCGCTGATTTTTCCGAGCAGCCTATTCAATGGTCGAACGGAAAAAAGCGGGATTCATCGGAAAAAACGCGCAAGGAAATACTGTCTTCAATTCTTGAGCCAGAAAAATTCAAAGCTGGTTATAAACAGATCGACCAATTCGCAGACAGTCTCATCGACAGACACAATAGCGATGAAGGCTATTACATGCCCGTTATTGCTTACTATGGAACCAATCGCGCCATCATCGACGAGGTGAAAAGGAGGAGAAATTTCCGCAAGGAATACAGCCGGTTTGAGAGTCTCGTGTCGGCATTAAACCCTAACGCACGTTTTAAGGAAGTCTTTGAATGGTTCAATGCCATGGAAGACTTGGAGCGTCGTAAGCAGCAGGAAATGCAAAGCTTCAACTATACGCTGCCGGAACTTAACGCTGTACGTCGTGCAATCGAGTCTATGCTGCCAGGATTCAGCCGGCCCCGAACCGAAGTTCGACCTCTAAGATTTGTAATTGACCGGGTGCTTGATGACGGAACGTTTCAGACCCTAAGAATCGGCCAATTGAGCGATGGTTATCGAGTCATGCTTGGACTGGTCATGGACTTGGCAAGGCGAATGGCTCAAGCCAATCCGCCCTATGAAAATGACCACGGCGAAGTTCCGGATATTACTGATCCGCTAGATTCGCCAGCCGTCGTTTTGATTGATGAAGTGGATTTACACCTTCATCCTAGGTGGCAGCAACGAGTTCTTGGAGACTTGCGCCGAACATTCAGAAACACACAGTTCATTGTTAGTACCCACAGTGCGCAGGTGCTGACAACCGTAAAAGCCGAGTGTATTCGCGGCTTGAAATACATCGACGGAAAAGTCGTTGTTAAGGACGACTACCAATTTTCCGAAGGGGCCGAATCCCAACTGGCTCTGGAAGACATTTTGGGAGTAAGCCCTCGCCCACAAGGCCTAGATGTGGTTAAACAGCTCAACAAGTATCTTGAGCTGGTAGCAAAAGACCAATGGGATTCACTGGAAGCGGCAGAACTAAGGAGAAAACTGGATGAATGGGGGCATGGCCATGAAAGCGCCTTGCTGAAGGCGGACATGGATATTCGCATGCGACAATACCGCCGCGCACGGGGTAACGCATGAAGAAAGTATTGAAGCGCGGTAACGTCCCGCCACTTCTTGACGATTAATTGCAAGCCAACCCTGCAAATGACTGGGATCAGTTTCGCGGAAATGAAAGAAACGGATACGCAGAGGTCAGTGGAGCTCTGCGAACCGACCAGCGAGGCTTGTGCGCCTATTGCGAAATTGACTTGGTATTGGGTCATGGGCGCGGTCTGGACGATTTTAAAGTGGAGCATTTTTATCCCAAGAAACCTCACAATCCTCCACCCAATCACGCACTGGATTGGCAAAACCTCCTTGCAGTGTGTACAGGAGGCGACGCAAAATACGTCGCTGCAAGTGGCCGCTTTACATCGCCAGATCATTCATGTGATG
>JAXMFR010000081.1:0-34613 GCA_046347685.1 Chitinivorax sp.
CTGGGCCTCAAAGCCAGCCACCGGGCTGATGCAATCGCCGATCAATACCAGCTTGCCGATATCGGCGGCGGCAAAATTGGCGACGATGTGCTCGGTGGTCGCCCTGACGCAGTGGCTGCCGGCCTCGCCGCAAATATAGATGCGCTCTGCCCGCTGCAGTTGATCGATGAATGCCTGGTTCAACTGGGTGGCGGCATCGGCGGCATCCGGCACTTCGGCCTGGATCGCGCTGTAGTGCTCGGTCCACGGGTTGGTGCCCTTGACCACCTTGTCGACGCTGCGGCCGGTGGCGTCCTCCCATTGGTTGTAGGAGGCGCGCACGGCGGCGTGCACATTATTGCCCCAGCTGCCGATTTCGCAGTGTACCGGCCACACCATGTGCAGGTAGCGTTGCTGCGCTTCCAGCGCATCCAGATACGCCAGCACTCGCGCCAGAGCCTGCCGGTTGCGCGGAACGAATTTGCCGCTGCGCACCTCGGCGGCGCTGATCTGGGTGAATGGCGCCACTGCGGCACCGTCGCCCTGCAACCAGAAAGTCGGGTGCGCGATATCCAGCCGCTGGTGCGAATCGAGCGTCACCGAAATCTCGCTCAGCGCCGCACCGGCAGCGCGGATCAGTTGCGCCACCCGCAGCATGTCGGCATGCGCGCCGGCTACCGGCAATGCCGGGCTGAGGCGCTGTTGCGGATTGACCGGATCGAGCGGACAGTAATCGGCCGGCAGATCGCAGAAATCGTTCTGCGGATCGATGATGACGAGATGGGTGCGACGGTTTGCCATGATGGGCCTTCTTTCTCAGCCAGTTCAACGTTAAGTGTTACTGTGACACCAATATAAATTGGCACAGTAACACTTGTCAACATTATAATTGTTTCAGTCACCCTTTTTGCCGATCCAGACCATGCCCAATCCGCCCGCCGCCGTTACCACGCTCGATTTCCCGCGCCCGCTCGTGAGCGTGGACGTGGTGATCCTGACGCTGCGCGAGCAGCAGCTGCAAGTGCTGCTGGTGCAGCGCCCCAACACGCCGGGCGAGCCGTTTCCGGATTGCTGGGCGCTGCCGGGCGGTTTTGTCGATATCGCGCAGGATCGGACATTGCAGGATTGCGCGCTGCGCAAGCTGCGCGAGAAAACCGGCGTCAGCAGCCCGTATCTGGAACAGGTCGGCAGCTGGGGCGACAACCGGCGCGATCCGCGCGGCTGGTCGATCACCCATGTCTATGTCGCGCTGCTGCCGCATGCGGCGCTGCAACTGGCGGCCGGCGGCAATGCCGAACAGGTGCGCTGGATGCCGGTCGGCGCGGATGTCACGCTGGCGTTCGATCATGCCTCCTTGCTGCAGGCGGCGCTGGAGCGGGTGCGCAGCAAGACCGAATACACCTCGCTGCCGCTGCATCTGCTGCCGCCAACGTTCACCCTGAGCGAACTGCAGCAGGTGTACGAAATCGTGCTTGGCCGCGCGCTGGAGAAAAAAGCCATCCGAACCCGCATGCTGGCCGCCGACATTCTGCAAGAAGCAGGCGCGATGAAAGCCACCGGCCGCCGGCCGGCACAACTGTACCGGCTGCAACAGCCGGCCGGGCTGTTCTACTTTGCCCGCAGCTTCGAGGGCGGACGCGACTGAGCGCCTGGCGGGAAAGCCGTGCCGGCGGCTTCCGGCTCCGCTTTCAGGCTGACGACACGCACGGTGGATTCTGTGCCCCGGCCGCAAGAAACTGCGGCCCGCTCGAATACCGGGCGGGCCGCACAGTTGAGACAATCCAGTACCGGGCCAGGAGGCGGTGCACGCTCTATCGCGAGCGGCCTTTAAAAACCGAGCCGCTCCAGATAGAACCTGGCCGAAGGGTAGCCCTTGCCAGCCGCCGCGGTCAGCCATTTGCGCGCTTCCTGCACATCTTTCTTGACGCCCTCGCCGTTGACGTACATCACCCCCAGCGAAAACTGCGCCTTGGCCACGCCCTTGTCCGCCGCCACGCGCAGCCAGCGCGCCGCCTCGTCGGGGTTCTTCCTGCTGGCGCCGCAATCGACGCGGAACAGCTCGCCCAGCAACAGCGCGGCATCCACCGATCCGCCCTGCGCCGCCTTCAGCGCCCATTTGCCGGCCTCGCTGCAGCTGCTGGCCACACCCGAGCCGCGGGCAAAATTCTGCGCCAGCTCGTGTTGCGCGGCGACATTGCCCTGCTCCGCCGCAAGCAGGAACATGCGCTGCGAGCGCGGCAGATCCTGTGCCACCGGCTTGCGCCCGGCACGCAGCAGCAGGCCCAACTCGTAGGCGGCGCCGGCATGTCTGGCCTCGGCGGCGCTGCCGAACGCAGCGGCAGCGGCTGCGATATCGCCGGCAGCCTTGGCGGCCAGCCCCTGTTTGTACTGCGCGGCGGCCGACTCGGCCGTGGCCCGGTCGATTTTTGCCACAGCCGGCGTGGCACTCGCCGCTGCGGTTGCTGCCGGCGCGGCCACAGCCTTGGCGCCGTGGCTGGCGGCCGCAGCGGGCCTGGCTTCCGCCGCCTTGCCATCGGAGACGATGCGCACCCGGTCCGCCGTCTGCCGATGCATCTCGCGCCCCTTCGATTCGGCCGCGGCAGTATCGCTCGCCGCCGCGCTGCTGGCGACAGGGCGTACCTGCTGCGCAGACAGCGTTGCCGGCGGAGCAAAATAGAAATCGCCCGCCAGCGACGAACTATCCCACGGGATCTGCTGCCCCTTGGAGTCTTCCATCACCCGTACCCGCACCTGTTTGAACACTTCCTCGATCTTCAGCCCCGGAGTGCGGATCGATTGCAGCAGATGCTGGGTGTACAGGCCGTTCTTGCCATCGCCGTCGCTGGCCACCTTGGCCGGCGCAGTGGCAAAGGCGATATACGATCCTACCGGCGCATCCATCTGCGCCAAGCCCTGGCTGGCGGAACGGAAACTGCGTGCGAACGGGTTGTTGCGGCAGGCATCGAGAATCACGATATTGATGCGGCTGCGCGCGCTTTCCATTTTCTCCAGCAGCTGCCCGGCGTCGAACGCGTTGTAGGCGACCTCGTCCTCGCGACGGATATCGGCACCGACCGGAATCAGGTAATTGCGCCCCTTGATCTGCATCGCGTGGCCGGCGTAATAGAACAAGCCAACGCCATCGCGTGGCAGCGCGTCGCCGAATTCGCGCGCGGCGGCGGCCATGTCCCTGGCCGAGGCATCGAGCAGCAGCCGCACCTCAAAGCCCAGTTCGCGCAGCGCAGTGCCGATCGATCTGGCATCGTTGATCGGGTTCTGCAGCGGTGCGCTCGGGTAATTGGCATTGCCGATCACCAGCGCAACGCGTTTTTCCGCACCGATCACTGCCTCCTTTTGCACCGGGCGCTCGGCAGCCAGCGGCTGCGGGCGCTCCAGGGCACAGCCGGCCAGGCCGCCGACGGCGGCCAGCAACAGCAGGCCGCACCCCAGACGCCGGCGGCTGGCGCTGCCGGCAAGCGGCGATATCGAATGGCGCATTTGCATTCCTCCCGTAGCGGTAACCGATTACGCCTGCTGGCGGGCGATCTGCCGCCCCAGCAGCAGATTGCCGCCGGCCAGTACCAGCAGGCCGAGCACAACCAGCGCCGCCATGATCCACATGAACAACTGATCGGCGGCCTTGGTTGCCACCGACAGCGGCACCGAAACGATCTGGGCGCCGATGATTTCGTCTTTCTTCCAGCCAAAGCCGTTGGCTTCGCCATACAGGCGGATCATCGACGGCGGTGCGGCCGACGGCGTGCTGTGACAGCTGAGGCAGGAGTCCTTGCCGACCTTGATCGGTTTGGCGATATACAGCGCCTGAATCGGCCCCTGCGTGCGTTCGCCGCTGATTTCCTTGAGCCCGGCATCGGCACGGAAGCCATTGACGATATCCGCCTCCCAGTCGGTGGTGCGATCGCGCGGGTTGGTCGGGTTCAGCGTCGCCTCCTTGTAGCTGTATTCGGGAAACTGCTTGCGCAGCGCAATGATCGCCTCGGTGGCGGCAAACGCCGGCACGGTCTGCGGCAGGAATTCCACCGCCAGCCGCTGATCCAGCTCCGGCTTGATGTACGCCACGGTGTAGCTTCTGATCCCCTCTGCCGCCGCCATCAGCAGATTGGCGGTCTGCGCAGTATTGCGCCGTGCCTCGGCCTGCAGGCGATCGCGAATGACGACTCCGGCCAGCGATATGCCGATAAGCAGTATCAGGCACATCGCCAGATTGAATTTCATGCGCAAAGACATACCCGTATCCCCGCCAGCTGTTTTTCTTCGAAGCCGCGAGTTTACTGCTTTTTGCCTTGACCGGGGTCAAGACAGGCCACAACAGATGGCGATTGCAAGGAGATTTGGCTATGCATGCGCCCGCACCGCCGCCGTCCGGCACAAGGCCGCTGGGGCAGCCGCAATCGCATTGCCTGGCATCGGGGCGAAGCTGCAACAGCTAATCGGACACATTACAACCAGCTGTTTCAATTCAACATTTCTCGCAACCGCAACAGCCAGACCGACAAAAAAAGAGCCCATCCACTGGCGGATGGGCTCTCATGCAGATTAATTTTGCGTTTACGACTTTAGTAACGCGGCACAATGCATTGGCGCCAAAGTCGCATTATTCCACGGTGACCGATTTGGCCAGGTTACGCGGTTTATCGACGTCGGTGCCGCGTTGCAGTGCGGCATGGTAGGCCAGCATCTGTACCGGGATGGCGTGGACTACCGGGCTGAGCACGCCAACGTGGCGCGGGGTGCGGATGACGTGCACGCCGTCCGATTCGCTGAAATGGCTGTCGAGGTCGGCAAACACAAACAGTTCGCCACCGCGGGCGCTGACTTCCTGCATATTCGACTTCACTTTTTCCAGCAGGGTATCGTTAGGCGCAATCACCACCACCGGCATGTTATTGTCCACCAGCGCCAGCGGGCCGTGTTTCAGCTCGCCGGCCGGGTAGGCTTCGGCATGGATGTAGGAAATTTCCTTCAGCTTGAGCGAACCTTCCAGCGCAATCGGGTAATGCACGCCGCGGCCGAGGAACAAGGCGTGGTCCTTGGCGGCAAATTGCTGCGACCAGAGCTTGATCTGCGGCTCCAGGTTCAGCGCATGTTGTACGCTGCCTGGCAGGTGGCGCAGGTCGTTCAGATAGCTGGCCTCCTTGTCCGCATCCAGCTTGCCGCGCAGTTTGGCCAGCGTGGCGGTCAGCGCAAACAGGGCAATCAGCTGGGTGGTGAAGGCCTTGGTCGAGGCCACGCCGATTTCGGCACCGGCGCGGGTGTAGAACACCAGGTCCGAGGCGCGCGGGATGGCGCTTTCACGCACGTTGCAGATCGACAGCGCCCACTGGTGGCCGAGCGATTTGGCGTATTTGAGCGCTTCCATGGTGTCCAGCGTTTCGCCGGACTGGGAGATGGTCACCACCAGTTGCTTCGGGTTGGCCACGGCTTCGCGGTAGCGGTATTCGCTGGCGATTTCCACCTGGCACGGGATGCCGGCGATCGCCTCCAGCCAGTAGCGGCCGACCGAGCCGGCGTAATAACTGGTGCCGCAAGCCAGGATCAGCACGCTGTCGACCTGCGGCAGGATGTCCGCGGCTTTCGGGCCGAACAGCGAAGTGGCGAAACCTTCGTCGAGCACCTGCTCGATGGTGTCGGCCAGCGCTTTCGGCTGTTCGTGGATTTCCTTCTGCATGAAGTGGCTGTACGGGCCCAATTCCAGCGAGGCGAGCGAAACATCGCTGACATGCACCGGGCGCTCGATCGGATTGCCCTGCTGATCGAACAAGGCCATGCCTTCGCGGCGCAGCGCGCCGACATCTCCCTCTTCGAGGAAGATCACGCGGCGGGTGGCCGACAGAATCGCCGATACATCGGAGGCAACGAAATATTCGCCTTCACCCAGACCGATCAGCAGCGGGCACCCCATGCGGGCGACGCACAGCAAGTCCGGGCGGTCCTGGACGATCACGGCAATGGCATAGGCGCCGGTCAGTTCAGCCACGGCCTTGCGCGTGGCAGCCAGCAGGTCGCGATCCTGCACATAGAAGCTGTGGATCAGGTGAGCGATGACTTCGGTATCGGTCTGCGAATCGAACCGGTAGCCCTTGGCCTTGAGTTCGGCGCGCTTCTCTTCGTGGTTCTCGATGATGCCGTTATGTACCACCGCGATCAGGCCGTCGGATACATGCGGATGGGCATTCGGCTCGGTGACACCGCCGTGGGTAGCCCAGCGGGTATGACCGATGCCGAGCTGGCCGTTGAGGCCGATTTCGTTGGCGGCATTTTCCATTTCGGCAACGCGGCCGACACGACGCACGCGCTTGATTTCGCCATCCAGCACCGCGACACCGGCAGAGTCATAGCCGCGGTATTCGAGGCGTTTCAGGCCTTCGACCAGGATCGGCACTACATTACGCTGGGCAATCGCCCCAACAATTCCACACATGCTTGAGTCTCCGAATGATTCGAAAAGTTGCCTGCGGCCCAGCCGGCAACTGGCTTGCCGGCAGGAATCCTGGCTTTATTTGTTTTTCAGCGGACGCGACCAGCCAGGTACGGTAACCTGCTTCGAGCGCTCCAGCGTCAGTTTTTCCGCCGGCACCTGGCGCGTGATGGTCGAGCCGGCGCCAATGGTCGCCCCTTGCTCAACGGTGACCGGCGCTACCAGCATGGTGCCGGAGCCGATGAACGCGTCGTCGTGGATCACGGTCTTGTGCTTGTTTACGCCGTCATAGTTACAGGTAATCGTGCCGGCGCCAACATTTACGCCGGCACCGATTTCGGCATCGCCGACATAACTCAGGTGGTTGACCTTGGAGCCCTTGCCCAGCACCGCTTTCTTGATTTCGACAAAATTGCCGACGTGGGTTTCGGCCGCCAGCTCGGCGCCCGGACGCAACCGTGCGTAGGGGCCGATGCGGGCGCTCTTGCCGACCACCGCATCGTCGATATGGCTGAATGCGGCAATTTCGCTGCCAGCGCCGATATGGGTGTTGCGAATCACGCAATTCGGGCCGATGCGCACATTGTCCTCCAGCACTACTTTGCCTTCAAACACGCAATTGACATCGATGCTGACATCGCGGCCGGCCTTGAGCTCGCCGCGGATATCGATGCGTGCCGGATCGAGCAGCATCACACCCTGTTCCAGCAAGGCCTTGGCCAGCTCCTGCTGATGGATGCGCTCCAGCTCGGCCAGTTGCACCTTGCTGTTGACGCCGTAGGTTTCCCACGATGCCGCCGGGTTGGCGCTGGTAATCGCCACACCGTCCGCGACCGCCATGCCGATCACGTCGGTCAGATAATATTCGCCTTGCGCATTCCGGTTCGACAGGCGCTCCAGCCAGCCGCCCAGATGCTGGTTCGGCAACAACATGATGCCAGTATTGATTTCGCGGATATGCCGCTCGGCATCGCTGGCATCCTTTTCCTCGACGATACGCACGATCCGCTCTTCGGCGTCGCGCACGATGCGGCCGTAGCCTTTCGGATTGGCGATCACGTCGGTCAGCAACACCATGCTGTCGCCGTTGCCGGCTTGCAGCATAGCCTGCAGCGTCGTACTGCGGATCAGCGGCACGTCGCCGAACAACACCAGCGTCATGCCCTCGGCCGGCAAAAACGGCAAAGCCTGGCGTACGGCGTGGCCGGTGCCCAGCTGCTGTTCCTGCAAGGCCCATTCGGCATCGATATCGCTCAGCGCGGCGCGTACCTGATCGCCACCATGACCGTAGACAATGCACAGTTTCTGCGGTTGCAGTGCGCGCGCTGCGTCGATCACCTGCCGCAGCATCGGCTTGCCGGCCAGCGGATGCAATACCTTGGGCAGGCTGGAATACATGCGTTTGCCCTGGCCGGCGGCCAGGATTACTACCGAGAGGGTTTGCTCCATTAGATCACCGAATTAGCAATTACTGAACACCAAACGAAAAAGGCAGCCTACAGGCTGCCTTTTTCGTACACAACAAGAACGTGCAATCACGCGCTAGGCTTAGTGATTTTTCTTGCGCAATTTCTGGATCGCGGCCAGTTGGGCAACGGCGAACGCCAGTTCCGATTCCGCCTTGGCGTAATCGATATCGGCGTTGCGGTTGGCCAGAGCCTCTTCGGCGCGCTGCTTGGCTTCCAGCGCCTTGGCTTCGTCCAGATCGGCACCGCGAATTGCTGTATCCGCGAGTACAGTCACGTGATGCGGCTGTACTTCGATCATGCCGCCACTTACAAACAGCAGCACTTCTTCGCCTTTGCCTGCCGGAGTAATCCGCAGGGTGCCCGCTTTGATCAGTGCGATCATCGGGGCATGGCGCGCGTAGACACCAATTTCGCCTTCGTGTGCCGGCGCGACGATAAACTCCGCATCACCGGAGTAAATCGCCTCTTCGCTGCTCACGACATCGACGTGCATTGTAGTAGCCATATCACAACCTCAACTTACTGGAGGGTTTTCGCTTTTTCTACCGCTTCGTCGATCGAGCCGACCATGTAGAACGCCTGTTCCGGCAGATGATCGTACTCGCCGTTGATAATGCCCTTGAAGCCACGGATGGTTTCCTTGAGGGAAACGTACTTGCCCGGGCTACCGGTGAACACTTCGGCAACGTGGAACGGCTGCGACAGGAAGCGCTGGATCTTACGTGCACGAGCCACCAGCTGTTTGTCTTCCGGCGACAGTTCGTCCATACCCAGAATCGCGATGATGTCACGCAGTTCCTTGTAGCGCTGCAGAGTCTGCTGTACGCCACGCGCAACGTTGTAGTGATCGTCGCCAACCACCAGCGGATCCAGCTGACGCGAAGTCGAATCCAGCGGGTCAACTGCCGGGTAGATACCCAGTGCAGCGATGTCACGCGACAGAACCACGGTTGCATCCAAGTGAGCAAACGTTGTTGCCGGCGACGGGTCGGTCAAGTCATCCGCAGGTACGTATACGGCCTGAATCGAGGTAATCGAACCCGATTTGGTCGAAGTAATACGCTCTTGCAGACGGCCCATTTCTTCGGCCAGAGTCGGCTGGTAACCCACTGCGGACGGCATACGGCCCAGCAGTGCCGATACTTCGGTACCGGCCAGGGTGTAACGGTAGATGTTGTCGACGAACAGCAGAACGTCACGACCTTTACCCGATGCATCCTTCTCATCGCGGAAGTGTTCCGCCATGGTCAGGCCGGTCAGCGCTACGCGCAGACGGTTGCCCGGAGGCTCGTTCATCTGGCCGTAAACCATCGCCACTTTGTCGAGAACGTTGGAGTCCTTCATCTCGTGGTAGAAGTCATTACCCTCACGAGTACGCTCACCCACACCGGCAAACACGGACAGACCCGAGTGAGCCTTGGCGATGTTGTTGATCAGCTCCATCATGTTCACGGTTTTGCCCACACCCGCGCCACCGAACAGACCCACTTTACCGCCCTTGGCGAACGGACACAGCAAGTCGATCACCTTGATGCCGGTTTCCAGCAGTTCGGTCGCCGACGACAGTTCGTCGAACGCCGGAGCTTTGCGGTGAATCGGGGACTTGGTTTCGGTTTCAACCGGACCAGCTTCGTCAACCGGGTTACCCAGAACGTCCATGATGCGGCCAAGGGTCGCCTTGCCCACCGGTACGGAGATTGGGGCTCCAGTGTTTGTAACTTCCATGCCACGCTTCAAGCCATCGCTCGAACCCATGGCAATTGCGCGTACCACGCCATCGCCGAGCTGCTGCTGCACTTCCAGCGTCAGATCGGCGCTGACCAACTTCAGCGCATCATAAACCTTCGGCATCGCATCGCGCGGGAATTCCACGTCGATAACGGCGCCGATGATCTGTACGATTTTTCCTTGGCTCATCGTATGTTCCTAAATTCCGAATATTGTTCGATCAATCCGCTTAAACCGCAGCGGCACCGCCAACGATCTCGGACAGCTCTTTGGTAATCGCTGCCTGGCGTGACTTGTTGTACACCAGCTTGAGTTCGTCGATCAGATTGCCGGCGTTGTCGGACGCCGCTTTCATCGCCACCATCCGCGCGCTCTGCTCGGATGCCATGTTCTCGGCGACAGCCTGATAAATCAGCGCCTCGATATAACGGATCATCAACTGGTCGATCACCGTTTTCGCGTCCGGCTCGTAGATGTAGTCCCACAGGTAGTCGCGCTGGCCCAGTTCTTCACCCTTGACCGGAATCAGCTGTTCAATGCCGGGTTCCTGTTTCATGGTATTGACGAATCTGGTCGATGCGATATACAGCGCATCGATCTTGCCTTCGTTGTAGGCATCCAGCTGTACCTTGACCGGGCCGATCAGCTTTTCCAGGTGCGGCGTATCGCCGAGACCCGATACATGCGAAACGACCTTGGCTCCGGCACGCTGCAGGAAACCGAAACCCTTGCTGCCGATACAGGTGATATCTACCTGTACGCCAGCGGATTCCCATTCCTTCAGTTTGCCGAGGGTGGCACGCAATACGTTGCTATTCAAACCGCCGCACAGACCCTTGTCGGATGTGACGACGATCAGGCCGACGCGTTTCACCGACTCGCGAGCGGTCAGGAACGGGTGGGAATAGTCCTCATAAGCAGCCGCGATGTGGGCCGCCACCCGGCGGATTTTTTCTCCGTACGGGCGGGCGGCTTTCATGCGGTCCTGTGCCTTCCGCATCTTCGATGCGGCGACCATTTCCATGGCGCGTGTGATCTTTTGCGTGTTTTGCACGCTTTTAATCTTGTTGCGAATCTCTTTTCCGCTAGCCATTTCTGGACCTCGCTACGCCAAATTAGAAAGTCTGGGATTTCTTGAATTCGGCAATCGCGCCAGCAAGAATCTTCTCGTTATCGCCCGAGAGATCGCCGGTGTTGTCGATATCTTCCAGAACTTTGGCGTGGTTGGCACGCATATAGCCACGGAATGCCGATTCGAACGCCAGACACTTCTCAACCGGCACGTCGTCGTAATGACCTTTGGTCACGCCGAACAGGGTCAGGGTCATCTCCGATACTTTCAACGGAGCGTACTGGCCTTGCTTCAGCAGTTCGGTCACGCGGCGACCGCGTTCCAGCTGCTTGCGGGTTGCCTCGTCCAGATCGGAAGCGAACTGGGCAAACGCAGCCAGTTCACGATACTGCGCCAAGTCGGTACGGATACCGCCGGACAGTTTCTTCACCGCTTTGGTCTGAGCCGCACCGCCCACACGCGATACCGAAATACCCGCATTGATCGCAGGACGGATACCGGAGTTGAACAAGTCGGTTTCCAGGAAGATCTGACCGTCGGTAATCGAAATCACGTTGGTCGGAACGAATGCGGAAACGTCACCGGCCTGGGTTTCAATAATCGGCAGAGCGGTCAGCGAACCGGTTTTGCCTTTTACTTCGCCATTGGTCAGTTTCTCAACCTGATCGGCATTGACGCGCGATGCACGCTCCAGCAGACGCGAGTGCAAATAGAATACGTCGCCCGGGTAAGCTTCGCGGCCCGGCGGACGACGCAGCAGCAGCGAAATCTGGCGGTATGCAACAGCCTGTTTCGACAGATCGTCGTAAACGATCAGTGCATCTTCACCGCGATCGCGGAAGTACTCGCCCATGGTGCAACCGGAGTAAGCGGCAATGTACTGCATTGCCGCCGATTCCGAAGCCGACGAAGCGACGATGATGGTGTGACCCATTGCACCGTGCTCTTCCAGCTTGCGTACCACGTTGGCAATCGACGATGCTTTCTGGCCGATCGCGACGTAAACGCAGATAACGCCGGTGCCTTTCTGGTTGATGATCGCATCCAGAGCCACGGCAGTCTTGCCGGTCTGGCGGTCGCCAATGATCAGTTCGCGCTGACCGCGGCCGACCGGAACCATCGCATCAATCGCCTTGGTACCGGTTTGCAGCGGCTGGCTAACCGATTGACGCGCAATCACGCCCGGCGCGATCTTTTCGATCGGGCTGGTAGCGGTGGCGTTGACCGGGCCCTTGCCGTCGATCGGCTGACCCAGCGAGTTCACCACGCGGCCGATCAGTTCGCGGCCAACCGGAACTTCGAGAATACGACCGGTGCACTTCACCTCGTTGCCTTCGGAGATGTGCTCGTAGTCACCCAGAATAACCGCACCCACGGAGTCACGCTCCAGGTTCAGCGCGAGGCCGAAAGTGTTATCCGGGAATTCCAACATTTCGCCCTGCATGACCTCGGAAAGGCCATGAACGCGAACGATACCGTCAGTGACCGATACCACGGTGCCCTTGGTGCGGGTTTCCGCGCCTTCGGCCAGACCGGCGATCTTGCTCTTGATCAGATCACTGATTTCAGAGGGGTTTAACTGCATGATCTCTCCTAACTCTTAAGCCTGTACGCCATTGCCTGCAGTTTGGCACGCACCGACGCATCCAATACTTCATCACCTACGGTGACGCGGACTCCGCCAATCAACTCCGGATCAACCGAAACCTTCGGGCTGATTTTGCAGCCAAAACGGGTTTCAAGCTTGCCGGACAAATCCTTGACCTGGGCGTCGTCCATCGGAAATGCAGAAACGATTTCTGCCTCTACCGTGTTATTGGCCGCATCTTTCAAGGTTTCGTACTGATTCGCAATTTCCGGGAGAATGGTCAAACGGCCATTCTCCTGCAACGCGTCGATCAGATTCAGCACTGCTGCATCGGCTTTCGCACCCAGCACATCGGCCAGCAACGATTTAACCTGTGCAGTGGAATACTGCGGATTGGTGACAACCGCCTTGCCAGCATCGTCAGCAACCACCGCAGCCATCACGCCCAGTGCCTCTGACCATTTGGCAAACGTGTTGCTTTCCTTTGCCAGACGGAATAACCCTTCGGCGTAAGGCCTAGCGACTGTAACGATTTCTGCCATGAGATTCTTACAATTCCGCTTGAATCGAAGTCAGCAGGTCGGCATGTTTGGCAGCGTCAATTTCCTTGCGCAGAATCTTCTCTGCACCCGCTACCGCCAGGCCTGCAACCTGTGCACGCAATGCCTCTTTGGCACGATGCACCTCTTGATCAATCTCCGCCTTGGCACCAGCAACGATACGCTCGCCTTCAACGCGGGCAGCATCCTTGGACTCTTCGACAATCTGTGCCGCGCGCTTTTCAGCCTGAGCGATGATCTCGCTCGCTTGCTTCTTAGCTTCGCGTACTTTGTCTGCGGCCAGTTTTTCAGCGTTCTGCAGATCTTGCTTGCCGCGATCAGCGGCAGCCAGACCATCAGCGATACGCTTGGCGCGCTCGTCCAGCATGGTGGTCAGCGGAGGCCAAACAAACTTCATGGTAAACCATACCAGGATGGCGAACGTAATCGCCTGACCCAGTAAGGATGCATTGATATCCATGTTTGTTTTTCCCCTGAACTGTTGCGACTAAACCAGCCAAAAATTACTTGATAGCGGCCAGCAGCGGGTTCGCAAATGCCAGGAACAGACCAACAGCAACGGAGATAATGAAGATCGCGTCTACCAGACCTGCGATAACAAACAGTTTCGGCTGCAGTGCGCCCATCATTTCCGGCTGACGCGAAGCGCCTTCCAGGAATTTGCTACCTACCAGGGCCACACCAATCGCTGCGCCCACACCTGCCAGGCCAATCATCAGACCGATAGCAATTACGGTGAAGCTCTGTACGTTAGCGATCAATGCCAAGTTTTCCATTTCTTACTCCTGTTGGTTAAAAAGTGGTTTGTGAAACAAAGTACTACTTAATTAGTGATCCTCGACGGCGAGGCTCAGATAAACAATCGTCAACATCATGAAAATGTAAGCTTGCAAAATCACGATCAGGATGTGGAAGATCGCCCACGGGGCGCCGGCCGCCCACTGAACATACCAAGGCAACATTGCGATCAGCATGAACACGAGTTCACCAGCAAACATGTTACCGAGCAACCGCAGCGCGAGCGACAGTGGCTTGGACAACAATTCGACCATCTGCAGCAGGAAGTTTGCCGGCGCCAGCGCAGGGCCGAACGGCGCGGTAAACAACTCCTTGGTATAGCCGCCAAAACCTTTGGCACTGATACTGAACACGATGATCAGCACAGTTACCGACAACGACATCGCAAACGCCTGATTGATGTCAGCGGTAGGCACTACACGCAGATAAACATGATGTGGATCCATGCCGAACACATTGGCACCGATCAATTGAGCAACTTTCGGCAGGAAATCGACAGGCAAGAAGTCCATCGAGTTCATCAGCACGATCCAGCAGAAAATGGTCAAGGCCAGCGGAGCGATAATCTTGCTCTTGCCGTGAAATACCTCTTTCACGTGCTGATCAACCATTTCGATGATTACTTCAATAAACAACTGAAAACGACCCGGTGCTTCGAGCTTGGCTTTACGGGCAACATTGGCAAACACACCAACGAAGATAAAACCGAGAATCAGCGAAACCCAGAAGGTATCAAGGTGAAAAGTCCAGAAACCGCCACCCTCATGAGGGGTGCGCCAGTTCATCAAGTGGTGCTGGATATATTCCGACGGTGTAGGTAGATGTTCAGTGGCCGACATGTTCAGTTCTTGTAAAAAATCAAAACGATCCAGTACGCCAGCAACGATGCAATGAACCCGAACAACAAACCGGGCAAATGCACGCCACGCACAAAAAAACAGGCCAACAGACCCAACAACGAAACGCCAACCTTGGCAGCCTCTGCCAACAAATGACGATTCAGTGTTTGCTGAGCCGTATGCCGCGGATCAACACGCGCCAGTCTTGAATAAACCCAAACCGACACTATATTGATCGTACCGCCAATCAGCGCCCCAATTGCCCCGGGCAATTGCACAAAAAAATACACCACCAGCGCAACCAGCAAACTGATTGCAAACATGGCAATACTTACCTTGCGCACTTGCCGTATTAAACGAGCGTATGGATTTGCGACAAGCAAAAACTCATTAATTTTAGCGGGTTTATCGCCCATTAGTCAATACTGACAAACGTTAATAAACAGGATTCTTGCTGCGGCGCACAAACAAATCACCGAAGGCGCTCCAGCAAATCATCCAATTGATCCAGGCTGGCATAGTCGATAGTGATGCGACCACTGCCCTTTTTACCCGGCTTGATCAACACCTTGGCACCGATTCGCTCGGCCACCTCTTCCTGCAAACGCGCCACATCTGGATCTACGGGCTTGATTTCACGAACTGGCGCGCCTTCCAGCAATTGCTGCACGAGGCGCTCAGTTTCACGCACCGACAAACCCTTGCGCACCACCTGCTGCGCGATTTCAATCTGCTTCAGCACCGGCAAGCTCAGCAAAGCACGAGCGTGGCCCATGTCAATTTCGCCGCAATGCAACATTTCCCGAACCGGCTCCGGCAGCCCCAGCAAACGCAACAAATTACTCACCGCACTGCGCGAACGCCCCAGCGCCGAGGCAGCAGAGTCGTGCGTCATGCCAAATTCGTCGATCAGGCGCTGGATGCCCAGCGCCTCTTCCAACGCATTCAGATCTTCGCGCTGGATATTTTCGATCAACGCCATCGCCAGCGCGGCTTCGTCAGCCACCTGACGCACCACCACCGGCACTTCTTTTAACTCAGCCAGCTGCGCCGCACGCCAGCGACGCTCACCGGCAATGATTTCATAGGCGCCACTCACGACGGGCCGCACCAGAATCGGCTGCATCAAGCCCTGCGCACGAATTGAGGCGGCCAACTCAGCCAGCGCCACCTGATCCATGCGACTGCGCGGCTGATATTTGCCCGGCTGCAACTGCCCCACTGGCAACACCTGCAACGAATCAGCAACATCATCGTTACGGGTTTCGGCCAGCAACGCTTCCAGACCGCGCCCCAGCCCCTTCATCAGTTTTGCCATGAACCCAAACCTTCCTGCAATCAGGCCACTGCGGCCGGCTGTTTTTCCAGCATCTCTTGCGCCAGTGCCAGATAGGCCTGCGCCCCCTTGGAGGACTTGTCGTACACCAGCGCCGGCAGACCGTGGCTCGGTGCTTCGGCAAGCCGGACGTTGCGCGGAATCACCACGTTGTAGACCTTGTCGCCGAAATGCTGCTTGAGCTGCGCCGCCACCTGTTGTGCCAGCGTGCTGCGCGGGTCAAACATGGTGCGCAGCAAGCCCTCGATATCAATGTGAGGATTGAGGCCGGCCCGCACCTTGCGCAAGGTATTCACCAGATCGGTCAGACCCTCCAGCGCGAAATATTCGCACTGCATCGGAATCATCACCCGGTCAGCAGCAACCAGGCCATTCAGCGTCAGCAAATTCAATGCCGGCGGACAATCGATCAGAATAAAATCGTAATCATCAGCGACTGCCGCCAATGCAGCCTTGAGCCGGGTTTCACGCTCAGCCAGATCAACCAGCTCAATCTCCGCCCCACCCAGCTCACGATTTGCCGGCAACACATCGTAGCCACCCTGCTGCGAGCGTTGCCGTGCCTGCACCACCTGAGCCGAGCCCAATAACACGTGGTACACCGACTGGCGCAATTGCCCCTTATTCACACCACTACCCATGGTGGCATTACCCTGCGGATCGAGATCCACCAGCAACACACGCTGCTCACAGGCAGCCAGGCTGGCGGCCAGATTCACCGCCGTGGTAGTCTTGCCAACGCCACCCTTCTGATTGGTAATCACCAGAGTTTTTGCCATTTACGCCGCCCGTATTGTTAGCAGATGCCGCTCGGCATCCAGCCCCGGCACCTGCAAAGGCACCACATCGCTCACCACGAACCCGGCCGGAAGCCGCGCAACCTCATCCTGCGGATACACGCCCTTCATCGCTGCATAACAGCCACCCGGCGCCAGCAAATGTTGCGACCAGGCAACGAAATCACCCAGATCGGCAAAGGCGCGTGAGGTAATCACATCGAACGGCTGCGCCGGCTGATATTGCTCCACCCGACTGGTCACCACCGTCACATTACCCAACTGCAAGCTGATTGCAGCCTGCTGCAGGAACCCGGTCTTTTTACTGTTGCTGTCGATCATGGTCACCTGCCACTCCGGATGACAGATCGCCAGGATAATTCCCGGCATGCCACCGCCCGAGCCGACATCCAGCAACCGCGACGCCTTCACGTACGGCAGCATCGCCAGACAGTCGAGCAGATGCAGGCCGATCATGCGCTCCGGCTCACGCACCGCAGTCAGGCTGTAAACCTTGTTCCACTTATCCAGCAGCAGAATGTAGTCGAGCAGCTTGCGTTGCACCGGCTCGGCAATACTCATGCCAAGCGCAGCGATGCCTTGCTGCAACTGGCGCGCGAGATCAGCACTCATGCACTCTGCTTTCCGCTTTTCCCGCGTTTCAAATGCACCAGCAGCAAGCCGATGGCCGCCGGCGTGACGCCAGAAATGCGCGAAGCCTGGCCCAGCGTTTCCGGACGGTGCTTATCCAGCTTCTGCTGCACCTCCTTGGACAAGCCCACCACTTGGGCATAATCCATGTCCAGCGGCAGTTTTACGTCGTCAATACCTTCGCGACGCGCCACCTCGTCAATCTGACGATTGATATAGCCCTCGTACTTGACCTGGATCGACACCTGCTCGGCCACCACTTCATCCGCAACCCCCTCACCGGCACCGGGCAAGGTCATCAGGGCCGCATAACTGACATTTGGCCGGCGTAGCAAATCGCGCAGATTGTACTCCCGCTCGATCGCCTGTCCCAGCACTCTTTCCGCCTCGCCTTGCGGCAACACACGCGGGTTGATCCAGGTTGATTTGAGGCGTTCCAGCTCGGCAGCTACGGCATCGCGCTTGCGGCAGAACAAATCCCACTGTGCATCGCCGACCACGCCCAGCTTGCGGCCCGCCTCGGTCAAACGCATGTCGGCGTTATCCTCGCGCAATTGCAGACGGAATTCGGCGCGACTGGTGAACATGCGATATGGCTCAGTCACGCCACGCGTAATCAGGTCGTCGACCAGCACGCCCAGATAAGCCTCGTCACGCGCCGGACACCAGCTTTCCTTGCCCTGCGCCAGCAGACCGGCATTGATACCGGCCAGACAACCCTGTGCCGCAGCCTCTTCGTAACCGGTGGTGCCATTGATCTGGCCGGCAAAAAACAGGCCGTGGATCGATTTGGTTTCCAGACTGGTCTTGAGATTGCGCGGGTCGAAATAGTCATATTCGATGGCGTAGCCAGGACGCAGGATATGCGCGTTTTCCAGGCCCTTCATCGAACGTACCAGCGCCAATTGCACATCGAACGGCAGACTGGTGGAGATACCGTTCGGGTAGATTTCGTTGGTCTGCAGACCTTCCGGCTCCAGAAAAATCTGGTGGCTGGGCTTGTCGGCAAAACGATGAATCTTGTCTTCGATCGATGGACAATAACGCGGCCCCACACCTTCGATCACACCGGTATACATCGGCGAGCGATCCAGACCGCTGCGAATGATTTCGTGGGTTTTTTCGTTGGTGTGCGTCACCCAGCATGGAAGTTGCTGCGGGTGCATTGCCCGGCTGCCGCGATAGGAGAACACGGGCTCCGGATCATCGCCCGGCTGCACACCCATCACGCTGCGGTCGATGGTACGGCCATCAATACGTGGGGGCGTGCCGGTTTTCAGGCGGCCAACCGGCAATTTCAGCTCGCGCAACCGCGCTGCCAGCGACACCGAGGCTGGATCACCAGCGCGCCCCGCCTGATAGTTCTGCAAGCCAACATGAATCAGACCGGCGAGGAAGGTACCGGCGGTCAGCACCACCGTCGGAGCCTCAAAGCGCAAGCCCAGCTGGGTCATAACACCGGTCACACGATCGCCGCTGACAGAAATATCGTCAACTGCCGCCTGAAAGAGTGTCAAATTTGGCTGGTTTTCCAGCATCGAACGAATCGCGGCCTTATACAGCACGCGGTCTGCCTGCGCCCGGGTCGCGCGCACGGCAGGCCCCTTGCTCGAATTGAGTGTACGAAACTGGATGCCGCCGATATCGGTCGCCAGTGCCATTGCACCACCCAGCGCGTCCACCTCTTTCACCAGATGGCCCTTGCCAATACCGCCAATCGACGGATTACACGACATCTGCCCCAGGGTTTCGATATTGTGCGTCAGCAACAGCGTCTGCACGCCCATGCGCGCCGCAGCCAGGGCGGCCTCGGTGCCGGCATGTCCGCCGCCGACAACGATCACGTCAAATCGGGTGGGGTAAAGCATGGATAAATCCGCAGGCGTAAGCAAAGGGCGCATATTCTACTGCAAAAGCGCCCCCCGCGTCAGCCGCTTTCTGCACTCCGATTGGCAATCAAATCATTAACTTAGACAAGCACTTTACCTAGCGGAACAAAGCTCGGCCGGAGACGTCAGAAACACCTAACATTAAAGCATCAAGCTTGCATTGCGCCGTGCCGACCGCATATCAGCAATAGCGCAGCCAATCATGCCACGCTGCTGATGCAAGCGTAGCTTTGCAGGAGAGAACAGATGGGACTCGTACGTCGCGCCGCAGTGGCCGGCTCGTTTTACCCCAGCCAGAGTGAAGAACTGGGGCGAACCATAGGCAATCTACTCATGGACTGCCGACAGGAAGCGCGCCTGCCCTTGCCGCCCAAGGCCCTGATCGTACCCCACGCCGGCTATGTTTACTCCGGCGCGGTGGCAGCATCCGCTTATGCGCTGTTGCGACCGCTGCATGCAGAAATCAGCCGCGTCGTGCTGCTTGGCCCGGTGCACCGGGTGCCGATCAGCGGCTTGGCACTACCAGGGGGCGAGGCATTCGCCACACCACTGGGAACAGTGCCGCTGGACTTGGCCTTGTGCAAAAAACTGGAGGCACTGCCTCAGGTCAGCGTCAACCCATCGGCACATGCGCTGGAGCATTCGCTGGAAGTACAGCTACCCTTTTTGCAGCGCGTGCTGGATCACTTCACGCTGGTGCCGCTGGCGGTGGGCGACGCCAGCGCCGAACAGGTAGCGGAAGTGCTGGAACAAGCCTGGGGCGGCTCGGAAACACTGATCGTGATCAGTTCGGATCTGTCGCACTACCTGCCCTACCCGCTGGCGCGGCGCGTGGATCAGGACACGGCGCTGACCATTCTCGAACTGAGCCAGCAGTTCGGCCACCAACAGGCCTGCGGCGCAACGCCGATACACGGCCTGCTACGGGCCGCACAGCAACATCAGCTACAGCCGCACCTGCTGGATATTCGCAACTCCGGCGATACGGCCGGCGACAAGGAGCGGGTGGTGGGTTATGCCTCGTTCGCTTTCTGCGAAAGCCCGAAATGAGTCCGGAACAGGGCAGCAGCCTGCTGCAACTGGCACGCAACAGCATTGCGGCCGCACTCGGACGGGGCAATACAGCGGCAGCAAGCGTCGAAAACCCTGCGCTGATGCAGCCCGGCGCCTGCTTTGTCACCCTCACCCAGGATGGCGAGCTGCGTGGCTGCATTGGCAGCCTGGAGGCATGGCGCCCGCTGCGCGACGACGTTTGCCACAACGCAGTGGCAGCGGCGCTGAATGACTCGCGCTTTTCTCCGCTGCGCGCCGACGAACTCGACATCACCACGGTTGAAGTCTCGCTGCTGTCGGCGCCGCAGCCGTTGAGTTTTAAAGACGAAGCCGACGCCCTGCGCCAACTGCGGCCAGGCATCGATGGCGTAATCTTCGCCGCCCACGGCCGCCGCTCGACATTTTTGCCGCAGGTATGGGAACAATTGCCAACCCCGGCGGTCTTTATGGCACAACTGAAACGCAAAGCCGGCTTGCCGGCAGATTACTGGTCGGACGACGTGCAACTCTGGCGCTATACGGTGCAGAAGTGGCAGGAACCCCAACCAGCAGCAACGTGAAGTTCACGTCGCGGCAAAAGCAATAACAACCCCGCGCCCTGCCAACTGATTCATGGAAAGGGCCAACATGACCACTCCTGCAACTTTTTACCCCGGCCGTTACTGGCATCCACTGGCGGATGGCCGCATTCAATGCGACCTGTGTCCGCGTGACTGCCGTCTGCACGAAGGCCAGCGTGGCGCCTGCTTTGTCCGCCAGAATCTTGGCGGGCAAATGGCGTTGACCACCTATGGCCGCTCATCCGGCTTCTGCATCGATCCGATCGAGAAAAAGCCGCTGAATCACTTTTATCCCGGCTCCAGCATCCTGAGCTTCGGCACCGCTGGCTGCAACCTCGCCTGCAAGTTCTGTCAGAACTGGGATATCAGCAAATCACGGGAGATGGACGTGTTGATGGACCAAGCCAGCCCGCAGGCCATTGCCGACGCCGCTGCGGCCCACGGCTGCCAGAGCGTAGCGTTTACCTATAACGATCCGGTGGTTTTTGCCGAATATGCGATGGATGTGGCCGACGCCTGCCACGCACAAGGCATCAAGACAGTTGCCGTGACTGCCGGCTATATGCACGACCAGCCGCGCCGCGACTTTTACGCCAAGATGGATGCCGCCAATGTGGATCTGAAAGCATTCGACGAGCAGTTCTATTGATCCGGCCCTCGGAAGTTTGAATCTTTCTGTCGAGGCGTGGTCTATTGTGCATGGATAAAGAAGACGCTCGTAAACAATCTCTGGAACAACTGCACGAACGCCGCAAGCAAGTCGTGCGTCTGCATAAACGCAAGCTTGGCATCATGCAGATCGTCGAACTGTCAGGGCTCAGTTATCCGACAGTACGCAACACCATCAAGCTGTTCGAGGCAGGCGGCTGGCCTGCCATCAAACCGGCGGCACGTGGCCACAAGCACGGTGAAGGCCGACGGCTCAGCGCCGATCAGGAAGCCGCGATTCGCCGCATCATTTGCGACAGTCGCCCCGAGCAGTTGAAGATGGATTTCTATCTGTGGAGCCGCGCCGCTGTTGGCGAACTGATCCGGCGTGAATACGGGATCGAATTGGGTGTGCGCACCGTCGGAAAATGGCTCAAACGCTGGGGTTTCACACCACAAAAGCCCATCAAGAAAGCCTATGAGCAGCGCCCCGAAGCGGTACGGCAATGGCTGGACGAACACTATCCGGCCATCGAGGCACAGGCCAAGGCAGAAGACGGGGAAATCCACTGGGGGGACGAAACCGCGCTGGTGAATACCGATGTACGCGGACGCAGCTACGCACCCGCAGGCAAGACGCCCGTTGCCTATGCCGTGGGGGGCACGCGGCAAAAGCTGTCCATGATTGCCACCGTCACCAATCAGGGCAAGATGCGCTGGCTGATCATCGACGAGGCATTCAATGCGGATCGGCTGATTGAATTTCTGGCCTCCCTGATCAAGGAGGCCAAGCGCAAGGTATTCCTGATTCTGGACAATCTGCGCGTGCACCACAGCAAGCCGGTCAAAGCATGGCTGGCTGAACACACCGCGCAAATGGAGGTGTTCTACCTGCCCAGCTACAGCCCAGAGCTGAACCCGGAGGAGCGCTTAAATGCGGATCTCAAACAGGCCATGGGCAAGCGGGCGCCGGTACGTACCAAAGCGAAACTGCGCGAAGCGGCCAACGAACACATGATGCAGTTGAAGCAATCCCCGGAACGTGTCAGAGCCTATTTTCAGGACCCGGTCGTCAAATACGCGGCGGGTTAAAACATCAAAGGGCCGGATCAATAAGTGTAGGTCGCCACTATGCCATCAGCAAGTCAACGCTTGAGCCGCTGCAGCAATTTGCCGTGCACGCCGCCAAAGCCGCCGTTGCTCATCACCAGCACGTGATCGCCCGGCTGGGCTGCGGTGCACACCGCGTCAACCAGCGCGTCGAGATCATCAAAGCTGGCTGCCTTGTCGCCGAGCGGCGCCAAAGCTTCGGCGGCATCCCAGCCCAGATTGGCACCGAAGCAGAACACCCGATCTGCATCGGTCAGGCTCTCCGGCAACTGTTGTTTCATGGTGCCGAGCTTCATGGTGTTGGAACGTGGTTCCAGCACCGCGAGAATGCGCGCCGAACCGACCTTGCGGCGCAGACCGTCGACGGTGGTTCGAATCGCGGTCGGGTGATGCGCAAAATCGTCATACACGGTCACGCCATTTTCGACCCCGCGCACTTCCATGCGGCGTTTGACATTCTTGAATTCAGCCAATGCAGCAATGCCGGTTTCGATTGCCACACCCACGTGGCGTGCCGCAGCCAACGCCGCCAGCGCGTTCAACTGGTTATGGGTGCCGAGCATGTCCCAGCGCAAGCGCCCTTGCGATTTGCCGTCAAGCAGCACCTCGAAACCATCGTCGTAAACGGCGCCGATACCCCAGCCGCTGTCACCGCCAAAGCGCTCCACCGGCGTCCAGCAACCACGCTGCAACACGCGGTCCATACTGGCTTCGCGGCCATTGGCCACAATCAGCCCCTGCCCCGGCACGGTGCGCACCAGGTGGTGAAACTGGGTCTCGATGGCCTGCAGATCAGGGAAGATATCCGCGTGGTCAAACTCGAGATTGTTGAGAATCGCGGTGCGCGGGTGGTAGTGGACAAACTTGGAGCGTTTGTCGAAAAACGCGGTGTCGTATTCGTCGGCCTCAATCACGAAGAACGGGCTCTTGCCGCTTGGCTCCTGTCGTGGCGCACCAGGCAGACGCGCCGACAGGCCAAAGTTCTCCGGGATACCACCAATCAGAAAACCCGGCGCCAGACCGGCATATTCAAGAATCCAGGCCAGCATCGAAGTGGTAGTGGTTTTGCCATGTGTGCCGGCAACCGCCAGCACCCACTTGTCGTGCAACACTTGCTCGGCCAGCCATTGCGGGCCGGAGATATAAGGCAGGCCGCGATTGAGGATTTCCTCCATCAGCGGATTGCCACGTGTGACCACATTGCCGATCACAAACACATCCGGTTTCAGTTCCAGCTGCTCCGGACCAAAGCCCTGAATCAGCTCGATGCCCTGCGCTTCCAGCTGGGTACTCATCGGCGGATAAACGTTGGCATCGCAGCCAGTGACACGAAAACCTGCCTGTTTGGCGATGACGGCAATGCCGCCCATGAAAGTACCGCAAATACCAAGAATATGAATGTGCATGATCAACCAGAAATAAAAGCGCATCAGCGCGCACCGCAACGACGGCACGCCAACATCGAACGGAATTATCCGGCAAAAGCCGCTATCCGCAACTACAATAGCAGTAGAGCCGCCAGATTGCCATGAAACCGGCCACTGTCGCGGCTTTCACGATAATAGAACTATGACACCGCGAATTGCATTATGGTCCCCAGAACATCCGCACCCGCAGAAATTGCGCGCACTGCGCTAAAAAGGCTTGCCGAGCTTGGCTTGCCGCCGACGCCGGAAAACTATGCGCGGTTTTATTACGACATTGCCGGCGTGAACCAGACTGCCAGTGACAGCGCCGGCCCAGCCAATCCTGACCCTGCGGCCGCCAAGGTGGTTGCCGAAGCCCAGCATGCCGTTAGTGATGCCGCGCAGGCCACGGCCAGCCTGGCCGATCTGATTCAGGATCACAACAGTGAGATCCAGCATTCGCTGGACCACCTGCATCGGGCCAAGCAAAAAGACGATATCACCCACCTGCTGGGCAACATCATCGACACGGCTACCGCCATGCATGGCAGCGTATCCGAATCACGCGACAATCTTAGCCGGCTGGCGTCTGCGTTGCAGGAAATGCGCGAAGACATGGCCGCCACCCGACGCATCCAGGAGCAGGACAAGCTGACCGGCGCGCAAAACCGCCAGAGCCTAGACGAATTGCTGGCAAAAGAGGTGAAACGTGCCAACAGCTACGACGGGCGTTTGTCGATTGCGCTGATTGATCTCGACAATATCGGCCAGATCAACAAGCAACACGGCGAGGGCGCTGCCGACCGCGTGCTGATCCACATTGCCAATCTCGCCAAGGCAGTATTGCGGCAGCAGGATTATCTGGTGCGCTACAGCAACGAGGAATTCCTGCTGGTGTTGCCGGATACCGAAATCGGCGGTTGCCGTTATCTGCTGGAACGCCTGAGGCAGGTGTTCCACAAGAATCCGGTGATCTACAAGAACAAACGCCTGGATGCGACCTTTTCAGCCGGGATCGCCCAGCTGGCGGCAGAGGAACAAGCGCCGAATCTGCTGCTGCGCGCCGACCACGCCATGCGCAAAGCTCAATCGAGCGGCATCAACCAGACTGAAATTGCCGACAATACCAAGCTGTTTACCGAATAATGCGGTAGATACATCAAACAAAAAGGGCAGCCGAGGCTGCCCTTTTTACTGTGCTTCAAAGGCTGATCAGCGGCCCAGCAAGCGATTCACCAGGCTGGTGTAGTCCTGCATCGCTTGTTCCTGCGATTTGCCTTTCAGCTCGGCCCAAGCGTCGTACTTGGCGCGATTTACGAAGTCCATCATGCCCGGACGGCTACCAGTGACATCGCCTTCGCTGGCCTGCTTGAAGAAGGAGTACAGCTTCAGCATGGTTTGGTTGTCTGGGCGCTCGCTCAGGGTTTTAACATCGATCTGGGCTTGCTCGAATTGGGCTTTGATATCCGACATGACAGTTTTCCTCAAACAGCGTATGAAATTCTTATTGGATCAATGGGTGTGGTACACCGGTTGACCATTTACCAGCGTGTGGCGCACTTTACCACGCATTTGGCTTCCGGCAAACGGGGTATTCTTGCCTTGGCTTTTCAGCTGTTTCGGCTCCACCCGCCATTCGGCTTCCGGATCGAACAGACACAGATCGGCAGGCGCGCCGATTGCCAGTTTACCGGCATTAATGCCGAGCACCCGGGCCGAATCACAGGTAATTTTCTGCAGCGCCTGAGGCAACGACAAACCGGCTTCCTCGGCCCATTTCAGCGTCAAAGGCAACAACAATTCCAAGCCGGTAGCCCCCGGTTCGGATTCGGCAAACGGCAGCAATTTACCATCGTCGTCGACTGGTGTGTGGTCGGAGCAAATGGCATCAATCGTGCCATCCAACAATGCTGCGCGGATTGCCTCGCGGTCGCGCTGGCTGCGCAACGGCGGGATCAGATGATAATGGGCATCGAAGAAGCCGATATCCATGTCAGTCAGGTGGATGTTGTTGATCGCCACATCGCACGACACTGGCAAGCCTTGCAGTTTCGCGCTGCGAATCATGTCCAGACCTGAAGCACTGGAAATGCGGCAGAAATGCACCCGCGCGCCAGTCGATTTCACCAGTAACAACATGGTCGACAACGCCACCGTTTCGGCAATCACCGGAATACCCGGCAAGCCCAGACGGGTTGCGATTTCACCGTCATGTGCCACGCCGCCTGCCACCAGGCCGTGATCGCGCGGACGCAGCCAGACCGGGAAATCAAAAGTCGCCGCATACTGCAGCGAACGCATCAATGCCAGATTGTTTTCAAACGGGATATCCGCCTGCGAAAACGCCACGCAGCCGGCGTCGTGCAACTCGGCCATCTCGGTAAGCTTTTTGCCCTGCAGTTGCTGGGTCAGCGCGCCAATCGGGTAAACATTGGCCTGATTCAACTGGCGGGCACGGTGTTTCAACATTTCCACCAGGCCCGGCTCATCCAGCGGCGGATCGGTATCCGGCGGGCAGGCAAGGCTGGTTACACCACCCGCTACTGCGGCTTCCATTTCCGATTCAAGCGTCGCCTTGTATTCAAAGCCCGGTTCACGCAGACGTGCCGACAAATCGACCAGACCCGGCGCCACCACCAGACCAGTGGCGTCGATCACCTGCTCCACGTAAAAATCTTCCGGTGCCTCGCCAATCGCCACAATGCGGCCATCGGCAACGAACAGATTGGCAACCTGATCCATGCAGCTGGCAGGATCGATCAGACGGCCATTTTTGATTTCAATATTCATGAGTGCCCTACTCCACGCCTTAGCGGTTGCCTGCCAGAATGGCCATCACCGCCATCCGCACTGCAATACCAAATGTCACCTGCGGCAAAATCACCGACTGCGCCCCATCCGCAACCGCCGAGTCGATTTCGACACCGCGATTCATCGGGCCGGGGTGCATCACAATCGCGTCCGGCTTGGCGTGCGCCAGCTTGTCCAGCGTCAGGCCGTAATACTTGAAGAATTCCTGCGCCGACGGCAACAGGGCGCCATTCATGCGCTCGTTCTGCAGGCGCAGCATGATCACCACGTCGACATCCTTCAGACCCTGATTCATGTCGTGATACACGTGCACGCCAAGTTTTTCGACACTGGTCGGCATCAGCGTTTTCGGACCAATCACCCGCACTTCCGGCACACCGAGAGTGGTCAAGGCATGAATTTGCGAACGTGCCACACGCGAATGCAGGATGTCGCCAACAATCGCTACGCGCAGATTGCTGAAATCCTGCTTGTAATGGCGAATGGTATACATATCCAGCAGCGCCTGCGTCGGATGCGCATGGCGGCCATCACCGGCGTTGATCACGTGCACATCCGGCGCCACGTGTTTGGCGATCAGGAATGGCGCGCCGCTTTCGGCGTGGCGCACCACGAACATGTCGGCGTGCATCGCTTCCAGATTGTGAATCGTATCCAGCAGGGTTTCACCCTTGCTGGTCGACGATGCACCGATGTTCAGATTGACCACATCGGCAGACAGACGTTTCGCTGCAATTTCAAAGGTGGTGCGGGTACGTGTCGAGTTCTCGAAGAACAGATTGAATACCGACTTGCCATTGAGAATCGGCAGTTTTTTCACGTCGTGATCCGACATCGAGACAAAGCTTTCGGCCTTGTCGAGAATCTGGGTCAGAATCGGCTCCGGCAGGCCTTCGACCGTCAGCAGATGCTGCAGCTCGCCGTGCGAATTGAGTTGCGGGTGATGGAGTGCCATCGTCTCATCCAGCTAGGAGTTAACAGAAAATTCATCCGGCGCATCATGGGCGATGCTCTGGGCCGGTGAATCGAAGAATTGTTGCAGAATTTGCTGTGCTGCCACCTGATCCAGCGCAGGTTTACGCTTCTTGGCACGCAAACCGGTTTCCGCCAGCATGCTGTCGGCTTGGGCTGAACTCAAACGTTCGTCCATCAGCCGCACCGGCAAGCCAAAACGGCCATGCAGGCGATTGGCAAACTTGCGCGCAAGTCGGGTCATGTCATGCGCCTGGCCATCCAGATGCGCGGGCAGGCCAGCTAGCAGCAATACAGGCGTCCATTCGCGCAGCAGTTTTTCGATTGCGGCGAATTTTACGTCATTTGCTTCGCCACTGATGGTTTGCAAAGGCGTGGCCAGCTTTACCGACAAATCACCGACAGCAACACCGATACGTTTTTCGCCATAATCGAAGCACAGCACCGAGCCACGCTCAGGCGCAACAAAAACGTCAGGCATGCCCGGCTTCACCGGACAGGTTGCCCAGATCAAAACCGAGCATATGCATGGCTGCGTCGTAGCGCAGCTCGGGTGCCATACCAAAAATGATCTCCGGCGAGGCTTCGACCGTCAGCCAGGCGTTCTGGGCAAGTTCGTTTTCCAGCTGCCCGGCTTCCCAGCCAGCGTAGCCGAGTGTCACCATCATTTTCTCCGGCCCGCGACCTTCACCGACGGCAACCAGAATATCCTTGGACGTCGTCAGGCCGAAAATATCGTTCATCGCCAGCGTCGACTGCCATTCACCGAGCGGCTGATGCAGCACGAAGCCGCGATCCATCTGCACCGGGCCGCCAAAATAAACCGGCATGTCGGCAATGTCTTCGTGATGCAACTCGACGCCGATTTGTTCGAACAAACCGGCCATGGTCAATTCAATCGGTCGATTGACGACAATGCCCAACGCACCATTTTCGTTGTGATCGCAGATATAGGTCAGCGATTTGGCAAAATAGGGATCGGCCATGTTCGGCATGGCGATCAGAAAATGGTTGGTAAGGTTTACACTTTGCATCTGACTATTATTGCACAACCCGGTTTTCACCCCAACTGATGGAAGCGGCCTGCCGACGATGAATTCGCCACGCAAATCCTATGAAAAATCGCTGCTCTGGTTTCGCCGCGACTTGCGCGACTTCGATCATGCCGCGTTGTTTCATGCACTCAAATACAGCCGGCAGGTGTTTTGCGTTTTTGTATTCGACCGGGAGATTCTCGACACCCTGCCCCGCCAGGACCGGCGCGTCGAATTTCTACTCGGCAGCGTCGCGCAATTGCAAGCCGCGCTACGGCAACGCGGCGGCGAATTACTGGTGTTTCACGATACAGCCCGCGAACGGATAGCGCGGCTGGCAAAACAACTCGAAGTAGAAGCGGTGTTTTGTAACCGTGACTACGAACCAGCCGCCATTGGCCGCGATACGGCAGTCGCCGAGCAGTTGCGGCAGGCTGGCATCGACTTCCTGCAACACAAGGATCAGGTCATCTTTGAACAGGACGAAGTGCTGACCCAGGCCGGCAAGCCTTTCTCCGTCTTCACGCCCTACAAAAACGCCTGGCTGAAAAAAATCACCGCGTTTCACGTGAAACCTTATCCTGTCGACCGCTATGCAAACGCGCTGGCGGCAATGCCGCCCCAGTCATTGCCAACTCTGGAACAACTGGGCTTTGAGGCCAGCAATTTGCAGCAATTAAACATCACGCCCGGCATGAGCGGCGCCAGCCAGCTATTGCAGGACTTTGTGCCGCGCATCGGGTTCTATCACCAGAGCCGCGATTTTCCGGGCGTTAAGGGGGTATCGTATCTATCGGTACACCTGCGCTTTGGCACAACCTCGATCCGCCATCTCGCTGCCCAGGCGTGGTACGGGACGCAAGCAGAAGCCGGGCCGGGTCATGATTGCTGGCTGAACGAGCTGATCTGGCGTGACTTCTATCAGCAAATCCTCTGGCACTTTCCCCACGTGGTCGGCAACAGTTTCAAGGCCGACTATGCCAATCTGGCATTTCCCAATAACCGGCAGCACTTCGCAGCCTGGTGCGAAGCGCGTACCGGCTACCCGATCGTGGATGCAGCAATGCGTCAGCTCAACCATTCCGGTTATATGCACAATCGGCTGCGCATGATCGTTGCCTCGTTTCTGGTCAAGGATCTGCTGATCGACTGGCGCTGGGGCGAAGCCTATTTCGCCGAAAAACTACTGGATTTCGATTTGTCCGCCAACAACGGTGGCTGGCAATGGGCGGCATCCACCGGGTGCGATGCACAGCCTTATTTCCGTATTTTCAACCCGATCACCCAGTCGGAGAAATTCGACCCCAAAGGCAGCTTCATTCGTCGCTATCTGCCAGAACTGGCCAAGCTACCGGATCGCCACCTGCATGCCCCTTGGCTATTGCCACCGTTGCTGCAGCAGCAACTTGATTTTGTGCCGGGACAACATTACCCATTGCCGATTGTCGATCACGCGACGGCACGCGAACAGGCGTTGGCACTGTTTCAGCGCAGCAAAGCGAGCGACAAACAACTTTGATTTGCAGCCAGCGATGGTCAACAATTGATGACAGAGGCTCATGAAAAAATAAGCAGTGCCAGTCACCTGAAAGCGTAAATGAAAGCCCTGATTGTTGAACCATCGCGATTTTTTGCATCGGTCCTGAGCGGCATGTTGCTCAAGCATGGCTTCGAGGCAGACATTGTCGCCAGCGGCGAGGCAGGACTGGAGGCATTGGCCGTACAGCCTTACGAATTACTTTGCTTTGCCTTTTCTCTGGGCGACATGAACGGCAATGATTTCTTTCTCAAAGCCAAGATGAATTCGTTGGTAGGGCATTTTCCCTCCTACATGATTTCCTCCGGACTTGACCCGCAGCAACGCCAACTGGCCCAGACCATCGGCATCAGTGATTGCCTGCAGAAATCGGACATGGCCGCTACGGAAAAGTTGATCGAAACCATGGCCCGCCACGCCCAGGAAAAGCTGCATGGGCGGATTCTGCTGGTTGAAGACAGCGAGGTGGCCGCAGCCCATTGTAAAGACGTGCTGGTACGCATGGGGCTGACCGTAGACCACTTCAAAACGGCCGAAGAGGCACACAGGGCTTTGCTGTTGCGGCAATACGACCTGGTCATCACTGATTTCCTGCTGGAAGGCGAGCAAACCGGCCTGTGGCTGGTACGAAAACTGCGGGAGTCGAAAGGCGAAAACAGCGCCATTCCGGTGCTGGCGATTTCCGGCTTTGAAGAACCAACCCGCAAAATCGATATTCTGCGTGCGGGCGCCAACGACTTTGTTGCCAAACCGGTGCTGACAGAAGAACTGGAACTGCGGGTGCGCAACCTGTTCAAGACGCAGATGCTGCTACGCCGCCTGGAAATACAATTTCAGCACATGCGTGAGCTGGCGCTGCACGATCAGCTGACCGGTCTGTTCAATCGCCATTACATCGATCAACGCATTCCCGAATTGTTCGCCCAGAGCGATCAGCAGGGGCGCAATCTGGTCGTGATTGCAATCGACATCGATCATTTCAAGCAGATCAACGACAACCACGGCCATCATGTTGGCGATCAGGTACTGGAGGCGGTAGCACAGGTAATCCAGGAATCGGGGCGCAAGGATGCCATTGCCGCTCGCCTGGGTGGCGAAGAATTCATGCTGCTGCAGCCCGATCTGGACTTGGTACGCGGCGCAATGCGCGCGGAAGGCATGCGCCACCGACTGGAAACCTTGCGCCCTGCCGGCCTGCGTGTGACCGCCAGCATGGGTGTAGTCCAGCGCAACAAGGGCGAGGCATTCGACCAGCTGATGCAACGCGCGGATAAACTGGTCTATGCCGCCAAGCAGCAAGGCCGCAATCAGGTGATGGCAGGCTGAAGCTGCAAACGCACCAACAGCGGATTATCCGCATGCGTAACCAGGATGTCGAACAGGCGCTGTCGCCAGCAGGATTGAAAGCGCTCTATCTGTTCTGGCTCGGCTTCGCCCGCCAGCACCTGCGGCAATAGCTCGCCAATATCCAGAGCGGCAGGCACCAGAGATGGATCAAAATCCAGATTCACCGCCTCGCCGTTATCAATGCGCACCAATTGCATCAGCGACACAATATCCTGATTGAATTGCAGCAGCCCGCGCCGCCGGAATTGGCCTGCCAACCCCGCAAAGCCCCCTTCTCCGGCAGCACCGGTAATCAGCCCGGCAATCTGGGCAATCACCCCGGTAGTGCCGTCAGCCGCCGCTTGCCGCATACGCACCAGCACGTCGCCCCGTTGCGGCGTCTGCTGCGGGTACAACTGGCGCAAGCCACGTAGCGTCATCAAATAGGCACCGGCCACCGTTGGACAGGCATGGCCGGACAACTGCACCGCATCGGCAAAGCCATAACGCAAAACGCCTCCTGGAGCCGAACCAAGAACCGCCGCCAGCGGGTCATACAACTCGATAGAGGGTGCGACGGCAAACAAGCGGGACAAATCCATGGGCATTTTCCTTATTGCAGACAAGCAACAAGAGTAAGATGCACATCCCCCGGCTGCATTAATCCAGAACAAGTGCCCAACAACTCCGCCCAAACCCTTACCCGCCGCCACGAATGGTTGTTGCTGCTGACGCTGATGGCGATCAATTTCACCCACATCATGGATTTCATGATGATGATGCCGCTTGGGCCGCAGTTCATGCGCCTGTTTCATATCTCACCGCAGCAATTCGGCATGCTGGTGTCGACCTACACATTTGCCGCGGCTGCCGCCGGCTTCGTATCTGCATTTCTGGTCGACCGTTTCGACCGCAAGCGCACGCTGCTGTTTCTCTATGCCGGATTTGCCACCTCCACCTTGCTCTGCGCAGTGGCCAGCAGCTACTGGATGCTGTTGCTGGCACGCGCGGTGGCAGGCGGCTTCGGCGGCATTGTCGGCGCTACCGTGCTGGCCATCGTTGGCGACCTGATCCCCGACAAGCGCCGAGGCACCGCCGTTGGCACGGTAATGTCCGCTTTCTCGCTGTCTGCCGTTGCCGGCGTGCCCTCCGGCTTGCTGCTGGCTGAACATTTCGGCTGGCAAGGGCCGTTCATATTTATTGCCATGGTTGCCGTGCCGCTTTGGCTGGCGGCACGCAGCATCCTGCCGCCCTTGCATGGCCACGTCACGCCACATCGCAGCCAGTCACCCTGGCAGCAAATCCGCTTCATGTACAGCCAACGGATTCATTTGCGCGCCTTCGCGCTGATGGCCAGCCTGATGTTTGCCGGATTTTCGGTGATTCCGTTTCTCAGCCCGTACATGGTGGCAACGGTGGGCGTTGCCGAACACGATCTGAAATACATCTACCTGTGTGGTGGTCTGGCCACACTGTTCAGCGCACGTTTGATCGGCTGGCTGGCAGATCGTATCGGCAAGGTACGCATGTTTGTTGGTGTGGCCCTGCTGTCTTTGCCGGCGGTCCTGTTACTGACGCACTGGCACGCAGCACCACTGGCTTTCACACTCAGCATCACTACCTACTTCATGGTTTTTGTATCGGGCCGCCTGGTGCCGGCGATGGCAATTGTCACCGGAGCAGTCGCACCACAGCATCGCGGCAGCTTCATGAGTTTCAACAGCGCCACGCAACAACTGGCGGCTGGCCTGGCAGCATTTTGCGGAGGCTTGCTGATGCACAAGGATGCAGCGGGCGTGCTGCAGGGCTACGACGTGGTGGGTTATTTCGCCAGCGGATTCACCTTGTTGTGCATCTGGCTGGCTTTAGGGTTCAAGGGGCGCTGAACGCGCCGTCGGCAAACTCTACAATCTGCGACAGATAGGCGTTGAAATCACGAAAACTGTGATCACCGCCTTCAATCACCGTCTGCCGGGCACCCTGCAGTTTTGCCACTCCCTGGCGGTAATCGAGCACCTCGTCCCCGGTTTGCGTTAATAGCCAGTAACGCTGCAACCGGCTCAGGAGCGGTACTTCAAGCGCCTGCAATTCACGCATGTGTTGCGGCGTCAGCGTGAACGTTTCGCCCGAATAGGGATTAAGATTGTCGCCGTAATATTGCTGCAGCAACTCGTATGGACGGATCGCCGGATTGACCAGCACCGCCGCACAACCAAGGCGCTCAGCCAGCCACAGCGCATAATATCCGCCCAATGAGCTGCCGATCAGGCACAAACGCTGTGCCGCAAACGGCGCCAGAAAATCGCTCAGAAATTCAGCCGCCTGGGCCGGATACGGTGGAATCACCGGAGCCAGCCACTCGGCACCGCGGCCTGCACGATTCAGATAATCACGTATCAGCCCCGCCTTGTGGGAACTGGGGCTGCTGATAAAACCGTGCAGATAAACAATCATGCCTGTTGCTGCATCTGCAACTGTGTTGCAGTCGGCTGATACAGCGGATTCTGGGGGTCCATCTTGCGGCCGAGACGAGCAATTTTCTCCCACAGGATCAGCTGCGAATCGATCAGGCTAGGATAAAGCGCCCGCGCAGTGCGTTCGTAGGCTGCCTTATTGTTTTCCTTGCCGTAAATCTTGATCAGCAACAGCCGGGCGTTGACGTTATCCGGCTCCTGCTGCAACGCCGCCTCCAGCAAATCGCGCGCCTTGGCGTCCTGATCGTAGGCCATGAACACCTCGGCCTCCGCGACCGGATCGATTTTGCTGCTGCGCTGGCGTAATTGCTGCGTACGGCGCTTGCGCCAGGCAATAAACCCGCCCGCCGCCAAACCGGCCAAACCTGCGCCAGCCATCAAATATAGTGGGTCAATCATGCTCAGGTCCTTTCCGGGCCGAATGTGTTGCCAGCTTGGCGCCAATGGCAGCAAACAACAATGTCATCTGTCGGCCAACTGTGACCGCTTGGCGCTCTCTCATTTAAGGCTATCAAAACCGCGATTGCCAGCGGTTCAGTGCCGGCCACGCATGCTAGA
>JAXMFR010000082.1:0-33295 GCA_046347685.1 Chitinivorax sp.
CGGCTATTTCCCCGATTGGCGGTATGCGCCGGGGTTGACGCCGGTCCAGTCCTTGAATGCGTGGTTGAACGAGCTTTGTTCCTGGAAGCCGAGCATGTAGGCGATGTCGGTAATCGACAGTTCGGGCTGGCGCAGGTAGCGCTCGGCCAGTTCGCGACGGGTGTCGTCGAGCACTTCCTGAAAGCTGGTGTCGGCATCTTTCAGCTTGCGTTGCAGGGTGCGGGCGGTGAAGCCGAGGCGTTCGGCCACTTCCGGCAGGCGGGCGCGGTCTTGTGCCAGCATTTGGGTGATGGCTTCGCGTACCAGCGCAATCACGCTTCTTTCCGCTTCGGCACGTTGCCGCGCCCGCAGTAGTTGCTCGGCATGTGCCTGCAGTACCGGGAACAGTGCCACATCGGCATTCGGTAACGGCCAGTCGAGGATTTGTGGATCGAAACGGGCGTAGTTTTCCGGCTGATTGAAGCGGACGGGGGCCTTGAAGATACGTTCGTATTCGGCCAGGCTGGCGGGGGCGGCGTGACTGAAACCGATTTCGACGATCGGCACCGGCCGCTGTGCCACCCATTCGACAAATGCGAGGATACCGGCACAGACGCTTTCCGCCAGATGGCGACAGGGCCAGCGTTCGCTCCACTGGCTGTGCCAGACGTAGCGTGCGCTCCCCTGCTCCAGCTGCAATTGCGAACGCCCCAGGTCGTGTGCCAGCACTTCGTAGCGCATCACCTGTTGCATGGCTTCACCGAAATTGCGACAGGCCAGCAGCACGATGCCGTAGATGGCGTAGGTGGCAAGTTTCATCCGTTCGCCGACGTGCAGGCCGAAATGTTCGTCGCCGCTCAATTCGGCCGCAGCATTCAGCAGCTGGATATAGGTCTCGACCGGCAAGGCTTCCGGCGGCGGGCAAAAAGCATCGGCCGGCAGGCCGAGCTGCTGCGCCAGCTGCTGCGGGCTGACGCCGAATTCAGCCGCGGTATCGACTGCAGTTTGCGCATACGGGCCGACCACGCGCGGCAGGTGTCCCAGCGCAGGCAAAATGTACGGGTTTGGCATAATCTGACAATTCATCTGGCATGAATGCGCAATTGCATCGCCGCAGCGCAGGCTAACATGCCGTCTATCCATCGCCCCCACTTTGGCGGCGAACCATTTTTCTAGGGAAAGTATAACGTGAGACGCTGGAATGGCTGGGGAGACGATTCGGTTCAGTTTCCCCTCAACCCCGATGCGCTGCAGTTTCTGGCCGAGAAAATCGGCAGCGGCAGTCCGATTGTAGACATTTCGCTACCGGATGCCTGCCGCAAACTGGCTGCCAGCCGCTTGGCACCGCATCCGAAAATCACTGTCGATGCCGAGGCTCGGGTGCGCGCCAGCTTCGGCCAGAGCCTGCCGGACTGGCTGAAGCTGCGCTTTGGCGAAGTGGCGCGCGCGGTGGATGGCGTGGCGTTTCCGGAGACCTCCGACGAGGTGCGTGAACTGCTCGATTACGCCAAAGCCAATAACGTCATCGTGATTCCGTATGGCGGCGGCACCAGTGTGGTCGGGCACCTGACACCGCCGGCAGGCAATCGCCCGGTGTTGAGCCTGAATCTGTCGCGCATGAGCCGGCTGTTGCACCTGGATCGCAGCAGTCAGCTGGCCACCTTCGGCGCCGGTGTCGTCGGGCCGGATCTGGAAGCGCAATTGCGGGCGCAGGGCTATACGCTTGGCCACTTCCCGCAATCGTTCGAATATTCGACGCTCGGCGGCTGGGTGGTGACACGCTCGTCCGGCCAGCAATCGCTGCGCTATGGCCGTATCGAGCAGCTGTTTGCCGGAGGCCGGCTGGAAACGCCCAATGGCACGTTCGAAATTCCCACCTTCCCGGCTTCTGCCGCCGGGCCGGACCTGCGCGAGCTGGTAATGGGCTCGGAAGGCCGTATCGGCGTATTGACCGAAGCAACGGTTCGGGTCACGCCGCTGCCGCAACACGAGAGTTTCCACGCGGTGTTTTTCCCCTGCTGGGATGCGGCCGAAACGGCGGTGCGCAATGTGGCGCAGGCCAAATTGCCGCTGTCGATGATGCGCCTGTCCAACCCGACCGAAACGCTGACCACGCTGAAGCTGGCCGGCCATGCCAATCTGATCGGCTTGCTGGAATCGTATCTGGCCATGCGCGGCAGCAGCGAAGGCAAATGCCTGCTGCTGTTCGGCGTGACCGGCAGCAAGGCAATCTGCGCCCAGGCCCGCAGCAGTGCGCTGCAACTGATGCGCAAACAGGGCGGCGCCCATGTCGGCACTTTCATGGGTAATAAATGGAAAGCCAACCGCTTCCGTTCGGTATACCTGCGCAACACCCTGTGGCAGGCTGGCTACGTCGCCGACACGGTGGAAACCGCCTGCGACTGGCCCAAGGTCAAAGGCATGATGCAAGGCGTGGAACAGGCGGCAATCGATGCGCTGGCGGCGTTCGGCGACAAGGTGCACACCTATACCCACCTGTCGCACGTCTACCCGCAGGGCTCCAGCGTCTACACCACCTTTGTCTGGAAAATGGCTCCGGATTTCGCCTCCAACATGCAACGCTGGCAGGCGGTGAAACATGCGGTCAGCGAGGCGATCTGCAGCCACGGCGGCACCATCAGCCACCAGCACGGTGTCGGCAAGGACCATGCACCTTATCTGCCGCTGGAAAAGCAGCCGTTCGGCATGGATACGCTGGCGGCATTGTTCAGGCAATTCGATCCGGATGGTGTGATGAACTCCGGCAATTTGATGGATTAAGACATCGTGACCGTTCCTGTTTCCAGAACCCAGCTGTTCGCCCAACTGGCACAACCGTTCGACCTGCTGGTGATCGGCGGCGGCATTACCGGGGCGGGCATCGCGCTGGAAGCATCGCGCCGCGGACTGAAGACGCTGCTGGTTGAGCAGCGCGACTTTGCCTGGGGTACGTCCAGCCGTTCGTCGAAGCTGGTGCACGGCGGCCTGCGTTACCTGAAACAGGGGGCGTTGCACCTGACCCGCGAAAGCGTGCTGGAACGGCAGCAATTGCTGCGTGAGGCGCCGGGGCTGGTCGAGCCGCAGAGTTTCGCCTTTGCCGACTATCCGGGCCGCAAGCCGGGCAAGCTGATGCTGAATGCCGGGCTGATGGTCTACGACCTGCTGGCCGGCAAGCGCAGCCGGTCTTACGACAAGGCCGACGATTTCCTGCTTTATGCGCCGCATATCGGCCGTGCCAATCTGCGCGGCGGCTCGCGTTATCTGGATGCAAAAACCGACGATGCACGCCTGGTGTTGCGCGTGTTGCAGGAGGCGCGCCAGCACGGCGCTATCACGCTGAACTACGCGCCGGCTGAGGATTTGCTGCGCGAGAATGGCAGCGTCTGCGGCGCGCAGATTCGCGATGCGGAAACCGGCACCTGTTACCCGGTGCGCGCCAGGGCGGTGATCAACGCCACCGGAGCCTGGGCCGACCAGCTGCGGGTGGCAATCGGCGAGACGCCCAAGCTGCGCCCCTTGCGCGGCAGCCATCTGCTGCTGCCGCACTGGCGGCTGCCGGTGGCGCAGGCGGTGAGTTTCATGCATCCGCTGGACGGCCGGCCGGTGTTCCTCTACCCGTGGGAAGGTGCGACCCTGGTCGGCACCACCGATCTCGACCACGGCGATGTCAACCAGGAAGCGGCAATCACCCCGGCCGAAGTCGCCTATCTGCTGCAGGCGCTGGATTTCCAGTTTCCCGACCTCAAGCTTGGTGCGGCGGACGTATTGTCGACCTACGCCGGCGTACGCCCGGTGGTGAACACCGGCAAGGCCGATCCATCGGCCGAGGGACGCGATCATGTGGTGTTGCTGGAGCACGGGCTGCTGACGGTCACCGGCGGCAAACTGACCACGTTCCGCGTGATTGCGCTGGATGCGCTGGCCAAGGTACGCACGCTGCTGCCGGATTGGGATGCCGATCTGACGCCGGAACCGATTTTCACCCCGGCGCCGGCACTGGATCAACACAGCCTTTCGCCACGGCTGGCGGCCCGGCTCAGCGGCCGCTACGGCGCGCAGGCAAAGGCGCTGCTGGCATTGGCGCAACCGGGCGAATTGCACACCGTAGCCACCACCGACATCTGCTGGGCCGAGCTGCGCTGGGCGGCGCGCAACGAGCAGGTGGTGCACCTGCAGGATCTGCTGCTGCGCCGCACCCGACTGGGCCTGCTGGTGCCACACGGCGGCGCCGAGCTGCTGCCGCGCATCGGGATGCTGGCCTGCGCCGAGCTGGGCTGGAACGAACAGCGCTGGCAAAACGAATGCGAACAATACCTGGCGCTGATCGCCAGCCATTACAGCCTGCCCGCCGAAAACGCGGCCTAACCCACCACTGAATACCGACCCATGGCCAACGAATACCTGCTCAGCATCGACAACGGAACCCAGAGCGTACGTGCGCTGCTGTTCGACCTGCACGGCCATCTGGTGGCCAAATCGCAGGTGCATCTGCATGCCTATTTCTCCGATCATCCCGGTTGGGCCGAGCATGATCCAGAGGGCTACTGGCAGGCCGTATGCCAGGCCTGCCAACGGCTGTGGGCCGACAACCATATCCCAAAAAGCGCGATCAAGGGGGTGGCAGTGACCACCCAGCGCGGCACCATGATCAACCTCGACAAACATGGCAAGCCGCTGCGCCCAGCGATCATCTGGCTCGATCAACGCAAAGCGCAACAGGTACCGCCGATCAAATGGTGGTGGCGCGCGGCATTCAAGCTGGCGCGCGTCGATTACACCATCCGCTATTTTCAGCACGAGGCCGACGCCAACTGGATTGCCGAACACCAACCGCAAATCTGGGACCAGACCGACAAATACCTGATGCTCGGCGGCTATCTGAATTACAAGCTATGCGGCCGCGCTGTCGATTCGACCGGCTCTCAGGTCGGTTATCTACCGTTCGATTTCAAGCGCCAGCACTGGGCACCGAGCTGGGACTGGAAATGGCAGGCAATGCCGGTGCGGCCGGAGATGCTGCCGGATTTGGTGCCGCCCGGCACGGTGATCGGCGAGATCAGCCGCGAGGCGGCCAGCGCAACCGGCATCCCCGAGGGCATTCCGCTGATCGCGGCTGCCGCGGACAAGGCGTGCGAAGTGATCGGCGCCGGCTGCCTGCAGCCGCATATCGGCTGCCTGTCTTATGGCACCACGGCCACTATCAACACCACCACGCCGAAATATGTCGAGGCGATGCCTTTCATTCCGCCCTACCCGGCGGCGGTGCCGGATATGTACAACACCGAAATCCAGATTTTCCGCGGCTTCTGGATGGTCAGCTGGTTCAAGGAGCAATTCGGCCATCTGGAGAAAATGGCGGCAGAGCATCAGGGCATAGTGCCGGAAATGTTGTTCGACGAGCTGGTGAACACGGTGCCGCCGGGGTCCATGGGCTTGATGCTGCAACCGTACTGGAGTCCCGGCATCCGTTTTCCCGGCCCGGAGGCCAAGGGGGCGATTATCGGCTTTGGCGACGTACATACCCGCGCCCATGTCTACCGGGCGATTCTCGAAGGACTGGCGTATTCATTGCGTGAAGGCAAAGAAGCAATCGAAAAACGCAGCAGGACGCCGATCACCAGTCTGCGCATTTCCGGCGGCGGTTCGCAGAGCGATGCGGCAATGCAACTGACGGCGGATATCTTCAATCTGCCGACCGCACGGCCACACATTTACGAAACCTCTGGTCTGGGTGCGGCGATCAACGCGGCGGTAGGGCTGAAGCTACACCCGGATTTCCGTAGTGCGATCGACGCGATGACCCGTACCGGGCAACTCTTCGAGCCCGATCCGCAACATGCGCAAATTTACGAGCAACTGTACCGGCGGGTCTACAAGCCGATGTATCAGCGACTGCAGCCGTTGTACGAACAAATCCGGCAGATCACCGGCTACCCGAAACTGGTGTGAATCACGACGAGAATTGTTCCACCGAATCGCTGGCCGATTCGTCCAGCCGCACATATTCGCGGCTGGGGAAACAGCGGCGGATATAGGGAATCATGTCTTCTTTTGCCGGTAACTGCATGTCCAGGCTATTGGCCAGCAATACCGCCAGCCTCCCCCAGCTGGTCAGATTGCCTTCGTAGCGATCCACCGCCACTACGGCGTGCCACGGATAAAACTGATCCATGACCAGCACGGCTTCCAGTGCGACGTCAATATCGCGCAAGGTGTGCAGACTACGCGAATCGCCGCTGGCACGGGCGCGATAGCTCTCGTACATGATCAGATCGCGGATACGGTTCAGGCGCGAGGCCGCCAGCGCCGACCAGGGTTGCGATTGCTCGTAACGCCAGAATTTCAGATCGATTGCGCGCAGGATTTGCCGCGTCAGTTCCGGCAGGCTTGTCGCGCCATTCATGATCACCGCAAATGCGCCGGCGATCAGCAGGCGCTGGGTTGTGTCCGAGCGCGGAGCACTGCCTACGGTAAAAATCGCCGGAACCGCTCCCTTGCCGGCGCGCAGCATTTCGGTAAACGCCCGCCGCCCCTCGCCGCGCGCATCGTTTTCCAGCACACACACCACCCGTTCACCGGCGTGGTCGAGCTGCCACAGCAATTCGGCAACATCGTCGGCCACCGCCACGCCAACGCCGGCCTGAGCCAGATGCTCGACAACCTGTGTACGCCAGGCGGCATCGTGGATCAAAACGACTACAGGGACTGACATCGCAACCTCCAGAGTGGTGCCATCACACTGAATCTACTGAGAAAACGGGCGGACCGGCTTTCGGAATACCGTTATTATGGCCGCAAGCAGCGGGATTTGGCAGGCGAATCCGCCGTACGGTCATGATCACGTCATCAACGGCAAAAAAAACAGGGTAGCCACGGCTACCCCATTCGACCGTATCGCTACAAAATCATTCCACGTGTCTGGCAATAAACGCTTGAATCTGTGCCAGATCCGCAGGCATTACCTCAACCCGCTGCGGCAACTGTTCCAGATTCTCCAGCCCAGCCGGGCGTACCGGTTTTTGTCCCAGCGCTTCAACCATGGTTTCTTCGAATTTGGCCGGCAGCGCGGTTTCCAGTACCAGTGTCGGTACTGCAACGTCGCGGTTTTCCAGCGCCACTTTCATGCCGTCAGCGGTATGCGGATCGATCACCACGCCGTAGTCCTGATGAATTTTGCGGATATGCGCAATACGATCGGCGTGCGAGCTGCGGCCGGAACCGAAGCCATATTCAGCCTGCATGCGGCCGAAGAATTCGCTGTGCGACAAATCGAAACCTTCACCCTTCTCCACCTGGCGCCACAGTTCAGCCAGTTTTTGCGGGTCGCGGCCGACCACATCGAACACGAAACGCTCCAGATTCGACGCCTTGGAAATATCCATCGACGGACTACTGGTTTCCAGTGTTTCCGGGCGCGGACGGTAAATGCCGGTCTTGAAGAACTCGTTCAGCACGTCATTTTCGTTGGTGGCAACGAACAGGCGCTTGATCGGCAGCCCCATCTGGCGTGCCATGTGGCCGGCGCAGACGTTACCGAAATTGCCCGACGGCACCACGTAAGACACCGGATCGCCGATATTTTTCGCCACCTGGAAGTAGGATTTGAAGTAATAAACGATCTGGGCGACGATGCGGCCCCAGTTGATCGAATTCACCGCACCGATCTTGTAACGTGCCTTGAATTCGGCATCGTTGTTGACCGCTTTGACGATATCCTGCGCCGCATCGAACATATCGGTGACGGCGATATTGAAGATATTCTCGTCCTGCAGGCTGTACATCTGCGCGCGCTGGAACGGGCTCATCTTGCCGTACGGCGACAGCATGAACACCTTGACCGCGTGTTTGCCGCGCATCGCATATTCTGCTGCCGATCCGGTGTCACCGGAGGTCGCGCCGACGATATTCAACGTCTGACCGCGTTTTTCCAGTACGTATTCGAACAGGTTGCCAAGCAACTGCATCGCCACGTCCTTGAACGCCAGCGTCGGGCCGTTCGACAGGCCGAGGATATACAGCGTCGGATCGAGCTGCTGCAGCGGCGTGATTTCATCGCTGCCAAAAGCGTCTTTGGTATAGGTCTTGTTGATGATGTCACGCAGATCGTCGGCCGGGATATCGGTGGCGAACAGGCTGATGACTTCGAACGCCAGATCCTGATAACTCAGACTGCGCCATTTCTCCAGTGTGGCCCGATCCAGCTTCGGCAACTCGGTCGGAACGACCAGACCGCCATCCGGGGCCAGGCCACCGAGCAGAATATCGGAGAACGATTGCGGGGCCATGCCGCCGCGGGTGCTGATGTACTGCATGGCCAATCCTTATTTGTCCAGGGTTTCCAGGCGGATGCGCGTGACTTTGCCGTTGATGGTCGGCAGCGCCTCGATCTTGGCGATGGCGGCATTGACGTTTTTCTCCACCGCCAAGTGGGTGAGAATGATCACATCGACACGCTCTTCGCCCTGCTGCGGCTCTTTCTGCATCATCGCGTCGATCGAGATGTCTGCATCGGCGAGGATGCGGGTCACATCGGCCAGCACGCCTTTCTTGTCCTGCGCATCCAGACGCAGGTAGTAGCAAGTCTCGATTTCCTCGATCGGCAGGATCGGCAGATCGGACATCTGGTTCGGCTGGAATGCCAGATGCGGCACGCGATGATGCGGATCGGCGGTCAGAGTGCGCGTCACATCGACCAGGTCGGCCACCACCGCCGATGCGGTCGGTTCGGCACCTGCGCCGGCACCGTAATACATGGTCTGGCCCACTGCGTCGCCCTTGGCCAGCACGGCATTCATCACGCCATTGACGTTGGCGATCAGGCGCTGTTCCGGAATCAGGGTCGGATGTACGCGCAGCTCGATGCCGCCCGGCTTGCGCTTGGTGATGCCCAGCAGCTTGATGCGATAGCCGAATTCTTCGGCATAGCTGATATCTTCGGCAGTCAGCCTGGAAATGCCTTCCAGATACGCCTTGGAGAACTGCACCGGGATGCCGAAGGCAATCGCCGACATGATGGTCAGCTTGTGTGCCGCGTCGTGACCTTCGATATCGAAAGTCGGATCGGCTTCGGCGTAGCCCAGACGCTGCGCTTCGGCCAGCACGTCGGCAAACGCTGCGCCTTTTTCGCGCATCTCGGTCAGGATGAAGTTGCTGGTGCCGTTGATGATGCCGGCAATCCATTCGATGCGGTTGGCAGTCAGGCCTTCGCGCAGCGACTTGATGATCGGGATACCACCGGCCACAGCAGCTTCGAATGCCACCGTCACGCCCTTCTGCTGCGCAGCGGCGAAGATTTCGTTACCGTATTCGGCGAGCAGCTTCTTGTTGGCGGTCACCACGTGCTTGCCCGATTCGATGGCTTTCAGCACCAGTTCCTTGGCGATGCCGGTGCCGCCGATCAGTTCGACCACGATGTCGATGTCCGGATTGTTGACCACGTTGAATGCATCGTTGGTGACTTCAACGCCCTCGCCTGCCACTTCGCGCGCACGCTCGGTGTTCAGGTCGGCGACCATTTTCAGCTGGATCGCGCGACCGGCGCGGCGGCTGATTTCTTCTGCATTACGTTTGAGGACGGTGGCAGTACCGCCGCCTACCGTGCCGATGCCCAACAGGCCTACATTGATCGGTTTCATGGTGATGTCAGTTCTACTCAAAAATCTTGCTTGAATGAAAACGAGGTAATTACAAAACCTTCGCGGAAATAAAACTTGTGCGCTTGGGTACGTTGGGTGCCGGATTCCAGTTCCAGCCCCCGCGCCCCGCGACGCGCGGCCTCTTGCTGTAGCCAGGTAATCATCAGCCGGCCCACGCCCAGCGAACGCTGCGCGGCATCCACGACCAGGTCGTCGACATAAAAGCGGATACCGCTGAAGGTATTGCGAAAACAACGATATACCGCAATGCCCAGCACCGCGCCCGCATCATCGACGGCAACGATCATTTCGCCGCCATCGGTGAAAATGCCAGCCATGATTGCCGCATAGTCGGTCGCCAGATGCGGCCGCAACTGCCGGTGCACCGGCTCGGCTGCGGCCAGCAATCCGGGCTCCGCACCAGACGGCGCAGACCCTGCTACCAGAGCGATACGCACGCTCATACGCTATGCCGCTTGCGATAATGCTCAAGAAAGCGCGCGATACGGCCGATCGCTTCGGTCAAATCGTCGGTATTCGGCAGGAATACCACACGGAAATGATCCGGCGTCGGCCAGTTGAAGCCCGAGCCCTGCACCAGCAATACTTTTTCTTCCAGCAGCAGTTCCAGAATGAATTGCTGATCGTCGGCAATCGGATACAGCTTCTGATCCAGCTTCGGAAACAGATACAGCGCGCCCTCCGGCTTGGCACAGGTCACGCCGGGAATGTCGGTCAACAATTGCCAGGCCAGATCGCGCTGACGGCACAAACGGCCGGTCGGCAAGACCAGATCGTCGATGCTCTGGTAGCCGCCGAGCGCAGTCTGGATCGCATGCTGCGCCGGCACATTGGCACACAGGCGCATCGACGCCAGCATGTTCAGACCTTCGATATAGTCCTGCGCATGTTTCTTTTCGCCGGAAACAATCATCCAGCCGGCGCGGTAACCGCAGGCACGGTAGTTTTTCGACAAGCCGCCGAAAGTGATGCACAGCACATCTTCTGCCAGCGAGGCCAGCGCAGTGTGAGTGCGGCCGTCATAGAGAATCTTGTCGTAGATTTCGTCGGCGTAGACGATCAATTGGTGCTGGCGCGCCAGCTGCAGGATTTCCAGCAGCACGGCATCCGGGTATACCGCGCCAGTCGGGTTGTTCGGGTTGATGATGACAATCGCGCGGGTGTTGGGTGTGATCTTGGCCTTGATATCGTCGATATCCGGCATCCAGCCTGCGCCTTCGTCACAGATATAGTGGCGCGCGTTGCCACCGGCCAGGCTCACTGCAGCGGTCCACAGCGGATAATCCGGTGCCGGTACCAGCACTTCATCACCGTTGTTCAACAGCGCCTGCATCGCCATCACAATCAGCTCGGACACGCCGTTACCGATGTAGATATCTTCAATCGTCACACCCACAATCTGCTTTTGCTGGGTGTAATGCATGATCGCCTTGCGCGCCGAGAACAGGCCCTTGGAATCGCAATAGCCGGACGACTCCGGCAGGTTGCGGATCACGTCCTGGATGATCTCGTCCGGTGCGTTAAAGCCGAATGGCGCCGGGTTGCCGATATTCAGCTTGATGATGCGATGGCCCTCGTCTTCCATCTGTTTCGACTTCTGCATCACCGGGCCGCGAATGTCGTAACAGACGTTGAGGAGCTTGTTGGATTTCAGAACAGGTTGCATGGTTGGTTCTTCCGCGAAAATAAAATGTCACCGACTGCGCCACTGCTGGCGGCGCACGCATCTCAGGATTGGGTAATGTGTGCGATGCCCTTGCGGGCCATGTCGGTCGCGGAACGACGCCGCCAGCCGCTGAATGCGGCGATCGGCTTGTGGGCGTCGAGTTGGTGCAACATGCAATCGGACATTTTCCGTCGAGAAAATGGTGTTATGAAAAAGGCTTATAATCCTACCTGACTAACGCTGGCGCTGCAATGAAGCCGCCCGGCGCGGCAAATGACTAGCGAGACGACACATCCAATGAAGCTGCATCTCACCACCGGCGAAGGCAATCTGTTTACCGGCTACGGCAACGACTACGTCGAAATCAACAAGACGCGCCACCAGGGCGGCCTGATCGTCACTTCCGGCGAGGTGCGCCCATGGCCGCTGGATAGCTTCGAACACCTCAACGACACCCACTTCGCGCTGCTCGCAGCGCTGAGCCCGGAACTGGTGCTGCTCGGCACCGGCTGCCGCATCCGTTTTCCGCACCCGAAACTTTATCGCGAGCTCACCGAGCGCCAGATCGGCGTTGAAGCGATGGATATCGGTGCATTGTGCCGTACCTTCAACATTCTCGTCAGCGAAGGACGCCAGGTCGTTGCCGCAGTAGTGTTCGCCTGAACCGCGCGCAATGCGGGCCGCCGTACGGCAGTCCCGTGGCCACTTCTGGGCTCAGGCCAGCACCGGCGCCGCTTTGCCGGTCAGTTGCTGCGCCAGCTTCGCGGCATTGCGCGCGGCAATGCCATAAATCGACAACTGCGGATTGGCGCCGATGCTGGTCGGAAACATCGAGCCATCGATAACGTGCAGGTTGTGCAACTGGTAATGGCGGCCGTCCGGGTCGATCACGGCATTCTTTTCGTCGCTCCCCATGCGGCACCCGCCCATGACATGCGCACTGACTACACGGGCACGCAAAATCTGCATCGGCAGGCGATCCAGCGCGGCATGCAATTCTGCCACCGAATAATACGGCCGGGACTGGTCATGTGCCGGCATCACCATTTTCGCTCCGGCGGCAAACTGCATTTCGCCGTTGATCTTCAAGGCGCGGCGCACGCCTTCCCAGACATAGTCGGAAATCGGGTAATCCAGCAGCGGCGTACCGTCCTTGCGCAACTCGACCTTGCCGCCCACGCTATCCGGGTGGAATCCGTCGCGCAGCAGTGAAATGATGGCGTTGACGTACGGTAGTTGCTGAATGTACTGCGCATGCTGCTGGCCGATCTGCATGATGTTGATCGCGCCGAGAATCGGATGGATCGGCGGTACTTCCATCTTGAAACCGATCGGGCCATCGACCGGCTGGGTATGCAGGAAGTGGTCGGAATACAGGCTTTGCGGCGCGCCATTGAACGGCTCGACCTTGTCCGGCATTACCGCCATCGAAATGGTCGTCGGATGCAGGAAGGTGCGCGTGCCAAGCAACTGGTGCGGATCGGGCGCATCGCTGCGCAGCAGGAGGGCCGGCGAGCCGATTGCTCCCGCAGCCAGCACTACGTGGCGCGCGCGCAGCGTCAGCCGGACGCTGCCCGGCGCCACGCCGGCGGCATCCATGGTGCGGCATTCCACGCCCTGCACCCGATCGCCCTGCAACAGCAGCTTCTCCGCCCGCACCCGGTACAGCAGCGTGGCACCCAGATCCATTGCCGTGGGGACGGTGGTGATCAGCATCGACTGCTTGGCATTGGTCGGACAGCCCATGCCACAATAACCAAGATTCCAGCAGCCATTGATATTGCGGCGGATATGGCCCCAGGAAATCCCGAGCTTTTCGGCGCCGGTCTTCAGTACCAGGTTATTGGCATTGGGGGCGGTATTCCAGTCCTGAATATGCAGCCGGCGCTCCATCATCTCGAACCACGGTTGCAATTGCTCGACGGTGAAATCCTTGAGACCGAACTGTGTTTGCCAGTATTTGAGCGTATCCGCCGGTGTGCGGAAGCTGGAAGTCCAGTTGACCGTGGTCGAGCCGCCAACGCTGCGGCCCTGCAGGATGCTGATACCCTTGTCCTTGGTCTGGCGCGCTGCCGATTCCTGATACAGCGCCGGATAAGCTTCCGCTTCGCGCATCCTGAAATCACGCGTCGATTTCAGCGGCCCCTCTTCCAGCAGGATCACCTTCAGGCCGGCCCTGGCCAGCGTCTCGGCGGTCACCCCGCCACCGGCGCCGGTGCCGACGATGACCACATCCGCTTCCAGCGTTTGATCCTGCGCCAGCGCGGCGCCGTCCAGTACCTTCCAGCCGCGCTCCAGGCCGGCAACAATCGGATCGTGAAATTGGCTCATGTGCGGTTACTCGATTCAGTTGGCTTGTTGAGCGGCCAGAACATGCGCCGGCTGGGCGTAGCCGATTGCGGCCCAAGCGTTGGGGCTGCCGTACCAGGCAGCCAGGATCAATTGGTGCAGGCCGTGAAAGCCGCTACGCAACAACGTGAAACGGCTGTCGCGCCAGTTTTGCAGAAATGCGGCAACTTCATCTGTCGGCGCTTTCAGCCACGGTTGCGATACGCCGGCCAGCAAGCGTCGGCTGACCGGAAAATTCAGCAACGCAAACAATTGCTGCAATTCCGCCTGCACCGCCGGCTGCAATGCGGCGACAGCCTTGTCGACACCGACCACCACTTCGGCGACCGCCCCGGCGTGTGCATCGGCGTCAACTGGCAACGCACCGTCAAGTATCGCGGTGGCAAGCGCGGCAATCAGCCCGCGACTGGCATCCGACAGCGTAGCGAAACGATGTGCGCTGCCGCCTTGCCACACTGGTGTGGCCGCGAACGGCCCGTAGACGACACGTGCGACCACCAGAGCGGCGGTGCCGGCAATGCCGGCCTTGATGAATTGTCTGCGACTGAGCATGAAATCCGGTCTCTTGGTTGAAGTTGAGTCAGGTTCTGTCGGCCGATCAGCGCAACATCAGCCGCAGCATCAGCTGAAACAGCCTGCCGTACGGCGGCTTGAGCAAACCGACGCCGTTGATGCGCGACTGCATGAATACCGGCTTCAGTTTGCTGAACGTATCGAAACCTTCCTTGCCGTGATAGTGGCCGATACCGGACGGCCCGACGCCACCGAACGGCAGATCGTGCTGCGCCACATGCAGGATCACATCGTTGATCGATACGCCGCCGGCAATCGTCTGGCGCATCATCTGCTCGATACGCTGTTTGTCGCGTTCGAAGTAATACAGCGCCAGTGGCCGCGGGCGGGCGTTAACGAAGGCAATAGCCTGATCCAGCGAACGATAGGTCAGCACCGGCAGGATCGGGCCGAAGATTTCATCCTGCATCAGCCGCGTCGCCTCGCCCGGATTGAATACCAGCGTCGGTGCCAGTTTGCCGCTGCCGTCTAGGCTCTCACCGGGCGGGCTCAGCGGCACCACGTGCGCACCCTGCTCCGCTGCCTCGGCCAGATACCCCTGCAAACGCTGCAAATGCCGCTGATTGATGATTGCGGTGTAATCGCCATTGGCCGCCATGGTTGGATACAGCTTGGCGACAGACTCGCGCGCGGCAGCGAGGAACGCGTCGGCTTTGCCTTCCGGCAGCAGCACGTAATCCGGTGCCACGCAGGTCTGGCCGGCGTTCAGGCACTTGCCGTACAGAATGCTGGCAGCGGCTGCGTCAATCGGATAATCCGGGCCGATGATTGTCGGCGATTTGCCGCCCAATTCCAAAGTGACAGGTGTCAGGTTTTCGGCTGCGGCGCGCATCACGTGCCGGCCGACGCCGGTCGAGCCGGTAAACAGCAGATGATCCCACGCCAGGGTGGAGAATTTCGCCGCCACGTCGGCGCCACCGTTGATCACGCTGATGGTCTGCTCGTCGAAATACTCGCCGATCAGGCTGGCGAACAGTTCGCCGGTATGCGGCGTGAATTCCGACATTTTCACCACGGCGCGGTTGCCGGCCGCCAGTGCCGCGGTCAGCGGGCCGACAGAGAGAAATACCGGGTAATTCCACGGCACAATGATGCCAACCACGCCGAGCGGCTGTGGTATCACCCTGGCCCGCGCCGGCTGGAACCACAGTGCCACCGGCCGCGAGCGCGCCTTGCTCCAGCTTCGCAGATGCTTGCGCGTGTGGCGCAAACCTTCGACGCTGGCAAAGATTTCCAGCAAACGGGTTTCATGCTCCGAGCGATTACCGAAATCGGCACGAATTGCATCGGCGATGCGCTGCTGGTTATCCAGCAGCAGCTTTTCCAGTTGCAGCAGATTGTGCTTGCGCGTCGCCAGCGCGGGATAAGGAGCCTGAGCGTATGCGCTGCGCTGGCCTGCATAGGCTTGCTGCAGCCGCGCCAGCTGCGCCTCGCTACTGTGGGCAGGATAAATCACGTCCATGATGAGCTCCTGTTGGAATCAATATGACCAACGGTCATTTTGTCTTGCAAAAAAGACGCATCACTGGCCAAAGCCGATGCGCTTGGTAGTAGAATCGTCAACAGCATTATTACCCGAATAATTAGAGTCTGACATCTAATTTGCCACAAAAATTTCCGTCTGGCGCGGAAATCCGCGTCAGACCAGCCACACAGCGATCACCTGCATGCTTATCGACTTCTTTTACCAGCTCAAACAAGCCCGTATTCCTGTCAGTATCAAGGAATTCCTCACTCTGCTCGAAGCGCTCGACAAACGCGTGATCTCCGGCAGTCTGGATGATTTCTACTACCTGGCGCGCACTTGCCTGGTGAAGGACGAAAAGCATTTCGACAAATTCGACAAGGTATTCGGCAGCTATTTCAAGGGCATCGAATCGCTGGGCGAACTGTTGACCGCCGACATCCCGGACGACTGGCTGCGCAAGGAGTTCGAGCGCTTTCTCAGCGAAGACGACAAGAAGCAGCTGGAAGCGCTCGGCTGGGACAAGCTGATGGAAACCTTCAAGCAGCGCCTGAAAGAACAGAAAGAACGCCACGCCGGTGGCAACAAATGGATCGGTACCGGCGGCACCAGCCCGTTCGGAGCCAACGGCTACAACCCGGAAGGTATCCGCATCGGCCAGGAGCAATCTCGTCACCGCAAGGCGGTCAAAGTCTGGGATCAGCGCGAATTCAAGAATTTCGACGATCAGGTTCAGCTCGGCACGCGTAACATCAAGGTCGCGCTGCGCCGGTTGCGCCAGTTCGCCCGCGCTGGCGCCGAGGAAATCCTCGACCTGGACGGTACCATCAAGGCCACCGCCAACAATGCCGGCCACCTCGATCTGAAAATGGTGCCGGAGCTGCACAACAAGGTAAAAGTGCTGCTGTTTCTCGATGTCGGCGGTTCGATGGACGATCACATCCGTGTCTGCGAAGAACTGTTCTCGGCGGCCAAGACCGAATTCAAGCATCTGGAATATTTCTATTTCCACAACTGCGTCTACGAATCGGTATGGAAAGACAACAAGCGCCGCCATAACGAGCGCATGTCGACCTACGACGTACTCAATACCTACGGCGCCGACTACAAGCTGATTTTTGTCGGCGATGCAACCATGAGCCCGTACGAAATCGTCTATCCCAATGGCAGCGTCGAACACAACAATCCAGAGTCCGGCCAGGTCTGGCTACAACGGCTGCTGGATCAATACCAGAGCGCCATCTGGCTCAACCCGGTGGTAGAACAATATTGGGATTACACCGAATCGCTGCACTTGATCCGCCAGCAGATGCACGAGCGGATGTTCCCGCTGACGCTGGAAGGTATCGAGCGCGCTATCAAGCGACTGAATCTGCGCGGCTGAGTGCTGTACCGCTGGGAGCGGCAAAACGACAAAGGGCGTAGCCGATACCGGCTACGCCCTGTGCCAACGCGTTGAATTCAATGCATCTGTACGGCAAACTTTGCCGGTATGGTAATGATCTGCCTGAATGGTCTGAAACCAGGCATGGTCGATTCCCCGGTAAATTCGAGACGAATATCGCCCTGGTTCTTGTTGAGGAATTTCTTGATCGCATCCATGCCCACGCCGCGCCCCGATACCGTGGACACGACTTCAGCCGTCGATAAACCGGAACAAAAGATAAGTTCGGCTTTTTGCTCATCGGTCATGTTCTGCCCGGGAGAAACTACACCCTCGGCCAGTGCCTTTTGATAAATCCGCTCCAGCGCCAGCCCCTTGCCGTCGTCGATATAGGTAAATGTCAGATTGTCACCTGCCAGCGCAACATCCAGATTGATCTCACCTTGGGCAGGCTTGCCGGCCGACATCCGCTGTTCGGTAGATTCCAGCCCGTGATCGATGGAATTGCGGAAAACGTGCATGAATACATTGCGCAAAACCGGCACAATTTCGCTCTTGATACGGATCGATGCGTCGCTGATATTGACGGTTGGAGACTCCTTGCCCAGCTGCTTTGCGATCGAGGGAATGCTGTTAAGAATCCCTTTCAGCATTTCCTTGACCGGCTCCGAACGTACCTGATTGATCGAACTCTTGATTTCCAGCAACGAATTCTGCAGCACTGCAAGCTGCGTCAGCTCATTGATATCGTCCACTGCCTGGGCGATTTTTTCCAATGCAAGCTCAATACCCTCGCTATCGGAACCGCTGAATTTCGCCAGTTTTTCCTTGAACACCGATTCGTAGCGGGCTACGCAATCACGGGCAGCCTGCAATTGCTCCAACAGTAGCGCCTGGTCCCAATCTCCTCCCTCTTCCAGTTGCAACTGGCTATAAGTGCTTTCCGCCTCGTGAACGCGGTCAGTAATGTAGCTGAACCCATATGTCCTGGCGTTACCCTTGACCGTGTGCATATTGCGGAACAATGCAGCAATGACTTCGGAATCCTTTTGGCCATTGTTCTCAATCAATGCCTTATTCTCATCAAAGAATTCATAGGAGGCTTTGACAAACTCCTGCAATTTCTCGCGCGACACCGCCAGAATCTGGCCAATGATATCGAGCTCTTCTTTCTGCTTCTCGGTTTCGCGCTGCAATGCTTTAAGTTCTGTTACATCGCGCACCGTTACCATTATCTTGTCGATTACCCCATCGGCATCCAGCACCGAATTCCAGTCGAGCTCCATGATCTTGGAACGGCCATCGGCAAAGTATTTCGTATATTCCGAAGCCAGCAAATGCGAATTGAATTCAAACATCATGCCGTCTTCGCCAATCATTGAATCCAGCGCTGCCGACATCTGGCTCAGCATATCGCTACCGACATCGCTTTGGTCGAACAGGAAAGACAGCGCAGGGCGATTGGCAACATTGCCGGTTTCGAAAATCTGCTGCAGATATGCCGAATGCTCGGGGTGAATGACTTGCCCCGATAGAATGGTGAAAATCCCTTGCTGCATATTTTGCAGCATATTGTTTACATCGTTGGTTTTTTGCCGTAGTTCGGCAGTACGCTCAAGTATCTTCTGCTCCAGCGTTCGATTATGTTCTTCAATGACTGCCAGCATCTGGATATTCTTGATAGTCACTACCACTGTGCGTGCAATAGTCAGAGCAAACCCTTCATCTTCCTCACTAAAAGAGACCTGCCCTACCGCGCCGACAAAATTCATTACGCCAAAAATTTCCTTATCGTCCATCATTGGCACGCACAGCAGAGCCTTTGGCACTTCACTTGCGGCGGGGCTGATATAATCGGTAACCTTGCTGGTATCGGGAAGGAATTGTATTTTTCCGGTTGCGGCGACTTTTCCGACAATTCCCTCATTCAGCTTGAAGCTTTTCGGGAAATGCTCGGCCATCGCATCCATTTTCGGGAAAAAAGCACTCAAGCTCAAAGAGCCATCTTTGCCCAACAAATAAATCGAGCCGCGCTCTACATTGGTTTGATTGCTCATCACCTCGATCGCAGTCTCCAGTGCCAGCGTCTGATCGTGTATGCCAGCCAGCTTTTCTCCGGTGCTATTCAGAATCGCCAGATCCGACAGTCTCTTGCGGATCGCATTGCGCATCTTGTCAAAACTGACAGCCAGGCTGCCTAGCTCATCATTTCTTCCTGTATGAATAACCTGGTCCAGATTCCCATCTGCCAGGTGGTCTGCACTGTCACGCAGCACATTAATAGGCTTCGACAAAACACGCTTACCCATTCCCCAGATAAAAGAAGAAATTACCGCCATGAAGGCAAGAGCAAAAACCGTGATCAGAATCGTGGTATTACGAATCGTAGCCCTGACCCTTTCCGGCGAGGAAATGATTTGCACCCTTGCGATGGGCTTGTTTTCCCTGCTAATAGTGGCAATTTTATTCAGATAGTGCTGGTCTTTCAAAAGCTGATTAAATTCAACCTTCTGAAATTCCTGCTTTTTCTTCTCCGCTGTAGTCGTTTCTTCCGTCGGGCTCAGAACACGAATCGCAACCATATCGGCGTCGAGCAGGATTGCGGTAAAAACGCTCTGCAGAGCAGCTTCATCATAATTCCAAACAGGTTCTTTCAAACTTACAGAAGCCAAATCTGCAAAATTCGACGTCTTGCTCTTCAAGTCCTTCATTGACGCTTCGTAATTGTAAAACCCAATTACCACACTGAATGTCACAAGGCCAATTAAAATCCCGGCCAAGATAAAGGAGTTGAATACTGTGACAATACTCCGGCGCTTAGCAGTCGGATTCATATATAAATCTCCAAAATGGCAAAAAGCACCGAGAAATAAACATGGCAAATCAACCGGCCATTAAGGCCGCCATGCCCCGGTGCCATATCAGCCAAAGTTTCCACACATGCACATTTGTGCAAAGCAGACAAATTCCGGACAGATTATTTTTTGCAAATCAACAACACATTCATGCTGTTTTCCCAAGTAAAACGCGACCAGCAACGAAGAGACGGTGCCGGTCGCGCCCATTGCTCAGGTAGAGCCAGCTGTTAGCTTATCTATGGATTGACAGTAGTCAGTTTCTCCAGCGTTCCATCCTTGATCATTGCGTCCAGGCTATTCTGCAGTTTGGCGACATCGGCCTTGGGCATCTTTACGTTACAAGCCAAAGAGCCAAGCGATCTTCTGAATGCCAGAGCTTCTTTCGGTGCCCGCGCCTTGTTATTGGATTTCTGCACGAAATATTTCGCCGAAAGAACGTCGGTCGCCCAGATATCGATACGCTTGCTGAGCAATTTCTCCAGGTTCTGTTCCTGCGCGTTGGCTTCTTCAACGTTATAACCAAAAGACTTCAGGTACTCAGCGTCGCCACTGCCTCGCAGCGCACCGATTTTCAGCTTTTTGGCATCGACCAGTGCGACGAACTGCTCTTTTGATTCTGGGTGCACAAACAGGCCGGAAGTAGTAATGAAGATCGGGCTGATCCATGCGTAATCCGCTTCATTGCTCTGCGCGCGCTGTACCGGGAATACACAGGTCGTATCCCGGGCTTTTGCGTCAGCCATACCCCTGGCCAAAGGCGCGGCTTCCAGCTTGTATGGCATCTTCGCCTTTTCAAACAATTTGGCCATAATATTGACCGCCACCCCACCCGGCTTGCCATTTTCTGTCAAGGTAAATGGCGGGTTCTCGGCAAACTCCAGCAGGTAGGTTTTCTGCTCGGCATAACAAGCCGTGCTGATTATCAGACTACCAAGAATGCTTAATACTTTCTTCATAGCTCCATGTCTCCCCTTTAGGTTTTTCGTTGGCTAGCTTCGGAAATGGCGCACTGCCTTTTGCATACCAGGATGCAACAGGCTGCTTCGGATTCAGCTTCGGCGCACAACGTTTCATACCACTTTTCTCGAGCTGCCCCATGATTTCATCTGCCTGCTCTGCCATATTGTCGAGCGCCTTCTGTACCGGCACCTCGCCACGAATCGCGGCACCGATATTCATCCACCAGATCGGCGCCAGATTGGCATAGTCAGGAACGTTATAACCTGTCGGCGTCCACAGCTTCCGCGCAGGGCTGCGATAGAATTCGACCAAGCCACCCAGTTTCGGCGCAGCGTCGGTCATTGCCTGCGACTTGAGATCGGATTCACGAATCGGCGTCAGCCCTAACAGAGTCTTTTTCAACGAAACCGACTTGGATACAGCAAACTGGACGTACAACCAAGCCATCTTCATGTTTTCCGGGGGCGTGCCTTTTACCAAAGTCCACGAACCGGCGTCCTGATAGCCAAGTTTCATCCCCGGTTTCCAGTACGGACCGTGAGGCGACGGCGCAACGCGCCACTTCGGCGTACCATCGGCATTTACCACGGGAAGTCCCGGTTTGGTCATATCGGCGGTAAATGCCAGATACCAGAATATCTGCTGGGCGATCTGGCCTTTTGCCGGAACCGCTCCGGCAGTACCGAAATCCATTTGCTTGGCTTCGGGCGGTGCATATTTATTCAGCCATTCAATGAACTTGTTCACCGAATAGGCCGCTGCCGCACCATTCATGTCGCCGCCACGTTCGACCGAAGCCCCTTTGGGAGTGCAACCTTCCATGCGGATCCCCCAGTCATCCACCGGATTGCCGAATGGAATGCCTTTATCGCCGGCACCAGCCATGGAAAACCATGAGTCGGAGAAACGCCATCCCAGCGATGGGTCTTTACGGCCATAATCCATATGGCCATATACTTTTTTACCATCCAGTTCTTTTACGTGAACGGTAAAAAACTCGGCAATATCTTCGTAGGCTGACCAGTTAACCGGGACATCCAGTTTATAGCCGTATATTTCCTTGAATTTCTTCTGCAGGTCAGGCCGGTCGAACCAGTCTTTTCTGTACCAATAGAGGTTTGCAAACTGTTGATCAGGTAGCTGATACAGCTTTCCATCCGGGCCGGTGGTAAAGCTTTTGCCAATAAAGTCGTTTATGTCCAATGTAGGCAAGGTAACCGACTTGCCTTCCCCTGTCATATAGTCGGTCAAATTTACTGCATTGGCGCGGCGCGAATGCCATCCGATCAGATCGCTATCGTTGACATATGCGTCGTAAAGGTGCATCCCGGTTCTGACTTGGGTCTCGATTTTCTTGACTACGTCATCTTCGCCGGTCTGCTCATGAACGACATGAATGCCCGTCAGCTCTGTAAATGCCTTTGCAATTACCTCGGATTCATATCGGTGCGTATTCAATGTTTCAGAAACGACAATGATATTCTTGCCTTTGAATGGCTTTGCTGCCTCGCGAAACCATTCAAGCTCTTTTTTCTGTGCGTCGCTCGAAAGCGTCGTCGGGCTGAACTCCTTTTGCAGTCTGGCGATAACATCGCCGGATGCATCAGCCGCCATAGCGAACGGGCTGAACGCCAGCAATATGGAACTCGACATGATCAGGTGAGATTTCTTCAGCCTGATGACTTTTCTGTTCATAGCCACAGTCTCCTTCTGTTGGTTTACATAACACAGCATTTTTTGTTTCACGTGGCGCCATTTAATCAACATAGACGAAAAACGAAAATTTGATAGCCGGCAAAAATTGGCAATTTTTTCGAGAACGCCGTTGTCATACAAATAAAAACACTCCGCACACGGCCAGTGGCATGGCTTGCAGCAAATATGACAAGCCCGTGACGCCTCAGCCGGGAAATCGAGTGGAAATTTATAAAAAATTATTTATATACATAATGTTAAGTAGAAAAACGGCACGAAACGGAAAATATTCGTCATGGCTGGCCGACAGCGGAAAAACAGAGGCTGGCCACGCCTTGCCACCCGTGACAATTTGAAATATCGGCAACTTCTCGCTACAACGTAAGCAGCGTGTCTCTAGGGAAAACGAAAAAAATGGCAAAAAGTCATGGATATTGCCGCCTTGAGATGAAAGCCATGGCGCATATCCATTCTTATCGCACTGGCCCGAAACTATGCCGCTATCCCCTAGCAGGCGAGTCATGTTAATTCAACGGATTGGATGAGAGAGATGATGCCCGGCGGTGAGTATTGGGCTTAAAGGGGATTTAAAATTGCTCCCGCGAATTCCTGATAACTTTATAAGTAACCCGGAGGAATGTATGCGTTTGAAAAGAATTTCTGTATTTACAGTGGCTTCTCTTGCATCAATGACGGCAGCGGCGGCCAGCACGTTACCAATTGATTTCCACGGTTATTTGCGTTCCGGTACCGGAGCTGCAAATGAAGGGGGAAAACAGGCATGCTTCCAGTTGCAGGGCGCTGCATCCAAATATCGTCTTGGCAATGAATGCGAAACCTGGCTGGAAGTGGAACTGGGTGCCGAGGTGGCAAAAATCGACCATACGACTTTTGCCGTGCATACCATGCTGTCGTACAACGCACCGCAAAACACCGGTCAGGAAAACAATGTCGATTCGCTGCAACAGGCATGGGGTGAAGCAAAAAATCTCGGTGACGGCATATGGGCTACAGCCAGTGCCTGGGCTGGCAAGCGCTACTATAAACGCCAGGGGCCACACCTGAATGACTATCGCTACTTGTCCGACGAAGGACAGGGTGGCGGTATTGAAAATATCGGCATCGGCCCCGGTAAATTGTCATATGCCTACATTCGCCAGATAGATCCGGCCAATGCGCTGATTTCGCAAACCAATCATGACCTGCGTTACGAGGGACTGCCAGTCAATCCAAACGGTAATCTGGATTTCGCGCTGATTTACGGCGCAAAGAACAATGCGGACAATGTAGCCACCGGTAACAAAAACGGCCTGTTACTGCATGTTCAGCACAACCAGAACAAGATTTTCGGTAACGATGGCTACAACAAGCTGGTATTCCAGTATGGTGACAAGAATATCGATCTGAGCTATGGCTCGACCCCTGGTACCTATGACGGCAAGCAATGGCGCGTGATCGACAATTTCTTTATCGATATCAGCCACAATCTGCAGGCGGAGGGAGTGGTCAGCTATACCGATCGCGATAGTTCCAGCACATCGAAAAATGCCGGCACGCCGGATGGCGGCAAATGGATCTCGGCGGGCATTCGCCCAGTGTATTCATTTACCAAGATTTTCAGCCTTGCGGCAGAGGTGGGCTTCGATCAGATTGACCCGGAAATGAATGGCGCCAAAACCACGCGCCTGACCAAGTTTACAATCGCACCACAAATCAGCGCTGGAACCGGCTACTGGGCCCGACCGACCATTCGCGCATTTGCTACCTACGCGACTTGGAATGAGAAAGGCGCTGTCGCAACCAATGGGTTTGATAAAAACGGCAAACCAAATGTTGATTTGCGTTATTACAATGCAGCGAAAGACGAAGGTAAAACCAGCGGCTGGAGCTACGGCGTACAGACCGAAGCATGGTGGTAAACAGCGTGGCTGCGTAGTGGCTTGACGCCACACCGCAAGCAGAGCCAAGGCCGGGAACCCCCCGGCCTTTTTCATTGATTGACGGTATCAATGTCCGCCGGGCTCGACGGCGCCGCGCGGCTCAATCTGCGGCTTGCGGCCAATCATGCTCCAGGCCATGCGCCGGCGTACCGCGAACACATAGGCAACGTGCAGCGCAGCCAGCGCCAGCGTGCCATTGGCAAAGAATTCATGGATTTCCTCCAGCCACTCGTTCTGCTCGCCCTTGTTCCCCTCGAATTCATGCTCGTCATCGGCATGTGCGGCAGGCAACACGGCAGCCACCGGCGAAACGCCAGCCAGATTGAGGATTTTGGCGTTATCGACCATCAACACTCCGGTTACGCTACAGCCGATCATGCCGATAATCAGTCCGCCAACCATCGCCCGGCTGATGAAGGTCTGCGGCTGCTTGGCCAGCATGCCGGGGCGTGGCAGCAAAGGGCCGAAGCCGCGTAGCTTGAGCAGGCCGAACAGAATGCGCAGCAGCAGCGCGACAATCAATCCATAGCCGAGCCAGATATGCCACAGCTCACCATCGTCGCCGGTCAGATAAGCCAGCAGGCACAGGCTCGCCACCAACCAGTGCAGCAGACGCATACGATTGAACGGCATCATGGTCATTTCTCCCTCGCTTGAACATGATCCCAGCCTACGCCGCATCGCTTAAGCGCCAATTAACGACAACCGCTGCGGCGGCGGATTTGGTTAAGCGCAATTTAAGCTGCTGCGAATAGAGTGGCTGCAGCCAATCGCAGGAGTCAACCGATGAAATACCGTACTGGACTGATATTGATTGCCCTGGCCGGCAGCGCACTGGCGACCGATCCGCAGACACTGTCGCAAGGCTATGCGACACAGGCGCGCGCCGACGACCCGGCTTTTTCCGGCTTTTCCGCCAAGCGCGGCGAAGAGCTGTATTTCCGCAAGATGCAACAAGGCGGCGAAACCATAAGTTGCACCACCTGCCACACCAGCGATGCGCGTAAACCCGGCGAGACCAAGACCTTCCGCAGCATCCGCCCGCTGGCCCCGGCAATCAACCCGGATCGCTTCAGCGATGAACGCAAAGTGGAAAAATGGTTCAAGCGCAACTGCAAGGATGTGCTGGCGCGTGAATGCACAGCAAGCGAAAAAGGCGATTTCATCGCCTATCTGCAAACGCTGAAATAAGGGGATACCGCATGCTCAAATCGAAATGGCTAGCCGCAATGCTGACAGCCGGGCTGATGCTGCCGGCGCTGGCGGATGACGATGAAAATGAAGGGCTGGAACATCTGCAGTTGCCGCAAGTCAGCAACAAAAACTGGAAAACCGAATGCGCCAGCTGCCACATGGCCTACCCGCCGGGGCTGCTGCCGGCGCGCTCGTGGCAGAAAATGATGCAGGGGCTGGACAAGCACTTCGGCCAGAATGCCGAGCTGGATGCGCCGACTGCCGCCGATATCGGTCAATTTTTGCAGGCTACCGCCGCCGACAGCAAGGGCCGCTACCGGGTGGCGGAAATCGCTGCCGCGATCCCCGCCGGCAGCACGCCGCTACGTATCAGCGAAACCCGCTATTTCCGCGAGCTGCACCACGAGTTGCGCACCGACGTATTCCGTCGCAAGAGCATCGGCAGCGCCGGCAACTGCGTGGCCTGCCATCGCGGCGCCGAAGCCGGCAACTTCGACGAGCATCAGGTGCGCATCCCGCGCTGAAGCGCCTGCTGCACCTGTTCCAGCGTGGTTGGATCGTCGAGCGTGGTCAGGTCACCCGGATCGCGCCCTTCTGCCAGCGCCTGGATCGAGCGGCGCAGCAGTTTGCCGGAGCGGGTTTTCGGCAATGCGGTAACAAACAGCACCCGCGCCGGCCGGGCAATCGCGCCCAGTTGCTGATCGACCGTTGCCATCAGCGCCTGCTGCGCCGCCTGCTGACTGGCGGAATCGGCTGCGGCGGCTGGATCTTTCAGCACCACGAACGCTGCCACCACCTGCCCTTTCAGCTCATCGGCGACGCCAACCACCGCGGTTTCCGCCACCAACGGATTGCTCGACAGCGCTTCCTCGATTTCGCGCGTACCCAGCCGGTGGCCGGCGACATTGATCACATCGTCGGCGCGGCCAAGAATGAAGTAATAGCCGTCGGTATCGCGCCGTGCCCAATCAAAGCTGGAATACACCTGCTGATTGAAATTGGAGAAATAGGTTTTCACGAAGCGCGCATCGTCGCCCCATACCGTCGACAGGCAGCCCGGCGGCAGCGGCGGTACCACCACCAGCACGCCCTTCTCGTCGCTGCCGACCGGTTCGCCGGTCGCTTCGTGCAGTAGCTTGACGTTGAAGCCGTACACCGGTTTACCGGGCGAGCCGAATTTCTTTGCCTGCGGCTCGATTCCCGGTTGTGCCGAGAGGATCGGCCAGCCGGTTTCGGTCTGCCAGTAGTTGTCGATCACGCTCACGCCCAGCGCATCGCTGATCCAGCGCGCAGTCGGCTCGTCCAGCGGCTCGCCGGCCAGATACAGCGATTGCAGGCTCGATACATCGTGGCGCGTCAGGCAGGCCGGATCCTGCTTTTTCAGCACGCGGATCGCAGTCGGGCTGCTGAACATGACTTTGACCCGGTATTGCTCGACGATTTTCCACCAGATTGCCGCATCCGGCCGCACCGGCGTGCCTTCGTAGACAATGCTGGTCATGCCGGCGATCAACGGGCCGTAAACGATATACGAATGGCCGACCACCCAGCCGATGTCGGAGGTGGTGAACATGCTGTCGCCCGGCTGGCCGCCGTAGATGTATTGCATCGACGCCGCCAGCGCCACCGCGTAGCCGCCGGTATCGCGCTGCACGCCTTTCGGCTTGCCGGTGGTGCCGGAGGTATAGAGGATGTACGACGGATGACTGGACTCGACCCACTCGACCGGCACCTGTGCATCCAGATGCTGCTGGCGCAGTTCGGCATAATCGACATCGCGCCCCGGCTGGCGCTGCAAATTGGCATCGATGCCACGATTGACGATCACCACATGCTGCGGCGGGTGTTGCGCCAGCTTCAGCGCCTCGTCCACCAGCGGCTTGTAGAGGATCGCCTTACCGGCGCGCATGCCGGCGTCGGCGGTGAACAACAGTTTCGGCTGTGCATCGTCGATGCGGCTGGCCAGACTGTGCGAGGCAAAGCCGCCGAATACCACTGAATGAATCGCGCCAATGCGGGCGCAGGCGAGCATGGCGAAAATCGCCTCGGCGATCATCGGCATGTAGACGATCACCCGGTCGCCCTTGCCCACCCCGAGCGATTGCAGCACCGCCGCGCAGCGATTGACTTCGGCGTGCAGCTGGCGATAGCTGTAGCTGTGCTCGGCACCGGTTTCGGTCGAGATATACACCAGCGCCGGCTGCTCTGGCCGCTCCGCCAGATGCCGGTCGACGGCGTTGTAACAGAGATTGGTGGTACCGTCGACAAACCAGCGCGCGAACGGTGGATTGCTGAAATCCAACGCCTGTCTGAACGGTGTCTGCCAGTAAATTCGCCGCGCCTCGTCGGCCCAGAACTGTTGCGGCTGTTCGATGGATTGCTGATAACTGCTGCGGTAATCGCCGTTGATCATGTGTCTCGCTCCGGATTATTTTTTCTGCTGCCTGTTGCAGTTTGAACAGGCCATAAGCTGATTGATATCAGTGTTTTTACTGAGCGGAACAAAATAATTCTGATCGCGGCCATCAACAATATGGATGCCGGTCATGCTCGCAGCAACGGTAGCAGCCGGCCGCCGTAGCGCCGCACCACACGCATCTGCTCCAGTTCGGTCACTACCTGCTGCGCCAGCTCTGCTACCGGCCGCTGTAACAGGATGTGGCTGGATTGCTGCAATAGCGACAGCCTGCCGAGGTAGTCCGGCAACTGCACCAGCGGCATGCTGCCCATCTCCAGCAGGTTGAACAGCAGCAGCGATTTGAGCAGCGACAGCGCCCAGCGTTGCGGATTATCGCGCCACTGCAGCAGCCGCCGGCTGGCGGTTTGCAGCGCCTGCGCCACGTTGGCAAACGGCGCACCATGGCCAGGGATCACCCAATCGATGTCCAGCGCGGCAATCAGCTCCAGCGTGGCCTGTGCCGCAGCCAGCCCGGCCAGATCGGCATCCGGCAACACCGCGCCGAGGCCGTTCTGCCACAAGGCATCGCCGCTGATCAGGATGCGGAATTCCGGCGCATAAAACATCAGCGCCTCCATCCGGTGCCCCGGCGCCGCCAGCACCTGCCACTCGGTCTGGCCCAACAACAAGGTTTCACCCGGCCGCAACAGGCCATCGACGCGGAACGGCTCGGCCTGCTGGCCGGCATCGTCCAGCCACAGCGCCGCCTGATCCCAGCTGTGGATATGCGGCGCTTCCGCTTCCGGCACCCACACCTGCGCGCCGTATTCACGCTGCAGCCGTGCGTTGCCGCCCATGTGATCGCTGTGGCAATGGGTATTCAGCACCCGCGCCAGCGGCCGCTGGCCGAGCGCATCCGCTTGGCGCAGCAAGGCCAGCGTGGCATCGGCATGAGTGACATAGCCGCTGTCGATCAGCACCGCGCCGTCGTGGTCGTTTTCGCGGAATAACACGTGGTTGGCGTTGAGCCAGCCACGTTGAATCACCGCCATGCCCGGCGGCAGCTGCATGCTGTCAGTCATCGGCCTGCAGCAATTCGAGAATGCTGGAGAAATCCAGCCGGCCGTTGCCGGCCAGGCTGTGCAGGTGATACAGATTGCGCGCCAGCGTGCCCAGCGGCGTGGCGGCCTTGGCGTGCAGCGCCGCCTCTTGCGCCAGCCCCAGGTCTTTCAGCATCAGATCGACGCCGAAGCCGCCGCTGTAGCCACGGCTGGCCGGCACGTTTTCCATCACGCCGGGGAACGGGTTATACAGCTCGCTGCTCCAGTTGCGGCCCGAGCTTTTGTTGATGATCTCGCTCAGCACCTTGGCATCCAGCCCCATTGAGGTACCGAGATTGAGCGCCTCGGCGGTGCCGATCATATGGATCGCCAGCAGCATGTTGTTGCAGATTTTCGCCACCTGCCCGGCGCCGTGGTCACCAGCGTGGAAAATGTTCTTGCCCATTTTCTCCAGCAACGGCCGCGCGCGCTCCAGCGCCTCAGTTTCACCACCGACAATAAACGTCAACGTCCCCGCCGCCGCACCCGCCGTGCCACCCGACACCGGCGCATCGATCATCGCGCAACCCGCTGCCTGCGCCGCCTGATACACGGTTTTCGCCGTCTGCGGCGCAATCGTGCTGCAATCGATGATCAGCGTGCCCGGCTTCACCACCTTCAGCACTCCGCCGCTGCCGAGATACAAATCCTCGACATGCGCGCTGGCCGGCAGCATCGACACGATAATGTCAGCGCTTGCCGCTGCTTCCGCCGCCGTGGCAGCCACTTTCGCACCCGCTGCCTGCGCCGTCTGCAACGCGCTTGGCGACAGATCGAACACCGTCAGTGCAAAGCCCGCTTTCAGCAAATTCAACGCCATCGGCCCGCCCATATTGCCGAGGCCGATAAAGGCGATGTTGTGGTTCATGTTTCACTCCTCCATTTGATGTTTTTATAGCTGCTGGCCTGCAGACCAATACTGGCGCGGCTTGCAGGCCGGCCTGCGGACCAATGGCAGAGCGGGCTGCAGGTCAATGCTTATGTCACCGCCACGCTACGATTGTCGTAGGTCGGACTTCAGTCCGACGCGGAGCCGAACGTTAGCGACTGCGTCGGGCTGAAATCTTGGTAGGGCGAAATATTGGTAGGATGGGCAAATATTGCCCACCGAAACATATCAAGTAGCGCGTAGATAACAAATTGCCCAGCCTTGGCTGTATATACAACATCAGTCAACGTGCATTCAGGGATAATTCGTTGGCTCTCATAGTTATGGCCCAATCTTCTTAAGCTCTTCTATCGAAGTATCATATTCGCTAAGATCGCCGTATGGCATCGGGCAGTAATTAATGTTAAATATTAAATGCTTATAATTATTTAAGTCATCCCAAGCCGAATACCATTTCTTTTCCAGCAAAACCTCACCGTTAGTAACGTCAACAACTCTTGAACGATGAATTTGAACAGACAAGAATATATTTTTATCAAATATTCTCTCCTGTAATATTCCCCAGCTGATACGAATGCTATTTTCTGTATTATCGATAAGTGCTGGCGCTATTTTCTTTGCCCCTTTGCTTTCCGCATACCATTGTTGTGGCTTCTTATAGACCCAAACACCAGCATCCCTCGTGCAGTAATAGCGATGAGCAATTAACGTCGGCGGCACATCCCAAAATACCGGCGCCAAAACAATAGATGCGCCAAAAATAGCAGCAATGCGGGCGGCAACTCGACCAGCACCCACTGCAATTGCAATTTTTCTACATAGCCAAGCAGAAAACCAAACAACTAAAACAAATACGCCAATGATGGCGAATGCAGCCAACGAAAACATAGATCGCCTACTTATTTAAGTAACGAAACATCAACAGCTTTTTATTTGCAATCAAACGCACGCCCCCACTTATCGATATTTGCCCACCTTTCAGGTAGCCCGGATATAGCCGCAAGCGGATTCCGGGGCAAACAGACGGCCTGAATGGCCGTCTGTTTGTTTTGGGGCCTCGGGCAAGCGCCGACCCGGATTTCGCTGCGCTGCATCCGGGCTACACATAACGTTGCCCTGAGAGCCGCACTGGTATTGCCCTGCAGCGCGGCCTGCGAGCCAATACCCACGCGGCCCGCAGCCCTGCCGCTTTACCAGTCACGATACGGATGCTGATCTTCCGGCCACGGCGGGGTGAAGTGTTCTTCGACGTAGGCATCGCTGACTTCGGCCAGTGTCGGCGGCGCCCAGCGCGGGGTGTTGTCCTTGTCGATCAGCAAGGCGCGCACGCCTTCGCGGAAGTCCGGGTGACGGCAGAACTGGATTGCCAGCCCCAGTTCCATGGCGAACACTTCTTCCAGCGACATATGTCTGGCGCGCTGGTAGGTTTCGAAAATCACCTTGGCCGAAGTCGGCGAGCCGGCCTGCAGTGCCTTGGCGCCGCGTTGTACCCAGGCATCGTCCTGCTGATGCTGGCTCAGCGCGGCGGCGATGTCGTCGACGCTGTCGCAATCGGTGACGGCGTTGATAAAATCCAGATGCTGGCGCACCGGCGATTCCGGCAGCGGATAACGGCCTTTGTGCTGGCGCAGCAGCGCCGACAGTTTGTGGTGGTTGTGGCGGTAGTGGTCATCCCAAGCGACGCTCAGCAGGTCGTCCAGCAGCGCGGCTTTTTCTGCGTGTTCAACGTAGAAGTCCGCCAGTTTGACGAACAGCGCGTCGGCAGCGTTCAGGTGCGCGCCGGTCAGCCCCAGATACAGCCCCACCCTGCCCGGCATGCGGTTGAGAAACCACGAGCCGCCGACATCCGGAAACAGGCCGATGGTGATTTCCGGCATCGCAATGCGCGATTTTTCGGTGACGACGCGATGCGAGGCGCCGGCCATCAGCCCCAGCCCGCCGCCCATGACGATGCCGTGGCCCCAGCACAACACCGGCTTGGTGTAGCTGTGGATCAGGTAATCCAGTTGATATTCCAGCTCGAAAAACTGCTCGGCGTAGCGCTGGGTCAAATCCTCGCCATGCTCGCACAACGATTGGTGCAGCGAGACGATATCGCCGCCGGCACAAAACGCCTTGTCGCCCGCCCCCTGCAGCACCACACAGGCAATCGCCGGGTCTTCTTCCCATTCCAGCAATTGCTCGTAAAGCTGCTCGGCCATGACCAGCGTCAGCGCGTTGAGCGCGGCTTCGTTGCTGAGGGTGGCGAAGCCGATCTGTTTGCCGTTGGCGGCTACACGGGTGTCAAAAATCACGCTCATTGGTTGCTCCATTGCGGCGGGCGTTTTTGCAGGAAGGCCTGCACGCCTTCGGCCTGATCCTGGCTATCAAACAAATCCACAAAAGCTTCGCGCTCGGCCGGCAGTGCCTGGAACATCGGCTGGTTGCGGCCACGCTGGATCAGTTGTTTGCAGGCGGTAACCGACACCGGGCTTTGGCGGGCGACTTTCTCGGCCAATGCCAGCGCCGCTTCGCGCGCGGTGCCTTTCGGTGCGACTTCTTCGACCAGGCCGATTTGTAACGCTTGCTGCGCGTTCACCCGCTCGCCGCAAAGGATCATGCGCTTGGCCCAGCCTTCGCCCACCAGCCACGCCAGATTCTGCGTGCCGCCGGCGCAGGGCAGCAGGCCGACGGCGGCTTCCGGCAGCGCCATCTGCGCCTGTTCTTCGGCAATGCGCAGGTCGCAGGCCAGTGCACATTCCAGCCCGCCGCCCATCGCATAACCGTTGATGGCGGCAATCGATACGCCACGGAACTGCGACAGGGTTTCGAATGCCTCGCCGAACACCCGCGCCATATCGCGTGCCACCGCCTTGTCGCCGTCGGCGAACAGATTCAGATCGGCGCCAGCAGAGAAGAATTTCTCGCCTTCGCCGGTAATCACCAGCGCGTAGATGTCGCGTTCGGCATTCAGCGCTTCTACCGTCTGCTTCAGCGCGATCAGGCTGTCGCGGTTCCAGGTGTTGGCGGGCGGGTTTTGAATGGTGAGGATGGCGGTGTAGCCGGTTTTTTCCAGTCGCAGTAATGGGTGCATGGTGCTCTCGCTTAACGCAAATTATCCGAAGCGTCGTCTTTCAACGCCGCGCGGGCGATGATGACACGCATGATTTCGTTGGTGCCTTCCAGAATCTGGTGCACGCGGCTATCGCG
>JAXMFR010000083.1:0-10121 GCA_046347685.1 Chitinivorax sp.
GGCCAGCGGTGCGGCGATTGCTGCGTTGGCCGGTTATCTGCTGAATACCCGTGCGCCGTTGCCAATCAGCCTGCGGGTGAGACAGGGCGATTATCTGGAGCGCCCGGCACGCATGGCGTTGCAGATTGACGATAACCGCCGCATCTTGCTGGGTGGGCAAACGCGCATCCAGTCCAGCGTTGAATTGAACTGGTGAAGCGCCATGCCTTCTTTCCGTTATCAGATCGTCAATGTGTTCGCCGAAAGCTCTTTGTCGGGCAACCCGCTGTGTGTGTTCGAATCCGGCCTGTCGTTTAATGATGCGGCGATGCAGGCAATTGCACGGCAGATGAATCACCCGGAAACCGCTTTTATCCTCCCCAGCCGGGTTGCTGATGCGCAGATTCGCATTTTCACCCCGGCTTACGAAATGCCGTTTGCCGGGCATCCGGTGCTGGGTTCGGCACATGTGATCCGACAGCTGCAACACACCGAAAATGCATTGAAAATTGAAACCAAGTCGGGCGTAGTGCCGGTGTGGGCCGAAGAAGATGTCTGGTCTTTCCAGTGCAAAACGCCCACCTACCGCGCGCCGGAAGCCAATATCCAGCAGCTGGCAACGTTGCTGGGAATTCGCGAAAGCGATATCGGCCCCTCGCCGCTGTTTGTGAATACCGGCACCGAACAACTGGTGATCCAGCTCACCAATCGTGATGGCCTGATGTACTGCCGACCGCGTGCAGCCGCATTGCAGCAATATGCCGCCAACCGCAATGGCGTGGCGCAGGTGTTTGTCTGGGTGCGCGATGGCGCGCTGGTGCATGGCCGCTTCTTCTACGTCGATCGCGGCACGGTGGTGGAAGATTACGGCACCGGCTCGGCCTGTGCTAACCTTGGCGGCTGGTTTCTTGCCAATGGTGCGCCACGGCCCTTGTCGGTGGAAATGCGCCAGGGGCACATGATCAAACGCTTCAGCAATCTCAAACTCGATATCAACACCGCCCGCCAGGTTTTTGTTGCCGGCAAGGTGGTGGCCGTAGGAACCGGACTACTCTCGCTGTGACTGCAAAACCCACGTTGTACTGGCACGATTATGAAACCTTCGGTGCCGATCCGCGGCGCGACCGTGCCTCCCAGTTTGCCGGTGTGCGCACCGACGAAGACCTGAACATCATCGGCCAACCGCTGAACATCCATTGCCGCCCGGCCGACGATTTTCTGCCGCAGCCGCTGGCGGTGCTGATCACCGGCATCACGCCGCAGCAATGCCTGCAGCAGGGACTGCCGGAGGTCGAATTCATCGGCCGCATCCACGAGCAACTGGCGCAGCCGGGCACCTGTGGGGTGGGCTACAACACGCTGCGTTTCGACGACGAAGTCACGCGCAATCTGCTTTACCGCAACTTCTACGACCCCTATGCGCGCGAGTGGCAAAACAGCTGTTCCCGTTGGGACATCCTCGACATGCTGCGGCTGATGCGGGCGGTGCGCCCGGAAGGCATCAACTGGCCGAATCACGACGACGGCAAGCCGAGCTTCAAGCTGGAACACCTGACCGCCGCCAACGGTCTGCAGCACGAAGCCGCACACGATGCGCTGTCGGACGTGCTGGCGACAATTGCTGTGGCCAAGCTGGTGAAGCAGGCGCAGCCCAAGCTCTACGACTATGTTTACCAGTTGCGCGACAAACGCAAGGTGGCGGAACAGCTGGACGTGGTGAGCAAAAAGCCGGTACTGCACATCTCTGGCATGTATCCCGCCGAGCGCGGCTGCCTGGCGCTGGTGGCGCCGATTGGCCGGCATCCGGTAAACCAGAACGAAATCGTGGTGTTTGACCTGAGCGCCGACCCGGCGCCGTTATTCGAACTCACCGCAGAGCAGCTACGCGAGCGTGTGTTTACGCGCGCACAGGATTTGCCTGAAGGCATCACGCGCCTGCCAATCAAGACCATCCACATCAACAAATGCCCGATTGTTGCCTCGGCCAAATTGTTGACGCCGGAACTGGCGGAAAAATGGCAGGTGGACCTGGCTGCCGCACGGCAAAACTGGCTCAAGCTGTGCGCGCATGAGCTGCAGCCCAAGCTGGATGAGCTGTTCAAAGCCCCGGAGCGCGAGGCCATGAGCGACCCGGATCTGATGATCTACAGCGGCGGCTTTTTCTCCGGCCGCGACAAGGCGGCGATGGCCAAGGTACGCACCACCGCGCCGCAAGACCTGTCACGCTCCCGGTTTGATTTTGATGACCCACGCCTGCCGGAAATGTTGTTCCGCTACCGCGCGCGCAACTATCCCGAGACCTTGAGCCGCGAAGAACGTGGCACCTGGGATGAATACCGCAACTGGCGCCTGACCGATCCGGCAGGCGGCGCCAGCATTGTGCTTGACGATTATCTGGCGGAAATCGAGCGTCTTGGCGCTGCCGATGGCGCTGGCGATGCTGAACATCAATTGCTGGGGCAGTTGATGGAATACGCCGAGCAGATCGTTCCGGACGCCTGAGGCGGGCAGCATGCTGACGCACGGGATACCTCGACGCTCCTGGATCATTGGCCTGTGTGCGCTGCTGTCATCGGCAGCCATGGCAGTGCAGCCGTTAGTGATTGCCGCAGAAGATGACTGGTATCCCTATTCCGCCTCGAACGATGGCGAAGCGGTGGGCTTTGCGGTGGACGTGGTGCGCGAGGCTTTTCTTGCTGCCGGGCAGCCGGTACGTTTTGAAGTGATGCCCTACGCCCGCTGCATGAAGCTGGTGAAAGCGGGCAAACAACTCGGCTGCTTCGATACCTCCAAGGATGCCAGCCTGAGCAAGGACTACCTGTGGCATCAGCGCCCTTTGTTCCGCGCGCGCATCATGATTTTTGGCACGCCGGGTAAAGGCACGCGTCCGGTCAGCGTTCAGGATCTCAACGGCAAGCGGGTGGGCCTGACCAACGGTTACACCTACAGTGATGCCATCGATCAGAACCCGCAGGTCAACAAGGACTGGTCGCTGCATGATATCGACAGCCTGCGCAAACTCGCCGCAGGTCGGGTGGATTATGCGCTGGTGTTCGAACAGGTAGCAGCTTGGTTGCTCTCACAGGATGAGACGGAATTACGGAAGCGGGTGGTAGCACAGGGCGAGGTGAAAACCATGGAGCTGTTTCTGAGTTTCAGCAAAACCTATCCCGATGCGCCGCATTGGGTGAAGGTGTTTGAAACCGGCCTGCAGCGCATTCACCAGAACGGCCGCTACCAGCAACTGGAGCAGCAATGGTTCAAATCAGCCAGCGTGCCGCCAGCAGGCCGCTAGCCACCGCCAGACCATGTACCGATGCGGCGCCGATGGTCTGCTGGATGGCCGGTGCCAGCAGCGCTGGTTGGCCGGCATGTTGCAGCAGGCCTTGAGTGGCCTTGAGCGATAAGGGCAAAGACAGCCAGCCCAGCAGCACCGGCCAGGGCAATATGCCGCCCACTACCAGCAGCGGCAACGCGCCGTAAGCCAGCGCCACAATCAACAGATAACCCCAACGTGCCTGCTGCACCGGCAGCCGTGCCACCCAGTGATGTTTGCCGGCCTGCAGATCGGCGCTGCGATCGGGAAACTGGTTGATGTAGAGCAGATTGGTCACCAGCAGGCCAAAGCTCAAGCCTGCCGCCGCGGGTGTCAGGCTGAAGGCATGCCGCGCCAGATAATCCATGCCGATCGGCAGCAAGACAAAGCCCGCCGTCACGCACACTTCTCCCAGCCCGCGGCTGTTGAGTTTCAGCGGTGGCGCCGAATAGGCCCAGCCGATCAGTAGCCCGGCCAGTCCGATCCAGAATAAGCCATTGCCGCTCCGGGCAATCAGCCACAGCCCGCCGCCGATCACCAGTGCAAACAGCGCCAGCGCCCACAGCAAGGTTTGCCGCAGGCTCAACACACCGTTCTGGATAAAACGGCTGCCGCCGGTAAACGGAAACAGCCGTTCGGTGTTGGCGGCGTCGGTGCCGTTGAGCGCGTCGTAATAATCATTGAATACATTGACTCCGGCATGTGCCAGCAATGCCAGCAAAAGCCCCAGCAGCAGCGGCCCGGCTGCCAGCGGCACGTGGTTGAACCAGGCGCTGGCGATGCCGATCAGGCAACCGATCAGTGTCACGCTGAGAAATGCCGGGCGGGTGGCCAGCAGATAACGCTGCAAGGGGTTTTGCAGCTGCTGGACACTCGGTTCGAGCGGGGCGGTTGACGTGTTCATAAGGTCCAGCGTCCATGTTTGGCTTTGAGTCGGGGGCCGTTGGCGGCCAGCAGGTGGGCGGCGTGGTTGGCAATGGCATAAGGCACAGGCCAGCGCATCGGCGGCATCGGCGTGGGGTGATCCTTGCAGCGCCAACAGGCGCACCACCATATCCTGCACCTGCTCCTTGGCCGCCTTGCCGTGGCCGACCACCGATTGCTTCACTTTCAGCGCCGTGTATTCGGCCACCGGCAGATTGCGGATCACCGCTGCGGTGATCGCTGCGCCGCGGGCCTGGCCCAGCAGCAGCGTTGACTGTGGATTGACGTTGACGAACACCTGCTCGATTGCCACTTCGTCCGGGCGGTAGTGGTCGATGATTTCAAACAGGCCATCGGCAATACTTTTCAGCCGTCGCGGCAGGTCTTCTTTCTCCGGCGAGCGGATACAGCCGCTGGCAACGTATTGCCGTTGCTGGCCGACGCTGTCGATCACGCCAAAGCCGGTGACCCGCAGGCCGGGGTCGATGCCGAGAATACGCATGTGCTGCTTACTATCTGCTGTTGTTTGCAGATACTTATAGCGCAGGCGCCCCGCAATGGCGAGTGGCAAGGGCAAGGCTTTGTTATAATTGCCGGTTTTCTACAGACAAACGGAGCCCTGCCCATGTTGCGTCGTTCGTTTCTTGCACTGTCGCTGTTGAGCCTGACTGGCCATGCTCTGGCCGAAGAAGTGTTGCGTGTTTCCGCCATCCCCGACGAAGCACCCACCGAGCTGCAGCGCAAGTTCGCACCGCTGGGCAAATATCTGGAAAGTGAACTGGGCATGAAGGTGCAGTTCATTCCGGTGACTGATTACGCCGGCGTGGTTGAGGCGCTGACCACTGACAAGATCGACCTGGCCTGGCTGGGCGGCTTTACCTTTGTGCAGGCCAAGCTGCGCGGCAAGGTGGTGCCGCTGGTACAGCGTGAGGAAGACCAGCACTTCACCAGCAAATTCATTGCCAACACCGGCGCCGGCATCAACACCCTGGCTGACCTTAAAGGCAAGAGCTTCGCCTTTGGCTCGGTGTCGTCCACATCCGGCCACCTGATGCCGCGTTATTACCTGCAGAAAGACGGCATGGTGCCGGAAAAAGCCTTCAAATCGGTGGCCTATTCCGGCGCGCACGACGCCACCGTCGCCTGGGTCAGCGCCGGCAAGGTCGATGCCGGGGTGCTGAATGCCTCGGTCTGGGAAAAGCTGGTTGCCGGTGGCAAGGTGGATGCCACCAAGGTTAAGCTGATCAGCACCACCCCGCCTTATTACGACTACAACTGGACCGTGCGCGCCAGCCTGCCGGCAGCACTGCAGACCAAGCTGACCAATGCCTTCCTCAAGCTGTCGCCGACTGTGCCGGCTCAGAAGGAAATCCTCGAACTGCAACGTGCCGCCAAGTTTGTGCCGACCAAGGCCGACAACTATCAAATGATCGAAGATGCGGCACAAACGGCAGGTCTGCTGAAGTGATGTCTGCACCCAACAGCCACGCTAGCTGGCCGTCGCCGCTTGGCGCCTCCGTGCCTCGGCACTGTTCGGAGCTGGTATGAGCCTGCAACTTGAGCGCGCCAGCCTCAAGCTCGGCGGCAAAGCCATCCTGCAGGACATCGACCTGCAGCTGGCGCAGGGCGAGCAGGTGGCCTTGATCGGTCCTTCCGGCGCCGGCAAGACCAGCCTGCTGGGCTTGGCCAACAGCAGCCACACGCCGGATAGCGGCCGGGTAACCGTGTTGGGCCAGCAGCCGGCGCGCCTTGGCGCCAGCGCGCTCAAGGTTTTGCGTGCGGCCATCGGCAGCGTGTATCAGGTGCCGCCACTGCCTGGCCGGCAGCGTGCCATCCACGCCGTAGGGGCAGGGCAGCTGGCGCGCCAGCCGCTGTGGCGCAGCCTGCTGGATTTGTGGTGGCCGGCGCAGACTGCGGCGATTGCCAGCTGCCTTAAGCAGGTGGCCTTGCCCGAGGTGCTGTACCAGCGTTGTGGCGAGCTGTCCGGTGGCCAGCGCCAGCGCGTCGGTATCGCCCGCATGTTGTATCAGGCACCGCAATTGCTGCTGGCCGACGAGCCGGTGTCGGCGCTCGACCCGCTGCAGGGGCGGCAGATGCTGCGCGTGTTGCAGGACGACGCCCGCAGCCGCAATGCCACGCTGCTGGTCAGCCTGCACGCGGTGGATCTGGCGCTGGAGCTGTTCCCGCGTGTGATTGGCCTGCGCCAGGGGCGCATCCTGTTTGATCTGCCGACTGCAGAAGTCACCCCCGCCTTGTTGCAAGCGCTCTACGCTGGCGACGTGACCGAGGCCTTGCCGGCAGTGGATATCCCGGTATTCGCCGGCAGCAGCGTCAGCGGGCCGCGATGCTGATGCGCCTGCGCCATCCGCCCCTGTTGCGCGGACTGCTGCAGACACTGGCCTTGCCGCTGGTGCTGTGGCTGCTGTTGCTCGGCTCGCAACTCAACTTTGCCGAGCTGTTCACGCCCGGCACCCTGGCCACGCTGGGCAAATTTCTTGCCGACTTTTTCCCGCCATCGCGCGATGCTTTCTTCCTCAAATCGCTCGGTGAGGCCACCCTGACCACCGTCGCCGTTGCCAACCTCGGCATGTTGCTGGCGTTTGCCATCGGCGCACCGCTGGCGCTGCTGTCGTCGCGGGTGTTGCTGGGTGATTCGCCATTGCTGCTGGCCGTGCTGGCAACGCCAATCCGCGCCTTGCTGTTGCTGCTGCGCGGCGTGCCAGAGCTGGTCTGGGCGCTGTTGTTCGTGCGCGTGGTCGGGCTGGGTAGCCCGGCGGCGCTGCTGGCGCTGGGGCTGGCCTACGGCGGCATGCTCGGCAAGGTCTACGCCGAAATCCTCGAATCGCAATCGCAAGCGCCGCTGCAGGCGCTGCGCCACGCCGGCAGCGGCCGCATTGCCGCGCTGGTCTACGGCCTGCTGCCGAATGCGCTGCCGGAGCTGGTGAGCTACACCGTCTACCGCTGGGAATGCGCGATCCGCGCCTCGGCGGTGATGGGTCTGGTGGGCGCCGGTGGCCTCGGCCAGTTGATGGATACCTCGGTGCGCATGCTCAACGGCGGTGAAGTCGGCGCGATTCTGCTGGTGTTCATGGTGCTGGTGCTGCTCACCGAAATGGTGAGCTGGCTGGTGCGCAAGGTGCTGGCATGAGGCTCTACACCAAACCATTGTTGACACTGCTGGCGCTGAGCCTGTTGCTGGGCGGCAGCGCCGCGTGGCTGGCGCGTGACTGGACTGGTACTTTCGACATCGCCGCGCTGGGCGGACGGCTGGTGGAATTTTTCCCGCCCGACCTGAGCCGCGAGCATCTGCAAGCCGTAGCCAAAGCCACCTGGGAAACGCTGGTGCTGTCGGTGTGGGGCTCGGCGCTAGCGCTGATCGGCGCCGCCGCGTTGGCCTTGCCGGCATCCGGTGCTTATGGCTTGGCGGCCAAACTGCCGGCGCGCGCCATCCTTAACTTTTTGCGCGCCGTGCCCGATCTGCTGTGGGCCGCCATCGCCGTGCTTGCTGCCGGCATCGGCCCGCTGGCCGGCGTGATGGCGCTGGCGCTGCACACCACCGGCGTGCTCGGCCGCCTCTACGCCGAAACCCTGGAAAACGCCCCGCGCGAACCGGCGCAAGCGCTGCAACTGGCCGGCAGCACCCGCCTGCTGGCCTTCCTCTATGGCACGCTGCCGGTGGTCGCCGGCCAGTGGATCGCCTACGCCTTGTACCGCTGGGAAGTGAACATCCGCATCGCCGCCGTCATGGGCTTCGTCGGCGCCGGCGGCCTGGGGCAGATGTTGTACATGACCCTGTCGCTGTTCCAGATGAAACAAGCCGCCACCGTCATCCTCGCCACCCTGCTGCTGGCCTGGCTCGCCGAATCCTTCAGCGCCCGCCTGCGGCGCGGTTTGCAACTGGCCTGAAAGCCGCGTCCCTATTGGTCCACAGGCCGGCCTGCAGGCCCCTCTGGTATTGGCTCGCAGGGCAGTGCCGCTAGCGCCGGCAATAACACCTGTTGCCAGACTTGCTGCGTCTCGATAGCGGAAAAGTCCTGATGCTGTTGTTTCTTGATTCCCGCAGTGGAGAGATCGATATGCAGCGTGGGCTCAACCCCAGCCTGCTGCAGGCAATGGCGCGCGCAATGCAGCGGGCAGCCGTCGATGGCGATGATGGGGCGGCCGGAGCGGGCGGTGCGCAGCAGCGGTTTGACGCCGCCGCCCACGCCGGCGATACACGACATTTCCGCGCGCTGTTCGCGATCCAGCCGCACCGCCAGTGCATTCGCCAGTTGCGCCACGTCGGAGCAGCCGGAGCAGGAATACACCAGCGGTAGCGCCGGGTAGGAATTGGCGTGGTTGGGAACAGATGACATGGTGGCAGCCCGTTTCGATCAGACCGCTCAATTATCCGACAGTTTGATGGCATTGGTGTGGCTGCGGCCGCCAGCAATGTGCGGAGGTCGTCGCCGAGCGGCTCAGCTCTGCCGCTCGCACCATTCGCGCCACAGATCGCACATCACCTGCTGGAAGTTCTCGGTAAAGCCTATGCCGTCCAGCAGCGGCGACTTCTGCAGCCGTTGCCGCAGCCCGGCGCGTATTTCGGCGAGTTGTTGCGGGTGTTGCGACCAGTAAACGGCTTTCTGCAGGTATTCCTCGCGCGAATTCGCCACAAAATCCTTGTCCAGCCCCAATGGCGCCAGCAAGCTCAGGCCTGAGCGCGTCAGCATGCGTTCGCCTGCCTGGGTGAGCATTGGCACACCCATCCACAGGCCGTTGATGCTGGTGGTAAGGCCGGTGAACGGGTAGGTGTCTAGCGCGATGTCGACCTGCTGGTGCAGTTTCAGAAATTGCTCGTAGCGCAGCTTGGTGAACAGCGTCAGCCGATCGGCGGCGATGCCGCGCTCGGCAAAAAATGCGGTAACGAAGTCGAGCGACTCCTTGGCGTGGACAATCATTACCAGCCTTGCGTTGTCGATCTGCAGCAGCAGATCAGCCCACAGCGACAACACATCCTGCGAGATCTTGACGAAGCTGTTGAACGAGCCAAAGGTGATATGGCCGCGCTCCAGCATCGGTAGCGGCGACACCGGCAGATCCATTTCTGGCGCCGGTTGCAGTGCGCGATAACTTTGCAGCCAGGCCAGCTTTTCGCTGCAGAAGGCGGCCATGCTGTCGTCCGGAGCGAAATATTTATCAACCAGGATGTAATCCATCGCGTCCATGCCAGTGGTGGCTGGATACCCCAGCCAGCTCACCTGCAGCGGCGCCGGACGTAGCGCAAAGGCGGGCAGCCGGTTGCCGCCGGAGTGGTTGTTCAGGTCGATCAGGATGTCGATTTTATCGTCGGCAATCTGTTGCGCCAGTTGCAGGTCGTTCAGCAACAGCACGTCGTACCAGGCGCTGGCCTGCTGCTTGAAGCGCTCGGTGTAGGCATCGTTTTTGTGATGGTTGTAGTAACACACGACATCGAATTGCTCGCGGTCGAAATACGTCAGCAGCGGGCCAAGAAAATGTGCCACTGAGTGCTCGCGTAAATCTGCCGACACCAGGCCAATACGCAGCTTGCGTTGAGGGTCGGGCCGCAGGCCGTAGTCGGCAGGCTTTCTGGATACCTGCGGCAGGCGCGCGTTGTACAAGCGATGCTGCTCAAACCATTCGGCGTGCGGCAGGCTGTCGACATAGTTGAGCGTGAACAGATAGCCGCTATAGGTCTGCGGATTGTCCGGCGCCAGCGCCACGGCGCGTTGCAGCAATTGCAGGCTTTGTTCGTGCTCGCCTTTTTTCAGCAGCGACTGGCTGAACATCTGATACAGATCCGCACGTTCGCCATCCACCTCCAGCGCACGGTTGAGAATCTGCAGTGCTTCTTCGATGTAATTGTTGCGCCAGTAAAGCTCCGCCAGTCGCATCATCGCATCAA
>JAXMFR010000084.1:0-7939 GCA_046347685.1 Chitinivorax sp.
ATGCCGCCTGCTCGCCGAGCGGAATGAATTCGGCGTTGCGGTTGAAATCGCCAGAGGTCAGATCGCCCAGCTTCGGCTCGATCAGGATGTCGTTCGATGTCAGCCGGCTCAGCTGTTGCGCAATATTGTTGTTGATGCCGACATCCACCATCTGCTGGGTAACGCCGAGCGCCGAGCTCATTTCCTCGCGATTCAGCGGCGGCGTGCCGACGTTGACGACGATCAGCACGTCCGGGTTGCACAGCGCCAGCACGTTATCCACCGGCAGATTGCGTGCCAGCCCGCCATCCACCACCAGCCGGCCCTTGTATTCGACCGGATCGAACAGGCCCGGCACCGACATCGACGCGCGCATCGCCAGCGCCAGATCGCCACGGTCGAATTCGACCACGCGGCCGTTTTCCAGATCGGTACCGATGGCGCGGAACGGAATCGGCAACGCGCTGAAATTTTCCGGATACAGGCTCTGCGTCAGCTCGCGGATGAACAGCTCGATCTTCTGCGTGCGCACTGCCCCGCGCGGCAGGCCGATCCGCCCATTGCGTGCCGGAATGCGCAGATTGCTGGTGTTGACACGGTCATCCTCCTTGCGCACGAACACCTCTTCCTGGCGCTTGATGCGATTGGAAAAAAATTCATCCCAGTCGGCCTCGCGCACGCGGCGCTCCATCTCCGCCACCGGCATACCGGTGGCGAATACGCCGCCGACCAACGCGCCCATGCTGGTACCGGCGATACAATCGACCGGCACACGCTGCTGCTCCAGCACCTTGAGCACGCCCACATGCGCCAGCCCGCGCGCGCCGCCGCCGCCCAGCACCAGCCCCACCGTCGGCCGCCCGGCTTTTTTCTGCACCTTCGCCTGTACCGATGCCTGTGCCGACGCTTGCATCGGCGCCAGCAAGCCGCATACGGCAAGCCACAACAGCGCGCTCCGCCACAACGGCATTACTTGTCCCCGGCCGGTGCGAAATCCAGCGACGCCGAATTGACGCAATAGCGCAATCCGCTCGGCTGCGGCCCATCCGGAAACACATGCCCCAGATGCGCATCGCAGCCGGCGCAGCGAATCTCGATGCGATGCATGCCGTGGCTGAAATCCTCCAGCTCGCGGATCGCGCTGCGGTCGATGCCGGCCCAAAAGCTCGGCCAGCCGCTGCCGGATTCGTATTTTTCACTGGAGCGGAACAGCGGCGCGTGACAGCAGATGCAGCAATAAGTGCCACTCTCGCAATGATGATAAAACTTGCCGGAAAACGGCGGCTCGGTGCCGCACTGGCGGGTAACGCGATACTGCTCCGGGGTAAGTTCGGCGCGCCATTCGGCGTCGGATTTGGGCTGGTCCATATGGCTCTCCGGGGGCGTGGTCGGTGGCAGACCGCCATTGTGCCGCGATGCCGGGTAAAACAAAATGCCCGCGCTGCGATGGCAACGCGGGCCAGTGCTTCAACCGGCGCCGCTACCATGGCCGCTAGCCTGAAACCAGTCGAACATCTCGTCCCACAGCGGTTGTGCCGCTGCGCGGAAATAGCCCATGTGACCAATCGGCGCACCGCCGGGTAGCGCGGCGATATCGCGCACAGCCAGCGCAGCGTTGCGGTAGCCGCTGGCAAACGCATCGCGCGAACGGGGCGGCGCCCACGGATCGTCCAGCGCCGTTGCCGCCAGCAGCGGCAGCCGCACCTCGGCATACTGCTGGCGCAGATGCGCCATATCCGGGTCATCGAAGAAATAGCGCGGATAACGGCACCATTTCTTCCAGTCGCGGTAGACGCTGAGCGGCAGATCCTCGCCCATGCCGAGCAGGCGCCACGGCATGAAGCCCTTCCATGCCACCAGCGGCGGCAGGATCAGGTGCCACAGCAGGCGCACCTTGATGCCCTCCAGCAGCGGCATCCAGCCGGCCCAGCCGGCGCCGCTGCCAAAGCTGTAACAGGCGCTGATGCGCCGGTGATTCGGCAACAGGCCCAGCGCGTGGCCGCCGAACGAGTGGCCGACCAGATACAGCGGCACGCGCTCGCTGTGCAGCGCATCCACCGCCGCTGCCAGATCGAGCCGCCCCCAATCGAGGTAGGACATGCGGAAACCGCGCAGCGAAGCCGGCCGCGACTGGCCGACGCCGCGATAATCCAGCGTCAGCACGCTGAAACCGCGCTGGCTGGCATATTCGGCAAAACGCCGGTAAAACCCCTGCGGCACGCCGGTGGCGCCGGCCATCAGCAAATGCGCCCTGACCTTGCCATTGGCGGCAGGAAACAGCGTCGCACCAAGCCGGTAGCCGTCGGCGGCGATCAGCGTTACCGGCTCGCCGCTCGTCTTGCCGGCATCGTCCATCGCCGGCCTCAGCATCCCTTGAACACCGGCTGGCGCTTCTGCAACATCGCCATCACGCCTTCGGTCACATCGGCACTGCGAATCAGCTGCAGCAGCGTTGGCGTCAACCTCGCCAGCGCAGCGGCGTCGCCGGCATCGCGCGCCAGGAATGCCGATTGCAAGGTCGCCCGGATCGCCAGCGGCGCAGCCTTGGCAACCCGCTCGGCCAGCTCGATGGCGCGCGGCAGAACCCGTTCCGCAGCCACAACCTCGTTCACCAGCCGCATGCGCAACGCTTCGGCCGCATCGAACTCATCGCCGGTCAGCAGATAACGCATCGCATCCAGCCAGCCGGCGGCCTGCGGAAAGCGCACCGTCGAACCACCGGATGCCGGAATACCGCGCAGCACCTCCAGATGCGCAAAACGGCAGTTATCGGCAGCCACCACCATGTCGGCGTTCAGCATCAGCTCGATACCGGCAGTCCAGCACATGCCCTGTACCGCTACCACCAGCGGCTTGCTGCGGCGCGGCAGGTTGACACCCCACGGGTCGATGCTGTTCTCTGCATAGCCGATGCCGCCGCTGGCCAGCTTCGGCGTCAGCTCCATCAGATCCAGCCCGGCGGTGAAGTGCTCGCCATGGGCAAACAGCAACGCGCAGCGCAGCTCGTCGTTGGCCTCGTATTCCCCCAGTGCCTGCGCCAGATCGGCAATCATCGCGCTGTCGAATGCATTGCGCTTGCCGGCACGGTCCAGCCCCAGCAACCACAGATTGCCACGCTGCTCGCGGCTGATGCGGCCCGCGCCGCTGTTTGCTTCACTCATTGCTCATCCTCCTGTGCATGAAAAAAACCGGCAACCGGTTTCCCGGCCGGTATCGATGGACACAGTTTCTTACCAAACGTTTGGTAAGTCAAACAAAACGAACGTTTGGTAAGTTTTAAATTGAGCCGCAACAACGGCTGATCTAAAATGGGTCATCGATCACCATGCCGGAAACCCGCATGCGCCCGCAGAAAATCTCCCGCGACGAACTACTGCGCCGTTGCGCCAATACCTTCAAACGCTACGGCTACCACGGCACCTCGATGGACATGCTGGCCAGCGCCTGCGAGCTGACCAAGGCGTCGTTCTACCATCACTACCCCAACAAGGAAGCACTGGCACGCGACGTGCTGCAGCGCACCCACGCCATCGTCAACGACACGCTGTTCGCCATCGCCTACGACAGCAGCCAGACCCCGGCGGAACGGCTGGCGCGCATGAACGCCAAGGCGCGCAAACTGTTCATGGAAGATTCAATCGGCTGCCTGATGGGCGTGATCACTGTCGATGCCAGTTACGCAGTGCCGGAACTGATGCCACCGATCCGCCAGTTCATCGACGACTGGGTAGCGGCGCTGGCGCATCTGCTGGGCGCACGCCTGCCTGAAAACGACGCGCGGCAACTGGCGCAACAAACGGTGGCCGACTTTGAAGGGGCCATCCTGCTATCGCGGATTTATGGCAATGGCGAGTGTTTCGAGCGGGTGTGCGGGCGGGTGGCGGGATATTTGACCGGCTGACACAGCCGTCGCATCGACCGGCAGCCTCACACGCCCGCGGCCAACCACGGGCGTTTTACCGCGACAAACCCCGCCACTCCGGGGCCCCGGCAGCCATCCCGGCCGGGCAATCTCTTGCATGCCTTGTTGTATCTGTTTGAAAAGAACCTACGATTAAAACCATATGGCGTGCCTGGCATAGATGCGCGCCAAGGCAAGAAGCCGTTCAACGTCTGTTGCAAGAGCCGCCCCCGGCGAGGCAAAGCGTTGGACAGGCGACTCGGAAAAACCACGCAGCAAGTCCCATCATCAAGTCCCGGTTATTTGCCATTACCGGCTGCTGGCTGTTTGAGGGCTGCCAATTATCGGGATCGATTACCTTGAAGTTGAATACCATTAGCGGACGATTATTGCTGGTTTTTTCTGCCACACTCGCCGGTCTGGCATTACTGTCGTCGGTGGCCTTGTACTTTCTGCATGACAGCCTTATCGGTGCAAAAAAAAACGCAGATGATGGCAGTGGTCGAATCCGCAAGCAGCATCGTCGATCGCTTTCACCAGCAAGAGCTGGCCGGCAGCATCAGCCGGGCCGAGGCCCAGAGCAATGCCATGCAGATACTGAAAGGCATGCGTTATCTCGGTGGCAATTATGTCTGGATACACAATATGGAATCCCCGTGGCCGCGCATGATCATGCATCCGACCATACCATCGCTCGACAATACGCCGCTCGGCGACAGCAGATTCAACAAGGCTTTCCATACCCAAAACCCGGCGACCGGGCAGAGCGCAACATTTGCAAACCGCAACCTGTTTATTGCGATGAACCAGACGGTCAGCCAGGCAGGTCAGGGTTTTGTCGAATATTACTGGCCCAAGCCACGCGGAAATGGCGTTTCCAGCGACGATTACCCCAAGCTGTCCTATGTCAAAAGCTATCGGCCGTGGGGATGGGTATTGGGAACCGGCGTTTATACCGACGATGTCGAGGCGGAATTCTGGGTCGCCGCCCGCATGTTGCTGCCCTGTATCGGCCTGGCTGCAGCCTTGGTGATTTTCAGCGCCTTCATGCTGAAACGCTGGGTAATCGGCCAGCTGGGCGGCGATGTGGAAGAAGCATCGGCTGCTGCACGGCGGATAGCGTCCGGAGACTTGAAAACGCGCATACCCCTGACCATCAATGCCGGCGAAAGCATCATGCGCTCGCTGGAAAACATGCGCCAGGGGCTGGAGCAGATCATCAGCGCCAATATCTACAACTCGTCGATGCTGTCCAAGGAAATGACCGCGCTGGTCGGCGATGCCGCCAATATGAGTGCGCGTTTGTCAATGCAGGTTACCGCGGATGATGAAGTACTGCAGTCAGCCCAGAATTTGCAGCAGGACATGCAAAGCATCGCCGATATTGCCAGTGAAACCGGCAAGTACGCGCACATCATTGCCAACCAGACGGCGCAGGGTCAGGAGAGCATCGCGGCAACCAGCAACAGCATTCAATCCATCTCGACCACGCTGGAAAACTCGGCGCGCACAATACACACACTGGTAATACGGGCGCAGGAAATTGGCGGAATTGTTCAGTCGATCAAGGACATTGCCAACCAGACCAATTTGCTGGCCCTGAATGCGGCCATCGAGGCCGCCCGTGCCGGAGAGGCAGGCAGGGGGTTTGCAGTTGTTGCCGACGAAGTACGCTTGCTGGCGACACGGACAACGCAATCGACAGGCTCGATCGATGCGCTGGTCGAACAGATCCAAGTCGAAATCGCCCAAGCGGTGAAAAACATGGAAACGACCGTCCCGCTGGTACGGCAAAGCATCGATACCACGGACAACACGCAGGATCTGTTGCGCCAGTTCTGCGATTCGTCGCATGTCACCGTAACCAAAATGGAGCAGCTATCGACCCTGGTCCAGACTCAGGTGCTGAATGTCGAACAGGTGGTCAGCATTCTCAAGCAGGCCAAACTGATCTCCAGCGCCGCTGTCAGCATGATCGACGAGACCTTGCAAATTGCGGGAAGAGCCGACAAGTATTCGAGCGCACTGTCGGATGTTGCGCGACGTTACGGCTCGGCACCGGCCTCGGAACTGCCGGTCGAATTGGGATTGATGATCTGGACAGATCAATTGTCCGTTGGCGTCGAATCGATCGACGAACAACACAAGCTCCTGTTTGCCATTGGCAACCGTCTGGCCGGGCTTTCGCACCAGAAGAACATCGACAACCAGAAAATCGTGGCGGGCGTGTATAAAGCTCTGGTCGATTACACCTCATACCACTTCAAGCACGAGGCCACGCTGATGGCCGAGCGCGGCTATCCGCAAAGCGCGGAACATTTGCGCCAGCACGCCCAGCTTCTGCGCGATGTCGAAGAATTCGGCACCCGGCTGCAACAAGGGCAGGATATTGCGCTGGAGCTGGCAAGATTCGTGCGTAAATGGCTGCTTGAGCATATCCAGCACGAGGACAAAGCACTGGGCGTATTTCTGGGAGGCTCTACGGCAAACCTGCCAGGCAATGCCAGCGCCAATCTCGAAGTCGGGGATGGCAGCATCGAACTCTGGTAACGGGTTGCAGCAAACAAAACGCCCACGGCAAGCCGTGGGCGTTTTTGACTGCGCGGCAGTCAGTCGAATCAGAACACGAATGCGTCTTCTTCGATTTCCATTACCGCTTTGGAACCGGATTTCAGGTTCAGCTTCAGGGTTGCGGTTTCGGTGAACAGACGCGCGAAGTAGAAGCGTGCAGTGGCAATCTTCGACTTGTAGAACTTGGCGTCGTCGCCGTTGACCTTGGCCAGCGATACCTTGACCATTTGTGCCCAGAAGTAACCGAACACCAGGTGGCCCAGCAGGCGCAGGAAATCAACCGCAGCCGAACCGGCTTCGTCCTTGTTCATCATCGACTGCATGCCGATCTGCATGGTGATGTCGCCCAGTTCTTTCATCAGCGTGGCGATCGGCTCAACGAATTCCTTCATTGCCGCGTCGTCTTTGTTCGCTTCGCAGAACTTGTGGATCTGCTTGGTGAACTTGCGCAGTTTCTGGCCTTGATCCAGCAGAACCTTACGGCCGATCAGATCCAGTGCCTGAATGCCGTTGGTGCCTTCGTAGATCTGCGAGATACGCACGTCACGTACGTACTGTTCCATACCCCACTCACGGATGAAGCCGTGGCCGCCGTAAACCTGTTGCGACAGGTTGGCGATGATCGAGCCGTTGTCGGTCATGAAGGCTTTGGCGATCGGGGTCAGCAATGCAACCATTTCGCCGGCTTCCTGGCGTGCCAGTTCGTCGGCGGATTTCTTTTCGATATCCAGTTGCAGTGCCAGCCACGAAGCGAAAGCACGACCTGCTTCGGTGTAGGCTTTGCCAGTCAGCAGCATGCGGCGAACGTCCGGATGCACGATGATCGGGTCAGCTGCCAGATCCGGGCGCTTGGCGCCGGACAGGGCACGCATTTGCACGCGGTCACGAGCGTAGGTCACAGCGTTCTGGAATGCGGCTTCGCCGATACCCAGACCCTGCATGCCACAGCCCAGACGTGCAGCGTTCATCATGGTGAACATGCAGGCCATGCCCTTGTTCACTTCACCAACCAGCCAGCCTTTTGCGCCGTCCAGGTTGATTACGGCAGTGGCGTTGGCCTTGATGCCCATCTTGTGTTCCAGCGAGCCGCAGCTTACCGGGTTGCGTGCGCCCGGGTTGCCATTGGCATCCGGCAGGAATTTCGGCACGATGAACAGCGAAATACCTTTGATGTCTTTCGGGCTGTCCGGCAGACGCGCCAGCACCAGGTGGCAGATGTTTTCGGTCAGATCGTGTTCACCGGCCGAAATGAAGATTTTGGTGCCGGTGATAGCATAAGAACCATCGCCGTTCGGTTCTGCCTTGGATTTCAGCAGGCCCAGATCGGTACCGCAATGCGGTTCGGTCAGACACATGGTGCCCGACCAGGTGCCGTTAACGATCTTCGGCAGGTACAGGTCTTTCATCCACTGTTCGCCATGGGCATGGATCGCGCTGTAGGCGCCATGCGACAGGCCAGGGTACATCGACCAGGCAACGTTGGCCGAA
>JAXMFR010000085.1:0-5087 GCA_046347685.1 Chitinivorax sp.
TTCGTAGGTGGCCTTGGCATCTTTCACCCCCTGATCCAGCAGCTCACCCTGGAATTTGGCCAGCGCGTTGGTGCTGTTCTGGTAAGTGCGCAGGATCGGGCGCAATTCGTTGTTCAGGTAGACCCTGGCCGCTTCGGCGTTACCTGCCTCGATCAGGCCGATCAGCTTTTCCTGCCCGGCGACGAAATTCTGGCGGTTTTCGATGATCTGCTGCAGCAGCTCTTTGCCTTTGGCGGTCTGAATCACCTCCTTCAGCTTGTCCACCGTGGAGCCAATGGCGCGGCGGGTTTCCAGCACCACTTCTTTCTGGCGCTGGATATCGTCCTTCGAGCTGCTCAGCAGCATGTTGCGCAGAGCAATGCCGATGCCGCTGCTGTTAACCACGATATCGTTGGCCATGTTGGCGCGTGGCCAGCGCTCGTCGCCCACCTGCCGCAACGATTCGTTCAGATGTGCCATGCGGGTGATGCCGATGAACGACACCAGCAACAGCAGCGCCACCACCAGGCCAAAGCCCAGTGCGAGTTTGGTTGCCACTTTCATATTCTGGAACATGCTTACCCTCTCCTGATGAACTGCGGAAACGACAATCGGAAATCGAATGAATCAAGCAATCAATGCACGGCAGGCATCGGCTGGCCTTTGCCCACCGCGGCAGCGCCGTTGACCAGCTGCGCCACATCCAGAATCAGCGCCACCTCGCCATTGCCGAGAATGGTCGAGCCGGAAATGCCGCTGACGCCGGCAAACAGGCAGCCCAGCGGCTTGATCACCGCCTGACACTCGCCAAACAGCCGGTCCACCGCAATGCCTGCCTTACGGCCGGAAAAACGTACCACCACGATGTTCTGCCGCACCGGCGCCTCGCCGGCCACCGCAAACAGGCGACGCAGGCGCAGGAACGGCAGCACTTCGCCGCGCAGGTTCAGGTAATCGGCGGCATCGCTGCCCGGCGGCAGCTCGATGCATTCGACCACCGAATCCAGCGGCAGGATGAAGGTAGAATGGCCAACCCCCACCTGAAAACCGTCAATGATCGCCAGCGTCAGCGGCAGGCAGATGCGCATCGTGGTGCCCTGGCCGGGTGTGCTTTCAATGTCCAGCGTGCCGCGCAGCGCTTCGACATTGCTTTTCACCACATCCATCCCCACCCCGCGGCCGGACAGGTTGCTCACCGCCTCGGCAGTGGAAAAGCCCGGCTCCAGGATCAGCTGGTAGATGTCGGCCGGGGAGAGATTGGCATCCGCCGCCACCAGCCCTTTTTCGATGGCTTTTTGCAGGATGCGCCCGGCGTCCAGCCCGCCGCCGTCGTCGGCCACTTCGATCACGATGCTGCCCGATTCGTGGTAGGCATTCAACGACACCGTCCCGTGCGCCGGTTTGCCAGCGGCAAGCCGCTTGTCCGGTGCCTCGATGCCGTGATCCATGCTGTTGCGCACCAGATGCATCAGCGGATCGCCGATTTTCTCGACCATTGATTTGTCCAGCTCGGACTCGGCGCCGCTGATTTTCAGCTCGATATCCTTGCCCAGCTCGCGGGCCACGTCGCGCACCACTCGCGGAAAGCGGCTGAACACCTCGCCGATCGGCGTCATCCTCAGCTGCAGAGTGGTGTCGCGCACCTCTTCGATCAGCCGGTTCATGGTCGAGGTGGCTTCCATCAGTTGCGTCATGCGGCTACGTTGCAGCACGATATTGACGCCGGCGCCGGCAATCACCAGCTCGCCGATAAGGTTGATCAGATGATCGAGTTTGTCGGCATCGACGCGCACCGATTGCTGCTGCTTGGTTTTGGTCTTGCGTTGCTGCTGCTGCTTTTCCAGTGCAGCTTCGACCACCGCCGGCTGTACCAGTCCCTGTTCGACGATGATCTGCCCCAGCGGCGGACGCGAGTCGCCCGCAGCGCCGCCACCGCCAGCCGCCTGAGCCTGAATCTCCAGCACCATCGCCAGCTCGCGTTCGGTGAGCGTGCCGCAACGCACCAGCATCTGGCCGATACGCTGCTCCTCCTTGGAAAGACTGCCGATCAGATCGACAAAATCCGCCACCAGGCTGTGCGGCGGCATGATGCGAATGCGGCAATCGTCCTGCACGAATTCGAACGCCGATTCAATGCTCGCCTTGTCGGCTTCGCTCTTGAAGTTGATTTCGTAACTCATGTAGCAGGATTCCGGGTCCATTTCGGCGGCTACCGGCATCTCGTCGAACGCGACTTCCATGCTGACGATCTGGCCGATGGTTCCCAGATAGCGGAAGAACGACAGCGGATCCATGCCGTTGCGCAACACATCGCGACCGAAATGCAGCGAAATGTGCCAGTTGTCGCTGCCCACCATGCCGCCGCCGATCGATTCGACCTCGACCTGCGCTTCGGCGTGCGGCCCGGTGGTGGCCACAGCCTTGGCCGATGCCGTTGCCGGCGTGGTGCCGGGCGATTCGAACTCCGCCAGCTGCTCCAGCAGCCTGACGTCGTGGTCGTGAACCTCCTGTGCCGTTCTGTCGCCGACACCGGCCAGCAGGTCGATCTTGCTGCCCACGTGATCCTTGCATTGCAACAGCAACGACACCAGGGCCGGCGTCACCTGCTGTTCGCCGGAACGCACCCGGTCGAGCACACTTTCCAGCACATGGGTAAAACCGACGATGTTCTCCAGACTGAACAAACCGGCCGAACCCTTGATGGTGTGGGCGGCGCGGAATATTGCATTTACCGCGTCGGTGAAATCCTCGCCCTGCAGCGAATCGATCTGCAGCAGGCGATCCTCCATGTCCTGCAGCAATTCGCGTGCCTCGGCAATAAACGTCTGCAGTACCTGATCCATGTCCATGATCTTCTCCCCGCCGCGGCGATCAGCCGGCATTGCCCGGAATCACCACCGGGTCGCCGAAATAGTTGGCCATATTGCACAAATCCATGATTTCGCGGACCGGTTGCGAATGCCCCACCAGCTTCAGCGAGCCGCTGCGCGCCAGACATTCTCGTTTGGCCAGGATCAGCAGTTGCAGCCCGGCGGTATCCATCTCGCTCACCTGCGACAGCTCGATTTCCAGCTCGGCCGACTGTCCCAGCAGCTGGTCGAGCCGCTGCTTGATCGCGGCGGCGGTGTAAATCGTCAACTCGCCTTCGATACGCAGCGTGTTGTCCGGCATGGTGGTGTTGTCCATATTGTTGTTCTCCTCCTAGGTTCTGTTGACGTTTGTTTCACAACTGCGTTTGATGCAATTCAGTTACAAAACAAGGAGTAAAACGCGCCGTGCAGCAATCTCACCCGCAAGGGGCAGGCCGTGGTTGTAAGCCGCTGAAGCGGCAACAACCACGCTCGCACAAGCGGTTTACGACGCCGTGTTGTAACTGAAGTGCGTCAAACCCTTCGGGCTGGCGAGCAAAAAGGCCATCCACGGCGTTACTCTCCTTGCAAATAGTCCACTATTAGCTGCGTCGCGTGCCTTGTGGTTGGCCTTTTTACTCACCAGCGCAGCGGCGAAACAAACGTCAACAGAACCTAGCAGCCTGTCGGACTATTTCGCCATTCATGGGATAATTGCCCCCTGTCCAGCCAAACGATGACGAGAAATGAGCCGCTTCCATCCTGTTGACCGCCAGACTGGCTACCTTCTGCCACCGTCAGTCGATGACTGGCTTCCGGAAGGCCACCTGGCACGGTTCATTGTCGAGGTGATTGACGGGCTGAACCTGAGCGCACTGGAGAAAGCCTACGCCGGGCGGGGCAGCACGGCGTATCACCCCTCGGTGCTTTTGGGACTGCTGGTCTATGGCTACGCCAATGGCGTGTTCTCCAGCCGCAAGATCGAGCGGGCGAGCTACGACTCGATCGCGTTTCGCTTCATTGCCGCTGGCACGCACCCTGACCATGACACGCTGGCGAGCTTCCGGCGACGCTTTCTCGATGAATTGGCCGGGCTGTTCGTGCAAGTACTGGAGATGGCGCGGGAAATGAAACTGCTGAAGCTGGGCACGATCAGCCTGGACGGCACCAGGATCAAGGCCAATGCCTCCCGCCACAGCGCCCTGTCACACGGGCATATCGAGCAGCTGGAAGTCCAGCTCACGGCAGAAGTCAAATCCCTGTTGGCACAGGCCGAACAAGCCGACCAATCCGCCGTGCCGGACGGCATGGACCTGCCGGCGGAAATTGCCCGCCGCCAGGCACGACTCGATGCCATGGCTGCGGCCAAAGCCAAGATCGATGCACGGGCGAAAGTCCGGTTCGAGAAAGAGCAGGCCGAATTTGAAGCCAGGGTGGCACGGCGTGAGCAGAAAGCCAGGGAAAGCGGCAAGCCGCCCGGTGGCAAACCGCCCAAGCCTCCGGTAGCCGGACCCAAAGCGCAAGACCAGATCAACCTGACCGACGAAGCATCCCGCATCATGCCGGTCGCCGGCGGCGGCTTTGATCAAGCCTACAACGCCCAGGCTGCGGTCGACACCGCGAGCCTGCTGGTCGTTGCCCCTGCGGTTACGCAAGCCGCGAATGACAAGGAGCAGGTCGTGCCGATGCTGGCGCAACTGGCGGCGCTGCCTGACGCACTCGGGCAGGTGGAACAGCTATTGGCCGACACCGGTTTTTACAGCGCGAAAAATGTCCAGGCCTGTCAGGCGCAAGGGATTGACCCGTTCATTGCCGTCAAGCGCGATGAACACCATCCAGCTCCGCATGAGCGCTTTACCGAACCGGCAGCCCTGCCGGCCGATGCCACCCCGGCCCAGGCCATGGCGCACAAACTGAAAACCCAGTCAGGCCGAGCCCTTTACGCCCTGCGCAAGCAAACCGTCGAACCTGTCTTCGGCATCATCAAGTCCGTTATGGGGTTCCGTCAGTTCTCCCTGCGCGGTTTGAAACAAGTCGCCGGTGAATGGACGCTGGTTTGCCTGGCGTGGAATTTGAAACGCATGGCCGTATTGCGTCTGCAGTAGCAAGAAAAGGGGGCAATCGTGCGTCTTCAGGCCAAAAACAGCGAATTTCAGCCTTTCTGGCCCGATTTCTTCAACTTGGCAGGGTCAAGTCCGACAGGCTGCTAGCTTATTCGACATTGTCGACGCCGCCCCGGTAGGGGTCGTGATCGTGACC
>JAXMFR010000086.1:0-4239 GCA_046347685.1 Chitinivorax sp.
GGGTCGCGCCTCACCCCCCGCCCCACCCCGGCCGCGTCGGCCGCCACACCACTATCGGCGAGATTGGCGCGCAGCTTGGAGGAAAAGCCGGACGAAAGGCACAAAACCAGTTCGCCCAGCACAATGCCCAATGCATGAATCAGCCACAAGGGCAGCGCCGCAAACAGGCCCAGCGCAACTTTCGTCATCATTCGTTGTGTTTCAGTCGGGATTTGATATTCTACCCGTTTTCCCATTCACAAATAAAAGCCAAAGCGCGAGAGAGAGATGAGCAATTCCTTCCTGTTCACTTCGGAATCGGTCTCCGAAGGACATCCCGACAAAGTTGCCGACCAGATTTCCGATTCGATCCTCGATGCGATCCTGCAGCAGGACAAATCGGCCCGCGTGGCCGCCGAAACCCTGGTCAATACCGGTCTGGTAGTGCTGGCCGGTGAAATCACCACCCATGCCAACGTCGATTACATCCAGATCGCGCGCGACACCGTCAAACGCATCGGCTACGACAGCTCCGACATCGGTTTCGACTACAAGACCTGCGCGGTGCTGGTGGCGTACGACAAGCAATCGCCCGACATTGCCCAGGGCGTGGACGAAGGCAAAGGCCTGGATCTGGACATGGGTGCCGGCGACCAGGGCCTGATGTTCGGCTATGCCTGCAACGAAACGCCGCAACTGATGCCGGCGCCGATTTATTATGCGCACCGGCTGATGCAGCGCCAGAGCGAGCTGCGCAAGGATGGCCGCCTGCCGTGGCTGCGTCCGGATGCCAAATCGCAGGTTACCATCCGCTACGACGCGGCAACCGGCAAAGCCATCGAAATCGACACCATCGTGATTTCGACCCAGCATCATCCGGATGTATCGCACGCGCAACTGAGCGAAGCGGTAATCGAAGAGATCGTCAAACCGATCATGCCGCCGGAGCTGATGAAAAACCCGCGCTTCCTGATCAATCCGACCGGGCGTTTCGTTATCGGCGGCCCGATGGGCGATTGCGGCCTGACCGGGCGCAAGATCATTGTCGATACCTACGGCGGTGCCGCACCGCACGGCGGCGGCGCATTCTCCGGCAAGGACCCGTCCAAGGTTGACCGCTCGGCGGCTTATGCCGGCCGCTACGTGGCGAAGAACATCGTTGCCGCCGGTATCGCCAGACAGTGCCAGGTGCAGGTGTCGTACGCCATCGGCGTATCGCGTCCGGTTTCGGTGATGGTCGATACCTGGGGCACCTCGAAACTGAGCAATCAGCAGATCGTCGAACTGATCGACAAGCATTTCGACCTGCGTCCGAAAGGCATCATCCAGATGCTCGACCTGCAGCGGGCAATCTACGGCAAGACCGCATCCTACGGCCACTTCGGCCGCGAAGAACCGGAATTCAGCTGGGAACGCACCGACAAGGCCGAAGCGCTACGCGCCGACGCCGGGCTGTAAGCGCAACAACACGCAACGGGGCTTCGGCCCCGTTTTGTTTTTTCTGCTGCAGAAGCAAATGATACAATTCGAAATTCTGCATCATCCAAATGGTTAAACATGTTCGCTCGCTTCATGCCTCAGGAAGGCAAATTCTTTGACCTGTTCAATGCCCACGCCGAGCAAGCCGTACTCTCTGCCAAAAAATTGCTTGATCTGGTCAATACCCTGACCGGCGAGCGACGGTCCGTCGAAGAGCTGGTAGCCGCAATCGAATCCGCGGAACACCGTGCCGATACCGTTACCCACGAAACCATTGCGCTGTTGAACAAGACTTTCATCACCCCGTTCGACCGCGACGAAATCCACCAGCTGATCAGTTCGATGGATGACATCGTCGATGTGATCCACAGCCTGGCGCAAACCCTCACCATGTACGATGTACGCAAAGCCACGCCGGACATGCTGCAGCTGGCGGAAATCAATATCTCGGCGGTGGATCGTGTGCGCTACGGTGTCAGCCTGCTGAAAGCGCCGGGCGAACATGCGCAGGACATCCTGCGCACCTGCAAGGAGATCGACAAGCTCGAAGGCGACGGCGACCGGGTGATGCGCGGCGCCATTTCGCGCCTGTTCCGCGACGAACAGGACACGCGCGAGCTGATCAAGCTGAAAGCCGTCTATGAATTGCTGGAAACGGTAACCGACCGTTGCATGTCGGTGGCGAACAAGCTCGAAGCCATCGTGCTCGAAAACGCCTGAGGCCAGCCATGACCGGAATGCATATGAGCCTGGGAGTGCTGTTCCTCCTGGTGGGGCTGGCGTTGGCGTTCGATTTCATGAACGGCTTTCACGATGCCGCCAATTCGATCGCAACCGTGGTATCGACCGGAGTGTTGCGGCCACAACATGCGGTGGTGTGGGCGGCATTGTTCAATTTCATCGCCGTAGCCATTTTCCCCCTGCACGTAGCGGCAGCCATCGGCAAAGGCACCATCGATCCAGGCATCATCGACCAGTACGTGATATTCGGCACCCTGGTCGGGGCTATTTTCTGGAATGTGATTACCTGGTATTTCGGCATTCCTTCGTCGTCGTCGCATGCGTTGATCGGCGGCCTGGTCGGCGCGGCGCTGGTCAAATCCGGCCCGTCGGCGCTGGTCGGCTCCAGCCTGTTCAAGATTGTCGCTTTCATCGTGGTTTCGCCGCTGCTGGGATTCGTGCTCGGCTCGATTCTGATGGTAGCCATTTCCTGGATGTTCCACCGTTCGACTCCGGGCCACGTCGACAAATGGTTCCGCCGCCTGCAGCTGCTGTCGGCCGGGCTGTACAGCCTCGGACACGGCGGTAACGATGCGCAGAAAACCATCGGCATCATCTGGCTGACGCTGATCGCCGCCGGCACTGCCGATGCGCACGCCCAGATGCCGCCGACCTGGGTGATCGTCGCCTGCTATTTTGCCATCGCTGCCGGCACCATGCTGGGCGGCTGGCGCATCGTCAAGACCATGGGCCAGCGGCTGACCAAGCTGAAGCCGGTCGGCGGCTTCTGTGCCGAAGGTGGCGGCGCCATCACGCTGTTTCTGGCTTCGGCGCTGGGAATTCCGGTTTCCACCACGCATACCATCACCGGCGCGATTGTCGGCGTCGGTGCGGCGCGCAAGTTTTCCGCCGTACGCTGGGGCGTAGCCGGCGGCATCGTCTGGGCGTGGATCCTGACCATTCCGGCCAGTGCCGCAGTCGCAGCCCTTGCCTGGTACCTGGGCCGCCTGCTGTTCTGACCGACGATAGCACGGATGCACACATGGCTCCCGGCCGGCAGGCCGGGAGCCATTTTTACTTGAGCGGCAGCACCTATACTCAGTCCATGATGCGCGTCCGAGCCTTTTCCCCTTTTTACCGGCTGGCAAGCGCCGTGTGTTTGTGCCTGCTGGCATTGATCGCACCGGCGCAGGCCCGCGACATACGCCTGGGCGAATCCGGCGAGCGGCTGGCGCTCAGCAATGCGGTCGATTACGCCGTTGCCGTCGATGCCGACCGGTCGTTGCATGCGGCATTGGCGCTGCCCGCCAGCGCCTGGCGGGAAAACCACAACGACAACCTCAATCTCAGCTACACCAGCCAGCCGCACTGGTTCCGCGTAACGCTGCAGAATGCCGGCAACAGCGTGCTGGAACGGCATCTGGAAATCGCCTATCCGGTGCTCGATTACATCAATGTCTATGCCATCTCCGAAGCCGGCACCGACCAGCACTGGCAACTGGGCGACAAATACCCGTTCGCGGCGCGCAGCTACTGGCACCGCAACTTCATCGTGCCGCTGCACCTGGAGCCGAACGAAAAGCTGCAGCTGTATTTCCATGTGCAGACCTCCAGCGCGCTGCAGCTGCCGCTGACGCTGTGGGAGCCGGCGGCCCGCGACGCCCACGATCAGCGCGAAAGCATGCTGTTCGGCCTGTACTTCGGCTGCATGATCGTAATGCTGACCTACAACCTGCTGCTGTTTCTCGGCATCCGCGACTGGTCGTACCTGATCTACGTGCTGTGGACCGCATGCATGACCGGTTTCATGGCCGCCCTGAACGGCTTCGCGTTCCAGTATCTGTGGCCGGATGCAACCCAGTGGAACGATCAGAGCATTGTGGTGCTGCTATCGCTGGCAACCACTTTCGGCACCTGGTTCAACATGCAGTTTCTGCACCTGCAACAGCAGATGCCGCGGCTGTTCGCCGCCCTGATCGCGATGCTGCTGCTGACAGTCGTCACGGCAAGCGCTGCATTCTGGCTGCCCTATCACCTGGCGATCCGGCTCACCATCGCCAA
>JAXMFR010000087.1:0-3898 GCA_046347685.1 Chitinivorax sp.
AAACGCGCCATGACCCGTGTCGCTTTCGGCAAGCCGCTGGCCAAGCTCGGCGGCAATATCGACGTGGTCGCCAATGCTCGCATGGCCATCGAGCAGGCCCGCCTGCTGACGCTGAAAGCAGCATGGATGATGGATACCGTTGGCGTTAAAGGCGCGATGAGCGAAATTTCGCAGATCAAGGTAGTAGCGCCGAACATGGCGACGCAGGTGATCGACGCGGCAATGCAGATGCATGGTGGTGCCGGTCTGTCGGAAGACTTCCCGCTGACCGCGCTGTACGCCTATACCCGCGTGCTGCGCATTGCCGACGGCCCGGACGAGGTGCATCGCCTGGTGATTGGCAAGCTGGAGTTCAAGAAGCAGGCCGCCAAGTTTGGGGTGGCGCTGTAAAGAATTAACTTTAAGCGGGTGGCCCCTCTCCCCCAGCCCCTCTCCCGCGAGTGGAGAGGGGTGCTAACGTCGATGTGGTCTTAGAGCCCCTCGCCCCTCGTGGGAGAGGGGTTGGGGAGAGGGGCAGTAAACCCACCGCCATATGAACACATTGCAAAAGGTTAAGTCATGAGCCAATTACTCGATCAACCCGGCGTAGTCCGCAGCGGCGAAGAGCTGGACGTTGCCAAAATCGATGCCTTCCTCAAGGCGCAGATCGGCGACCTGCAAGGTACGCCGGAGATCAACCAGTTTGCCGGCGGAGCGTCGAACCTGACCTATATGCTGCATTACCCGCAGCGTGACCTGATCCTGCGCCGCCCGCCGTTTGGCCATCGCGCCAAGTCGGCGCACGACATGCTGCGCGAAGCCAATATCATGACCGCACTCAAGCCGGTTTACCCCTACGTGCCGAACGTGCTGGCTACCTGTTCCGATCCGGAAGTGATGGATTGTGACTTCTATGTAATGGAACGGATTCGCGGCATCATCCCGCGCCAGAATCTGCCGGAAGGGTTGAACCTGACTCTGGAAGACACGCGCAAGCTGTGCCTGAGTGTGATCGACAAGATGATCGAGCTGCATCAGGTCGATTACAAGGCGGCCGGGCTGGAAAGCCTGGGCAAAGGTGAGGGTTATGTGGCACGCCAGATCGACGGCTGGAGCGACCGTTTCCGCAAGGCCAAGACTGACGATGTGGTCGATTTCGAAAGCGTGATGGCGTGGCTGAAAGCCAAGATGCCGGCGAAAGATGTTGCCACCTGCATCATCCACAACGATTTCCGTTTCGACAACGTCGTGCTGAACCCGGACAACCCGTTCGAAGTGATCGGTGTGCTCGACTGGGAAATGGCAACGCTCGGTGACCCGCTGATGGACTTGGGCAACACGCTGGCTTACTGGGTGCAGGCTGACGACGACCAGACTTTCCAGATGATGCGCCGCCAGCCGACCAACGCACCGGGCATGCTCACGCGCCAGGAAGTGATCGACTATTACGGCGAAAAAACCGGCTACAAGGTCGAAAACTTTGATTTCTACACCATCTACGGCCTGTTCCGCCTCGCCGTGATCGTGCAGCAGATCTACTACCGCTATTACCACGGCCAGACCAAGAACAGGGCGTTTGCCACGTTTGGCTTTATCACTAACTACCTCGACCAGCGCTGCAAACAGCTGATCGAGGCATCGACGCTGTAAGGCTGGGCGATGGGAGCCATCTATCTGGTACGCCATGGCCAGGCCAGTTTCGGCGCCGAGAACTACGACCTGCTGTCGCCGCTGGGCGAAGAGCAGTCGCGCTTTCTCGGCCGCTGGATGCGCGATACCGGCCAGCCGCTGAGCCAGGTGGTGCTCGGCACCGCCACCCGCCATCGGCAGACGGCCGAACATTGCCTGCAGGTGTTTGGCGGCGATAGCGGCGAATGGCAGGTGGAGCGCGGTTTCGACGAATTCGATCATCACGAGGTGCTGGTGCGCTACCGGCCGGAGCTGGCCGACCGGGCTGCGTTCGGCCAGCTGCTGGCAGGTAGCGACAACCCCCGGCGCGAATTCCAGCGGCTGTTTGCCGCCGCAGTGGCACGCTGGATCAGCGGCGATTTCGATGCCGATTACAGCGAAAGCTGGCCGGCATTCCAGCAGCGTTGCCAGCAAGCCCTGCGCCAGCTGGCCGAAAAGACCAGTCAGGATATCTGGGTATTCACCTCCGGCGGCGCCATCTCTGCCATGGTGCAGGGCATCACCGGCATCCCCGACAGCCGCATTTTCGAGATCAACTGGACATTGCTGAACACCGGCGTGACCAAATTGCTTTACCAGCCGGGGCGCATCAGCCTCAGCTATCTGAACAACCCGGCGCATCTGGAAATCCAGCGGCGGCCGGAACTGATTACCTATCGCTAAAATACACTGGAGCAGACACATGACTACACCCAACACTTTCGACCTGTCCGGCAAGGTTGCCATCGTCACCGGCGCCAGCCGTGGCATTGGCGAATCGGCGGCCAAGCTGCTGGCGGCGCACGGCGCACACGTGATCGTTTCCAGCCGCAAGGTGGATGACTGCCAGAAAGTGGTGGACGCGATTGTGACCGCCGGCGGTTCCGCCGAGGCGATTGGCTGCCATATCGGCGAAATGGAACAGATCGAAGCCCTGTTTGCCGCGGTGCAGGCCAAACACGGCCGCCTCGATATCCTGGTCAACAACGCCGCCGCTAACCCTTACTTCGGCCCGGTGGTGGATACCGATCTGGTGGCGTTCCAGAAAACCGTCGATGTGAATATCCGTGGCTATTTCTTCATGTCGTCGTATGGCGCCAAGGCGATGGCGAAAAACGGCGGCGGTGCGATTGTCAACGTTGCGTCGGTCAACGGCGTGATTCCCGGCGTGTTCCAGGGCATTTATTCGATCACCAAGGCGGCGGTGATTTCGATGACCAAAACCTTTGCCAAGGAATGCGCGCCGATCGGCGTGCGCGTCAACGCGCTGCTGCCGGGCGCCACCGATACCAAATTCGCTTCAACACTGGTGAAAAACCCGGCGATTCTGGAAAAAGCGCTGGAACACATCCCGATGAACCGCATCGCCCAGCCGGACGAAATGGCCGGTGCCATCCTCTATCTGGCTTCGCCCGCAGCCAGCTACACCACTGGCACCTGCCTGAATGTCGATGGCGGCTACCTGCTCGCCTGAGGACGATGCCCCGATGAGCGCCACCACCCACCACCGCGCCTGCAATCTGTGTGAGGCGATCTGCGGGCTGGAGATCCAGCTCGAAGGTGAGCAGATCGTTTCGATCAAGGGCGATAAAAACGACCCGCTGAGCCGCGGCCATATCTGCCCCAAGGCGGTGGCGCTGCAGGATTTGCAGACCGACCCGGACCGGCTGCGCACACCGTTGCGCCGGGTGGGCAACGATTGGCAGGAAATCAGCTGGGACGACGCATTCGAGCTGGTGGCCAGCAGGCTGGCCGAAGTGCGCCAGCAATACGGCGCAGACGCCATCGCCACCTATCAGGGCAACCCGAATGTGCACAACTACGGGCTGATGACCCACGGCGGCCAGTTGCTCGGCTTGCTGAAAACCCGCAATCGCTTCTCCGCCACTTCGGTCGACCAGTTGCCGCACCAGTTGATGGTGTACTGGATGTACGGCCACCAGCTGCTGGTGCCGATTCCCGATATCGACCACAGCGATTATCTGCTGATGCTCGGCGCCAATCCGATTGCGTCCAATGGCAGTCTGATGACGGTGCCGGACGTGGCCAAGCGCATCAAGGCGCTGCAGGCACGCGGCGGCAAGCTGGTAGTGATCGACCCGCGCCGTACCGAAACCGCGCAGGTGGCCGACGCGCATCATTTCATCCGCCCCGGCAGCGATGCCGCTTTGCTGCTGGCGCTGTTGAACGTGTTGTTTGCCGAAGGTTTGACCAAGCCCGGCCGACTGGAAAGCATGCTGGATCAGCCACT
>JAXMFR010000088.1:0-3642 GCA_046347685.1 Chitinivorax sp.
GATATCGTCGCCCGCCACGCCTGCCTCCACCATTGACCTGGCGCGGCCATCCGATTCCGCACCGGCTGCGGAGCCTGGCCAATCTGCCAGTGTTGCCAAACCCGTCGAGCCAGCCGCCATGGCCGAGCCGCCCAAGCCGGTTACGGCTCCTGCTGCCAGCGCGCCGGCTGCAACGGCCAAGCCTGCCGCGTCCGCGACGCGTTCGTGGCCGATGAAGCCGATCGAACAGCCGAAGCAGCCCGCCTCCAAGGTTGAGCTGCGGGTTGGCGGCGAGGTGCAGCCATGAGCGCGTATCTGGTACGGCGCCTGCTACAGATGATCCCGACTTTGCTGGGTGTGGTGCTGCTGGTGTTTTTCCTGTTTACCTATGTCGGCGGCGACCCGGCCACCATCCTCGCCGGCAAGATCCCCAGCGCCGCCAAAATCAAGGCGATCCGCGAACAACTGGGGCTGGATCAGCCGGTGTGGGTGCAGTTGTGGATTTTCATCCAGCAGATCGTGACGTTTGATTTCGGTCGCAGCTGGTCCACCAACGAGGCTGTATCGGCGATGTTGCTGCAGCGCGCGCCGGTGTCGCTGACGGTGATGGGGCAGGTATGGCTGCTGGACGGCATCATCTCAGTGTTGCTGGCGCTGGGTGTGGCCTACGTGCGCGGCTCGCTCACCGACCGCGCAGTGATGATGGTGTGCACCGCGGCAATGTCGATCAGCTTCCTGCTGTACGTGGTGGTCGGCCAGTATCTATTCGGCTTCAAGCTCGGCTGGTTCCCGGTGATGGGCTGGTCGGATGATTTCTGGCGCAATGTGCTGGTGTATTCACCGCTGCCGGTGCTGCTGGCCTTGATGGTGTCGGTGGCGCCCAGCCTGCGGCTGTATCGCTCCTTCATCGTCGAGGAAATCAATCAGGATTACGTGCGCACCGCACGCGCCAAGGGCGCCAGCGAGCACCGGGTGATGCTGGTGCACGTGTTGCGCAACGCGGCGATCCCGATTGTCACCAATCTGGCGATGGCGCTGCCGGCGCTGTTCATCGGCTCGTTCCTGCTGGAAAAAATCTTCTCCATCCCCGGCCTCGGGCGCGAGGTGATTTCCGCCGTCGAGCGCAGCGATTTTCCGGTGATCAAGGCCATCACCATCTATCTGGCGATGTTGACCATGCTGGTCAACCTGCTGGTCGATCTGCTCTACAAGTGGCTTGATCCACGCGTGCAACTCAAATAAGGCTGCGAGCATGACAACCCATTCCCACGGCTTCTGGCAACTGGCCGGCAAACGCCTGCTGGCGGACAAGGTGGCGCGCACTTGCGGCGCCATCCTGATCGTGTATTTTCTGCTGGCACTGGCCACCAGCTTTGGCTGGCTCGCCGGCAACTGGAACGAAGAGGTGGGCGTGTCGTACGCCAACCCGTCGTTCATGGCTGACGCGCCCAACCCGCAGGGCGAAAACAGCCGCTTCAAAACCGAACAACACAGCGTCGATGCCGAAACCCGCGCCATCGACCCGCTGGCGCCGTATTACGCCGATATCGACCAAGGCGCCAAGGCCTACGAAACCGCCGCCAAGCCCTTGAGCTGGAGCCTGCCGCTGGGCGGCGACAAATGGGGCCGCGATGTGCTGCAAAAAGCCATCAAGGCCGGCCAGGTGTCGATTGGCGTCGGCCTTGCCGCCGCGCTGCTGGCGGTCAGCATCGGCACCTTGCTCGGCGCCACTGCCGGCTATTTCGGCGGCCGCGTCAACGATGCGCTGGAGTGGGTCTACAACGTGTTCACCTCGGTGCCGTACATCCTGCTGGTGCTGGCGTTTGCCGCCGTGCTGGGCAAGGGCATCAGCACCGTGATCCTGGTGCTGGGCCTGACCGGCTGGACCGGCTGCTACCGCCTGATCCGCTCCGAATACATCAAGCAGCGCAGCCGCGAATATGTCGAAGCCGCCGGCGCGATTGGCGCCGGCACGCTGCGCATCATGTTCGGCCACATCCTGCCCAACGTCAGCCACCTGATTCTGGTGCAGCTGTCGCAAATGGTGGTCGAGTTCATCAAGGCCGAGGTGATCCTGTCCTTCCTCGGCTTTGGCGTGCCGATCGAGCTGATCTCCTGGGGGTCGATGATCAACGAAGTGCTGTCGGAGCTGGTGCTGGGCAAATGGTGGCAACTGGCCGCCACCGCGCTGCTGATGTCGACTTTTGTCGTCGCGTTTGGCCTGTTTACTGACGTGCTACGCGACGCGCTCGATCCGAAAATGAAACGGAACTGATATGGCCGACAACCTGCTCGACATCCGCAACCTGCGCGTCAACTTCCGCCTCGGCAACAAGCAGACCTTCCACGCGCTGAAAGGCGTCAGCTTTGCCGTGCCGCGCAACAGCGTGGTGGCGCTGGTCGGCGAATCCGGCTCCGGCAAATCGGTATCGGCGCTGACAGTGATGGACCTGCTGCCGCACGACAACAGCGAAGTCGAAGGCGGCAGCCATATCGTCTTCGACGGTCAGGATTTGCTGCAGCAAAGCACCCAGCAACGCCGCGCCTTGTGCGGCAGCCAGATTTCGATGATCTTCCAGGAGCCGATGAGCTCGCTCAACCCGGTTTACCCGGTTGGCGCGCAGATCGCCGAAGTGCTGCAATTGCACAAGGGCATGAGCCGCAAGGCAGCATGGGCGCGGGCGGAACAACTGCTGAACGAAGTCGGCATCCCCGAGCCGGCACGGCGCATCAACAGTTATCCGCACGAGCTTTCCGGCGGCCAACAGCAGCGGGTGATGATTGCCATGGCGATTGCCTGCGAACCCAAGCTGCTGATTGCTGACGAGCCGACCACCGCACTTGATGTCACCATCCAGAAACAGATCCTCGAGCTGCTGCTGTCGCTGCAGCGCAAACATGGCATGGCGATCCTGTTCATCACCCACGATCTGGCGCTGGTGAAAGAAATCGCCAGCCACGTGGTGGTGATGCAACACGGCGAAATCAAGGAGCAAGGCCCGGCCGAGCAAGTGTTCGCAGCGCCGCATCACGTCTACACCCGCGCCTTGCTCGCCTGCCGGCCGACGCTGGACAAACGCCCGATGCGCCTGCCGGTGGTGGACGACTTCATCCACGGCCACGACAAACACCTGCCCACCGCAGAACGTCAGCGCGGCGTGAGCCCCGGCGACCCGATTCTGCTGGAAGTGAAAAACCTCAATAAAACCTTCAGCAGCCGCGTTGGTCTGTTCGGCAAACACGAGCTGGCGGCGGTCAAGGACGTGTCGTTCAAACTCGCCAAGGGCAAAACCCTCGGCATCGTCGGCGAATCCGGCTCCGGCAAAACCACGCTCGGCAAATCGCTGCTGCGGCTGTTTCCGGTTCAGGGCGGTCAAGTCAGCTTTGAAGGCCGCAACCTGCTGGCGCTGTCGGAGCGCGAATTCCTGCCGTACAAGAAAAAACTGCAGATCATCTTCCAGAACCCCTACGCCTCGCTCAACCCGCGCTTCACCGTCGGCCAGATCCTGCTCGAACCGATGCTGATCCACGCCATCGGCGCCAACGACGACGAACGCAAGGGCAGGGCAATACAACTGCTGAAGCGCGTCGGCCTGCCCGAGCAAGCGTTCTACAAATACCCGCACGAATTCTCCGGCGGCCAGCGCCAACGCATCGGCATCG
>JAXMFR010000089.1:0-3210 GCA_046347685.1 Chitinivorax sp.
CGCCAGCATCCAGGCCCGCTGCCGGCCCAATCGGGAAAATTGATTCACGCGCTTTTACTCCGCCATCTGCCATCACCCAAGCGCACCATTCTAGCAGCAAGGCGCAGCCATCCAGCTCTTGAGGCCGCAAGCACAGCAGCAATCACCCTGCTCGCGGACTTTAATTAGGAGTCCTTTACTTTTAGCAAAAACTGCCAGAGAATAAGCCCATGGATCAGCCCACCCCATCAGTCTGGAACGACACCCCAAGCGTGCAGGAGCGCATTGTCAGCGCCATCAGCCGCATCGCCAGCGTGATGCGCGGCGGCATGTGGCAGTTTGCCACGCAAGAGGGACTCAACCCGGCGCAGGCCGATATGCTGCAACTGCTGCTGTCGCGGCGCGAAGGGGTGCGGCTGTCGTGGCTGGCGCAGCAACTGGCGATCAGCCCGGCCAGCGCCAGCGATTCGGTCAGCGCGCTGGTCAGCAAGGGCCTGGTGCAAAAGGCGCGCGCCGCCGACGATGGCCGCGCCGTGGCACTGTTGCTGACCCAGGCAGGAGTAGAACTGGCACAACGCGCCAGCCAGTCACTGTCGTTTGCCGGCAACGCCGTCAGCGAACTGCCACCGGCCACGCAAGAGGCATTGCTAACCGGCTTGCTGCAACTGATTGGCCAATTGCAGCGCAACGAACGTTTTCCCGAAATCCGCGCCTGCATCACCTGCCGGCACTTCCAGCCCAATCGCCACGCCGATGCCGACGCACCGCACCACTGCGGGCTGGTGGACGCCCCACTGCCGCTACGGCTGCTGCGACTGGATTGCCCGGAACACACAGCCGCAGACGCCAACGTGCAACGCGATAACTGGCAGGCGATCATGCCAAACGATCACTGACCCGACTGCGGCAACGCCGCCGACACAAGCAAGGCGCAGTTGCGCCTGATTTTTGCAACACATTAGTTAGGACTCCTACCATAAAACCGGTAGGCAAGATTTTTCTCAACCACAAAGGAGCTTGATCATGATTCGCCCACTCACCCTACTCACCGCCGCCCTGTTGAGCACTGGCGCTGCCGCCCACGACCACAGTCAGGGCGGCATTCAGAGCAAACCAGCCAAAGCGGTAAAAGCACCGTTCGACATCATTCACAGCAAGATTTCGCTGCAAGGCAATGTCGCCACCTTCCACATGGCTGTCTCCGGCAAGGCCGGCCAAAGCCGCCCGGCGAAAACCGGCAAACTCGCCGGCAGCGACGTGTTCTCCTACGTCTGGCCCACCAGCCTCGATCCGAGCGAAGTCGGCTTTGAGGCCAAAGCCGGCATCCTGGCACTGGCGGTAACCTCACACCCGGATTTCGACGACACGCCGCTGTTTGATGAAAACGGCGACGGCGATCCGAAAAATGACGGCAATCTATGGCACTCGCACTGGGTGGTGCTGCAGCCCGACAACGCCTGCGGTAAGGACGCGCTGAAAGTGGTGGATATCCCGCCCGGCAGCACCCCCAAGCTGCCGAAAACCTGGCCCGGCCTGCCGCTGCTGCTGGATAGCCCTGGCTATAGCCCGATTTTCAAAGGTGAAATGGTCGAAGTGAAAGTGCCGTTCGAGCACGCCGAGGCCATCGCGGCCGCTAGCTTTGACGGCGTCACCGCCGGCCTGCGCGTCAACGCCAGCATGCACAACCCGCTGCTGTGCGTGGTCAATGTATTCAAAGTGGCATCCGGCAATCTGTCGCTGCCGGGCAAGGTCAATCAATAAGTACGATACGGCGGGGCTTTCCCCGCTTTTGCCATTGGCCGGCAAGCCAATTCTGGCGCGGGCTGCAGGCCAGCCTGCAAAGCAATAGCAGAGCGGCTTGCAGCCTTGCCGCTTTAAGGAAGCGCTGATTTATTGGCTGCGCGGGCGAATTGCTGCGTACCAAAGGTAGGCAATTCGCTAGGCACGCTTTGCTTGCCAAGCTCGGTTGCACTCGCGCGGTGCTCGGAAGCTCGCCTATCCTCATGATATGTCTCGCTTCCTGCGCGCCGGGCTCCTTGCACTTCATCCCGCTCGCCGAATAATTCAGCGCTTCCTTAATTGTCAGCGGCGGGCAATTGCGCCAAAGCCAAACGCCAGCGCTCCGCCTGTGCTTTCAGCCGCTGCGCCCGGCCGACAGCGGCAAACGGGTTGAGGAAGCGGGTGAAAAACTGCCAGCCCATCGCCAGGCCATCGCCACCGCTGCGCGGAATGATGTGCAGATGCACGTGCTGCACATGCTGGCTGGCGGCTTTGCCGTTATTCAACAACCAATGCGTGGCCGGTGTGCCAAAGCCGCCACGGATCGCCGCCCGGCTCAGCTTTGCGCCTTGCAGGATCAAATCGTCGCGCACTGCGGCCGGCAGGTCTTCGATAAATTCGGCGTGCTGCAACGGAATCACCAGCAGATGGCCGGGGCGCAGCGGAAACGCGTCGAGCAACACCATCACCTGCTCGGTTTTGTAGATGATTTCGCCGGGAATCTTGCCGGCGGCGATGGCGCAGAAAATGCAGTTGGCGTGTTTGGACATGGAGCAAGCCGGAGAATGTTGGATCGCCGATTGTAGCAATGACCACAGGAAACCGGCCCGCCTCATCCACCGACTATACCGTTGCCCAGACATTGCCCTGCAACGCCCGCCCCCATTGGGCCGCAGGCAAGGCTGCAAGGCAATGGCAGAGCGGCTTGCAGAGCATCAGGCCAAATAACACATCAGCCCGACGGCCCACACCGCCCAGCAGGCGCCGTGCAACGCGAATCAGGCGAAAAACGCAGCGACAGCTGGCTGCCAACGCCTTGACAAGTTAGAGCGAAAACTCGAACATGCAAATTACATACAAAGTGAAGGGGCAAACATGGAAAAGCAATACGCCGTCAAAGACGGATACTGGTTGATGGGATTTCAATACGAAGTGACCGGCAGCCTCTACAGCTTTGGGCAAATTCCGCGCTGCAAAGTCTCGATGCTGGAACACCTGAAACCGGGCAGCAAACTCCTTGTTGCCGGCGCCGGCCACGGCACCGAAGCGATTGAAGGCGCCAAACGTGGTATCAATGTCACCACCGTCGACATCTCGCAAACCATGATCAACTTCATGCAGCGCAAGATTGATCGGGTAAAACCGGGCACGCCGATCGAGATCGTCAACGACAACATTCTCAACGTGAAGCGCCCCGGCCAATACGACATGGTAATGGCCAACTACTTCCTC
>JAXMFR010000009.1:0-90640 GCA_046347685.1 Chitinivorax sp.
TCTTTGGGGTACCTTTCTTGGCGAGACAAGAAAGGTACCGTGCCTGCCGGGCACCCCCGGCACCCAAATCATTCGCGCGTCAGCGCATCAGACCCAACACCCGCCAGCCGCCACGCTGGAAGCCGCTCTGGTATTGGCCTACAGGTAAGGCTGCAAGGCAATCCCAGAGCGCTCTGCAGGCCTGCCTCATCCCCGTCCTTACGCCTGCGCCCAAAACCACCCACCGAGCGTGGCGAGTTGTCAGTTTTACGCCATTTGACTGTCATCTGCGCTTGTTAAGGTGGCGGCTTTTGCTAACCTGTGCGGTCAAAAGCCACGATGAAATCTGCCATGCTCTGTACTCTGCTGCTTGCTGCCGGCCTGTCGCTGTCGGCGTGTAACAACGAAACCAACGACGATAACGCGGCGCCGGTTGAGGTGAAGGTGATTGCCTTTAATGATTTTCACGGCAATCTGAAAACGCCCTCGGGCGGGGTGCGCATGCCGGATCCGGCGGATGCCAGCAAAACCGTGACGGTGCCAGCGGGTGGGGCGGAATATCTGGCTACCTGGGTGGCCAGTCTGAAAACGAAAAACCCCAACAATGTGGTGGTGTCGGCGGGCGACCTGATTGGCGCCAGTCCCTTGTTGTCGGCCTTGTTTCATGATGAGCCGACGATTGAATCGATGAATCTGCTGGGGCTGGATATCAACGCGGTTGGCAATCACGAGTTCGACGACGGCAAGGATGAGCTGCTGCGGATGCAGAACGGCGGTTGCCATCCGGTGGATGGCTGTCAGGCCGGGCAGTTTGGCGGGGCGAAGTTCAAGTTTCTCGCTGCCAATGTGGTGGAGTCGGCCACTGGCAAGACCTTGTTCCCGGCTTATGAGATCAAACGCTTCAATGGCATTCCGGTGGCGTTTATCGGCATGACGCTGCAAGGCACGCCCGGCATCGTTACTCCGGCGGGTGTGGCCGGGCTGAGCTTCAAGGCCGAGGCAGAAACCGTGAACGCGCTGGTGCCGGAGTTGCAAAAGCAGGGCGTGGAGGCGATTGTGGTAGTGGTGCACGAAGGCGGGCTGCAGAGTGGCTTCTACAACGAATGCAAAGGTATCTCCGGGCCGCTGGTGGAGATCGTCAACCAGCTCGACAAGGCGGTGGATCTGGTGATTTCCGGCCACACGCATCAGGCCTACAACTGCAATATCAACGGCAAGCTGGTGACCAGCGCCGGGCAATACGGCACGCTGCTGTCGGAAATCGACCTGAAGCTGTCGCCGGCCAGCCGTGACGTAATCGAGGCCAAGGCGGCGAATCTGATCGTCAAGACCGATGTGGCCAAGGATGCGAAGCAGACCTCGCTGATCGACAAATTCGTGGCGCTGGTGTCGCCGTTGGAAAACCGTGTGGTCGGTAGCGCCAGCGCGGTGTTGAGCCGCAGCAACAACACGGCGGGTGAATCGGCGCTGGGTGACATCATTGCCGATTCGCAACTGGCGACCACGGCAGCAGCGCAATTTGGCGGCGCGCAGGTGGCGTTTATGAATCCGGGTGGCATTCGTGCCGACATCACCCCGGCCGCCAATGGCAATGTCACCTATGGCCAGTTGTTCACGGTGCAGCCGTTCGGCAACAGCCTGGTGACGCTGACGCTGAAAGGCAGCGAGATCAAGACGCTGCTGGAGCAGCAATGGCAGGGCCAGAGCAGCCCGCGCATCTTGCAGGTATCCAGCGGATTTGCCTACCAGTGGGACAACAACCGCGCCGTTGGCGAGCGGGTGGTGCCGGGCAGCATCAAGCTCAACGGTGTGGCCATTGATGCGGCGGCGAGTTACCGCGTGACGGTGAACAGCTTTCTGGCCAGCGGCGGCGATGGCTTCAGCGTACTCAACAGCGGCAGCAACCGCCTGGGTGGCGCGCAGGATCTGGATGCGCTGGAAGCGTGGTTCAAGGTGCATGCGCCAGTGGTGCCGGGGCCGCAGAACCGGATTATGCGGCTGAACTGATGGGCGTGCGTAGCTCAGGCTTCAGTCCGACGTGTCGGGTAAGGTAAGCGATAACATTGGACTGAAGTTCGGCCACGACAAAGGGTATGTGTCCGGGTGAATAAGCTTGCGCGGCGCGGGTTTTAGCAGCAAGCTGCAAAGCGCATCCACACTGGCTTGCGGGCATGCCTGCGAGCCAGTGCCGGTGCGCCCTGCAGGCCAATGCCGTGGTTACCTTTGATGCGCGTGTTTCAGGAGATTCGCCCATGCTGCAACTGCGTCCCAACTGTGAATGCTGCAACCGTGATTTACCGGCAGATTCGGCCGATGCGCGGATCTGTTCGTTTGAATGTACCTTCTGTTGTGACTGTGCCGATGGCGTATTGCACGGTGCCTGTCCCAACTGCGGTGGCGAGTTGCTGGCGCGGCCAAGGCGGCCGGCGGACAAGCTGGCGCAGTATCCAGCCTCCAGCCTGCGGGTGTTGAAAGCGGGCGGTTGCGCGCATCTTTGATTGTTGGCGCTGGCGACACTGTGCCGTGCCCGATGCTGCGCGGGCTGTGGCCCGAACCGGTTTAAGCAGCGTTCAGTTTGGCTGTGGTAGAGTGTCGGCTCCAGAATTGGCCGGAGCCGGCAACTCATGAGCAGCAAGGTTTTGCGTTATATCGGCTACGGTGCCGCGGGCGTGCTGGGTATTGCCGCTGTTGGCGCCGTTTACATTGCCTACACTTTTGATCCGAATTCCCTCAAGCCGCTGATCAGCGATTTTGTGCGCAAGGAAAAACAGCGCGAGCTGAAGTTCGACGGCGATATCCAGCTCAGTTTCTGGCCCTCGGTGGGCGTGGCTTTGCCCAAGGTCAGTCTGTCGGAGCACAACGCACCGCAGACCTTCGTCTCGGTGGATCACGCCAAGCTGTCGCTGGCGCTGCTGCCGTTGCTGCGCCAGCGATACATCATCAGTTCCATCGAGGCCAGCGGCGTGCGCGCCACACTGATCCGCAATGCCGACGGCACCTTGAATATCGACGACCTGCTGGCCAAACCCAAAGAGCCATCGCCGCCGATCCAGTTGCAAATCGGCAAGATCAACCTGCGCGACAGCAGCATAGTGGTTGACGACCGGCAATGGAAAAAACGCAGCGAGCTGAAGGGTATTACCCTGAAAACCGGCGAAGTGACGCCGAAGCTGGCGCGCGGTGTGAACCTCACCTTGCAGTTGCAGCAAAGTGAGCCGAAAACCAACGGAACCTTCCTGCTCGGCGGCGATTTTGATTTTGACGGCGATATGGGCCTGTATGCCGCGCGCAAGCTGCTGTTTGGTTTTACCGGGCAGATGGGCCCAGCGAACAAGCTGGAATTTGAACTGAAAGGCGATGCGCGTTTCAGCGAGAAAGCCGATCAGGCGGAAGTCCGCAATCTGCAGCTGGAGGCCAGCGGTGATCTGCCGCAGGCGCGCGACTTTACGCTGGCGCTGAATGCCAACGCCAATCTGCAGCCGGGCAAAAAAACCTTTGCGCTGGATGGGGTGACACTTAACGCCACTGCCAAGCTGGCGCAGGGGCAGTTTGACGGCAAGCTGAGCGCACCGAAACTGCAGTTTGCCGAGAAGCAGATCAGCGGTGAGGCGATCAACCTCAATACCAAACTGGCCGGCGCCGAGCGCAAGCTGAATGCCGATCTGCAGATCACCGGCTTCAGTGGCGACCGGCAGCAAATGCTGGCGCGGCAGAGCACGCTCTCGCTGGCGGCGGAGCAGGGCGCCGACAAATTGCAACTGAAGCTCGACAGCCCGCTGCAGTTGAATCTGCAAACCTTGCTGGCGCAACTGTCTGCGCTGCATCTGCAAGGCACGCTGGCCTCGCCCAAGCTCAAGCCGGGGAGTGTGGCGTTTGATCTGCGCGGCAATGCCAGCGCCAGCCCGCAACAAGTGCAATTGGCGCTGGCCGGGCAGCTGGATCAGTCAAAGGTGAAAACCAGCCTGAGCATTGCCGACCTGGCCAAGCCGCATTATCAGGTTGCTGCCGAAGCCGATCAGCTGCTGCTGGATCGCTATCTGGCGAATGCACCGGCCAAGCCGGCTGGTGACTCCAAGCCTGGCGCGCCATTTGCGCTGGATCTGTCGTCGCTGCAGGGGCTCTCGGCCTCGGCCAGAATCCGGGTGGCTAATCTGCAGCAGGGGCAAATCCGGCTTAGTAATGTTGATGCCACCATCGAAGCAGGCGGCGGGCGTGTGCAAGTGGCGCCATTGAATCTCGACCTGTTTGGCGGCCATCTGGCGGCATCGGGCAGCGCCACCACCAGCAAGCAGCCGGCCTTGCAATTGCAGCATACGCTGAGCAATGTCGATATCGGCCAACTGCTGAAAACCTTTGCCAAATACGAGCAACTGGAAGGGCGCGGCACGGTGGCGTCCAGCCTGACGGCGCAGGGCGCTAACGTCGATCAGTGGATGCGTAGCCTTAACGGCAAGGCCAATATCCAGATGCGTGACGGCGCCATGCGTGGCATCAACATCGGCGCCAAGCTGCGCGAAGCGAAAAACATGCTGACGCAGCTCAAGGGGCAGCAGACACATACTGCCAATGCCAATGAAAAAACCGATTTCTCCGAGCTGAGTGGCAGTGTCAATATCAGCAATGGCGTGCTGCGCAATGAGGACCTGACCGCAAAATCACCGTTGTTGCGCCTGGCGGGCTACGGTAGTGTGGATTTGCCGGCGAGCAAGATCGACTATCTACTCAAAGCCAGCCTGGTGGCCAGTAGCAAGGGGCAGGATGGCCGTGATCTGGTAGAGCTGAAGGCTTTGACCGTGCCGGTGCGCCTGCAGGGGCCGCTGAGCGCACCGGGCTATACGCTTGATTACAGCAGCATGCTGCTCGACAACACCAAAGCGCTGGAACAGAAAACCAAACAGAAGCTGGAGCAGGGCTCGCAGCAATTGCAGGAAAAAGCCCAGCAACAGTTGCAGAACCAACTCAACAAACTTTTCGGAAAATAAGCCTCATGCATCTGCATCATCACGGTCCCAGCCTGCGTTATTACCTCGACGCCGAACTGTTTCGGCGCCTGGAAGCACTGCTGGCCAAAATCGAAGCGGATGACAAGGCCAGCCGCCACGCGGCGGATTTTGCCGACTTGGTGAACGAACTGACTGACGGTGGCCTGAGTTATTTTTTTGTTGAACCGCTGAAGCAGGCGAATGCCGGTTATATGGCACAGAAAACCGCGCAGCTGGGCATGGCCAGTGTCGCCAAGATTGCCAGGCCGATCATCCGCAAGCTGGTTGGCGGGCTGAACGATGAACAACTCAAGTCAGTCTGCGCCTACCTGCGGCAGATTCTGCACTGAGCCTTGCCGCGCCCGTGGCGCTGCTGCACAATTTTGCGCTGCCCTGCAGGGCAAGCCGGGCGCCCGCTGCAGCCTTGCTGCAAGCCGCACCGGTATTGCCCTGCAGGGCAGACATAACAAACGCCCGGCTCGTTTAACGTCGCCGGGGCATATCAAGACAGAAAGAGGATTTATGAACGCTCGTTTCCTGTTGTTGAGCGCACTGGCAGTGGCCGGTAGCGCCCAAGCCGACCGTCTCGACATTAACCTGGCCGAACATGCGCTGGGTGTGGAATATGACAATTCCCGCCTGCTGCGCGATCTGCACCTGAACCTGGGGACTGTGCATCATGAAGATGACGGCGACGTGGTTTGGGGCGGCATTCAGGTTGAGCAAAAACAGGCCAACTTCCGCACCACACTTGGCGCTCGTGCCTATTACATCGACACCCCGCATCACGAGTGGTCGGATGCCTTGGCATTGGGCGGCGGCGTGGTCGTCAACCTGCTGGGCGACGAACGCCTGACCGCCGGTGCCGAGATCTGGTATGCACCGCCGATCACCAGTGGTCGTGGCGCAGACAGTCTGTCGCACTTCGCCGCAACCGTGGGCTACAAGGTGATGGACAACGCCAAGATCACCGCCGGCTGGCGCGAGATCCGCACCGATTACAAGGATAGCGACCATACCCACACCGTTGATCGCGGTTTTAATCTGGGGCTGTCATTGCTGTTCTAAGCTATTTTGGGGGATTGGTTGACAGCTAATCCATAATTGAAACAGGGCAGGATATTCCTGCCCTGTTCTATTTTGAAGGCCGTGCTCGAGACCGTTTGCCGGGCAATTAACGGCAAGGTTTGTGATCCTACTGATGCATTTTTGCTGCGGCAGAGTCGCTATTGGTTCTGGGGGGCGTTTGCGCTAGCTTGAGCAGACTTGGCGCTAATTGAAATCGCACTTTCCTGATTGATGCGCCATGTAGCAGTCAGGCGCCACTGGTTTTCCAGATCTTCAATGCCGACATGGCGTCGACCATCTACCGCTGATTTTAGCGCTGCTTCGTACATATTCCCGCTCTGCAGTTGCAGTACAACCTCCTGATCCAGTTCCATTTTGGTGGGATGAATCAGTTTGAGTTTCAGTTGGGCTGGATTTTTAAAGTCTGGCTTGCCTTTCAGTTGGACTCGAACATGGCGGTGGTCGTCACTCATGAACATATCGGCGGCGAGTTGCATCTGCGACGCTGCAGTATCGCGCTTCAAGTCCATGTTGATGGCCTTGCCGCGCTTGTAATAGTCATCGGCTACCAATTCGTCTGCGTTGTTCGCCGCGATCCAGGCTGTTGCCACGCCGGCAAGTACCACAATGAACGGGCCTGCCATCAAGAACCAAGGGCCACGGTGGCGGTACCAAGGTTTAACGGCGTGGTTGGGGCTGATTGATTTCGGATGATTCATTTAGCGTCTGCTCAATCCTATAAAGCTTGATTTTGCCTCGAGTTTGACGTCGTCCCGGTCCAGCGCCTTGATCTCAAACTCAATCTTGCTGCTTCCGCTCGGCGCATTTTGTGGTTCAACCTGAACAGAGATGTTGAGTTCGTGCGTGGCCGCGGCGGGCACGGTGATGATGTCGTTCGGTGTCAGCTTGATGCCTGGCAAACCACTGACGCTCAGTTTGAACTGGCGCGGCTTTTCATCGGTATTGATGACTTGCACCTGGTACAGATTCTCCAGCCAGCCATCGCTGGTTTCTTTGACCAGAACCGAGCGATCACGAATGATATCGAGCCTTACCGGCGAACGCATTGCCAGCGTTACAACCATTGCGGCGGCGGTCAATATCAGTATCACGGTGTAAATCACGATACGTGGCCGGAATAGGCGCTTCAGGAAGTCGCTCTCCTGATAGCTGTGGTTCAGTGCGTTTTCCGTGGTGTAACGGATCAATCCTTTCGGATAATCCATTTTTTCCATCACCTGATCGCAGGCATCGATACAGGCGGCGCAGCCAATACACTCGTATTGCAGGCCATCGCGGATATCAATGCCAGTGGGGCATACCTGAACGCAGATTCCGCAGTTGACGCAGTCACCCAGCCCCTGCTGTTTGTAATCTGTATTTTTGCGACGCGAGCCACGCGGATCGCCACGTTCGGCATCATAGGAGATGATCAGCGTGTCATGGTCGAACATGGCGCTTTGAAAGCGTGCATAAGGACACATGTATTTACACACTTGCTCACGCATGAAGCCTGCGTTGCCATAGGTGGCAAAGCCATAAAACACTACCCAGAAGCTTTCCCAAGGCCCCATGCGGAAAGCCAGCATCTCTGACCAGAGCAGATGAATCGGGGTAAAGAAACCGACAAAGGTGAAGCCGGTCCAGAACGATAACAAGATCCAGGCGGCGTGTTTGCTGGTTTTAATGCGTAGTTTGTTCAGGGAGAAGGGCGCTTCGTCCAGTTTCATCCGCTTGGGACGATCACCTTCAATCCATTCTTCGATCCACAGAAAAATCTCGGTGTAGACGGTTTGTGGACAGGCGTAACCACACCACAGACGCCCGGCTATTGCGGTCCACCAGAATAGGCCAAAGGCGCATAACATCAATAGTGCCGCGAGCAGGACAAAGTCTTGGGGCCAGAGCACCAGGCCGAAGATATAGAACTTACGATTGAGTACGTCAAACAGAATGGCTTGGCGGCCATTCCACTGTAACCAGGGGCCGCCGTAAAAGACCAGTTGGGTGATGATCACCAGCGCGATACGCCAGTAGGCGAACAGGCCGCTGGTACTGCGCGGATAGATTTTCTTCGCTTCTTCAAAAAGCGAAATTTCTATTGTTTCATCCTGCTTGCTGTTAACGACCTTGACCGGAATCTTTTTCAGAGAATCGCTCATTTGGTTTGTGCCTTGCAATCAGGGCAGTAGCCGGCATGGTTACTGCTGGGTGGAAATGACTAGATAAAACGCCGTAAAAACATCCGCAGGGGGCTTATCTGGTAACTTCCAATTAAACGATTGGCGGTCAGCTAGCGGTTGGAAAAATGCCGCACGGTTTTCTCGTGCGGCATTTTATCTTACTTGGCGATTACTTGTTTGCCGCTTGTTGCGACGCACCGTAAACATAAGCGGTCAGGAGGTGAACCTTGGCATCGCCGAGGAATTCTTTCCAGTTGGGCATTACACCGTTACGGCCATTGGTGACGGTTTCAATGATCGATTGCTCAATCATTGTCGCGTTGTTTTGCGATACCGAGTACAACCATGTTTTATCGGTCAGATTCGGCGCGCCGATTGCCTGATTACCCTTACCATCTGCACCGTGACATGCGGCACATACGGTCTGGAAGGTTTCCTTACCCTGCTGTGCACGAACATCATCATGTTTCAGATTCGACAGCGACAGTACGTAGTTAGCTACGTTACGCACGCCGTCTTCACCAAACGCCGCCCCGAATGCCGGCATTGCACCTTTACGGCCATTAGCGATGGTTTCATGGATCTTGTCCGGTTCACCACCGTACAGCCAGTCGCTATCAGTCAGGTTCGGAAAGCCTTTGGCTCCCTTGGCGTCTGCGCCGTGGCACTGCATACAGTAGGTGCGGAACAGACGCTGACCCATTTGCTTTGCTTCTGGATCTGCAGCAACAGCCTTGATGTCCATTTTTTGGAACTTCTCGTAGATGGCTTTGTATTTGTCTTCAGCAGTGCTGCGCTCAGACTCGTACTGACCCTTCGAGGTCCATTTGTAGACACCGGCAAAGGTACCCAGGCCCGGGTACATCACCAGATAGGCAATGCCAAAAGCCAGCGTGCCCCAGAACAGGCCAATCCACCAACGAGGCATCGGGTTGTTGTACTCTTCCAGGTCGCCATCCCAGACGTGGCCCATGGTTTCGACTTGCTCGCCTGGCTGAATACGCATGGTTTTTTGCGAAATCAGCAAGAGTGCCAAACCGATGATGCCTGCGATCACGATAACCGTGATCCAGATACTCCAGAAACTGCTAACAAAATCACTCATTGTTGTGCTCCGTGCTGGCTGACCGATTGCGCGTGCTGTCCGGCATTATCATCGTCCAGAAAGGGCAACTGCGCTGCCTCGTCAAATGATTTGTTCCGCTGGCTGCTGAAAGCCCAGAAGACGATGCCGATAAAGCATAGAAACGACACCACGGTAACAATTACTCGCAAATCGGTCAGTGTCATATTGGATTACCTCGCGTTTTTCAGAGCCAGACCCAAACCTTGCAGGTAAGCGACCAGCGCATCCTGTTCGGTCTTGCCTTTGGCTGCTTCAACTGCGCCCTTGATGTCTTCGTCGGTATACGGAACACCAACTTTGCGCAGCGCCTGCATTTTGGCCGGCAGAATATCGGCGTCGACCTGATTGCGGGACAGCCACGGATACGCAGGCATATTGGATTCCGGTACCACGTCACGCGGGTTGTTCAGGTGAACACGATGCCAGTCATCGGAGTAACGACCGCCAACACGTGCCAGATCGGGTCCGGTACGCTTCGAGCCCCACTGGAACGGATGATCGAATACCGATTCACCTGCTACCGAGTAGTGGCCGTAACGTTCGGTTTCCGCGCGGAACGGGCGAATCATCTGCGAATGGCAACCATAACAACCTTCACGAATGAAAATGTCGCGGCCAGCCAATTGCAGTGCCGGGTATGGCTTAACGCCTTCAATCGGTTCGGTGGTTGATTTCTGGAAGAACAGCGGAACAATTTCCACCAGCCCCGCCACGCTAACTACGAGCAGGCTGAAGACCACCAGCGCTACTACGTTTTCTTCAATTAATTTCTGTACGTTCATGACGACACCTTCTGGTTAAGCGTGGGCGTGTGCAACCGGAGCCGGGATACTGCCTTCGACAGCCTTGCCCTGAGCAACGGTTTTCAGCACGTTGAAAGCCATGACAAACATGCCCGACAGGAACAGCAGGCCACCCAGGAAACGAATGGTCAGGTACGGGTACTTGGCTTTCACCACTTCGGCGAACGAGTAGGTCAGTGTGCCATCAGCATTTACTGCACGCCACATGAGGCCTTCCATCACGCCGGAGATCCACATCGATGCGATGTACAGTACGACGCCAATGGTTGCCATCCAGAAGTGGGTTTCAACCAGCTTCAGGCTGAACATTTGTTCGCGACCAAACAGACGTGGAACCAGGTAATAGATGGAGCCGATCGAGATCATTGCCACCCAGCCCAACGCGCCGGAGTGAACGTGACCCACAGTCCAGTCTGTATAGTGCGACAGCGCGTTAACGGTCTTGATCGACATCATCGGACCTTCGAAGGTCGACATGCCGTAGAACGACAGGGCCGTAACCAGGAATTTCAGAACCGGATCATCACGCAGTTTGTGCCATGCGCCCGACAGGGTCATAACGCCGTTGATCATGCCACCCCAGCTTGGAGCCAGCAGGATCAGCGAGAAGATCATGCCCAGCGACTGTGTCCAGTCAGGCAGGGCGGTGTAATGCAGATGGTGCGGACCTGCCCACATGTAGGTAAAGATCAGCGCCCAGAAGTGCACAACCGACAGGCGATAGGAGTAGACCGGACGACCTACTTGCTTTGGTACGAAGTAGTACATCATGCCGAGGAAGCCTGCCGTCAGGAAAAAGCCCACCGCATTGTGACCATACCACCATTGAATCATGGCATCAGCCGCACCGGCATATGCCGAATACGACTTCATCGGGAAGAATGAAACCGGCACTTCTGCACTATTGACCAGATGCAGCAGGGCAACGGTCAGAATAAACGCGCCGTAAAACCAGTTCGCGACATAAATGTGCTTGATTTTACGAGTTGCAATAGTGCCAAAAAATACGATGGCGTACGATACCCAAACAATGGTGATCAGGATGTCGATTGGCCATTCCAGTTCGGCGTATTCCTTACCGCTGGTGAAGCCCATCGGCAAAGTCAGGGCCGCAAGCAGAATAACGACCTGCCAACCCCAGAAGGTGAACGCGGCCAGCTTCTCGGCGAACAGACGAGTGTGAGACGTGCGTTGAACCACATAATAGGACGTAGCAAACAAGGCGCTGCCACCAAATGCAAAAATCACTGCATTGGTGTGTAGCGGACGTAGACGACTGTAAGTGAGCCAAGGAGTATCAAAATTCAACTCCGGCCACACGAGCTGTGCGGCGCACAAAACGCCGACAGCCATGCCGACAATCCCCCAGACGACGGTCATCAGGGCAAATTGTCGCACCACTTTATAGTTGTATGTGGATTGCGATTGCATGGACTTCTCCCAGTGTTGCGAAAATTGCATATGCCAATACTGACTTATGCACCGAGTGATATTAAAGTCTGAAACTTGCAGGCAAATTGACCTAGATCAAAATAAGCCACGTTGCCAGTAGCAGATTAGCCGCGCGGATTATCGAGAATGGAATATTACAAGTCAATCAATTATTTTCGCGCGTTTTTTCATTTTCAGTCTGAGCCTTGTCGTCATCCATGATGATGCGATAGGCCGGTCCTTCGAGGTCATCCAGCTGGCCGCTTTTTACGGTCCACCAAAAGATGCCGACGATCAGAAAGACCAACAACAAGCTTAACGGGATCAACAGGTATAAAATTTCCAAGCTCAGTTTTCCACTGCTAAAACGGGGGCACGGGCTAGCCTGAGAGCATTGGCCACTACCAGCAGAGAACTGCCTGCCATGCCCAGGCCAGCGAGCCATGGGGTAATCAGCCCGGCCAACGCCAGCGGTAGGGCGACAACATTATAAATCAAAGCCCATGCCAGGTTCTGTCGAATAATGCTCATGCATCGGCGTGAGATATCCAGCCCATGCATTACGGGGCGCAGGGATTCTGCCAGCAAAACCATATCACCACTGGCTCGCGCGATATCCGAGCCACTGCCAATGGCGATGGAAACTTGCGCTGCTGCCAGTACCGGCGCATCGTTGATCCCATCTCCTATCATCAGTACCGTTTTGCCTTGCTGCTGCAAATTTGCCAGTACCTCGAGTTTTTGTTGAGGGGTGCGTTCTGCCTGCCACCCATCTAGCTGCAGGCGACCAGCCATGTTTTCTACGGCCGCGCGTCGATCTCCAGACAGCAGAACCAGCTGTTTCCCCTGTTTCTGGAGCGATTGTACGACCGCAGGCGCTTCTGGTCGTAATTCGTCGGTAATGGCGTAACATGCCAACCAAGTGCCTTGGTAACCGAGATATACCAACGTTGAGTCTGCGGGCGCTAAAACATCAGGGCTGGGTGTGGAACCGACCAGTGCCGCAACGTAGTCATGCTTGCCAATTCGATATGTCGTTCCCTCGCAGGCGCCCTCGATACCGCTCCCGGGGCTATAGCTGATGGCGTCACTGAATAGCGGTTGCTTCGCCTGCAGGCGTGCAAGTGCCTGGGCAATCGGGTGTGAAGACTGTTGTTCCAGCGCTTTGGCGACTGCATCAGCATGCGCTGCGTCGCCAAAATAAAAGCATTTCTCAATCTGCATCTGTCCCGTGGTGAGTGTGCCGGTTTTATCAAAAACCACACAATCAACCTTGGATAGGGTTTCCAATGCGTGTCCTCGCGTGATAAGCAACCCGAGTTGTGCCAGTTTTCCGGTTGCCGTTGCCAACGCGGCCGGTGTTGCGAGCGATAGCGCGCAGGGACAACTGATGACGAGTACCGATACCGTGATCCAAAGTGCCCGCTGTGGGTCATAAAAATACCAGCCAATGGCGGTTGCGGCGGCAATTAGCAGCAATGCAACCACAAACCAGGCTGAAACCCGATCGGCCAGTTGCGAAAAACGAGGTTTTTCAGCAATAGCACGATCCAGTAGCCGGACAATTCCGGATAAAGTGGATTGCGCTCCAATGCGAGTAATCTGTAGCACAACGGTATTGGCTCGGTTAAGGGAGCCGCCAATCAACTCGTCGCCGCAGTTTTTATCAATCGGGCGGCCCTCACCGGTCAGCAATGCTTCATCTACTTGCGTTTGTCCCTCAACAATCCGCCCGTCAGCGGGTACCGTTTCACCCTCCCGGACGAGTAAATAGTCACCAACTTGGAGTTGGGCAACAGCCGCTTCCTGTGGCTCTTTGGTTTGAGGGTAATCAGGGAGACGATGGGCAAATGAGGGGATCAGTTTGACCAGCTTTTCTACGGCAGATCCCGCTTTGCGGCGCGCCAACATCTCCAGGTAGCGCCCGCCCAGCAATAGGAAAACAAACATCGAGACTGAGTCGAAATAAACTTCACCCGTTTGAGTCAGCGTTGCCCAAGAACTGGCGGCAAAGGCGGTAATCACGCCAAGTGCAACCGGTACGTCCATGCCTGCCCGACCGGCTTTGAGATCACGCCAGGAGCCCTGATAGAAGGGGATGGAAGAGTAGAGCACCACAGGCAGTGTAAGGATCAGACTGGCCCAGCGCATCAGTCCTTCCATATCACGGCTCATGTCGCCACTGTCCGCCAGATAAAGCGGGATTGCATACATCATCACCTGCATCATCGACAGCCCTGCAAGATAGATGCGCAACAAGGCTGTCTTGCGCTCCTGTTGGGCGAGTGCCTCTTGCCGTGCAGCGTCGAAGGGATGGGCGCGATAGCCGATGCCAGTAATCGCTTCGAGTATTTGGGATAGCTTGATTTGCGTGTTATCCCAGCGTACTCGCGCCCGATGGCTGGTGTAATTGATGTCGGCTGAAAGCACGCCCTTTAAGCTGGAAAGATGCCTTTCATTCAGCCAGACGCAGGCTGAGCAGGTGATGCCCTCCAGGATGAGCGCTGCTTCCCGGATTTCGGTAGTTTCGTTGAGAACAAAGCTGTGTTGTATCTCTTCGTTGTCGTACAGCTTGAGCTGCTGCAACAATTCGTCTGGCAATGGCTCTGCCTTGCCAGCGGTGTTTTGCCGATGCCGGTAATATTCGCCTAGTCCGCTGTCAACAATGGTTTGAGCCACGGCCTGGCAACCTGGGCAACAGGTAGCAGCTGTATCTCCATTCAGTTTGACTGGAAAATTGGCGTGGGCAGGAATTGGCAAGCCACAGTGAAAACACTGGCGCTGTTCTGGTGCAGGGCGGAAATTCATTGCGGAATTTTAATTTAAAAAGGTATGGGTGCAGCCCGTTCCTTATGGATTTTTCTGAATTTCCCTGCATTTTTTTAACGAGGGAAACAATCTTTTCCGGAAAATGACGCTTCAGTTATAATTCTGCATCAGTGCAGTCAATTGTTTTCAAAAGCAGTTTTGGTGCCTTAAAAAAATCACAAGGGCAAGGGTGGGGTAAGTGGAAATTTCCGAAAGAAGAAAACGGGAAAAGGAAGCGCTTGGTCGCAAAATCATGGATGCGGCCAGGGAAATATTTGTTGACGAAGGTTACGAGGCCGTAACCATGCGTCGTATCGCCGACAAAATTGAATATTCGGCAACAGCAATTTATTCGCATTTCAAGGATAAAGACGCGCTGATTCGGGCGATCACATACTCTGATTTCCGGGCACTGACAGAGAGCTTGCATGCAGTGGGGGATGTTGCCGATCCGATTGAGAGGATGCGGTGCATTGCCAGACTATATGTAAATTTCGGTATTAATAATCCCAATCAGTATCGACAGATCTTCATGTCGTCGTCCGGCCCGCTGTATGACGAGGAGTTTCGTGAAGATGTCAGGGGTAATCCTGATACTGACGCGTATGCCTGGATTATCAAAGTCATGTCGGATGCTTTGCGCCAAGGGGCGATTGCCATTCCGGATGGCAAACTGGAGTTGTACGCCCAGACTTTGTGGAGTGCGTTCCACGGGTTGATTTCGCTGCACATTGGGCTGAGCGGGGAGCCGTGGGTAGAATGGGCTTCGATGGATGAGCGCGTGGATTTGATGTTCAACCTCTTGATGGTTGGCGTTATCAAGGAGACATCGGGTCACTGATGGATATAAAAAAGCCCGGCCAATCACCGGGCTTTTTGTTTAAGAATGGCTTAAACGCCGAGTTCTTCTACCCAAGCCAACGCTGCGATGTGATCGCGGTTGAGCATTTCTGGCGTGATATGCAGTTTTTCAGCCAGTGGTCGTACATTTGCCATCTCAGGGTCTTCGCAAGCTTCTGCAAGTTCCAGGAATGGCCCATACATCCCGCCACGCTGTAACAACGCTTCACTAACCGAGTCTGGCAGCAGCAGGTTTTCCAGGATTTTTTCCATCGGCATTTCGAGCATGACGTCCAGCAGAGAGAATACGCCGACAACAAACAAATTATCCCGATCCTGACCTTCCAGGAAGTGTTGTCCGAATAGTTCCACCAGACGACCACGCGTTACTGCTGTCTTCATCAGCGCCGGCGGTGTCGAGTTCTCAGCTCCGGCTGTCACCAGCAGCAAGGTCAACCAGCGATACAGCTTCTGGTAGCCAAGAATGGTAACGGCATGACGGAACGAGTGAATTTCACAAGAAAGACCAAAGCCGGCCGAGTTGATGTATCGCAGCAATTTGAAGGACAGCGCGACGTCCTTCTTCAGCGCATTTTCAATGTCCTTGATTTCGGCATTGTTGCGCAACATGTTCAGCAGGTTGAGGATGTTTGCGTAAGCCGGGTTGATTACCTTTGCGGTCAACGTTTCCGGATGCGCAAAATAGTAACCCTGGAAGCAGTCAAAGCCTAAATCCCAGCAGGTCTTGAATTCTTCCTTGGTTTCCACTTTTTCTGCGACTTGCATCACTGGATAGCGGCGCAAATCTTTGGAAAGTGGGGCCACTTTCGCCAGGCCGATTTCCTGGATATCGACTTTGACGTAATTGGCCACATCCAGAAACGGGGCATTGCCGGGAGACATGACAAAGTCGTCAAGAGCAATGCCAAACCCTTGCGCTCGCAGCTCACGTGCACGCTCAAGCAGTTCTGGTGTGGCTTGAACCGACTCAACAATCTCCAACACTACGCGTTGCGGGTGCAGCAGCTCAAGAAAGTTGCTTTCCAGCATTGCGTAGGCAACGTTGATGAACGCCAGTTTGTTGCCAACCAGCCATTCCGTGCCCATGTTGCTGAGTGTATTCACCAGCACATTGGTCCCCGCTTGCAGGTCGCTGGAAAACTCGGCGGTTTCGGCAAACTGATCAAGTCGGAATAACAATTCATATCCGATAATCTGTTGCTGCCGGTTCAGAACGGGTTGTCGACCTATAAATGCATGATCTGCCATAGCTTTTTGTTTCGTTGTATACCGCTGTTGAAAATAAACCTGTGGCTCAGTCAATCAGAGCGCGTGGTTTCAATGCTTCTGATGTTTCTTCGTTATTTGTTTCTAGCAGGTCTTCCATATCCAATACCAGAACAACTGAGCCATCGCCGGATAAAGTGGCGCCGGCGATGCCTTTCGGACGGATGTTCTGCAGCGGTTTGATCACTACATCATCGCGGCCAACAAAGCTGTCGATAGCCAAAACAAACGAGTGCTCAGCCGACTGCATCAGCACGCCAAATGACGGCGGCCTTTCTTCGGTCCATCCAATCAGGCTTGCCAGTGATCGCACGGCGAGAATTTCGTCGCGAACCACGATGGTTGCCCTGCCGGATACTTCCTGGATAGCTTCGGTGCGAATCGGAATGATTTCGCGCACCATGGCCAGCGGCACGGCAAATGGCTGATTGCAGACTTTGACCACCAGAACCGGCAGGATCGCCAGTGTCAACGGCAGCGAAATGCTGAAGCGCGATCCTTCGCCCACGACCGACACGATATCGATCCGACCGTTGAGTTTCTGGATATTGGTTTTCACCACATCCATGCCGACACCGCGTCCGGAAACGCTGGAAATCTGATCCTTGGTGGAGAAGCCCGGCAGGAAAATCAGCTGCAGGCTTTGTTTTTCATCCAGACTATTGGCCGTTTCCATGTCGATCAGGCCTTTTTCAATGGCCTTGCGACGGATGACATCCGGGCGCATGCCGCGTCCGTCATCAGAAATTTCGATCAGAATATGATCGCCGACCTGAGTCGCGGTAAGCTGAACCAGGCATTTTGGCGGTTTGCCTGCCGCAATACGATCGGCCGGCACTTCAATGCCGTGATCCACCGCGTTACGAACCAGATGCACCAGCGGATCATTAAGATCCTCAATCATGGTTTTATCCAGTTCCGTTTCTTCGCCGTTGATAACCAGCTCTACATCCTTGCCCAGCTGGCGAGCCAAGTCGCGGGCCAGGCGCGGATATTTCTGGAACAAACGGCCAATCGGCTGCATGCGTGTTTTCATCACCGCGTTTTGCAGATCGGATACCAGCAGATCCAGTTGGCTTACCGCTTCATCCATGGCTCGCAGCGTGTTGGCGTCGGTTCGACCGGCGAGAATGTCCGTCCGCAAAGTGGTCAAACGGTTTTTTGTCAGGCCAATTTCGCCCGACAGATTCAGCACCTGATCCAGCCGTACCGTGTCGATACGGATGGTGGTTTCCTGCGTTGCCAATTGCTGAGGCGCACCACCCTTGGCAGGGGCGGGCGAAGGGCGTAGTGACTGTGCCGGAACCGCTTTGGCTTCTTCGCTGGCCGGAGCGTCCAAATGTGCTGGGGCGAGTGCGGCAACCATGGGCGCAGTTTCGACGGCAGGAGCGCTGGCGACTGGCTCAACGGGCGCCGACGAGGCCGGTGCTGCTGGCGGAGTCGACGGCTCGACGATGGGGGTGGATGGGGCCGCAGCCAGTATCGGTTCGCCCGTCAGTACCTTCATCAACGTGGCCCAGTCCGGCTCGCTGGAACCGGGTTGATGAGTCGCTAGTTGAGTCTGATCCACCGGCTGCATTACAGGCTCTGGTGCCGCTGCAATAACCTCCGCCACGACCGGTGCAGGCGTTGGCGCTGCTGCCGGTGGCGCTGCTACCGGGGTAGGTGTTTCTCCTGCCAGCGCGGCTTCCAGTTGTGCCAGAAGCGTCGGATCTGCTGCACCCGGCAGGCGTGCTTGGGTCATGTAGCCAAACATGTCGCGAACCGATGCGGTTGCCGCGAGAATCACATCAAGCAATTCCGGGGTGAGCGGCAGCTCACCATTGCGTAGCTTGTCGAACAGGTTTTCGGTGCGGTGGCATAGGCTAACCAGGCTATCAACGTTGAGGAAACCCGCTCCGCCCTTGATTGTGTGAAAGCCACGGAAAATATCGTTAAGCAAGCCACGATCCTGCGGCCGTTTTTCCAGTTCTACCAGCTTGTTATCGACTTCGGACAGCAGTTCCGACGCTTCCGTCAGAAAATCCTGCAGCAAGTCTTCCATGCCTGCAAAGTCACTCATGCTCCGCTTCCTTATCGTTTTCTCGGGTCAGAATCCGAGGCTTTCGAGCAGGTCATCTACTTGCGCCTGATTCGAGACCACGTCAGTCCGTCCTTCGTGAGAGATGACAGGACCATTCATCAGGCTGTTCGACTCAGCACGCTTGGGGGTCGAGAATTCAACCAGGAACGAGAGCAGATGGCCTTCCATGTCTTTGGCCATGGTGATGATTTTCTTGATGACCTGCCCGGTCAGATCCTGAAAATCCTGGGCCATCATGATCTCCAGCAACTGCGAGCTGGTGTCTTTGCTGGTGGTCTGTACCGTGGTGAAATACTCACGGGTCTCCGCTGCTAGTTGCTTGAATTCTTCAACCGACAACTGTTTGTCGTAGAGTTTTTGCCAGCGCTCGGCCAGTGCTGCGGAGCTTGCCTGCAATTTGTCCTGTAGCGGCATGGCTGCGTCAACTGCATTCAGAGCCCGTTCTGCTGCCTGTTCCGTGAGGGTCGAGATGTAGTTCAGCCGCTCACGTGCGTCGGGAATTGCCGATGCAGCTTCTTCCAACGATTTGTCGTATCCCAAGTCGCGCAATGTATCGTGCAGCGTACGCGTGAGCTGACCAATCTTCGAGAACATGGTGGAAGCCGGCTCTGAAAGCCCTTCCATCATTTGCCAATCGACCTGAGGCTCACCTGAGGCTGCTGCCGGTGCTGCTTCCGCCTCTACGGCTGGTGCCGGCTCGGATGCAGGTGCTGCAGGAGATCCACTGCTGTTTGCTTGTACGATGCTGTCGAACAGAGCTTCCAGTTCGTTCGAATCGCCGCTTTCCAATTGCGCGTTACTCACTGTGCTCTCCTACTTATTTATTCATGTTCTGGAAGATTTTGTTGAGCTTTTCGTCAAGCGTTGCAGCAGTGAATGGCTTGACAATGTAACCGCTGGCGCCGGCAGTCGCAGCTTCGATAATGTTCTCTTTTTTGGCTTCGGCAGTAATCATCATCACCGGCAGGTGTTTCAGCGATGCATCTGCGCGAATTGCTTTGAGTAGTTCAATGCCGCTCATGTTTGGCATGTTCCAGTCGGTTACCACAAACTCAAACTGGCCATTTTTCAGTTTATGCAGTGCGACCTGGCCGTCTTCTGCTTCATCCACATTGGTAAACCCAAGTTCCTTGAGCAGATTGCGAACGATTCGACGCATGGTCGAAAAATCGTCGACAACCAGAAACCGCATATTCTTGTCAGACATCGTAATCTCCGCTAGCGTTTTAATCCGTGTTACGGGCTAGTTGTGTAGAGGGTTGAATCAATTTGTTTATTTGACGGGTTTAGCGTGCGCTAACCCGTCAGCAATGGGGTAATGGTGTCAGCCAGAACCAGTGGATCAAATTTGGCGACATAGGCATCTACACCCACGCTGCTGCCCATTGCCCGATTGGCGTTGGAGGAGAGCGATGAGTGCATGACGACGGGTATGCCGCGGAAGCGATGGTCTGATTTGATATGTTTGGTTAACACGTAACCATCCATTTCAGGCATTTCTGCATCTACCAGAATCAGTCGCAGCGACTGGCTTAATGGTTGCCCATCCTGCGTAGTGCGGTTGGCAATGCCCTGCAGTTTGTCCCATGCTTCCTTGCCGTTGTTCGCTTGGTAATACTTGACGCCGATCTTATCGAGCACCGACACGATTTCTTTACGTGCAATGAGCGAGTCATCCACAAAAAACATGAATGTTTCCGGATTGATCGTAGCCTTGGGTACGTCGGGAATGATCTGCTCGCCCGTTACGGTAGACAGAATCTGTTCAACGTCGAGGATCGATACCAGTTTGCCATCGGGAAGTTCGGTAATGGCCGTGATCATTCCCTGATTGCCCGCCATCATCGATTCCGGGGCGCGTACACGATCCCAATCGACGCGGATGATGCGGTCAACGTCATGCACCAGGAATGCCTGGGTGTGTTTGCTGAATTCGGTGACGATCATGGTTTCGGCGAGTTTGCCGCTGGCATTGCCGGCACCGATGAATTTCGATAACGAAATGACCGGGATAATATTGCCGCGCAGAGAAATCACGCCTTCCACCCCAAAAGGCATATTAGGGGCTTTGGTGATTTTGGGCGTTTGCGAAACTTCCCGGACCTTGAACACATTGATACCAAAGATTTCCTTGGTGCCCAGGTTGAACAGCAGAATCTCCATCTTGTTCGAGCCCGCCAGTTTGGTGCGAGCGTCAACGTTTTCCATCAAGGACTCGTTGCTGGCATTAGCAACCATATGCATTTTTCCCCGGGTGGCTTAGCGGTGATAGTGGCCCATCTGAGCATGGGTCTCGGCCAGAATTCGGCTGACGGCTTCAGATAGCTTAACTGGCTCAAATTTTGTGACATAACCATCGACGCCGACGGATGTTCCCAGTTGCTGATTGGACGCACCTGATAGCGATGAATGCATCAGCACCGGGATGCCAGCGAAACGCGCATCGCTCTTGATTGTCTTAGTCAACATATAGCCATCCATTTCCGGCATTTCAATGTCGGTGAGGATGAGGTGCAACATGGTTTTCAGCTCTACGCCCTTGCTTTCCGCTTCGGTGGCAAGTTTTTGCAGTTCTTCCCATGCTCGCCGGCCATTGATTGCATACTGCGTTTTCATGCCCATTTGCTGCAGGGTGCGTTCAATCTGCTTGCGGGCAATCAGTGAGTCGTCGGCGAAAAATACGAATTTACCTTCAGTGCCAACGCCGCGAATCCCGCCAAATTGCATTTCTTCTTCAAAGCGTGGCGAGGTTTCCGCAAGTACTTTCTCCACGTCCATCATCATGATCAGTTTGCCGCCTTCCAGTTCGGTTACGGCTGTGACCAATCCACCCATCTTCATTTGCAGCATGTCAGGCGGAACGCGCATGGATGACCAGTCTAGACGCAGAATCGTGTCGACGCCTTCCACCAGAAAGCCCTGGGTGTGGCCGTTGTATTCGGTCACAATCATGATTTCGCGTGGTGTGTTAGTGTCGACACCCGCGTATTTGGCGAGGTCAACCACCGGAACCAGCGTGCCGCGCAGGCTGACCATGCCTTCCACGGCCGGCGGCATGTCTGGGGCACGGGTGATTTCCGGGGTGCGCATGACCTCGCGCACCTTAAATACATTGATGCCAAAGTTTTCACGGCGACCGGTACGGCTATCCAGTCCAAGCGTAAACAGCAGGATTTCCAGTTTGTTGGTTCCCGCTAGTTTGGTTCGTGCATCGATGTTTCTTAACAGTTCTGACACAGCGGAGCTCCAGCGATCTTTATCCGAATGTAGCCTGTATCCGTTTCCGGCAGGCATTGGTTTGGGCGGTAGGGCCGACCATTTGCTTAATCCTAGATCATGCACGCTCAGACCGCATGATTCGTTGCAATCCCGCATCTGGCGAAGATTTGCCGCAATAATGCCCTTTACTTATATAGTAGGAGAAAGGCCGTATGTCACGGCTTTTCAACGATTGGATGTTGTTCATGCCCGAAGCCAATGAAAATTCAGCGCTAAATTCTGCCGCCAGTGATGAAAATGTTTCGTTGCAGCGTGCGTTTCAGACGTTTATCGAGGCCTCGCAGCACCTTGAGCAGGCTTACGAAGAGCTGCAGCAGAAGGTTCAGGGTTTGACCGATGAGCTGGCTGTGGCAAATGGAGAGCTGCGGCGTCAATACGCAGAAAAGGCCCTGTTATCGCAGCGCTTGCAGATATTGCTTGAGTCATTGCCGGCCGGGGTGGTTGAGGTTGCGGCGGATGGTTGTGTGGCTGATTTGAATTCCACTGGCGTTGCAATGCTGGGTGAGACGGTGCAGGGGTGTTTGTGGCGAGATGTACGTCGCGAGCGTTTTGCCGCTACTTTTAACCCTGAGGAGTGGTTGTTGCGTGGGGAGGGTGAGTCCAGGGTGGTGAATCTGGCTGAGCGGCCGCTGCCGGATGGGAGTGGTTCGATTGTGTTGGTGCATGATGTAACTGCTGCGCATCGTTTGCAGCAGCAGCTGGAGCATCACAAGCGGCTGTCTGCCATGGGGGAGATGTCAGCGGTGTTGGCGCATCAGCTGCGAACGCCGTTGTCTGCCGCTTTGTTGTATGTGGCTAATCTGCAGCGCCCGAGTTTGCGCCCTGATGATGTAGTGCGTTTTGCTGACAAGGCTTTGGGGCGTTTGCGGCACCTGGAAAAGCTGGTGCAGGACATGTTGCGATTTGTTCGGGGGCAGGGGAGTGGTCAGCTGGAGTCGGTGTCAGTAGGGGATTTGTTGGCGGATGCTTGTGCCAGTGTCGAATCTGAATTGCTTAAGTCTGGCGTCTCTCTGCGTCAAAAGGATGTGTCTGGCGTTGCCTCGTGTCTGCTGCGGGCGGATCGTCAGGCGTTGCAATCGGCATTGGTAGCGCTGTTGGAAAACGCCATACAAGCGAGCCCGGCGGATGGGGTGATTGAGCTTGAATTGTCACCCGCTGAGCAGGGCGTTGCGTTAAGTGTGCGAGACCACGGGCAGGGTATTGATCCGCAATTGTCGTCGCGCCTGTTTGAGCCTTTTTTTACAACTCGGAGTCATGGAACCGGGTTGGGTTTGGCAATTGTTCGAAATGTTGTTGAAGGGATTGGTGGTCGTGTTTCTGCCGGTAATGCAGATGGCGGTGGTGCAGAGTTTATTCTGGTGTTGCCTGTTTCTGCATCGCATTCTATTGTTAGCTAAAGCTTGGCTGAGAGCCGCTTTGGACTTGCGTGCGGAAAATTCTCGGGTGTAGTGAAGGTTTAGAAAAGGACGAAAATGAGCCCTACGATCGAAATAAATGGCAAGGTAGCCAAAGTGATTCTTGCCGGGCAATTTGATTTCAATTCGCATCGCGAATTCCGGCAGGCCTGTGAAAGTGTTATCGGCAATCCCAATGTCGGCGAGGTTCAGATCGATTTCCAGAAGGTGACATATCTGGATAGCTCTGCACTGGGCATGTTGTTGCTGGTCAAAGAAAAGGTGAATGCAGTCAACAAGGCGTTGGCCTTGGTTAACTGCAAGGATTCTGTTAAGCAAGTGCTGGAAATTGCTTGTTTTGGCAAGATTTTCTCCATTCGCTGAGCTAAAAGTCCGTCTCTTGCTCACTCCTTTCTCGGTGCCGCATGAAAATTCTGATTGTTGATGATGCGGAGATCATGCTTCTGTTGATACAGAAGTTTGTCAGCTCCTTGGGACATCAAACGCTTCTGGCTGCCAACGGGCAATTGGCTGTGGATGCCTACAAGGCTGAACGTCCTGATCTGGTTCTGATGGATATGATGATGCCGGTGATGGATGGGCCGGAAGCTGCTAAGCAGATCAAGGCGATTGCCGGTGATAGATGGGTGCCGATTGTATATATCACCGGTATTGGTGAAGAAAACCGTCTGGCGGAGGCGATTGAGCAGGGGGCCGATGATTACCTGCTCAAACCCGTCAATTTCCGTATTCTCGAAGCCAAGATCAAGGCGATTCAGCGCAGTATTGATTTGCAGCACAAGGTGCGTGAGCAGTCGGCTACGCTGGCTGACTATTATGAACGAGCCGAGGAAGAGAAGCGTGTTGCCCGCCACCTGATGGAGCAAATGGTAAACGCCGATCGTCTTGCCGATCCGCAGTTGCAGTACTGGATTGATCCGGCTGAAAGTCTTTCAGGCGATTTGATTGCTGCAGCACGGACTCCCGGGCATGTTCTGTATGTGATGCTGGCTGATGGTATTGGGCATGGCCTGACTGCTGCATTGAACGTGCTGCCTTTGACTCAGCCGTTTTACACCATGACGGAAAAGGGTTTCTCGCCGCCAGAAATTCTGTCCGAAATGAACCGTAAGGTTCGCCAGGTTCTGCCGATTGGTCGATTTGTTTCGCTTGCGATGGTTGCAATTGATTCTGCCATGGGAACGCTGGAGGTTTGGAATGGCGGGATGCCGGAACTCTTGTTGCTTAATGCGCAGGGGGAGCGGGTAACGAGCTGGAAGTCTCGTTTTCTTCCGGTAGGTATTTTGCCGCCTGATCGCTTCAATGGCGCAACGGAGCATTATCACTTTGCGCCGGGTGATCATCTGGTGATGTTCTCCGATGGTCTGGTTGAGTCTCATATTGGCGATGGAGAGCAGTTCGGCTACGAGAGGGTGGTGCATGGATTGCGCCCTTCTGTCGCAGGTGCAATCAATCTGGAATCGCTCAAGGTCGGCTTGGTTGAGTTCATGCAGGGGGCTTCTCATCACGATGACGTGTCGGTTGCGTTAATTTCCTGTAGTGCTGGCGTCAGCGCCAAGGCTGTTAAAGCGTCGGGCGAAGATGGGCAGGAGAAACATCGGATTGATTTCGATACTCCGGTAACTGTCGATTGGCGATTCAATTTGGTGCTGGGGCCAAATGAATTACGCAGTTGCAGTGTTGTGCCCTTTGTCATGGAGTTTATAAAACAGATCGATTTCCTGAAGCCTGCGCAGTCCGAAGTTTTCCTGATCTTGTCGGAAATGTTCAATAACGCGCTGGATCATGGTGTCCTTGAGGTCTCGTCGGCGCTCAAGGATGTGCGTGCGGGGATGGATGAGTATTTAAGGCAGCGTATCGAACGCCTGGAGAATCTCAAATCCGGCGAAGTTGAGCTTGAGTTATCCCTGGTTGAGGTTGATGGCCGTAAAGGGCTGCGTGTGCGTATGCGCGACAGTGGGAAGGGTTTTGACTACTCCGGAAAGCTGAGTGCCCGAGATGACGATAGCCAAACCCATGGTCGTGGAATTCGGTTGCTGCGTAATCTCGCCGAATCGATTCAATTTGTCGGCAATGGTAATGAGGTAATTCTCTACTTCATGCCCCCTCAATAAAGTACACATGTCGGCGCCATGCTTGCATGGTTGGCTGGTTTAATTTTCGCCTTTTTTTGATAACGCCTCGATGAAACCTCTGATTCGCAGACTAAAACATAATCTGATTCTTTTGCTCGGACTTTGGCTGTTGGCCTTACTGGCCACCATTTTGGGTTTGATTGCGCCTACGGGGGCGTTGCTTGCAGCATTGTTTGCATTGTTGGCCATGGCATTCACGCGTGCGGCATTAGTCGGTACGGCTTCGGAAACGGAAGTCGCGGCAGGCAGCGCGGCGCCAGTGGTTGCGGCTATGCAATTGAACCAGAAGGCTGATCAGGAGTGCGTCAAGCAATATACCGAGTTGCATGCGGAACTGGAGCAGGTTGGTACTCTGGTTCGTGATGCAATCAATGGTTTGATCGAGAGCTTTACTGCGATTTCGCAGCAGGCGCATTCGCAGCAACAGCTGGCTTTAGGCATGACCCAGGCAACCGGGGCAAATGGCGAGAAAGTCGACTTTGAAGATTTTGTGCGCGATACCTCGCGGACGCTGTCGATATTTGTCGATAACACCATCAAGAATAGCCAGACTGCGATGGGCCTGGTTGAGCGAATGTCGGATATCAGTGCTGAGGTAGCAAATGTATTGGGCATTCTGGGCGATATTGACCAGATTGCCAAACAAACCAATTTTCTGGCGCTTAATGCTGCCATTGAGGCCGCCCGTGCCGGCGAAGCTGGCCGAGGTTTTGCCGTTGTCGCAGATGAGGTCCGCAATCTGTCGTTGCGTACCGGTCAGTTCAGTATGCAGATTCGCGACAATATTGGCCGGGTACATCAGTTTGTCGATTCTGCGGAAAGCGCTATTTTTGCCCTCGCAGCACAAGACATGAACTTCGCGCTGCAGTCAAAAAAACAAGTTGAAGTGGCAATGCACGATGTGCAGGAAATGAATTCGCATGTCAGCTTGTCGCTCGTGAAGCTTGGGGAAAATGCCCGTGATCTCGAAGTACGCGTAGGGCATGCCATCACTGCTTTGCAATTTCAGGATTTGGTTACTCAGCTGGTTAGTCATAGCCAGGGGCGGGTATCTGGGTTGCAGCGCTTGTCAATAAGTCTGCAGGCATTGCAAAACGGCTTGATTCAAGGGCTGGCAGAGGCTAAACCTGATGTGGATGTTGCCAAAACCCTGCAGATGCCCATGTCAGATGTGGAGCAGCAGTGCGAATTGCTGGCGTCGAGTGGCAAGCGCAATCCGGTTGCGCAGGAGTCGATGTCCAGTGGCGATGTAGAGCTTTTCTAGAACGGGCGATCTGACTTAGTCATGCAATAGGTCGCATTGTTGCGTTAACGTAGAACAACAGGGACGAGAAATGGCGAAAATGGTATTGACGGTGGATGACTCAGCTTCTATCCGCCAAATGGTGGCATTTACCCTCAAAAGTGCCGGGTATGACGTCATTGAAGCGGCCGACGGAAATGCCGGCTTGGCTCAGGCTAAAAGCAACAATGTACAACTGGTTCTGACTGATCAGAACATGCCGGGCATGGATGGTTTGACGCTGATTAAATCACTGCGGGCGCTGCCTAACTTCAAAACTACCCCCATTTTGATGCTAACCACTGAATCCAGCGATGCAATGAAGGCACAAGGCCGCGCTGCTGGTGCAACTGGCTGGTTGGTCAAACCTTTTGATCCGCAGAAACTGCTGGAAGTCGTTCGCAAAGTAATCGGCTGATTATTCTTGGCGCCGCGCCAGGCAGAGCTTGAGCCCCGTCTCGGCAAGCAGAGCCCCGAAAGCAGTAAACCCAGACTATAAGCGAAAGCGGGTGGGGGAGCATGAGCATTGATTTGTCGCAGTTTTATCAGGTGTTTTTCGAAGAAGCCGCTGAACACCTGGCTAATATGGAATCGTTCTTGCTGGAATTGGATATCGATAATCCTGATCCGGAAGAATTAAATGCCATTTTTCGTGCCGCGCATTCGATAAAAGGCGCGGCGGGCACCTTCGGGTTCACCGATCTGGCCGAAGTGACCCATGAGCTCGAAACCTTGCTTGACCGTTTGCGCAAGCAAGAAATCGCGCTACGTAGCGAGATGATCGACGCCTTCCTGGAGGCGGGCGATGTACTTAAAGACTTGCTGGCTGCCCATCGTGATGATACTACCTGTGATCCAACAGAGGCCGAGCATGTCTGCCAGACCTTGCGCAAGTTGGCACAGTCAAGCCGCGGTGGCGCGGGTGAAGCTGCTGCGCTTAGCCCTAATTTGTCAGATCGAAATTTTTACCTGAATCTGAAACTCCCGGAAAATCTATCGCGGGACACCATGCTGGCCAATCTGTCAGGTATGGGCCAGGTTCAGGTTCGTGATGATGGTAGCGATCCTTCCCGTCTGCAGGTGGTTGTGCAGACCAGTGCGCAAGAGATCGAGCTGCTTGAAGTGCTCGCCTTTGTAATTCCGCCGAATGATATCGAAATGCACGATGTCACTGACGAGGTTGAAAACGCACGCGGGTATGGCATTTTCGACAAATCCAAAGGCGAGCCAGCCATTGCCAAGGGGGGAGACCCTGCTCAGGCCTACGGTATTTTCGACGAAGAAAAAGCCCGGGCGGCGGCAATTGCCGAGGAAGGGGATGGTTTCGGTCTGTTTGCTCCGGTTGTCGAAACTTCTGCAGCAGCCGATGGCGATGGTTATGGCTTCTTCGAGCCAGTGGCTGCTCCACCGGCCAGCGAAGAAAAAATGGCAGACGGCGATGGTTATGGTTTCTTTGCTCCTTTGCCCAATGTTGAGGTAGCCGCTGCTCCGGCGACCATGCCTGCGGCGGCTCGGGCTGAAGTGCCGGCACCTGCGGCAAAGCCAGCGGCTGATGGCGCTGCAGAGAAGAAGCGTCCCGCCGATAAACAAAATGTCGAAGCGTCGACCATTCGTGTCAGTGTTGAAAAAGTCGATCAATTGTTAAATCTGGTCGGCGAGCTGGTGATTACCCAGTCGATGCTGGCGCAAACGGCATCTACGCTTGATCCGGTCATGTTCGAGCAAATGATGCAGGGCATCAGCCAGTTCGAACGTAACACGCGCGAATTGCAAGAAGCGGTGATGTCGATTCGAATGATCCCGATTTCATTCGTCTTTAATCGTTTTCCGCGTGTGGTACGAGACGTCGCTTCACGTCTGAACAAGCAGGTCGAATTGCGTTTGATTGGTGAAAACACCGAGCTGGATAAAGGCTTCATCGAAAAACTCTCAGATCCGTTGACGCATCTGGTGCGCAACAGCCTCGATCACGGCATTGAACCAACTGAAGTGCGCATTGCAAAAGGCAAACCGGCTACCGGTACCTTGACGTTGTCTGCCTACCATCAGGGCGGAAATATCGTGATTGAAGTGCGCGATGATGGCGGTGGCCTGAGTCGGGAGAAAATTCTCTCCAAGGCGCGCGAACGTGGCATGGCGGTGTCAGACTCGATGCCAGATCAGGACGTATGGCAACTGATTTTTGAAGCAGGTTTTTCCACCGCCGCAGAGGTCACCGATGTTTCCGGTCGCGGCGTCGGCATGGATGTCGTACGCCGCAATATCCAGGAAATGGGCGGCCGTATCGACATCGAATCGATGGCGGGTGTCGGCACTACGATGCTGATTCGCTTGCCGCTGACGTTGGCGATTCTCGATGGCATGTCCGTTGCAGTTGGCAATAGTACCTACATCATTCCTCTGACGTTTATCGTCGAATCGCTGCAACCCAAAACCGATGATGTCAAATCGATGGCCAACCGTGGCCGTGTGTTGTCGATCCGGGGCGAATACCTGCCGCTGGTGGCGTTACATGAGGTGTTGAATGAGCCACCTCACGTCGAACGCGTGGAAGACGGGCTGGTGATTGTGCTGGAGGCCGATAGCGGTCGCATTGCCTTGTTTGTGGACGATCTGCTGGGACAACATCAGGTCGTAATCAAGAATCTGGAAAACAACTATCGACGCGTGCCAATGATTTCCGGTGCCACCATCATGGGGGATGGCCGGGTTGCGCTGATTCTGGACGTCAGCGCATTGGTACGTGCTCATCGCAATAACTGAACTCAGGAGTCTGACATGGAAGCTGTTGCAGGAGTCTCAACCAGCCAGCAACTGGAAACCGGGCATGAAACACTGGTATTTGCCCTTGGTCAGGAAGAATACGGCATCGACATCCTCAAGGTGCAAGAAATTCGTGGTTACGATGCGGTAACAACCATTGCCAATTCACCCGCGTTTCTCAAGGGGGTGATCAATCTGCGCGGCACCATCGTGCCGATCGTGGATATGCGTATCAAATTTAATCTGGGCAAAGTGGAATACAACCAGTTTACGGTGGTGATCATTCTTAACGTTGCCAAGCGCGTGGTCGGGATGGTGGTCGATGCTGTATCAGATGTGATTACGCTGCAGCCAGAGCAGATCAAAGCGGCGCCAGAGTTTGGGTCCGCGCTGAAAACGGAATATATCCACGGTTTGGGAACGGTCGATAATCGCATGATTATTCTGGTAGATATCGAAAAGCTCATGACCAGCCAGGAAATGGAACTGATCGATACGGCGCTTTGATCCTTCCTGAGCTAACTAACGAAAAGTGGAGTGCGTGCGATGAATAATCATGGCCTAAGCCTGAAGTTCCGTTTGTTTGCCGGATTCTCTGTGATGTTGCTGGTAATAGGTGCGATTGCGCTGACAACCTGGAGCACATCGCGCCAAGTTGGCGTGATGTCGGCCGAAATGTCGACCAAGAACCTGCAGCAGCAGCAAAAGATGCAGTCAGTGCTGAATAACATCAATCTGATTGCACGTGTGCTGCGCCATGTGCAAATCGTCGGCAACGCGAATGAAAAAGATGCGCTCGCAGCAGCGGATGAGCTGCGTAGGGTCGTTGCGGCGCGAGAGGAGATCCAGAAGACCATGGATGAGGTCGACGCGCTCTCCAAACAATACAACGATGATGAAAGTTTGCGTGATGTAGCCGTGATTCGCGAAAAGCGGCTGGCGTATGTGGAAGAGCAGAAGAAATTTATCGAGGCATTTAATAGCCATAAGCCAGAGCTGGCGCGGCAAGTCCTGATCGGGGGCTTGCGCGAGACCTTCATTGCCTATCAGGGTGAAATCGAAAAAGTTACCCATAAGCTGGAGAAGCGCAACGAAGTACTGGCCAATAATTTGCACGAGCTGCAAAACAAGGCGGCTGCTACCACCAATCTGCTGGCGTTACTGGGACTGTTGCTAGGGGCGGGTATCGCGTTTCTGGTATCTCGCTCGGTCACTCGCCAATTGGGCGGGGATCCGGCATTGCTGGCCGACGCCGCCGATAAAATCGCCTCCGGAAATCTGTCATTTGAGCTACCCGTTGCTGCTGGAGATAACAGCAGTGTCATTGCAAAAATCAAGCAGATGCAAGCCCAGTTGCAGGAGGGGGAAAAGGTCGCCATTCATAACGCCCGGATTAGTTGTGCGCTGGATGCGGTATCCACCAGTGTGATGATTGCCGATGCTGACCGGCGCATTATCTATATCAACCCAGCCCAGCAGAAGTTGCTGAACGAAGCTGAAGACGATATCCGCAAGGATCTGCCGCAGTTCTCTGCCAGAAATATTGTGGGCCGCGTAATCGACGAATTTCACAAGAACCCGGCGTATCAGCGTGAAAAATTGGCACAACTCCGCTCGTCGCATACCGCCCAGCTGCATATTGGTGGCCGTACCTTCCGCTTGGTGATGAGTCCGGTGTATGGCAAGGATGGCACCTCGCTTGGCACCACCGTGGAGTGGACTGATCGCACCCAGGAGTTGGCGCTGATTGAACGCGAGAAGCAGTTACTGGTTGAAACCATGCGTATCAATTCGGCTCTGGATTCAACTACGACCAATGTCATGATCGCCGATGCAGACCGCAAGATCATTTTCATGAACCGGGCAGTAACGGCCATGTTGACCAATGCCCAATCCGATATCCGCAAGGTTTTGCCGAATTTTGACGTCTCCAAGATTATCGGCATTTCGATGGATACCTTCCATCGCAATCCAGCGCATCAGGCCAACCTGCTGGCGACTTTCAACAGTACCTATCGTGCTCAGATCAACGTCGGCGGGCGCACGTTCTCGCTGGTCGCTAACCCGATTTTTGATGACAAGGGTAACCGCCTGGGTTCCGTCGTGGAGTGGAGTGACCGCACCAACGAGGTCGCAGTTGAGGCTGAGGTGGCAGATATCGTTGCCGCTGCCGCCCGGGGTGATTTTGCTAAACGCATTGAGATGCAGGGTAAGGAAGGATTCTTCAAACTGCTGGGTAGCAGCATCAACCAGTTGCTGGACACCAGCGCATCCGGCTTGGCCGAAGTCCGCCGTATGCTGAATGCCCTGGCAGATGGCAATCTTAACGAACGGATCAGCGCCGATTTTGAGGGGGTGTTTGGCGAACTGAAGGAAGCCGCAAATGCCACCTCCGACAATTTGCGGCAGATTGTTGTACAGATCTCCGAAGCTGTTGACACGATTTCCACTGCCGCCGGTGAAATTGCCGCGGGTAACCAGAATTTGTCGCAGCGCACTGAGTCTCAGGCTGCCAGCCTGGAAGAAACGGCCAGCAGCATGGAGGAGCTGACCAGCACCGTGAGACAGAACGCAGAAAATGCGCGTCAGGCCAATCAATTGGCCATCGGAGCATCCGATGTTGCGGTTAAGGGCGGCTCGGTTGTCGGTGAGGTGGTGGCCACCATGAGTGCCATTACCGATAGTGCGAAGAAAGTAGTCGACATCATATCGGTAATCGATGGCATCGCTTTCCAGACCAATATTCTGGCCCTGAATGCCGCCGTTGAAGCTGCCCGAGCCGGGGAGCAAGGGCGTGGCTTTGCCGTAGTCGCCAGTGAAGTGCGAAATCTGGCGCAACGTTCCGCTGCCGCTGCCAAAGAGATCAAGGGCCTTATTTCCGAGTCGGTTGAAAACGTCGAGTCCGGCAGCAAACTGGTGGATGAGGCAGGGCGAACCATGCAGGAAATTGTTGCCTCGGTAAAACGCGTTACCGATCTGATGAGTGAAATTTCGGCGGCCTCTTCGGAGCAAAGCCAGGGTATTGATCAGGTTAATCAGACCGTAACGGGCCTGGATGAAATGACCCAGCAAAATGCAGCCTTGGTTGAACAGGCCGCTGCCGCTGCGGAAAGCCTGCAGGAGCAAGCTGGGATGCTGACGCAATCGGTTGCTGCATTTCAGTTGAATCAGGGCAGTGCACGAGTCTCCAAACCGGTTGCCCGCCTGAGCGGACCGGTTGCGCGCAGCGCCCCGGCGCCGGCAAGTAAAACAGCGGTCTCACGTAATCTGGCACCACCGGTGGCGGATGATGAATGGGAAGAATTCTGATTGAAATTTGACGCCACTTCGACGCCATGAAACCAGTGGCTGGATGTGGCGTTGTTGTCTGCACAATCCAAAAATATAAAAAACGGAGATGGCACTATGGTAAATCAAGGGTTGAGCCTGAAACTGCGTCTGGTGGGCGGTTTCAGTTTGTTGCTGCTGGTGATCATCGCCATTAGTGCCGTTGCTTTTAACGCGGCAACGGGAGTTCAGCGGCAAAGCGAGGATTTGACCACTGATCATATCCCGCACGGCCATAAGGTGCAGGAGATCTTCAACGAGTTGAATACGGTGGCCAGGGCCGTGCGCAACGCGATCATTATTGGTTCTGCCAACCCGGTGGACGCTGCCAATGCCGAAAAAGAGCTCCAGCGTGCCGAGACTGCAGCAGCCAAGGCTAGTCAATTGCTGGGTGAGCTGGAATCCAGCGCCAAGGCCATGAATGATGAAGAGGCCATGAGGGACGTTGCGACAATACGGGCCAAAGAGCAACCCTATGAAACCGAACTGAAAAAATATCTGCAATTGGTACGCAGCAAAGACGCTGTTGCCGCACGACAGATGATTCTGGGTTCGATGCGCGAGACGTATAACGCCTATCGTGATGCGGTGTTGCAGATGTCCGAGCAAGAAAAAAATGGCACGCTGAAGGCGGCCGAGGACCTCAGTGGATTACTCAGCGCGGCGGTCAGCAAAATCAAGATGCTGGCGATAGCGGGTGTGCTACTCGGTATTGGTGTTGCCGTGTGGGTGATTCGCTCGGTGTTACGGCAACTGGGTGGAGAGCCGAGCCTGGTGGCGGAGGCCGCACGCAAAACAGCTGCAGGGCAGCTGGACTTCGAGCTGCCGGTAGCACCAGGAGACAGCAGCAGTGTGTTGGCATTGATGCGTGACATGCAGCAGCAATTGCGTGAGGGTCAAAAGACTGCGTTGGAGAATGTGCGTATTCGCTCCGCACTGGATTCTGTTTCCACCAGTGTCATGATTGCGGACGGCGAGCGTCGTATTGTTTACGTCAACCCAGCTCAGCGTAAGTTGCTGGCGGAGGCCGAAAACGATATCCGTAAGGATCTGCCGCAGTTCTCTGCACAGAATATCGTCGGCCGGGTAATAGACGAATTCCATAAAAATCCGCAATACCAGCGTGACAAGCTGGCAAACCTGCGCAGTACGCATACGGCCAATCTGGCGGTGGGCGGACGCAAATTCCAGTTGATCATGAATCCTGTTCTGGATCCTGCGGGTATGTCGATTGGCACTGTTGTCGAGTGGGCCGACAAGACTCTCGAGCTGGAAATGAAGGCTCGTGAAGTGGCCTTGATGGCCGATCGAGCCCGAATTAACGCGGCCCTCGACACCACCAGCACCAATGTGATGATTGCCGATGCCGATCGCAACATCATCTACATGAACAAATCGGTGGTGTCGATGCTGGCCAATGCGCAGGCGGATATTCGCAAGGTCTTGCCGCAGTTTGACGTAACCAAGATCGTGGGCGGCTCGATGGACGGCTTCCACCGTAATCCGGGGCATCAGGCTAGTCTGCTGGCCAATTTGAACTCCGTCTATCGTACGCAGATTAATCTTGGCGGCCGTACCTTTGCCTTGGTGGCGAATCCGATTTTTACCGATCAAGGTGAACGCCTTGGTACCGTGGTGGAATGGGCAGACCGCACCAATGAGGTTGCGGTTGAAAAAGAAGTTTCGGAAATTGTCGCTGCCGCAGCCCGGGGCGATTTCTCCAGCCGCATCAATATGCAGGGCAAGGAGGGTTTCTTCCATCTGCTCGGCAGCAGTATCAATCAGCTGCTCGATACCAGTGCCTCGGGCCTGGCGGAAATCCGCCGCATGTTGAATGCATTGGCCAACGGAAATCTGAACGACCGCATCGATGCCAACTTTGAAGGCGTATTCGGTGAATTGAAAGATGCCGCAAACGCGACCTCAGACAATCTACGGCAGATCGTGGTGCAGATAGCCGAGTCGGTGGATACCATTGCCACCGCTTCGGGTGAAATCGCGGCGGGTAACCAGAACCTTAGCAGTCGTACCGAACAACAGGCCGCTAGCCTGGAAGAAACTGCCAGCAGCATGGAAGAGCTGACCAGCACAGTGCGACAAAATGCGGAGAATGCACGTCAGGCCAATCAGTTGGCAATTGGTGCCTCTGATGTTGCGGTGAAGGGGGGCAATGTGGTCGGGCAGGTAGTAACGACCATGAGTGCGATCACCGATAGCGCCAAGAAAGTGGTAGACATTATCTCCGTGATTGATGGCATTGCTTTCCAGACCAATATTCTGGCTCTGAACGCGGCAGTGGAAGCTGCGCGGGCAGGTGAGCAAGGGCGCGGTTTTGCCGTTGTAGCCAGTGAGGTGCGCAATTTGGCTCAGCGTTCGGCGGCTGCCGCAAAAGAGATCAAGGGCTTGATTTCCGAGTCGGTGGAAAATGTCGAATCGGGTAGCAAGCTGGTAGATGAAGCGGGGCGCACCATGCAGGAGATTGTTGCTGCGGTGAAGCGCGTGACGGATTTGATGAGCGAAATTTCTGCTGCATCATCTGAGCAGAGCCAGGGTATCGATCAGGTCAATCAGACCGTGACAGGCCTGGACGAAATGACGCAACAAAATGCTGCCTTGGTCGAGCAGGCTGCTGCTGCTGCCGAAAGCTTGCAAGAACAGGCCGACTCTCTGTCTCAGGCAGTGGCCGCGTTCCATTACGACCGCAATAGCAATACTGGCCGAGCCCCTGCGCGTCTGGGGGGGGCATCAGCGAAGCCTTCTCTTGTCTCGGGTAGCCGTGACGCGGCTGCCGGCCGTGCGCTACCGAAGCCTGTGAGCGAGGATGAGTGGGAAGAGTTTTAATCCGGTGTATCTGGCCAACCAGCTTCGGCTGGTTGGCCTTTTTATTGTCTTGTGTATTGCTTCGGCGGGTTTCTGATTGTGATGTTTTGGCTTTGACCTGCGGTCAAACTCGCCCGAACTGAAGTGTTTATCTGGAGTGCATCATGCAAGTGTTTTTTGGCCCCGCCATTCGCCTGATCAACAAATTGTCGTATGCCGGCAAACTGGTTGTGGTCGCGCTGGTGTTTTTGCTGCCCATTTGTGCCAGCCTGTTTGTGATTGCTTCAGGCTACAGCGAACAAATCAAGGTTACGGAAGTGGAGCTGGATGGCGTAGCGTATACCAAACCCTTGCTATCACTATTGCGGCAGGTGCAGGCGCACCGGGGCATGATGGCGTTGTTGCTCAACCATCGCGAAATTGATCAGGGCAAAATTGATGCTGCACGTAAAGATATTGATGCCTTGATCACCGAGTTGAATCGTCTGGTTTCCGAAAAGCACGGGTTCGAACCTCCTGCGGATGCCTGGAAAAATTGGCAGACCTCATGGCAATCGTTGCGCCAACAAGTCGAACAGTTGTCGCCAGCAGAGAGTTTCAAGCGTCACACAGAACTGGCGGCGGGGGTTGTCAGCCTTGTTGATCGTGTGACCGATGCATCAGGATTGGCGCTAGATCCAGATCTCGACAGTTATTACGTTATGTTGGGCCTGCAGACTCAGTTGCCCGCCCTGGCAGAACAAATGGGGCAAGCCCGCGCCAAGGGGGCCACGGCGACCGCGGATGGTGTGGTCGACCTGGCCGAGAAAATCCAGCTGCAGGTACACAAGGCCCGTATTGACGACCTCGATAAAGAGTTTCAGAAAGATCTGGCTATTGCGGGCGATGCCAACAAGGAGGTCAAAGATGCATTGATGCGCCAGCGGGCGGAGTATTTGGAGACGGCAAAAGCCTATCAGGCCCTGATCGACCACAACTTCTTTGATAACAACAAGGATATTACCGCTGCCCCCGCCTATTTCGGGGCGGCAACCAAGGCTATTGATGCGCTGTATGCCGTAGGCGATGTGCTGGACCATGCTTTGCAACAGTTGTTGCATAAGCGTATCGATAAGATTTCCGGCAAGCGCAGTGTGGCCATTTTGGCTCTGCTGGGGATGAGCCTGCTGGGCTTGTATGTCTTTGTTGCCATCTATTTGTCTACTTCACGTTCGCTGGCGCGTGCCGTGTCTGCGCTGGAGAAGGTGAGCAAGGGTGAACTGGATGTGGATGTGCAAGTCGATTCTGCAGACGAGTTTGGCCGATTGTTGCAATCCACCCGGGGCATGGTGGCAACTTTGCAGCAGTTTTCCGCAGCGCAACTGGAAATGGGCCGCAGCCACGAGCTTGGCGAGGTGGATTATCGTATCAATACGGCCAGCTACCAGGGGGTATTTGGTGACATGGCAATGCAGATTAACAGCCTCGCCCAGCTTCATATCGGTATCAGCCAGAAGATTACCGAAGTCATCGCGGACTACACTCATGGCAAATACGATGCGGCGATGGATCGCTTGCCAGGCAAGTTAGCTGCCATCACCTCAGCGCTGGACAAAGTGCAGGCGGGCCTGGCTGAAGCGGCCAGGGCTGCTTCAGAAAACCTGCGGATACGTATCGCGCTGGATAATGTATCGGGTAATGTGATGATTGCCGATAACGAACGCAACATCGTATACATGAACAAATCCGTGCAGGCGATGCTCGCGCGCAATGAGGCTGCGATCAGGAAAGTGCTGCCGCAGTTTGATGTCAAACGGTTGCAAGGCGGCAATATGGATGTTTTCCACCGCAACCCTGGCCATCAGGCCGCGTTACTTGCACGCTTGAGCAGTGCATATCGTTCCGACATTCGTGTGTCTGATCTGCATTTCCGATTGACCGCAAACCCGGTGATGGATGCCGCAGGTAATCGACTTGGCTCGGTCGTTGAGTGGCAGGATCGCACCGATGAGGTGAAATCAGAACAAGATATTGCGCAGTTGGTAGAGGCTGCCGCCTTGGGGGATTTCGATACCCGCATCAATGAGTCGGGCAAAGAGGGCTTCTTCCTGCAAGTCGCGCAGGGGCTGAACCAATTGTTGTCAACCAGTGCTGCCGGCATGGCCGAGATCAAACGAGTGTTGAATGCTCTGGCTGTCGGCAATCTCAATGAGCGCATCGAGGGCGAATTTGCCGGTATTTTTGCTGAAATGAAAGATGCCGCCAATGCAACCTCCGACCGCTTGCGCGAGATTGTCCTGCAGATTTCCGAAGCGGCAGACTCCATTACCACCGCTACCGCTGAAATTGCCTCTGGTAACCAGAATCTGAGTAGCCGTACCGAGCAGCAAGCTGCCAGCCTGGAAGAAACGGCGTCAAGCGTGGAGGAGTTGACCGGTACCGTGCGTCAGACCGCCGAGAATGCCCGGCAGGCTAACCAACTGAGTATTGGCGCATCGGATGTCGCAAAACGGGGGGGCGAGGTAGTCGGTCAGGTCGTCACTACCATGAGTGAAATCAACGAGTCGTCGCGCAAGATTGTCGACATCATTTCGGTCATCGATGGCATTGCTTTCCAGACAAATATTCTGGCCCTGAATGCCGCAGTCGAGGCCGCGCGCGCTGGCGAGCAGGGGCGTGGCTTTGCGGTGGTGGCGAGCGAGGTTCGCAATCTGGCGCAACGATCTGCTGCCGCTGCCAAGGAAATCAAGGGATTGATTTCCGATTCGGTAGAAAAAGTCGATTCAGGTACGCGTTTGGTCGATCAGGCCGGTCAGACCATGCAGGACATCGTTAACGCGGTGCGCCGTGTAACTGATCTGATGAGTGAAATTACCGCCGCAACGCAGGAGCAGAGTCACGGCATCGAGCAGGTGAACGAAACTGTGACCAATCTGGATGACATGACGCAGCAAAATGCAGCGCTGGTGGAACAGGCCGCAGCAGCTGCTGAGAGCCTTGAGGAGCAGGCGCAAAATCTGGTCGGGGCTATTTCGGCATTCCAGCTTGGCCAGCAAACGCAGGTTAGACGAACCACTGCGCGGTTGGCCGCGCCTGCTGCCGCACGTCAGGTGGGAGCACCCTCATTCAAGCCATTATCATTGCCTGCTGCCAGTGAAAGCGAAGACTGGGAGGAGTTCTGATTGTGTCGGGATGGAACCACGGTACACAACTAACAAGCTGTAGTTGGAGTCGATGAACATGACGTTACGTAGGCGTTTGCTTTGGTTTGGTGCGTTACTCTTGCTTGCTTTTGGCGCACTGCTGATGGGCGGAAATCTCATGCTGGCGCAAATCCGCCATCTGAGCTCGGAAGATTATGGGCGTGCACGGGAGATCGGCGAACAATCGCTGCTGGCGCGTTTTCATACCGTCCAGATTCAACAGTTTCTCACCGATGTGAGTGCGACCGGCGATGATGGCGGGTTTGCCGAGGCGGAAGAGCACTACAAGGCTTTGCGGGAGAATCTGAAACAAATCGAGCGACTTGAAGCCTCTGAGTCGCAACGCATTGCGTCGATTTTTGCTGCCGCCGATGCCATGTATCAGGTCGGCATCAATATGGCCAAGGCTTATTCCCAGCAGGGGCGAGAGGCTGGCAACCGGCTGATGAAGCTGCCAGGAGACGGGTTCGACGATCGCTCGGCAGCTTTGACCCGGCAACTGGAGGCATTGGACGATGCATCGGACAAGCATTTCTCCGAGGTTTCTCAGAAGCTGGAACAGTTATTGTCGGCGAGCCGCTCAGGACTATGGTTGTTGTCTTTGCTGATTTTGTCCGGGGTGCTACTGGCGCTCTGGCGCCTCTATCGGGTGTTGTTTGCCAGCCTGGGGGGCGAGCCGATGGACGTTGCGGCAGCCGTCGAACAGATTGCCAAGGGCGATATGCAGCTAGCTCCTGCGCTGGCGGCGGGGGATGAGCACAGTGTGATGGCCAGCGTAGCGGCAACGGTTGAGGCCCTCAAGCATTTCGCTGGGGCTCAGCGCGAGATGGCTACGCAGCACGCTTTGGGCAACATTGACTACCGCTCTGATGCCTCCGGATTCTGTGGTGTCTATCGACAAATGGTGGAGGATGCCAATCATCTGTTAGACGGGCATATCGGCCTGAATCAGAAAGTGGTGACTTTGATTCAGCGTTATGCCGCTGGCGATTTCAACGAACGTATGCCGCCCTTGCCCGGGCAGAAGGCCCGTATCTCCGAAGCGATGTCTCTGGTTTGTGACAACCTGACTGCAGCCGCCATGCAGGCATCAGAAAATACGCGTATCCGTGTTGCCTTGGATAACGTGACCAGCTGCGTGCGTATTACAGACAACGATGGCATCGTGGTGTATGCCAACAAGTCGTTACAGCAGAAGCGGCAGCAATTGGAAAAAAGTATTCGTCAGCGGCTTCCAGATTTCTCGGCAAGCAAGTTTGTTGGCATGGATATCACTCGTTTTTATGACAACCCCGAGCAAGTGCGCCAGGTTATCCGTACTCTCGATCAGGCGCGCAATACAAGGATGGAAATTGGCGGGCGTACCTGGGATGTCATTACCAATCCGGTGCGCGATGCCAACGGCAACCGCTTGGGCACCATTGGTGAGTGGTGTGATGTCACCGACCAGCTAAGTGCGGAAGAAGACATCGCAACGCTGGTGCAGGCCGCTGCAATGGGAGATTTCTCGGTGCGGGTAGATACCAGCGACAAACAGGATTTCATGCTGCAGGTGGCGCAAGGCCTGAATCAATTACTCGATACCAGTTCCGCAGGGCTCGAAGACTTACGGAAAATGCTGGTTGCGCTGGCCGACGGGGATGTCGCTTGTCGTATTCACACTGACTATCAAGGCGTCTTTGCCAGCCTCAAGGATGCGGCGAATGCCACGGCTGAACAGTTGACAAGCATTGCTACACGTATTGCCGAGTCGACTCGAACCATCAACGCTGCGGCTGAAGAAATAGCTGCCGGCAATCAGAATCTGAGTTGTCGCACCGAGCAGCAGGCTGCCAGCCTGGAGCAGACAGCGACGAGTATGGATGAGTTCACCAGTACGGTAAGGCAGAATGCCGAGAATGCGATTCAGGCCAATCAGCTAGCGATTGGTGCCTCGGATGTGGCCGTTCGGGGCGGTAAAGTGGTGGCGCAGGTGGTGGATACCATGAATGCGATCAAACACAGCTCGAATAAGGTGGTAGATATTATTTCCGTGATTGACGGTATCGCTTTTCAAACCAATATCCTCGCCTTGAATGCTGCGGTGGAGGCTGCGCGGGCAGGGGAGCAGGGCAAGGGCTTTGCGGTGGTGGCAAGTGAAGTACGGAATTTGGCGCAGCGTTCCGCGGCAGCAGCAAAAGAGATCAAACTACTGATTGCCGATTCAGTGGAAAAAATCGACTCTGGCGCCCGTTTTGTCAACGACGCCGGCACTACCATGCAGGAAATCGTGCTGGCTGTTCGTCGTGTAACCGATCTGATGGCGGAAATCTCTTCCGCCAGCAGTGAACAGGGTGCAGGCATCGCACAGGTAAACCTGGCCGTTGCTTCACTGGATGAAGCGACTCAGCAAAACGCAGCATTGGTGGAGGAAGCCGCCGCAGCCGCTGCCAGCATGGCGGAACAGGCGCGCGAGCTGAGTCAGGCGATATCGGTATTCAAATTGCCTGCCAACCCCGTGCCGAGAACATTGAACAAAAGGCAGGCAGCGAAAAAATCGTCGGTACGGAATAGCGAGCCAATACTGGCTGAAGCTGCCGATGAATGGGAGGAGTTCTGATGACTTCGTTGGTGAAACAGAGCCAGGCTGCAGATAGTGCCGGACGAGATTTTCATTTTACACAGCAGGATTTTCTGCGCGTGAAACGCATGATCTATCAGCATGCGGGTATTAACCTCAATGACAGCAAGGAGCAGATGGTCTACAGCCGATTGGCGAGGCGATTGCGGGCCTTGGATATCGGCCGTTTTGACGAATATCTGGCATTGCTGGCGGACGCACGGCACCCGGAGTGGGAGCATTTCATCAATGCGTTGACTACGAATCTGACCGCGTTTTTCCGCGAGATGCATCACTTCGACATCTTGCGCGACTATTTGAAGCACGCTGCCAGCCAGCGCCGACAAATTACCATATGGTGCTCAGCGTCCTCTACCGGAGAGGAGCCATATTCGATAGCAATGACCGCAGTCGAAGCTTTTGGGAGCTTGCAGCCGTCAGTTGCCATTATCGCGTCGGATCTCGACACCAATGTGCTGGAAAAAGCAGCCAATGGGGTTTATACCGAGGACAAGATCGCTCGTTTGCCTGAGCGGCAAGTCAAACAGTTTTTTTTGCGAGGTAAGGGCGATAAATCGGGAATGGTCCGCGTACGGCGAGAATTGCGCGAGCTGATCACTTTCCGCCAGATCAATCTGTTACATGATGACTGGCCGGTGCGCGGTCCTCTGGACATCATATTTTGCCGGAATGTAATGATCTATTTTGACAAGGAAACACAGCGCCAGATTTTGGCAAAATTTGCACCGTTGCTGCGCAGTGATGGTCGCTTGTTTGTCGGCCATTCGGAGAATTTGCACCATTCGGCCGACCTGTTTCGTTCTTGCCAAAAGACGGTCTACCGCTTAGCCGAGAAAGGCGCGGCCACCGATGGCTGAAAATTATGAAGAGGTGTTGGCGCCAACCATCTACTTCGACAAGAACTTCCAGATTCAGGCTGCCAAGATTTTGCCGGGTGAATATTACGCAACCTCGCGCGATATGTTACTGGTGACCGTGCTTGGTTCATGTGTTGCTGCATGCATACGCGATCGCCAGACTGGCGTGGGAGGAATGAATCATTTCATGCTGCCCGACTCAAATCAGGATGCCGATACCATGGTTGGGTTACCAACCCGATATGGCACTTATGCGATGGAGGTTTTGATTAACCAGTTATTAAAGATCGGCGCCAAGCGCAGCAATCTGGAGGCAAAGATCTTTGGTGGTGGCAACGTCCTGCGCGGATTTACGGTATCCAATGTTGGCCAGAAAAACTCCAGCTTCGTAAAAGAATTCCTCGCATTGGAGAAAATACCGATTGTTGCGGAAGATTTGCTTGATATCTATCCACGCAAAGTTTATTTCTTCCCTCAATCGGGACGGGTATTGGTGAAAAAGCTGAAGAGTGTTCACAACAACACGATTGTGGATCGGGAAAAGGATTACAGCTCGCGCCTGCGTCAATCGAAGGTCGAGGGCGATGTCGAGTTGTTTGGTTGAGCATCAGTGCTTGTTTCGTCATAGCTAATTGCTAATGCGGATTGCCTTATGAAAAAAATCAGTGTGATCGTCGTTGATGATTCGGCCTTGATTCGTAGCTTGCTGAAGGAAATCATCAATTCAAATGCGGATATGGAGGTGGTGGCTGCTGCACCTGATCCACTGACGGCTCGGGAAATGATCCGAACTTTAAATCCGGATGTGATTACGCTGGATATCGAAATGCCGAAGATGGATGGCCTGAGCTTTCTGGAAAAACTCATGCGGCTGAAACCCACGCCAGTGGTAATGATTTCCTCACTGACCGAGTCGGGCTCGGATGCAACGCTGCGGGCTCTGGAATTGGGGGCCGTAGATTTTATTGCGAAACCAAAAATGGACATTGCCCAGGGTATGCAGGAATACGCAGACGATATCGCCGAAAAAATCCGAGCTGCGGCGGTGTCTCGACCTCGCCGACTGGTTGCGGCCACCCGTCCCGCAGAAGGGATGCCCGATATTCCTCCAGCCCATTCGGCGGATGCAGTGTTGCCCGTACGGCGCCAGCACATTGCCAAAACCGAGAAACTCATCATTGTTGGTGCCTCGACAGGTGGAACGGAGGCGATCAAGGAGTTTCTGATGCCGCTGCCGCCGGATTCGCCGGGCATTCTGATTGCGCAGCATATGCCTGAAGCTTTTACCAATTCATTTGCCAAGCGGCTTGATGGCCTGTGTAAAATTGCCGTCAAAGAGGCGCAGCATGGCGAGCGTGTCATGCCTGGGCACGCTTACGTTGCGCCTGGGCACTCTCACTTGATGCTGAAACTGGATGGTGCGAATTATGTTTGTGAGCTGTCGCAGGCGCCGCCGGTCAATCGGCATCGCCCGTCAGTGGATGTTTTGTTTCGCTCCGCTGCCAATTGCCTCGGAAAAAATGCCATTGGTGTGATTCTTACCGGTATGGGTAAGGACGGTGCAGCGGGTATGCTGGAAATGAAGCAGGCGGGGGCATACAATTTCGCGCAGGACGAGGCCAGTTGTGTGGTGTTTGGCATGCCGAAGGAGGCGATTGCCATGGGGGGCGTTGACGAAATTGTGCCCTTGTCGCAAATGTCGTCAAAGGTGATGGCACATCTTGCCAGCCTTGGTAGCCGTTCTTTCCGGGTTTAGTCCGCTGGTCTGTTTGAATCAGGGCGGAGCTTATGCTCCGCCTTTGTCGTTTTTTGTCTATTAAGTTTGTGTTGGATTTTGAATGAAACCGTTACCGATTCTGGTTGTTGAAGATGATGCGTCGTTGCGCGAGGCGCTGCAGGATACGCTTGAACTGGCGGGGTATCAGGTGATTGCCGCCGGCGATGGTGATGCTGCCTTGGCGCGTCTGAAAAGCAATCGTATCGGTCTGATCATCTCCGACGTGCAGATGCAGCCGATGGATGGTTATACCTTGCTCAAAAGGGCCAAGCAGCAGGTGCCGCATGTTCCGTTTCTGCTGATGACGGCATTTGGCGAACTGCAGAAAGCGGTAGAGGCAATGCGCAACGGTGCGGCACATTATCTGCTCAAGCCTTTTGAACCGGATGTGTTGTTGGCTGAGGTGGCCAAGTATCTGATTCCGGGTGAAGACGTGACTGCGGATGAATGGGTGGCGGAAGACCCCGCCACTCAGGCCGTGATGGCGCTGGCACAGCGTGTGGCAGCTACCGACGCTACCGTGTTGCTGGCCGGTGAAAGCGGGGTTGGCAAGGAGGTGTTTGCGCGCTATATCCATCGCCATTCTGCACGCGCAAAAGGGCCGTTTGTGGCAATCAACTGCGCGGCGATTCCTGAGCAATTGCTGGAGTCGACGTTATTTGGCCATGAGAAGGGCGCTTTTACCGGTGCCTCACAGGCGCAGGCCGGCAAATTCGAACAAGCAGAAAACGGTACGCTGCTGCTTGATGAAATTTCTGAGATGCCCTTGTTGTTGCAGGCCAAGTTACTGCGCGTGTTGCAGGAGCGTGAGGTGGAGCGGGTGGGCGGGCAGAAGCCGGTCAAGGTCAATATCCGCGTATTGGCCACTACCAACCGGGATATGGCAGCTGAGGTCGCCGCAGGGCGCTTCCGTGAGGATTTGTATTACCGTTTGAATGTTTTTCCGCTGAATATTCCGGCGCTGCGTCAACGTCGTGGTGACATTCTGCCTCTGGCGCGCAAGGTGTTGCAGCGTTTTGCCGAGCAAATGGGGCGTCCTGCGTTGAGGTTTTCAGGTGAAGCCGAAGCTGCCTTGTTGGCGCATGGTTGGGACGGCAACGTACGCGAATTGGAAAACGTGGTGCAACGCGCCGCAATTCTGGCCATGACCGATGTGATCGAGCCATCCCAGTTGTTATTGCCGACACCCTCCGGGCCGGTTGTAGCTGTGGCCGCCAATGCCTCCACTGCCTCCACTGCAGAATTGCCGATGGATATGGAGTCAATCGAGCGTCGTACCATTCTGGAAACGCTGGAGCAGGTAAACGGCTCACGCAAGCTGGCTGCTGAGAGATTGGGTATCAGTGAGCGGACCTTGCGTTACAAGCTGAAACAATATCGGGAAGAAGCGGGCGAATAAGCGCCTGCTTTTTTTACGAAAATGCAGATTAACTGATTGTAAGCGCTGACTTGCTGAAATTAATGCAGGAGAACAACAGGATAACTACTTGGTGAGGCTGGCGGAGCGGACGGGACTCGAACCCGCGACCCCCGGCGTGACAGGCCGGTATTCTAACCAACTGAACTACCGCTCCGCAGCGGTGAAACTCTTTTCTTGGTGGGCGCTGACGGAGTCGAACCGCCGACATTCTGCTTGTAAGGCAGACGCTCTACCAACTGAGCTAAGCGCCCTCTCGAAAAGAGGCCGAATTAAAACATGCCGGCTGAAGCTGGTCAACACCTGTGGGCGATTTTTTTACAAAATTTTTAAAAAAGTGCAAAACATTGCCGTTATTTCCGGTTTCGGCCGGACATTGCCTGCCTCTGGCCGATTTGCGTGCTATTCCATAAGTGTGGAGGGAAATGCTGGGTATAATTATTCAGAAGGCAATGAAACATCTTCTTCATTTGTTTGTCATACTATGGGCGTTGGCTGTGAAATATCCCACTGAGAGAATAGATTGTCGCTTGCGTTGAACAGAAAATTGGCGATACGTGCGCTGAATGGCATATTGCTGGTGTCGATTATATGGATTGCTGCAGGTCTGACATGGCGCGTGTTAAGCCCCGTGCCAGAATTGCCTGCAAGCACCGCCGGTGTGGTGAATGCTCCCGCAGCGGCTGCCATTGATACTGCTAGCATTGCGCGCCTGTTCGACAGTGCCGCCGCCGGTGCGAATGCGTCCGCCTTGCCTTACAAGTTGCGTGGTGCCATCGGTGCAGGGCAAGCGCGTACTGCTGCCGCCATATTCAGTGGCGGTGGCGCCAAGGATATCGTTGTGGCGGTGGGCGGTGAATTGCAGCCTGGCGTCAAACTGCTTGCGGTAAATGGCGAGGGGGCGCTGGTCGATAATCATGGTCGCCAGGAGCGCATCGAGCTTGATGCCAAGCCTGCCCTGAAACTGGATGCGCCACAAAATCCTGCCGTCGGTAACTTGATCCAGCCGGTTAACCCTAGTGCTACACCCGCCAGAGCGGAAAGTCAGGCGCAGACATTGGTGGTAAACATGCCACGTGCCAAGCTGGTTGGCGCAATGCAAAGCGGCAATGTGGCGGAATGGGCCGCAGGCCTGCGTAGCGATCCGCGCAAAGGTATCCGCGTTGAGCCCGGATCGGCGCCCGGCCTGGTACAGACCCTGCAATTGCAGGCCGGTGACGTGTTGCAGCGGATTAATGGCCGCGCCTTATCTCAGCCAGGGGATATCACCTTGGTTTACAATGAATTTTCCCAGAAGAATAAAGTCCAGCTGGAGCTGTTGCGGAACGATCGCCCGTTGGTGCTTGATTACACCCTGCAGCCCTGATTGAAACGAATAAACATGGCCCACTCCCTTCCCGTCAAAAAACTGTTGTTGTCGTTGTTGCTGGCGTCAAATCTGGCGTTTGCTGCCGACGACAAAGTTATGCTGAATTTCGTCAATGCCGATATCGAGTCCACCATCAAGGCTGTGGGATTGATTTCCGGGCGTAATTTCGTGATCGACCCGAGGGTGAAGGGGACCATCAATATCGTTTCGTCAACGCCGGTGCACAAGGACCTGGTTTATCCGATCCTGTTGTCGTCCCTGCGCCTGCAGGGCTTTGCGGCCGTTGAGTCAGCAGGGTTGGTGAAAGTGGTGCCAGAGGCAGACGCCAAGCAACATTTCAGCACCACCAGCGACAAGAATCTCAATGTCAGCGGTGATCGCATCATTACCCAGGTGTATCCGCTGAAGTATGAGTCGGCAACACAGCTGGTACCGATTTTACGACCAATGGTGACGCCGAATAACGTGATTGCAGCGTATAACAGTGGCAACACGCTGGTGATTACCGACTATGCCGACAACGTCAAACGGCTGAACAAGATCATTGCCTCGATTGACCAGCCCTCGGCCGCCGAATATTTCACACTCAATCTCAAACACAGCTCGGCGATTGATGTTGCTGCAGCGATTGCGCGCATGGTGCCGGAAATCGGGAGTGTTGGCTTGTCCGGGCAACCGGTAGTGCCGGCAACCGGTGCTGAAGGCGTGCGGCGGAGTGCGGTTGTGGCTGATCCACGCAGCAATAGCCTGCTGGTCAGAGCAGAAACGTCTGCGGCAGCGCAGAATGTTCGACGCTTGGTGGATTTGCTGGATCAGCCGGCGGCAACCAGTGGCAATATCAATGTTGTGTATCTGCGTAACGCCGATGCGGTGAAACTGGCGCAAACCCTGCGCGCGGTCGTGAGCGGTCAGGACGGTGGCAATCTGGTGTCGTCCACATCCTCTACTACGACCAGTACCAGCTCCCAGACGTCCGGTTCCGGTTTTAACGCTGCATCTTCTTCAAATAGCACACCGGCCGGTGGCGGCATGATTCAGGCCGATGCTGCAACCAACGCGCTGATTATTACGGCGCCCGATTATGTCTATCGCAACTTGCGTTCTGTGATCGACAAGCTCGATGTACGTCGCGCTCAGGTTTATGTCGAGGCTCTGATTGTGGAACTGGGGACGGATGACGCCTCCGAGTTCGGCTTTCAGTGGCAGACCGCAGAAGGGGCGATTGATAGCAGCAAATACGGCGCAGTGGGAGGGACCAATTTCGGCTCCACAGGTCAGAACATTCTCGGTGCGGTAACCAATCCGTTGAGCATGGGGCAGGGCCTCTCCATTGGTGTGGCCAAGGGTACCGTTACCTATCTGGGTAAGGAAATCCTCAATCTTGGGGCTCTGGCTCGTGCGCTGGAATCCAATCGCATGGGGAATGTGTTGTCTACGCCCAATCTGCTGACGCTGGATAACGAAGAAGCAAAAATCATCGTTGGTCAGAACGTGCCGTTCATCACCGGCACTCAGGCCAGCACCGGCAGCAACCCGAATCCGTTTCAGACTGTCGAACGCAAGGATGTCGGTATTACCCTCAAGATCAAGCCGCAGATTTCCGAGGGTGGCGGAATCACCATGCAGGTGTATCAGGAAGTATCCAGCGTGGATGAGAACAAGATTGCCGGTAGCGTCGATTTGACGACCAAGAAACGTACCATCGAGTCCAAGGTGCTGGTGGATGATGGCCAGTTGATCGTTCTCGGCGGGCTGATAGAGAAACAGGTGGCGCAGAGTACCGGCAAGGTGCCTCTGCTGGGTGATATTCCTCTGCTGGGCGCGTTGTTCAAATACGACAGCCGCACTGCCAGGAAGGTGAACCTGATGGTATTCCTCAAGCCGATCGTGATGAAGGATGGCAATGCATCTGCCAGCCTGTCGGGCGATCGTTATTCCTACATCCGCAGCGAGCAGCAGGCTTTCCGCCTGCCTGAATCGGTGATTCTCAAGCCCGCACCAGAGATCTTGCTACCTGAGCTGACAACCACCACCCCGAAAGTGGTAGCTCCCGATGCCATTCAAACCAAGCCGGGCAGTCGCTGATGGCTGAGCCGCGTATTCCCTATCATTTTGCCAAGGCAAAGGGCGTGGTTTGCCTGGGCGTTGAAGATCAGGTCGCCCGGATTGTTGTGCGTGACGATGCCAGTCCTTTGACTTTGTCGGAAGTACGGCGAGTGTTTGCCTTGCCTTTGCGTACGCAGATGGTTGGTCCTGAGGCATTTGATTCTTACCTGGCGCAGGTTTACAGCCGTTCAGATCAGCAGGCCGCGGCGGTAATCGAGGATGTGGAGCAGGATTACGATTTATCGCGTCTGGCTCAGGAAGTGCCAGAAGTCGAAGATTTGCTGGAGAGTGAAGATGACGCGCCGATCATTAAACTGATCAACGCCATCCTCACCCAGGCATTGCGTGAGCAGGCATCTGACGTGCACATCGAGCCTTTTGAAACACGTTCGGTGGTGCGTTTCCGTATCGACGGCCGGATGAAAGATGTGATTGAGCCCCGCCGTGCTTTGCATGCCGCATTGGTGTCGCGTATCAAGGTGATGGCAACGCTGGATATTTCGGAAAAGCGCTTGCCACAGGATGGCCGAATCACCTTGCGCATTGCTGGTCGCCCGGTTGACGTGCGGGTGTCAACATTGCCGACCGGACACGGTGAGCGGGTTGTGTTGCGTTTGCTGGATAAGTCTGCCGGACGCATGAGTTTTGTCCGCCTCGGCATGGATGCCGAGCTGCAATCGCGACTGGAAACACTGATAGCCCAGCCGCACGGAATTGTGTTGGTGACGGGGCCAACCGGTTCCGGTAAATCCACTACCTTGTATGCCGCCTTGTCGCAGATGGATGCGACCTCAACCAATATCATGACGGTTGAAGACCCGATTGAATTCGATCTGGATGGTGTCGGGCAAACCCAGGTCAATCCGCGAATCGACATGACTTTTGCCCGGGCGTTGCGAGCAATCCTGCGCCAGGATCCGGACGTGATCATGATCGGTGAAATCCGCGATCTGGAAACGGCGCAAATTGCAGTGCAGGCATCGCTGACCGGTCACTTGGTGCTGGCAACCCTGCATACCAACGACGCTGCCAGTGCGGTAACGCGCTTGGTTGATATGGGAATTGAACCCTTCTTGCTGGCGTCCAGCTTGCTGGGGGTGCTGGCACAGCGGCTGGCACGCAATCTCTGCCCTGAATGCAAAATTCCACATCGGGTGACTGCCAGCGAGCAGGAAATGCTCGGCGTAGATGCGCAGATTTATGCCGCAGCAGGTTGCCCGCATTGCGGCCATACCGGTTACAAGGGGCGCAGTGGCATCTACGAATTGCTAACCGTTGATGAACCAATGCGTCGCTTGATCCATGATGGCGCGCCGGAGCAGCAGTTGCGTGATATGGGGAGTGCTGCGGGTATGATGAGCCTGCGCCAGTATGGTGTGCAGAAAGTGCTGGCAGGCCAGACTTCGCTGGAAGAGGTCTTGCGCGTGACACGTGACGCCTGATTGTTTTGTGAACAAGTGTTTACAAAGTTCTCTGCATGTCGATAATATAGCTTCGTTTTTTATCTTCTATTTGCCATGCTGAATTTCTTGCCCGCACCCTTGCTCGGTGTTATCGCTTCTTTGTTGCTTACGCTCAATATTGTTACCTGCGCCGTTTTTCTGTTTTCGTTTTCGCTGATCAAGTTGCTGATTCCGGTGGCGGCCATCCGGATTCAACTCAACAAAGTGCTGGTGTTTCTCGGTGAGCACTGGATCTATGGCAATAATGCTTGGATGGCACTGACACAGCGCACTCAGTGGGATGTACGTGGCCTGGAACGTCTGAATAATCGCAGTTGGTATCTGGTTAATAGCAACCACCAGTCGTGGGTGGATATTTTTGTCTTGCAGCGCTGGTTGACCGGACGCATTCCTTTGCTGAAATTTTTCCTGAAACAGGAGTTGATCTGGGTGCCCATCATGGGCCTGGCATGGTGGGCGCTGGATTTCCCATTCATGCGTCGCCACAGTGAAGAATATCTGAAGAAGCACCCGGAAATGCGTGGCAAGGATCTGGAAACCACCCGTGCGGCTTGCGAAAAATTTGCCCAGATTCCCACCAGTGTCATGAATTTTCTTGAAGGAACGCGCTTTACGCCAGGCAAGCATCAGCGTCAGCAGTCGCCCTTCCACAATCTGCTGAAACCCAAGGCAGGTGGCATTGCGCTGGCTTTGAATGCGATGGGTGACAAGTTTGATCGTTTTCTGAATGTCACCATTGTTTATCCTGATGCCATCCCGACTTTTTGGGAGTTTCTCTGTGGCAAGGTCAAGCGGGTGATTGTGCACATCGAACAATTGCCGATCCCGCAGGAATTCATCCGCGGTGATTACGCGCAGGATCCGCAGTTCCGCGCCAATTTCCAGCTGTGGGTTCAGCAGTTGTGGCAGGAAAAAGATGCGCTGATCGACCGCCTGAAAGCCGAGGCCAACTCGGCCAAATCCTGAGTCGGAGTGAGGTCTGCCTGAGGTACAGCGATGATCAGGTATGAATGTTTTGTGAAAATTGGTAAACATTCGTTCTGATTTGTTGCTGGTGTCTGTGCTTGCTATTACGCTGTGCTTACCCCATTCAAGGAGTAGTGCCTCATGCTGTATCCGGAATTGTTCGCTTCGCTTGAAAAAGCCCGCTGGAATATGGCGGATGACATCGCCTGGGATCGTTTTGATGCCAGCTTGCTGAGTGACGAGCAGGCGCACACCATCAAGATGAATGCCATAACCGAGTGGTCGGCCTTGCCCGCTACCGAGATGTTCCTGCGTGACAATCAGGATGACAGTGATTTTTCTGCGTTCATGTCGATCTGGTTTTATGAGGAGCAGAAACATGCGCTGGTGTTGATGGAATACTTGCGTCGTTTCCGGCCAGAGCTGCTCCCGACTGAGGCCGAGTTGCATGCGGTGCGCTTCGAATTTGATCCGGCACCACCGCTGGAAACGTTGATGCTGCATTTCTGCGGCGAGGTACGCCTGACCCAGTGGTATCGCCGTGCGTCGGAATGGCATACCGAACCGGTGATCAAACAGATTTACGATACATTGTCGCGTGACGAGGCGCGCCACGGTGGCGCGTACCTGAAGTATATGAAGCGCGCGATTGACCGCTTTGGTGTGGCGGCGCGTCAGGCATTCAGCAAGATCGGCGTATTGATGGTGTCTGGCGGCAAGGCCGGCAAGCCGCTGCATCCAACCAATCTGCATGTGAATCAGGCGCTGTTTCCCAACGATACGGTCCAAAGCCGCTTGCCTGATCCTGCCTGGTTGGAGCGCTGGCTGGATCAGCAAATCCAGTTCACCCGCGAGTGGGAGGAGAAAGTCATGGGCGGAATCTTGCGCAATCTCTCCAGCCTGTTCGGGCAGGAGTTCAAGAGCGTCACCGAACTGAATCGTTATCGCAAATCATTGGCGTCGGCGGCTTGAAGCCAAGGGGCCGGGTAGAGGCTCCCGGCCTTAGCTTAATGGCGTTTTTCGCGGTGAATAACGAAAGCCTGTCGGACTTTGCCATCGGTATCGACTGATTCCAGATGGACATCAAAGCCCCACAACCGGGCCACGTGTTTCAGTACTTCATTCGTCTGATCGCTAAGTGGTCGGCGCTGGAACTGGTTGTGGCGTAAGGTCAGCGAGCGGTCGCCATGCGTGTTGACCGACCAGACCTGAATGTTCGGCTCGCGATTGCCCAGGTTGTATTGATCTGCCAGCTTTTGCCGCACATGGCGATAGCCCGATTCGTCGTGAATCGCGGAAATATTCAGCGTGTCGTTACTATCGTCATCCAGTACCGAGAAAAAGTGCATATCGCGTATCACCTGTGGCGACAGGTATTGGGCAATAAAACTTTCGTCCTTGAAATTGCGCATCGCGAAATCCAGCGTGCTCAGCCAATCCGAGCCGGCAATATCCGGAAACCAGCGACGATCCTCTTCCGTCGGGCTTTCGCAAATGCGGCGAATGTCCCGCATCATGGTAAAGCCCAGGGCATATGGATTGATACCGCTGTAGTAGCGGCTACCCACCGGGGGTTGATAGACGACATTGGTGTGGCTCTGCAGAAACTCCATCATGAAGCCGTCACCAACGATACCTTCGTCGTAAAGTTTGTTGAGAATGGTGTAGTGCCAGAAGGTTGCCCAGCCTTCGTTCATCACCTGTGTTTGACGTTGCGGATAGAAATACTGGGCGATCTTGCGCACGATACGCACAATCTCGCGTTGCCAGGGCTCGAGTAGCGGTGCGTATTTCTCTATGAAATACAGCAGGTTTTCCTGCGGTTCGGCAGGGAAACGTTGTTCCTGCGGGCTGCTTTCTTCAATTTTGCGCTTGGGCAGGGTACGCCATAACTCGTTGACCTGTGACTGCAGATAGCTTTCACGCTCTTCCTGACGTGCCTGTTCTTTCTGCAGCGAGAGTTTGGCCGGACGTTTGTATCGATCCACGCCGTAATTCTGTAGCGCGTGGCAAGAGTCGAGCAGCAATTCCACTGCTTCAATGCCGTAACGTTGCTCGCAGCGGGCAATGTAGTTGCGGGCAAACATCATGTAATCGATGATGGCGTCCGCATCAGTCCAGGTGCGGAACAGGTAGTTACCCTTGAAAAACGAGTTGTGGCCATAACAGGCGTGGGCGATCACCAGTGCCTGCATGGTCAGCGAGTTTTCCTCCATCAGATAGGCGATGCACGGATTGGAGTTGATGACGATTTCGTAGGCCAGCCCCATTTGCCCGCGGCGATAACTTTTCTCGGTGGACAGGAAATGTTTGCCGAACGACCAGTGGTGATAGCTTACCGGCATGCCAACTGAGGTGTAGGCGTCGATCATTTGCTCGGCGGTGATGATTTCCAGCTGGTTCGGGTAAGTGTCGAGCTTGAAACCCTCGGCAACCCGACGGATTTCTTCATGTGCCTGTTCGATCAACTCGAACGTCCATTCCGAGGTGTCCGGCAGGCGATGTGCCTTCAATGGTTTGCGATTGGCTTTGCTCATTTTGCTTGTTTCTTGAACAGTTCGCGGAATACCGGGTAAATGTCCGCCGGTGACTGAATGTTTTGCATGGCAAAATGCTCGTGGTAAGCGGCAATCTTGCTGTATTCCTCCCACAGGTTCTGCGGCTGTCCTTCGGTGATCTCGACATACGCGTAGTACTGCACCAAGGGCATGATCTTGTCGATCAGCAGTTCCCTGCAGGTGATCGAATCGCTATCCCAATTGTCACCATCCGATGCTTGTGCAACGTAGATATTCCAGTCGCTACTCGCGTAGCGCTGGCTGATGATGTCATGTAACAGGTTGAGCGCACTGGATACAACCGTGCCGCCAGATTCACGAGAAGTGAAAAAGTCCTGCTCTTCAACTTCCATCGCCGACGTGTGGTGACGGATAAACACGACCTGGATCTTGTCGTAGGCACGGGTAAGAAACAGGTACAACAGAATGAAAAAGCGCTTGGCGATGTCCTTTTTGTTTTCATCCATTGAGCCTGATACGTCCATGACACAGAACATCACGGCCTGGCTGCTCGGCTTCGGCACTTTGATGCGATTGCTATAGCGCAGATCGATGGGGTCGATAAACGGAATGGCCAACAGGCGCATCTTCAGATGATGAATTTCACCCCGCAATTCCAGCACGCCGGGATCGTCTGCAGCGACGCCCTGGTCAAGTAGCTGTTCCAGTTCCGCTTCGGCTTCGCGCCAACGTTTGCGCGAACCGCCCCCGACGGCAATTCGTCGGCCGAGAGCGCCCCGTAGCGAGCGTAATACATGGATGTTGCTGGGCGTGCCGGAAACGGTATAGCCGGCACGCATGCTTTTGAAGTCCTGGGTTGAGGCCAGTTGTGTCTTGATCATGTTTGGCAGTTCCAGGTCTTCGAAGAAATAATTCATGAATTCTTCGCGTGACAACTCGAAAACAAAATCGTCTTCGGTTGTTTCTTCCGAGTTGCCGGCCCGGCCTTGGCCGCTGCCACCTCCGCCTTGCGGGCGGGGAATGCGATCACCTTTCAGATATTCCTGGTTGCCTGGATGTACGCCTTCCCAGACGCCGCCACGACCGTGGCCAAAGGTTGGCTCATTGATGTCCTTGACCGGAATCGATACTTTTTCGCCGTTTTCAATATCGGTAATGCTGCGCCCTTTGACGGCGCGGGTGACGGCTTCTTTGATCTGGCCTTTGTAACGACGCAGGAAGCGTTCGCGATTGATCGCGGACTTGTTCTTGCTCTGTACTCGGCGGTCGATGAGATAGGACAAGGTCAGCCCCTTTGCTACTTGGATACGTTGTCAGTGGCCAGACGCGTATCCGGCCACTGATCCATGCCTGCTCAAGACGATTTGCGTACCCGCAAATACCATTCACACAACAGCCGAACCTGTTTTGCCGTATAACCTTTGGCGACCATGCGATCGACGAAGTCCTGATGTTTCTTCTGATCGTCGTTGGATGCCTTGGCATTGAAAGAAATCACCGGCAGCAAGTCCTCGGTGTTGGAGAACATCTTTTTCTCGATTACTGCACGCAGTTTTTCATAACTGGTCCAAGTCGGGTTTTTGCCGGCGTTGTTGGCTCTGGCGCGCAGCACAAAGTTAACGATTTCATTGCGGAAATCTTTCGGGTTGCTAATGCCCGCCGGTTTTTCAATTTTTTCCAGTTCGTTGTTCAACGAGTTGCGGTCAAAGCTCTCGCCGGTATCCGGGTCGCGGAATTCCTGATCTTGAATCCAGAAATCGGCGAAGGTCACATAGCGGTCGAAAATGTTTTGACCATATTCCGAATAACTTTCCAGATAGGCGGTCTGAATTTCCTTGCCGATGAATTCAACGTAACGCCCAGCTAGGTATTCTTTGATGTAGGCGAGGTATTTCTGCTCAATCTCAGGCGGGAATTGTTCTCTTTGCACCTGCTGTTCCAGCACGTATAACAGGTGAACCGGATTGGCAGCCACTTCGCTGTTGTCAAAGTTGAATACCTTGGACAGGATTTTGAAGGCCCAGCGCGTCGACAAGCCGTTCATGCCTTCATCCACGCCGGCATAGTCCCGGTATTCCTGCAACGATTTGGCTTTGGGATCGGTGTCTTTGAGGTTTTCTCCGTCGTACACCAGCAGTTTCGAAAAGATATTCGAATTTTCCGGTTCTACCAGTCGCGACAGTACAGAAAACTGCGACAGCATTTTCAGCGTACTTGGGGCGCAGGGCGCTTCTGCCAACGAGGAATTGCGCACCAGCTTTTCGTAGATTTTTACCTCATCCGAGACGCGCAGGCAGTAAGGCACCTTGACGATGTAGATGCGGTCAAGGAAGGCTTCATTATTACGATTATTCTTGAACTGCTTCCATTCCGATTCGTTTGAGTGGGCCAGAACAATACCGTCGAAAGGGATCGCGCCAAAACCTTCGGTGCCTTTGTAGTTGCCTTCCTGGGTGGCAGTAAGCAATGGGTGTAGTACCTTGATCGGTGCCTTGAACATTTCGACAAATTCCATCAGGCCTTGGTTGGCCAGGCACAGGCCGCCTGAATAACTGTAGGCATCCGGGTCGTCCTGGGAGAAATCCTCCAAGGCGCGGATATCGACTTTACCCACCAGTGACGAAATATCCTGATTGTTTTCATCTCCCGGCTCAGTCTTGGAGATGGCAACCTGTTTCAATATTGATGGGTAGCGTTTTACAACGCGGAACTGATTAATGTCGCCATTAAATTCGTTGAGTCGCTTTACTGCCCAAGGCGACATGATGTTGCGCAGGTAGCGCCGCGGAATGCCGTAGTCTTCTTCCAGAATCGGCCCGTCTTCTGCTTCATTGAACAGTCCGAGTGGTGATTCGTTGACCGGCGAACCCTTGATGGCATAAAACGGCACTTTCTCCATTAATGCCTTGAGTTTTTCCGCAATGGAAGATTTACCGCCGCCAACCGGACCGAGCAGATAGAGCACCTGCTTGCGCTCTTCGAGGCCTTGGGCTGCGTGGCGGAAGTAGGCGACGACCTGCTCAATGACTTCTTCCGTTCCATAGAATTCGCGGAAGGCGGGATAAATCTTGACGACTTTATTGGAAAATATCCGCGACAGCCGGGAGTCATTGCGAGTATCCAGCAGCTCCGGCTCACCGATTGCCGCCAGCATGCGTTCTGCGGCGGAGGCGTAGGCGAGTCGATCGCGTTTGCAGATTTCCAGGTACTCCTGCAACGAATACTCTTCTTCACGGGTACGTTCGTAGCGAGCGGCGTAATTTTGGAAGATGTTCATTGTGTCACCTTTGTTTGGCTATCTACCAGGGTTGTCCGGTACAGCATTCATGCAAACGAAGCAGGTGAGGCACACACCCGCAGCGGTGCTGTCCTTTCTATCATAGTCAATCGCTCACTCGCCGTACGTCAAGTGTTGACAGTGGAAAAGCACGGGCCGACCGATAGATGGCGTCAGATTGACAACAGAAGGGGAAAATAAAAAACGCAGCGGGCTCGCTGCGTTGTAGGATCGACGATTAGCGCATGATCAGCCGCAGCATGCGGTCTGCCAGTTGCTCAATGGTGAGGTTGCCGGAAGGGCGGAACCACTGTACCGTCCAGTTGAGGCTGCCGAACAGCATTTTTCGTAACAGTGTGGTGTCGTCAGGTATCAGTCCTGCTTGTGCGGCTTCATCCAGAATCTGTTGCCAGATCTTTTCGTATTCATCGCGCAAACGCACGATGCGTTCACGGGCATCCGGCTCCAGGCTGTCCCATTCATATAACAAAACTTCCAGCGCATTCTGGCTGCTGCCAAGCAGCGCTGTCAGATGCACTTGCATCAACGTCGACAGACGCTGTTTGGGGCCTTGCACGTGTTGCAAGGCCTGCCGGGCATTTTCGGTGATATCGCCCACGCCCTGTGCCATGACAGCTTCGAGTATCTCGGCCTTGCTGCGAAAGTGGTAAAACAGGCTGCCTGATTGCATGCCAACTGCCTGTGCCAGGTCCCGTACCGATGTCCGTTCATAGCCCTTGCTGCGAAACAGGTGTGAGGCTGCGTCGATGAGTGCCTCGCGGCGAGATTTTTCTTCAATGATCTGCATGCGGCAATTCTAGCAATCGCTTGCTTGTTTGCGAATAGAAAAAGAGCAAATGACTGAATCCATTTGCTCTTTGTTCATGTGGCTATGTCAGACCGATTGGGTGATCTGCTGCAACACCTGAAAGTAGTCAGGGAAAGTTTTGCCAACACACTTAGGATCGTTGATCCGGATTGGCACGCCACCCAGTGCGACCAACGAGAAGCACATTGCAATACGGTGATCATCGTAGGTGTCGATTACCGCATCGGCTAGAAGCTGCTGGGGCGGGGTGATGCGTAAATAATCCGCGCCTTCTTCTACTGTTGCACCTACCTTGCGCAATTCAGTTGCCATGGCACTCAAACGATCCGTTTCCTTGACGCGCCAGCTGGCAACGTTACGGATTGTGGTGGTGCCATCGGCAAACAGCGCGGCCACGGCAATGGTCATTGCTGCATCGGGTATATGGTTCAGATCGACATCGAGTGCATTCAGTTTGCCCGTGCCAGATACTTCGATCCAGCTATCACCCATGGTGATGTGCGCACCCATTTGCTGCAGCGTCTCAACAAAGCGCACATCGCCCTGAATGCTATTCTTGCCAACGCCTTCAACGCGCACCGGGCCTTTCCCGATTGCGCCGGCAGCCAGGAAATACGAGGCCGAGCTGGCATCCCCTTCTACGTGCACGACGCCAGGGCTGCGGTAGTGTTGACCACCTGCAATCTGGAAACTTTGCCAGCCATCCCTGCTGACTTCGACGCCGAATTGCCGCATCAGGTTAAGTGTAATTTCGATATATGGCTTGGAAATCAGCTCGCCAACAACATTGATGCGCGTGTCTGCCTTCGTCAGTGGTATTGCCATTAATAAAGCTGTCAGAAATTGGCTGGAAACATTGCCGCGAATCGAGATTTCGCCTCCAGCACGAATTGCCGCCGGGCTGATTTGTAGCGGAGGGTAGCCTTCCTGGCCCAGATAGCTGATGTCGGCGCCAATCTGTCGCAATGCGTCCACCAAGTCGCCAATTGGCCGTTCGTGCATACGCGGCACGCCGGATAGCTTGTAGTGTCCGCTAGACAAGGCGAGCGCGGCTGTCAGGGGGCGAAATGCGGTGCCTGCATTGCCCAAAAACAGATCGGCCTGTTTTTGTGGAAACTTGCCACCACATCCCTGTACCCGGAAGTTGCCCGTTTCGGCGCTGCCATCGAGCTGAATGCCAAGCTGGGCCAATGCCTCAAGCATGCGTTGCGTATCGTCCGAATCCAGCAGGCCACGAACCTCACTATTGCCTTCTGCCAGCGCTGCCAGCAGTAGTGTGCGGTTGGAGATGCTCTTGGAGCCGGGGAGTTTAACCGTGCCGCCGACGCGGGCGATGGGCGCTAGATCAAGGTATTCCATGGTGTACTGAACAGGCTGAACGCAAACATTAAAGCAGGTATGATAGCGGTTTGTGCGCTGCAGCGACACCTTAGATAAGTTGCGGCGGCTTCTCGAACACCGGATTTTGATGCCGGTTCTGGATGTTGATGGAAATGCAGCAAACAACCGATTTTGTCCCCGTTATTGCCATTGATGGCCCCTCTGCTTCAGGTAAAGGTACCGTTGCGCAGCGCGTAGCCGACCGTCTTGGCTTTTATTACCTCGATAGTGGTGCTTTATATCGCCTGGTTGCCGTTGCTGCTGCGCAACGGCAGGTGGCGCTGGACCAGGAAACGGCTCTGGCTGCGATTGCACGTGATTTGCCGGTTGCCTTTGTCGGCGACGCGATTTTGCTGAACGGCGAGGATGTCAGTGCTGAGGTACGGAGTGAGGCTACGGGGGGCAATGCCTCCAGAGTGGCCGCATTGCCTTTGGTGCGTGAGGCATTGCTGCAGCGGCAGCGAGACTTTCGTCAGGCCCCCGGATTGGTGGCGGATGGCCGGGACATGGGGTCGGTGGTGTTTCCCTATGCGGGTCTGAAGATTTTTCTCACCGCGAGTGCGGAAGTCAGGGCGCAACGACGCTGTAAGCAATTGATCGAAAAAGGCTTGATGGCGAATGGGCAGGGTGATATATTCACGCAGATTTTGCAGGATATCGTCGAGCGCGATCAGCGCGATGCGTCCCGACCGGTGGCTCCCCTCAAGTGTTACCCGGATGCCCACATGGTGGACACGACCGATTTGAGTATCGATCAAGCCGTAAATCAGATCATTCAATTCTATTCTTGCTAATAAATTCAGGATCTTAGCTCTGCCGTTGTTGGGTGGGGTAATCCTCTTTACGGGGGTCGTCGGCGCCATGCCGAGGATTTCTTTAACTTAACCGTGTCCTTAAGGACACACTGGGTCTTTTATCAATGACTACTACTACCGCTTCCTCCATGGAAAGTTTTGCCGCTCTGTTTGAAGAGAGCCTGCAGCGTCAGGAAATGCGCTCCGGCGAAGTGATCACTGCTGAAGTTATCAGCGTTGATCCGAACTTCGTGCTGGTTAACGCCGGCCTGAAATCCGAGAGCCTGATCCCTGTTGATGAGTTCCGCAACGATGCGGGCGAAATCGAAGTCAAGCCGGGTGATTTCATCACCGTGGCCATCGACTCGCTGGAAAACGGCTACGGCGAAACCAAGCTGTCGCGCGACAAAGCAAAGCGTCTGGCTGCATGGATCGAACTGGAAGATGCGCTGGAAAAAGGCGCAATCATGTCTGGCGTGATCAACGGCAAGGTCAAGGGTGGCCTGACTGTTATGGTCAACGGCATCCGTGCCTTCTTGCCAGGTTCGCTGGTTGACGTACGCCCGGTGAAAGACACCAGCCCGTACGAAGGCAAGCAGATCGAGTTCAAGGTTATCAAGCTGGATCGCAAGCGCAACAACGTAGTTGTTTCGCGTCGTGCCGTTCTGGAAGCCACTCTGGGCGAAGAGCGCAAAGCGCTGCTGGAACAACTGCAAGAAGGTGCAGTTGTCAAAGGCGTGGTCAAGAACATCACCGACTACGGCGCATTCGTTGATCTGGGCGGCATCGATGGTCTGTTGCATATCACCGACCTGGCATGGCGTCGTGTTAAACATCCGTCGGAAGTGCTGTCGGTGGGTGACGAAGTTGAAGCCAAGATCCTCAAGTTCGATCAAGAGAAGAACCGCGTATCGCTGGGCCTGAAGCAGCTGGGCGATGATCCGTGGATCGGCCTGAGCCGTCGCTACCCGCAAGGTACCCGTCTGTTCGGTAAAGTAACCAACCTGACCGACTACGGTTCGTTTGTTGAAATCGAGCAGGGCATCGAAGGTCTGGTGCACGTTTCGGAAATGGACTGGACCAACAAGAACGTTCATCCGTCCAAAGTTGTTGCGCTGGGTGATGAAGTTGAAGTGATGATCCTCGAGATCGACGAAGACCGTCGTCGTATCAGCCTGGGCATGAAGCAGTGTCTGGCCAATCCGTGGGAAGAGTTCGCTCAGAACTACAAGAAGGGCGACAAGCTGAAAGGCGCGATCAAGTCGATTACCGATTTCGGTATCTTCATTGGTCTGCCGGGCGGCATCGATGGCTTGGTTCACCTGTCGGATCTGTCGTGGAGCCTGACTGGCGAAGAAGCTATCCGCAACTTCAAGAAGGGTGACGAAGTTGAGGCTGTTGTTCTGTCGATCGACGTTGAAAAAGAACGTATTTCGATGGGCGTGAAGCAACTGGAAGGTGATCCGTTCAACAACTACGTTGCTACTCACGACAAGAACAGTATTGTTAAGGGTTCTGTTAAAGCTATCGACGCCAAGGGGGCAACCGTTACTCTGGACGGCGAAGTTGAAGGCTACCTGCGTGCAACTGAAGTATCGCGTGACCGCGTTGAAGACATCCGTTCGGTGCTGAAAGAGGGCGACGAAGTGGAAGCGATGATCATCAACGTTGATCGCAAGAACCGCTCTATCAATCTGTCGATCAAGGCAAAAGACATGGCTGAAGAAAACGAAGCCGTGAGCCGTGTTCAGTCGGAAGGTGCTGGCAACGCCGGTACTACCAGCCTGGGCGCGCTGCTGAAAGCCAAGCTGGACAATAAAAACTGATTGTTAGAGGCTCTATGACCAAGTCGGAACTGATTGCGAAACTGGCAACCCGCTATCCACAACTGGTCGTCAAGGATGCAGAGCTGGCTGTAAAGGCTATTCTGGATGCCATGGCGCAAGGTTTGGCGACAGGCCAGCGCATCGAGATTCGCGGCTTTGGTAGTTTTGATCTGAACTACCGCCCGCCGCGAGTTGGGCGCAACCCCAAGTCCGGTGATAAGGTGCAGGTACCCGAGAAGTACGTTCCTCACTTTAAAGCTGGTAAGGAACTGCGCGAACGTGTCGATGGCATGGAATAGCGCAAAAAACGTCTATCCGACGTGACAAAAAGCGGCATGAGGAATCATGCCGCTTTTTTTGTCTGCGGGTGTCGCTTCGCGGTAGAATCGGCGTTTCGAAATCTATCCGTCTTGCCGGAGACGCCTTTGCTGCGATACCTGTTCTGGTTGTGTCAGTTTGTATTCTTCTTTGCCTTGCTCGGGTTCTCTCTGAAGAACAGCGATCCGGTTGCGGTCAGCTTTTTTCTTGGATATCAGTGGCAAGCGCCGCTGGTGCTGGTGTTACTGGTTTTTTTTGTTTCCGGCGTGACGTTGGGCGTGGTCGCTTGCCTGACGTATGTGTTGCGCCTGCGCCGTGAATTGTTGTTGTTGCGCAAGACCCTGCGCAATAAACCCGCCGATCCCTCTCCGGATCATCTTGATGCCGTGATTTAGCAGGAGTGTCTTAGTGGAGTTTGATTTCTGGTGGCTATTGGTGCCACCGTTGTTTTTTGCTTTCGGCTGGTTGGCGGCGCGGATCGATATCAAACAATTGATCAATGAGTCCAAACGACTGCCTTCAGCTTATTACAAGGGTTTGAATTTTCTGCTGAACGATCAGGAAGATCAGGCGATTGATGCCTTTGTCGAGATCATCAAGCTTAATCCTGATTCGGTGGAGCTGAATTTTGCGCTGGGTAGCATGTTTCGCCGCAAGGGTGAAATCGACCGGGCGATTCTGATTCATCAAAAATTACTGCAACGTAATGATATTGTGGCTGAGATTCGGCTGGACGCGCAATACGAGCTGGCGCTGGATTATCTGAAGTCTGGCCTGCTGGATCGGGCCGAAGACGGTTTGAAAGCTTTGCAGGGTGGGCGTTATGCACGCAAGGCGTCCGGGCATCTGCTGGATATCTACCAGCAGGAAAAGCAGTGGGAGAAAGCGATCGCAGTTGCCAATACCCTGAGTGATGCCAACTATTCTTTCCAGCATGAAGTGGCCCAGTTTTACTGCGAACTGGCTCTGCGCGATATCGCCAATTCCCAGCCGGATGCAGCCCGCAACCATCTGGAGCAGGCTTTGGCAACCCATCGCAAATGCGCTCGTGCCAATATCATGCTGGGCGAAATTGATGCTGCCGCGGGCCAGTATGAAAGCGCCATTGCCATCTGGCAGCGTATTGAAGGCCAGGATCCACAATATCTTTCGTTGGTCGGCGCCAAAATCCTGGATGCCTTCCGTCGGCTTAAACGACCTGCAGATGGCGTGCAGCTGCTGAAAAGTTATCTTTCCACCTATCCCTCGCTGGATTTGCTGGATTTGATCCACCAGGCGGTGCTGGAGCAGGAAGGTGAAAAAGTTGCTTTGGAGTATGTCTACTCCGTGTTGCGTGCCAATCCGAGCATGCTTGGCCTGAAAACGCTGGCCGATGCCGAATCGCTGCTGGCCCCGGTTGAGCGCCGCAAGGATCTTGAGGTGATTCGTAGCCTGATCAACGAAAACACCCGCAAGTTGTCGATGTATCACTGCACCGCTTGTGGTTTCCGTGCCAAACAGTACTACTGGCATTGTCCGGGCTGTTCCGGTTGGGAAACCTACAACCCCAAACTCGGTGCCGAATCCGTTTGAGATGGACCTGAAATTGTATGAATGAAACAAAACACAGCGACCCGCGCGTTCTGGTCGCACTGGATTTTCCTGAAGCTTCGGCGGTGATGTCATTTGTCGATCGCGTGACGCCTGATCTGTGTCGACTCAAGGTCGGCAAGGAACTGTTCACTGCAGCGGGGCCGCAGTTGGTCGAAACCTTGGCAAAACGTGGTTTTGACGTTTTTCTGGATCTGAAATTCCACGATATTCCCAATACCGTGGCGGGCGCTGTACGCTCGGCAGCCAATCTGGGGGTATGGATGGTGAACGTGCATGCTCTAGGCGGGCGGGTGATGATGGAAGCTGCCCGTGCTGCGCTGGCTGAGTTGCCACGTCCTCCGCTGCTGATTGCGGTGACCGTGTTGACCAGCATGGATCGCCAGCAGCTGAGTGAAATCGGTCTGGATCTGGAGCCCGCCGTATTGGTTGAACGTTTGGCGCTACTGGCTAAGAAAAGTGGCATGGATGGCGTGGTCTGCTCTGCTCAGGAGGCAACTGCATTGAAGGCATTGTGTGGTCAGTCGTTTCAGCTGGTCACGCCTGGTATTCGTCCGGCAGATGCTGTAGCGGATGATCAATCTCGGGTGATGACCCCCTCTGCTGCATTTGCTGCCGGATCGGATTATCTGGTGATCGGTCGGCCGATTACTCGCAGTAGCGATCCAGTTGCGACTTTGCTCGCGATCAACCAGCAGCTTGCTGCCGTGGCGCGTTGATTTTTCCTGCCTGATAAATGGAGTCAGATTTGAATCCGCATGATTTGACATCGATTCGTACTGCCATCAGCAAGGCTCGCGTGCTGGTTGTGGGTGATGTGATGCTCGACCGCTATTGGTTTGGCGACGTAAATCGTATTTCTCCTGAAGCGCCGGTGCCGGTTGCCTTGGTTAACCGTGTTGAAGAGCGTGCCGGCGGTGCTGCCAACGTTGCGCGTAACGCCGCGTCGCTGGGGGCACAGATTACCCTCTTGTCAGTGATTGGTGATGATGAGGCCGGCGGCGCGCTGCAGGCATTGATGCAGAATTCTGGCGTACAGGCATCGCTGCTGCGGGACCCGACGATTTCTACCATCGTTAAACTGCGTGTGATTGCCAAGCAGCAGCAGCTACTGCGAATTGATTTTGAAGCTCCGCCCAGCCACGAGGTTCTATCGGCCAAACTGGACGATTATCGTCAGGCATTGCAAGAGCATGATCTGGTGATTCTGTCCGATTATGGCAAAGGTGGCCTGACCCATGTGGTAGAGATGATCAAGCTGGCCAAGGCCGCCGGCAAGCCGGTATTGGTCGATCCCAAAGGCGATGATTATGCGCGTTATAGCGGCGCGACCCTGCTGACACCAAACCGTTCCGAGTTCCGCGAAGTGGCCGGGAGTTGGAAAGATGACACCGAGCTTGCCGCCAAAGCTGCACGACTGCGCGCTGAACTCGATCTGCAAGCCTTGCTGGTTACGCGTAGCGAAGAAGGGATGACCTTGTATCGCGATGGCCAGGTATTGCACCAACCGACCCAGGCTCGCGAGGTATTTGATGTGTCTGGTGCGGGCGATACCGTGATCGCTACGCTGGGTGTGATGCTGGCTGGCGGCCTGGAAATGGGGCACGCGGTGCAGTGGTCAAACAAGGCGGCTGGCATTGTCGTGGCCAAGCTTGGTACTGCCGTGGTTCAACCGGAAGAATTGTTTGCCTGATAAATCAGGCTCGAATGGAGAATAGAAGATGACCATTATCGTTACCGGTGCTGCCGGCTTTATTGGCTCGAATATCGTCAAGGCGCTGAATCAGCGTGGTCGTACCGACATCATTGCGGTCGATAATATGAAAAAGGCCGATAAATTCCGCAATCTGGTTGACTGTGAAATCGCCGATTACCTGGATAAGGAAGACTTCATCGAGTTGTTTCTGGACGGTGCTTTTGATGGTGAGGTCGAGGCGGTTCTGCATCAGGGCGCGTGCTCCGACACCATGGAGACTGACGGCCGTTACATGATGGACAACAACTATCGTTACACGCTGGATTTGTTCGAATATTGCCAGACCGAAGAAATCCCGTTGTTGTATGCGTCCAGTGCAGCTGTTTACGGCGGTGGCAGTGTATTCAAGGAGTCACGCGAATACGAAGGCCCGCTGAATGTATACGGTTATTCCAAATTCTTGTTCGACCAGATCGTGCGTCGGCGCTGGAACGAGCGTACCAGTCAGATTGTCGGCTTCCGTTATTTCAATGTTTATGGTGCACGCGAGCAGCACAAGGGCCGTATGGCCTCGGTGGCTTTCCACCACTTCAACCAGTATCAGGCCGAAGGCAAGGTCAAGTTGTTTGAAGGTTATGGTGGTTATGCCAATGGTGAGCAGCGCCGGGATTTTGTCTCGGTCGAAGACGTGGTCAAGGTGAACCTGTTCTTCCTCGATAATCCGGACAAGAGCGGTATTTTCAATCTGGGCACTGGCCGTGCGCAGAGCTTTAACGATGTGGCTGTTGCATCGGTTAACGCTTGCCGTGTGGCCGCTGGTCAGGAGCGTCTGACACTGCCGCAACTGGTGGAGCAGGGTATTCTGTCGTACATCGATTTTCCCGAGGCACTGAAAGGCAAGTACCAGAGCTTTACGCAGGCCGATATCGGCGCTTTGCGTGCAGCAGGCTACACAGAGGAATTCTTGTCGGTGGAGGAGGGCGTGCGCCGCTATGTGGAGAACTGGTTGCTGAAAGCCTGATGCGATAAGTCACAGAAATGCCTGTTTGAGAACTTTGCATCTGCAGGCAATGCAACCTACGATATAAGCATAACCTGAAATAGGGAGTGGGCAATGTTTGGTTCGGAAAAGCTGGGTGTTTCTGTTGCTTGTCTGTTGCTGGCTACATCTGCGGGGGCTAAGGATTTTCTTGGCCTGTATACTACCGATGCGGTTCCCGGGGCAAAATGCAAGGCGATGGATTCGACGCCGAAATTTCGCCAGGGGAATTATCTGGGTAGCCGCAGTGATGCCTACAACAAGGTGAATGAGGCACTGGATTTATTCGTTTCCGAAATCAGGCAGGATGGTTACGACGCGGTTGTTGGCTTTCGCCCGGCGGTAACCGGCTCGGTAAACGGTGATAACACTTTGTTTACCTGGGTGTTTGCCGGCGTAGCGGTAAAGTGCACGAAATGAATTGAATATATGGCCGACTTTATGTCGGCAAGACATGCTTGGTATGGTTGATCGACTATGTTGATTCAGTTGCGGGCGCGGGCTTTATGGCCGCGCCTTGTGCTTTTCAGTGCCCTGATTTTTGGCCTGTCCATGGCGCACGCGGCCAACAGGGAAATCGAACTGGCGACAGCCAGTTTTCCCCCGTTCCGTAGCGTTTCCAGCGATGGGGTATCCGGAGCCGATTATGAAATCGTCACCGAAGTGTTGCAACGCATGGGGTATCAGCCATCGGTCAAGGTCTATCCGCTTAACCGCGCGCTGAAAGTGGCGGAGGCCGGGCGTGAGGTGGCCGGCTTTTTTACCTTTACCCGCAATCCCGAGCGAGAGAAACATTTCATTTTTTCTGCGCCAATCAGCACCGTAACCGATGTCCTGTTCAAGCGCGCCACACGCAAGCTGCATTGGCAGCAGTTATCGGATTTATCAGCTTATACGATCAGTGTCAGCGAGGGCTACAACTACGCTCCGAGCTTCATGGCGGCGATGCACAAGCAGCAATTGAAAACCATCTCCGTTGCCAGTGATACGCCTGAACATGAACATCTGCGGCGTTTGAAGCGGGGTGTGGTGGATCTCGCCATCTGCGAGGTAAGTGTCTGCTCCGCGTTGCAGGCGCAATATCCGAGTGAGCTGGCTGGGCTGGATTACATCAACCGGCCTGTCGGCGAGACCCGGACCTTCCATCTGGGGATTTCCCGTCTTTATCCGGGGGCTGAGGCTCTGATAAGAGATTTCGATCGGGAGCTGGAGAAATTTGCCGCGGAGGGTAAGCGCAAGAAGATTTTCCGGCGCTATGGCATGTCGGTCATGCTCGATTGATCAGGTCTAGCGCGCAGCACTACGGCGTGCGGCCTTGGCTTGTTGTACCGCTTGTCGTGCCGATTCCTGGTCTTGTTGCATGGATTCCTGGCAGGCAGCTTCACTGGTTTCGCGAAAACGCTGCAGGAATTCTTCTTTGTTTCTGACCCATACACCCGGCTCGAATGGCCAAAGGTGCTCATAAACAACCACTTCGCTGCCATCGTCCGCATGCCGCGCCACACAAATGGAGCGGTACAGGCCGCCATCCAGATGGCGGTAATAGCGCGAGGGTTCCACTTTATCTGTCTCCAGTCAGGGTCATCGGCCCGCAACGTCATTCGATACGGGCCGATATGCTGTTATTCCACCAGGCGGCGTGCTTCAGCGACCTGCGTGCGATACGAGTCGAAAATATTGCGCAAGGCTTCTTTCATACTGAACTGAGGTTTCCAGCCGAGGTCTTCCATGGTGTTTTCGATTTTCGGCACACGGTTCTGTACGTCCTGGTAGCCTTTGCCATAATAGTCAACCGAAGTGACTTCCACCAGATTGACCTTGAGCGCGTTGTCACGGTATTCCGGATAGGTCAGGGCCAGTTCCAGCATCATTTCCGCCAGTTCGCGCACCGAGTAGTTGTTGGTTGGATTGCCAATGTTGTAGATGTTGCCGCTGGCTTTGCCATCCTTGTTTTCGATGATCTTCATCAGCGCATTGATACCGTCGTTGATGAAAGTGAAAGCGCGTTTCTGTTCGCCGCCATCCACCAGTTTGATGTCTTCGCCGCGAACAATATGGCCGAGGAACTGGGTGATCACGCGGCTGGAGCCTTCTTTGGGCGTGTGGATGCTGTCGAGGCCGGCACCGATCCAGTTGAACGGGCGGAACAGTGTGTAGTCCAGGCCTTCCTGCATGGCGTAAGCGTGGATCACGCGATCCATCAGTTGCTTGGCGCAGGCATAGATCCAGCGCGGCTTGTTGATCGGGCCGTAGATCAGGTCTGACGATTCCGGATCGAACTCGCCATCGCGACACATGCCATACACTTCCGAGGTCGACGGAAACAGCACGCGTTTCTTGTATTTGACACACTGGCGAATGATTGGCAGGTTGGCTTCGAAGTCCAGTTCGAACACGCGCAGCGGTTGTTGTACGTAGGTGGCCGGTGTGGCAATGGCAACCAGCGGCAGTACCACATCGCATTTCTTCACGTGGTATTCGATCCACTCCTTGTTGATGGTGATGTCACCTTCGAAGAAATGGAAACGCGGATTATCCAGCAGAGCGCTCACCTTGTCGGAGAACATGTCCATGCCGTACACCTCCCAATCGGTGGTGTCGATGATGCGTTTGGATAGGTGGTGGCCGATGAAGCCGTTAACGCCAAGGATGAGGATCTTTTTCATGGATGTGTCTCTGTGTCGATAGTCAGTGTTATAGGGTAAAAACCGCACCAAAGTGCGAAACAAATGATGTGGCATCAAGCATTTGCTGATTTAGATGGCATTGCAGCAATTGCAGGTAGTGGCCGTCGCCAGCGCGCAGATATAGTTGATGTTCTTGTACAAACAGCGTTGGCACCGCAAACGTGGGAAGACCGTCACCCGCTATTTGCCGCGTGCGTAATAGCCGCAGTTGTTGACCCTTGATATCGGCGAATGCACCGGGGTAGGGAGGCGCAACGGCGCGTATCAGGTTGTGGATCTGTGCCGCCGATTGTTGCCAGTCGATACGACCATCTTCTGCCTTGCGTCCGCCAAAATACCCACCCTTGGACAAATCCTGGACTTGGAGTGTTGCCGTGCCTGCCAGTAGCGCAGGAAGACAGCGGTGCAGCGTGATTTCTGCCGCAACGGTTACCTTGTCGAAGACTTCTTTGGCGGTATCGTCGGGCAAAATCGGAATCGCTTGCTGATCCACCAACGCACCGTTGTCGGGCTTTTCGTTCATGACATGCAGCGTCGCACCGGTTTCGCTTTCGCCGTGGATGATCGCCCAATTGACGGGCACCCGGCCGCGATACTTGGGCAGCAGCGAGCCGTGCATGTTGTAGGCGCCGCGCGGTGGAATCGCCAGCAGTGGGGCCTTTAGCATGTTGCGGTAATAAAACGAGAAAATGAAATCCGGTTGCGCGGCTTTAACCTGTGCCACCACTTCATCACAGTTCGGATCATCCGGCGTAATCACCGGAATGCCATGCCAGCCTGCCAATTGCGCAACACTATCAAACCAGATGGTTTCGTTGGGATTATCCTGATGCGTGACCAGCAGTCGTACATCCACCCCCTGTGCCAGCAGTACCGACAGGCAGCGATAACCCACGTTGTGATAGGCAAAAACAACCGCGCTAGCCATTGCTGCTATCCTGTTGTTCCAGCACCGCCTGAACCAGGTAACGCGGGCGGTTGCGGACTTCCTGATAGATGCGACCGACGTATTCACCCAGCAGGCCGATGCCGAACAGGGCGATGCCGATCAGGAAGAAGGCAATGGCAAACAGCGTGAACAGACCGCCTTCTTCCGGGCCAAGGAAAATCCGTCGCCCGGCCAGATACAGCACCAGCGTGCCCGAGCCGATTGCCACCAGCATGCCGAGCATGGAGAACATTTGCAGCGGCACCACCGAGAAGCCGGTCATCAGGTCAAAATTGAGGCGTATCAGGCTGTAGAGCGAATATTTCGACTCACCGGCAGCGCGTTCTTCGTGGCCGACGATGATTTCCGTCGGGCGTTGGGCAAAGGTGAACGCCAGCGCCGGGATGAAGGTATTCATCTCGCTGCACTGGTTGATGGCATCGATGATGCGGCGATCATAGGCGCGCATCATGCAGCCCTGATCCGTCATCTTGATGCGGGTAATGCGTTCGCGCAGATGGTTCATTGCCCGCGATGCCAGATGACGCCAGGCACTGTCGTTGCGCTGGCGCCGAATCGAGCCAACGTAATCGTAACCTTCGTCCATTTTTGCCAGCAGATTGGCGATATCTTCCGGCGGATTCTGCAGATCGGCATCCAGTGTGATAATGCGCTGGCCGCGGCCGTAGGCAAAGCCGGCGAGGATCGCCTTGTGCTGGCCGAAATTACCGTTAAACAGTACGACGCGCGTGACTTCCGGACGTTTCTGGAACTGTTCGCGCAGGATAGCTGGCGAGCGATCTTTGCTGCCATCATTGATGAAGATGACTTCGTAGCTGCGCTTGAGTGCATCCAGCGCCGGGTAGAGGCGGTCAAACAGCGCCTGTAGACCGTCCTCTTCGTTGTATACCGGAATGACAATGCTGACTTCAGGTGTATTCATGGTGCGATGGCTCATCCAATCAATGCCGGGCGCAACACTGCGCTTAATGCTGCACAGACACGCTCGACATCGGCAAGGCTCATGCCGGGGAACAGTGGCAGCGTAATGGTACTTTGACCAATCCGTTCCGCATGCGGGAAGTCGCCTTCCTTCCAGCCCAGTTTGCGGTACAGGGTAAACAGGTGCATGGCCGGGTAGTGCACGCCAATGCCGATCTGGTGTTGTTTCATTTGCTCGATGAATTCGCCGCGGCTGATCTTCAGGCGCTCCAGCGGCAGCAAGGGCTGGAACATATGCCAGTTGCTTTGCTCAAAATCGGCCACTGGCAGTTCCAGTCCCAACTCTGGATCAATTTTGGCAAAATAGTGGCGTGCCAGTTCGCGGCGTTTTTCGGTAAATGCCTGCAGATGGGGCAGTTGGCCCAGCCCGATACGGGCGGCGATATCGGTCAGGTTGGCCTTGCCTCCTGCCACATCGACATCCATGCCGCCGTCGGCAAATCTCACTACGCCTTGCAGGCGCAGTTTTTCGAAAAGAGCAACCTGCGATTCATCGTTGAGTACCAAGCAACCACCTTCACCGCTGGTGAGATTCTTGTTGGCGTGAAAGCTGATCGAGATCAGGTCGCCAAAGCTGCCGATTGGCTTGCCTTGCCAGTTGGCGCCCATCGACTGCGCCGCATCTTCGATCACGCGCAGCTTGTGGCGCTCGGCAATGTCATAAAGACGATCGCGATCCACCGGCAGGCCTGCCAGATCAACCGGCATGATCGCTTTGGTGCGTGGCGTGATGGCGGCCTCCACCGCATCCAGATCAATGTTGCGAGTGACCGGGTCGACGTCGACAAATACCGGTGTTGCACCCACATGCAAAATCACGTTGCCGGTTGCCACCCACGACAGCGGTGTAGTGATCACTTCGTCGCCCGGGCCGATATTCAGCAATTGCAGCGCGATTTCCATGCCGGCGGTGGCCGAACTCAAGACACGCACTGGCCGGCCGCCACAATAGGCGGACAGCGCGGCTTCGAATTCCTTGACCTTGGGGCCGCTGGTAATCCAGCCGGAACGCAGTACATCAACCACACCCTGAATCGTTGCTTCGTCGATTGTGGGGCGGGTAAAGGGGAGAAAATCCATAGATATCAGCTCTTGGTAACCAGATAAACACCAACGATGATGATGCCGATGCCGGCAATGCGCATCACGGTAAGCGATTCGCCAAATAGCCACCAGGCGGCCAGCGCGTTGACAACGTAGCCTATCGACAGCATCGGATAGGCGATGCTGACCGGCACTCTCGACAGTGCCATGATCCAGACCACCACGCTAATCACATAACAGCTCAGCCCGCCGAAAATATAGGGGTTGGTTGCCAGTTGCCAGCCAATTGGCAAAGCATTGCCCAGACTGAAATCAAAATGGCCGATGCGGTTGGTGCCGGCTTTCAGCAATAACTGCGCGCAGGCATTCAGCAATACGCCGGAAAGAATCAGCGAGAATTCGACCAGTTTCATGGTTTGGCAATCACCACTCGGCGGTTATCACGGGCTATCACCCGCATTGGAATGAAGTTTTGTTTGAGGAACTGCTCGTAGTCATCCGGCTTGAGGAGCGCCAGTGCACGTTGATCCTGATTCCAGCGCTGCTGGAAAACTTCCAGCGTTTCAATCGCCTTGTCAGGTTCGGCGCGAATGCCAAGATCCAGTTCGTCGCGGTAGTGTACCAGCGTCAGTGTCCGCTGCAGATAGAAGGGCAGGGTCTGGTCGTACATTTTGATGCTGTAGAACGGTACGCCCTCTTGGGCTTCGCTCCTGATCTCTTCGGCCAGGAAATAGGCCGAATTGGAACGTGACAGGCTATTGTGCCCGCACAGGAACAGCGAGGTGGCGATGGCGGAGGCTACTGCGGTTGCCAGCAATGCATTGAATGCCTGCTGCTTGCGGCAAAACCACCAGGCACTGGCAAATCCTGCCACGCCAATCAGTGTGCCGCCACGAATCCAGACGGCGTAATCCTGCACCATCTGTTTCGACGTGTTGTCACTGGACAGGTCCTTGATTTCAGGAACAATCCAGCTGGCCAGGGCCAGTATGCTGCCAAGCAGCGTCAGCATCATGAAATGTGGGCGTAGGTCGGCGCTATTCCGCTGCAGCAGATGGCGCGCCAGCAGGATGGCCAGTGCCGGCATGATGGGCAGAATGTAGGCCGGCAGCTTGGAGCGCGACAGACTGAAGAAAACAAAAATAAAGACTGACCACACAACCAGCAGCAGAGCGGGGCGGAAATGCTCATCTGACTGTTGTTTCACGCCATCACGCAGACTTTGGCCCAGCCAGCTGATCCAGGGGCTGGCTCCCAGCACCAGCAGCGGCAGGAAGAACCACCATGGCTCGACTCGGCGCGCGACATCGGTGGAAAAACGCTGGAAATGCTCGTGAATGAAGAAGAACTGCAGAAACTCCGGATTGCGCTGCGATACCAGTACAAACCACGGTGCGGTGAGCACGCTAAACAGCAGCAGGCCCTTGACCCAATGCATGTTTGCCAACAATCGCCATTGCTGCGTGATCAGTACATACAGCACCAGCGCAGCGCCGGGTAGAACCAGTCCGATCAACCCTTTGGACAACATGGCTCCTGCCATGGCAGCCCAGGTGATCATCATCCAGTTACGGTTTTCCGTCTTGCTGGCTTGATCGTGATGGGCGAGCAGAAAACCTGCTAGCGCCAGCTCGAGAAAAAATGAGACACCCATGTCCAGCGTGTTGATGTGCCCCAATGCCAGTTGATAAAAACTGCCACCAAGAACCACGCCAGTCAGTAGGCCCGTTTCTCGCCCATAGAGGCGATATGCGGCAAATGCGGCCAGCAAAATGCCGGCAAAGCCGGTCAGGCCAGTCCAGAGCCGGGCGGTCCATTCATTCTGGCCAAACGCCTTATAGGCCGCTGCTGTAGCCCAATATTGCATGGGCGGCTTTTCGAAATATTTCAGGCCATTCAGGCGTGGCGTGACCCAGTCACCGCTGACTGCCATTTCACGGGAGATTTCGGCGTAACGGCCCTCATCGGGTTTTACCAGTTTGCGGTAGTCGAGCTGGCCGAACCAGAGCAGGCCGAATAGTAGTGTCAGAATCAGGAAGAAACGGGAGCTGGGCAGTTGCTGCTGTGTCGGCACTGGATTCAACGGGCGTAAGAAGACGGCCGCAGTATAGCATTGCCAATCTTAAGGCCGGCTTATGCTTGGCTTAAACTATGATGCTAGTTTGTGAAACTGTGTATGTCAGCGCCGAACTTCGGGTGGTTTTCCGCCACGCAGCAGCACGAACAACGCGCCGGAGCCTCCATCAACGTTCGGCGCCTGGCAGAATGACAGCACTTCGTCACGTTGCATTAGCCAGCCTGGCACTTTGCCTTTTAATACCGACTCTCGGTTTTTTGAGCCAAATCCTTTGCCGTGAATGATGCGGATGCAGCGTAGATGCAGTTTGCGGCAGTCGAGCAGAAATTGGGCGACAGCAAAGCGCGCCTGATCCACATTGCAGCCATGCAGGTCCAGTTCTCCCTGTATCACCCAATGGCCGTTACGCAGTTTCTTCAGTGCATCCCGCCTTACACCATCACGCAGGAAGACGATTTCAGTGCCGGTATCCGTGCCATATTCCCATGGATTCCAGTCACTCATGTTATCGATCTGTGTCTGCTGCGCCTCACGCAGCGGCTGAAAGCGATGCGGCGCTGGCTTGGGTGTGCTCCGTTGTGCCCGGTTCTGCGCGGGCAGGGGAACCACTCCGCGCATTTCCTGCAGGAATACCTCTCGATCGGATGGCGGCGGTGGAAGCACAACAGCCGGACGGCTGGGCCGTTCCGGCTGTTGCAGTTGCTTGCGCATTGCCCGCAAACGGGCCAGCGCTTCGTCTTTCACAGTTGTGCCTTACTTACCCAGCTTGTCGAGGTAGCGCTCGGCATCCAGCGCAGCCATACAACCGGTTGCAGCACTGGTCACGGCCTGACGGTAGTTGTGATCCTGCACGTCTCCCGCCGCAAACACGCCGGCAATGTTGGTTGCGGTGGCATTGCCGTTGCGGCCGCTCTGGGTGACGATATAGCCGCCGTCCATTTCCAGCTGGCCGGCAAAAATATCGGTATTCGGTTTGTGGCCGATGGCGATGAAGCAACCGGTCAGTTCCAGATCCTGCGTGCTGCCATCCACGGTGGATTTGATGCGTACGCCGGTTACACCGGTGTTGTCGCCCAATACCTCGTCCAGCGTGTGGTTGGTGGCCAGGGTGATTTTGCCGGCAGCTACCTTTTCATTCAGCTTGTCGACCATGATCTTCTCCGCGCGGAAGGTGTCACGACGGTGGATCAGTGTTACATGGCTGGCGATGTTGGCCAGGTACAGCGCTTCTTCTACGGCAGTATTGCCGCCGCCCACCACGCAGACCTTCTGGTTGCGATAGAAGAAACCATCACAGGTGGCACAGCCAGACACGCCGCGACCCATGAACTTTTCTTCTGAAGGCAGGCCCAGATACTGTGCCGAAGCACCGGTGGCAATGATCAGCGCATCACAGGTATAAGTGCCGCTGTCGCCAATCAGCGTGATCGGCTTTTCGGTCAGCTTGGCGGTGTGGATAGTGTCGAAAATCATTTCGGTATTGAAGCGTTCAGCGTGCTTCTGGAAGCGCGCCATCAGCTCCGGGCCCATCACGCCATCCGCATCCGCAGGCCAGTTATCGACTTCGGTGGTGGTCATCAGCTGGCCGCCTTGAGCCAGGCCGGTGATCAATACCGGATTGAGGTTGGCGCGAGCTGCGTAGACAGCAGCTGTGTAGCCGGCAGGGCCGGAACCGAGAATCAGCAGGCGTGCGTGTTTGGTCGTGCTCATAGTGGGTCGCTCTGTAGATGAGGTGGATAAGTTCGGGAAGGTGCTGTTGACCGTCCGCTTCAATGTGCTGCAAGTCTACTGGAAATGGCAGCGGGCTTGAACGCTTTCAAGCCCGTCGGGCGCATAAATCTTCCTATTGTGGCGATAGCAAACGGCAATGCCGCTGCGTGTGCCCATCAATTCTGTGCGGGAGTCTCACGGACGATTTTCATTGCCGATGCTACCAGGCCGCCCATGTCCGCCAGATTACCCGGCAGGATCAGGGTGTTGCCCTGCTTGGCTACCCCGGCAAAGGCCTGTACATACTGTTCTGCTACTTTCAGATTGACCGCTTCCATGCCACCGGGTTGCCGAATCGTCTGCGCCACCATATGAATGGCCTCCGCCGTAGCGCGCGCTACCAGCTTCACTGCTTCGGCCTCGCCCATGGCGCGGTTGATCGCCGCCTGTTTTTCGCCTTCAGACTGATTGATTGCCGCCTGCATATCACCTTCGGATTTCTGGATGGCAGCTTCACGCTGGCCGGTAGCAATATTGATCTGCTCCTGCTTGCGGCCCTCAGACGCTGCGATCAGTGCGCGTTTTTCACGCTCGGCGGTAATCTGTGCCTGCATCGCGTGCAGGATGTCTCCTGGCGGTGTCAGGTCCTTGATCTCGTAACGCAACACTTTCACACCCCAGTTGGCCGCGGCTTCATCCAGAGCGGCCACCACCGTGCGGTTGATGTCGTCGCGTTCTTCAAAGGTTTTATCCAGCTCCATCTTGCCGATCACCGAGCGCAGCGTGGTCTGCGCCAGTTGCGTGATGGCCAGGATCGGGTCGCTGGAGCCATAAGACGCCAGCTTCGGGTCGGTAACCTGGAAGTAGAGAATGCCATCTACCTGCAGTTGCGTGTTATCGCGGGTGATGCACACCTGGCTCGGCACATCCAGCGGGATTTCCTTCAGGCTGTGTTTGTAGGCAATCCGGTCGATGAAGGGCAACACAATGTTCAGACCCGGTTGCAGCACGCCATGAAACTTGCCCAGGCGTTCCAGCACCCAGGCATTTTGCTGCGGCACCACTTTGACCGATTTGGCGATAAACACGATGACAACAATCAGGATAATCAGTGCTACGGGCATGATTCAGCTCTCCGGTTTCTGGTCTGACAGCAGCAGGGTGGATCCCCTGATGCCAACAATAAAAAAAGCATCCGCATCTGCGCGCCCGCTGCTCAGCTCTGCATCCCAGTCTGTGCCACGGTGGCGCACCCGGGCGTGGCTTGGCGTGTGCCATTGCAGAATGGTAACTTGCTGGCCAATATCCAGCAGGTTATCCGGTGCATTATTCTGATTTGCGCTGGCGCGGCGCTTGCGCCACAACCATCCCAGCCCGCCCAGGCTGAAAATGGCTGCGGCCAATAGCTGCAGCGCCAATGGGCTACCCAGCCAGGCCAGTAGCGCGCTGAGGCAAAAGGCGAGGGCAATCACCAGCAAATAAAACGTACCGCTGAGCATTTCTCCCACCAGCAGCAAGCCGGCGAGCAGAATCCAGATTAAATGGGTGGACATGGGATGCAAGGCCTTTGGCTAGATGATGGGGCTGGAAGTTAAGACTTATAGTTTGTTGCCAGACTTTCTCGGGGAGAGCGTAATCGCCAGCAGCGAGTTTGTCTCTCGAAGCCGCTGCGACAGAATCAATGCAACATTACGATACAGTTTCGGTGCCACGCCAGGGATTCGAACCAAGGCGCTGCGATCAAACGCCAACAGTATACTCGGGCTGACCGCCCTGACTGTAGCCGAGCGAGGTTGCTGGTCGAGAATGGCCAGTTCGCCAAATACCTCGCCGGGTTCCAGCGCAGCCAACACCTGGGTGTCCAGCGTTGTTTCCCGTACCACTTCCAGCAGCCCGGCAACAATAATGTACATTTCGCTACCTTCAAGCCCCTGACGAATAACGATATCTCCGGGGCCAGCTTCAGTCTTGCGGCAATTGGCAATAAATTCGCGAATGTCCTCGTGAGACAGGCCGGCAAACAATTTGACTGACTGGGCCAGCTTTTTTACTAGACTGTCGTTAAGCATGGTTTCCCGCTCCATTTGCCTTCATTCTAGCCATTCGGGGCTAAATTGCCGCTGTTGCTGCTGGCTAATGGGAAATCTCCAGCACATTTGTTCACAGGGAGAAAAAGATGCAAATCGAATCTACGCGTTTTGGCCGGATCGAGGTTGACCCGCAAACCATTATCGAATTTCCACAGCCACTGGCAGGTTTTGAGGGCTCGCGCCGCTTCAAGCTGTTGCACGAAGATAGCGCTCAGCCAATCGTGATGTGGCTGCAGTCGCTGGATGAACCGGATGTTGCTTTCAACCTGATCGATCCAGCACAACTGGGACTGACTTACGAAATCGAGTTGAGTGATGCCGAAACTGCCGCGCTGCAAATGCAGAATCCCGCGGACGTGAGTGTGTTGTTGCTGATCGGCAAAGAGGAAGAACATCTGGCGCCCAAGCCCAGTTCGCCCATCCTGATCAATACCCGTGCCCGTCTTGGCTTGCAGAAAAGCGGTATTCGCGCGCAGATCGTATTCACCAATCGTTGAACAGATTCCGGCTTGGGGTGATGCTGCATCAGGTGTATCATTGCCCCATCCTTCCTGCTTATTCCTATCCGCATGAAAACCACATTTCTTGATTTTGAACAGCCGATTGCCGAACTCGAAGCCAAGATCGAGGAGTTGCGCTTTGTGCAGGATGATTCGGCGCTGGATATCTCCGAAGAAATCAGCCGTCTGCAGGACAAGAATCAGGAACTGACCAAATCCATCTATGCCAAGCTCAATGCCTGGCAGATTTCGCAGGTTGCACGTCATCCACAGCGGCCTTATACGCTGGATTATCTGTCTGGAGTGTTTACCGACTTTGAAGAGCTGCACGGCGATCGCGCCTATGCCGACGATGCTGCGATTGTTGGCGGCCTGGCGCGTTTTAATGGCCAGGCCTGCATGGTGATCGGCCATCAGAAGGGCCGCGATACCAAAGAAAAGATTGCGCGCAATTTTGGCATGCCGCGTCCAGAGGGTTATCGCAAGGCATTGCGCTTGATGAAAATGGCCGAAAAATTCGGCCTGCCGATTTTTACCTTTGTTGATACACCCGGCGCCTATCCCGGTGTGGGCGCAGAAGAGCGTGGCCAGTCGGAGGCGATTGGCCGCAACCTGTTTGAAATGGCCAAACTGCGCGTGCCGATCATTGTCAGCGTGATTGGTGAAGGCGGCTCTGGCGGTGCACTGGCGATCGCCGTTGGCGACATCGTGCAGATGCTGCAATATTCGACTTATTCGGTGATTTCTCCGGAAGGCTGTGCATCGATTTTGTGGAAAAGCGCGGATAAGGCCCCGGATGCCGCAGAACTGCTGGGCATTACCGCCAATCGCCTGAAAACGCTGGGTCTGATCGACCGGGTAGTGCCGGAGCCTTTGGGCGGTGCGCATCGTGATCCGGTTGCGATGATGCAGACCATGAAAAAGGCGCTGGCCGATGGCCTGAAGAACCTCAACAACAAGTCCATCGATGATTTGCTGAGCGCACGTTTTGACCGCATCCTCGGCCATGGTCGCTTCAAGGAAATCACTGCCTCTGCCGCCTGATACCACTGACTTGCGGCAGTCACTGCTGGCCGCGCTGAAGCCGTTTGCAGGCCGTTCCTGCGTGCTTGGGCTGAGTGGCGGGCTGGATTCTGTGGTATTGCTGGACCTGCTGGCTCAAGTCGCCCCAACGCTGCAGCTGCGGCTGTCTCTGGTTCACGTCAATCATCAACTCAGCCCTTTTGCCTCAGACTGGCAGCAGTTCTGCTGCCAGCTCGCCCAGCAATACCAGTTTCCCATCACTGTGCAATGTGTCAGCCTGCAGCGCAAAGGCGGTGAGAGCCTGGAGGCCGTGGCGCGAGAAGCCCGTTATCGCGTGTATGCCAGCCTTGGCGCCGATGTATTGCTGCTGGCCCACCATCTCGATGATCAATGTGAAACACTGTTGCTGCGTATGCTGCGCGGTGCCGGTGTGCATGGTCTGAGCGGCATGCCGCAGCAACGTCAGTTGGCAGGCACGGCAACAACCCTGCTGCGCCCCTTGCTGGGGGTTGGCCGTGCTGAGTTGCAACAGTATGCAGAAGCACGGCAGTTGCGCTGGGTCAGTGACGAAAGCAATGATGATCCACGCTTCCGCCGCAACTGGCTACGTCACTCGGTGTTTCCCTTGCTGGCATCGGTTTTCCCGAATTATCGTCGCCAACTGGCGCAAACCGCACAACACCTGGATGACGCAGCGCGGATTCTCGATCAGGTTGCCCAAGCCGACTTCGTAGGTGATCTGGCAGCGGCGCGTTTGCAGCTGGATGCCTTGGCGCAGCTTGGCGAGGAGCGACAACGCAATCTGTTGCGCTGGTTTTTACGCCAATACGGGCTGATTCCGTCTGTTGCCTGGCTGGCACAATTGCGGCAACAAATGCTGACTGCCGAGATGGATGCCTGCCCTGCGTTGCAGATCGATGACTGGATGCTGGAGCGTTATCGCGGTTGTCTGTACCTGCATCGCAGTCGTGAGATGCCGAGCGCCCCCCGCGTTGATCTGTGCTGGAATGGCGAAGCTGAGATTCGCCTGGATCAATGGGCCGGACGCTTTCTGTTTCATACTGGCAAGGGGCCGCTGACGGTCGCAGAGCATTACCTGCGGGCGGCGCCGTTGCAAGTGCGTTTACGGCAGGGCGGGGAGCGTTTGCGGCCAGCGGCGCAAGCGGCAAACCGCCAGCTCAAGCATTTGTTGCAAGAGTCCGCGATGCCTCCCTGGCAACGTCGCGGTTGGCCCTTATTATGGCAAGGTGAGCAATTATTGGCTGTGCCTGGGGTGGCCGTTGCTGCAGAATTTCAGCCGCAAAATGGTGAAATTGGCGTGCTGATTGAATGGCAGCCCGATGCGCCATTTATGCTGCAACGCACTGACGAAAAAACTGTTTTGCCGGCGGATTGAGTCTATACTCCATCAAGGATGGCCGGCGTTGCGAAGGTGGCGCCGGTTTCCTTTGCATCAAGCAGCGAGCGTTCCGCCCGGACTTCTGGTAGCCAGGTCCGGGCGTTTTTATTGGTGTCAGCTGATCTGGTGCTGCAGTTCAAAACCCGCGCCGCGATCCAGTCCGAGATGTTCGACCAGATAGGGTAGTACCTGCTGCAAGGTTGCCGGCAGATTGTAAGGTGGGTTGACGATGTAGAGCGCGCTACCATGCATGCCGAAGCCGTCTGCCGAGGGCGTTTGTACGGCCAGGCTGGTATACAGCCAGTCGCCGGGCGTGACCGCACGCAATTGCTGCAGCAAGTCACGCGACTCGGCTCGTTGCAGCAAGGGGAACCAGATGGCGTAGCAGCCAGTGGCAAAACGTTTCAGCGCATCCTTCAGGCTGCTGCAAACCCGGGCATAGTCGCGCTTGTCTTCAAACGGCGGGTCGATCAGCACTACAGCGCGGCGTGGTGGTGGCGGCAATACCGCCTTCAGTCCATCAAAACCATCGGTTTTTTCGATCAGCACCTGTCGGCCGCTGCCTTCAAAATTGGCCTGCAGCAATTGGCAATCGCTGGGGTGTAATTCAAACAGGCGCATCCGGTCGATATCGCGTACCGCTTGCCAGGCAACCCAGGGTGAACCGGGGTAATACACCAGCTTGTCGTCTTCGTTGAGCGAGGCAACCGCATCAACATAACTTTGCAGCGCCGTTGGCAGATCGCTGCGCTGCCACAGTCTACCGATGCCGTTCTCAAATTCCCCGTTCTTGGTGGCGTAGCCTTCTGCCAGGCTGTAAATGCCGGCACCGGCATGGGTGTCGATATACCAGTAGGGCTTGTCCTTGCGGCCGAAATATTCCAGTAGTTGCAACAATACGCAGTGCTTGAGCACATCGGCGTGATTGCCTGCATGGAAGGCGTGGCGGTAACTCAACATTCAGGCTTGATCCTTGTTTGGTATTTCGGCGGGGTCTTCATTTTCCTGCTGATACAGCCAGTCCTGCAGCAGCGTATAGGCAATCGCGAGAATGGTCGGGCCGATAAACAGGCCGACAAAGCCCCACGCCAGCAAGCCGCCGATTACGCCGATGAAAATCAGTGATAGCGGCAGATTGGCCCCCTGGCTGATCAGATAAGGTTTGAGGAAGTTGTCGATGGTGTTGACAACCAGCAGCCCCCACAGCGCCAGGCCGCTGGCGGCGAAGCTGTCGCCGCTGTGATAGAGCCAGAAAGCGGCAGGAGCCCAGACAAACAGGGTTGGCAGCTGCACCACTGCGATCAGGAAGGTGGCAAAACCGAGTGCGGCAGCGGCCGGCACACCGGCGACAACCAGACCGATGGTGGTGAGCGCAGCCTGCACGAAGGCGGTGCCCATCACTCCGGCAGATACACCGCGAATGGTTTTTTGCGCGGTATCCGCCAGATATTTGCCCCGCACCGGTGAAATGCGTTGCGCCAGGCGAATCGCAAAGTCAGTGCCGCTCTGCTGTTTGGCCAGCAGGATCATGGCGACCAGGATGGCAATCAGGAACTGCACCGCAGCCATGCCGGCACCGGTGCTTTTTTTCACCAGCCATAACATCGCATCTTTCAGGAAGGGCGTGATTTGCTGCAGCGTTTCACTCAAATGCTGCAGCATGTTCTGCCATGCCTGGGCGATTTTGGCCCCTACCACCGGCAGGCCCAGCAGCCACGCCGGTAACTCGTAGTTTCTGACGGTATCGACATTGATATTCTGATCCATCAGCCAGTTCACGCCGTCCACCACAGAGATGCCAAGCATGATCAGCGGTATCACCAGCAGGCTGGCCAGTGCCAGCCCCAGCAGCGTGGCGGTCAGGCCATCACGCCCGCCGAGGCGCCGGCGGATACGGCAATACAGCGGCCAGAGGGAGATGGCGATGATGGTTCCCCAGACGATGGCGCCAATGAAAGGGGCAAACACGCGGAAGCAGGCATAAATCAGCGTAACAACAATGGCTAGCTGGATGTAGGTTTCAAAGCGTTGAATCGATTTGGGCGCGCTCATTTTGGTCTCGGAAGAGGCTGGGGTGTTCGGATCATATCAAATCACTCAGGCTGGATTGCCCAGCTTTTGCAAAAAAGCCGGATTGCCGCGTGCGCCGGTATCGCGATAGTCCTGCAGCAGTGTTTGCGCTGCCTGTTGCGCTTGCTGCGGCTGTTGGCTCAGCCACTGGTAAACCAGGTCAAACAGGCGTTCCAGCGCGATCTGGTAGGTTTGCTGCGAGTGTTGCCATAGCCAGTCCGAGAATGACATGAATGCGGAAAACGGTTGGCTGCCCAGCAGTTGCGGCAAGGTCTGGCGAAAGCGGCCGCTGTTGGCAATCAGATCCCAGTAACGGGCAAAGCGGTTGAGCCGCTGCAAGGTTACAAAATCCAGGTCGCGGTTGCGCAGGATATTGTAGGGCGGTAGCGGGTTGTAGCGCATCTCGAATGCCTCGGTATGGCGCGCCAGTGGCGTGCCGCGCAGGCGTTTGAGAATGCCCAGCTGGATTTCCTGTGGGCCGAGTGCCAGCAGCCGGTCAAAGCCGGTGGCGAAGCTCTCCAGCGTTTCGCCCGGCAGACCGGCAATCAGGTCGGCGTGGATGTGCGCTTGCGAGTGTTCGCGCAGCCAGCGCAGATTGGCCTCGGTCTTGGCGTTGTCCTGCTTGCGGCTGATCAGTGCCTGTACCTCGGGGTTGAAGGTCTGGATGCCGATTTCCAGTTGCAGGGTGCCGGCAGGAAATTGCGCAATGGCCTGTTTCAGCTTGTCTGGCAGGTGATCGGGAATCACCTCAAAGTGCACGAACAGATCCGGTGTCAGCCGTTGCAGGAAAAAATCGAGAATTTGCAGGCTGGTCTTGATGTTGAGGTTGAAGGTGCGATCAACAAACTTGAAGGTGCGTGCGCCGCGCTGATAGAGGCGTTCCAGTTCCTGCAGAAAGGCATCCAGTGGAAATGGCAGCGAGGTCTTGTCCAGCGAAGACAGGCAGAATTCGCATTTGAACGGGCAGCCACGCGAGGCTTCGACATAAACCAGCCGGTGGGCCAGATCACGATCACTATATAGCTGGTAGGGGAGCTGTAGCTGTGCCAGCGGCACTTGCTCGCCGGCAATGCGTTTTTGCAGCGGCTGGGGGCCAAACAGAATCGCCTGGCATAGCTTGGCAAAGCTGGTATCGCCCGGGCCGCTGATGACGAAATCGGCATCTCGGATAATTGCCTGCTGCTCCTGCTCGAAAGACACTTCCGGGCCGCCCAGCACGATCTGGATATCCGGTCTGACCTGCTTCAGCAGCGCCACCACCTGTGTGGTTTCGACAATGTTCCAGATATACACGCCAAAGCCAATGATGCGTGGCTCCAGCGCCAGCAGCCGTTCGACGATATCCAGCGGGCGCTGGTTGATGACAAATTCGGCAAGCCGGGTGCGCTCGGCAAGATCGCCCATATTCGCCAGCAGATAACGCAGGCCTAATGATGCGTGGGAAAAACGCGAGTTGAGGGTGCTCAGGACAATATCAGGCATCAGCTGGCGACAGGCGCAAAAGCGCCATTATACGCGTTCACACGGCGATGCCCGAATGTCAGCTGTTCGCGGCTGGTTTCAGCGAAAGTAATTCCTGAATCTGTTGCACTGCGCCGATGCTGATGAATTTGATGAACTGCAGGCCGGTTTCATATTCATTCTGGCCAACATTGCCACTGATGCGGGCAATGCGGCAATGCGCCTGAACCACGGTATCGGCCAGTTGCATGATCAGGTGGCAGTTGGATTCGGTCAGCGGTGCCTGGTGGCGTACTTTCAGGCCGTGGATGGAGATGTCTTCAACTGTGGCACGTATTCCCGATCCCTTTGACTGGATCAGGCGTGCCGGGGCGCGATAACTCACCCGCGGATTGGCTCGTTGATTGTAGAACATGTGGTGTTGTCTTTTTTTGTCATTGTTAGGTTTTTTATAAACCATGCAATAACCATGCCGCAATATAAAAATCAACAAGTTGTAGCGATTTGTTAAAGTGAGTGTAAAGTTTTTCGACAAATTGGCCGAGAGTGGGGTCGATTTCTCTCCTGGCGGGGCGCTCTGTCAGTGTTTGCTTTTCAGATAACGGCGCCGGTCGCTGGGCCAATTGCCCTGTTGCAACACATGCCAGATAACGGGCAGCAGGTCATACAACAGGGGCAGCCACAGCAATAACGAAACCCCTGCCGTCAGGCTGTAAAGCAGTGGAGAGCTGCCGCTGGCGAGAATGATCATGCCGATCAGCCCGAGCGTCATGGCAATGGCCCACAGGATCAGAGAGCGGGGCCGGGCGTAGGAAATCAGGCGGAGCAGTGTGGGCATGATATTTGGGAATAATGAATTATTGTTGCGTAACAATATTTATTGCGCGTGTTTTTGGCGCCCAGCAAGGCTTGCAATAACTTTTCCCGGACGGAATCCAGCGATCAAGGGGCAATCAGAAACGACAGGTCGTCGCGGCTTTGCTCCGCTTCCCGTAGCAGCTCAATCAGGTCATTGGTGTGGGCGCCGAGCGTTTGTGGGCGATGCCAGACAATTTCCAGCGGGCCGGGTAGGTCGGTGCTGAGCGCATCCCACAGGGCATCCAGATTCTTGCCGAAATGTGGCGGCAAGGGCAGTTGCTGCGCCATCTGTTGATAGACATCGTCCATGCTGCGAACGTCGGTTAATACACAACGCGTTAGCGACATGCTGCTACCTCGGTAAAGGTTCGGTAATGGTCAACGGTGACATAACGTTGCCCGTCGCTGGAAAACAGCAGCCGCTTGGCGCCACGTTTGCCGCCACGATAGTGCAGGTCGGCCTCACGCCACTGGCCGTTGGGCAACGCGCGTTCGCGGTTGCCGAAGCGATCACCACCGATGCTTTTGCCTTGCAGCGCGGGGATCGACCACAGATCCTTTCCCGGGCTCCAGCCGGCGGCTTCGGCGTTGCGCTTGTTGATGTATTTGGGCGGCAGTTGCCGGAACTGGCTTTGCGCCAGCGATGTGAGTGCCTCGGCCAGCTCGCGACTGTCCAGTTTCGGATTCAGTTTCAGATTGAGCTGGCTGGCAACGTCAAAACAGCTGGGCAATGCCAAGGCTGGCCCGCTAGCCAGCAATACACAGGCCAGCGGGAGCAAATAACGGGAGCCGAATCGGGGCATGATTTGATCAGCTTCGATTTTTCAGACTGTCGCGAATTTCGCGCAACAGCACCACTTCTTCCGGTGTCGGGGCTGGTTCCGCTGCAGCCGGTGCAGCGGCTTCTTCACGCTTCATGCGATTGATCGCCTTGATCAGCAGGAAAACGGCGAAGGCGACAATCAGGAAGCTGATTACCACATTGAAAAACACACCGAAGTTGAGGCTGACTGCGCCGGCATCCTGTGCCGCCTTCAGGCTTTCATACGGGCCGGCGGCCTTGGCGCCGTCTTTCAGCACCACAAACAGGTTGGAGAAATCAACATTGCCGAGCACCAGGCCAATCGGCGGCATGATCACGTCTTTTACCAGCGAATCGACGATTTTGCCGAATGCGCCGCCGATGATGATACCCACTGCGAGGTCGACAACGTTGCCACGCATGGCAAATTCTTTGAATTCCTTGAGCATTGCTGATCCTTTTTCTAGTGTGTGATGTCGCGCCTGTGATCGGCTGCAACGCTGATTATCGATAAAGTTTCACATCGAGTAAATCAGCGACAGCATGGTGACGGTGTCGTTCTTGGCAACCCCTTCCGGTACCGGCGATAAATGTTGCCATTCCAGACCCAGTTTCAGCGAGAGGTTTTCCGTGAAACGTCGTCGCAACTCTGCGTTCAATTCGAGGCTTTTTTCATAGTGGGTTCGATAGCTGCTGGCATCCTGGCGTAGTTCCCAGTGCTCGTTGATCTGCCAGCGCAGGTTTTCTGCCAGCACGCTGACAACCGTTTGATATTGGCTGTCGTCGAGTCGGTGTGCGTGTTGCCAGCCGAGGCCTGCTTCCAGGTCAAAGCGTAAGGGCTTGCTACGTACCACGCTGTAGCCGAAGCCGCCGGTAGCCGTGCTTGATTGTTTCAGGTACGAAAACCGGTCGTATTCGAAAGCCAGTTTGGCAAACAGATAGCCTGGCTGGTCAACGAAATACCATTCACCGCGGCTTTTCCAGTAGGCTTTTTCTTCACTCACCACCATCGGTTCGCCTGCGCTTGCGGCCTGCTCCCGATAAAACAAGGCCTTGTGCTCGTAGCGGCGCAGCTCATCTTCCTGCTCATAACTGCCGGCAAGCCTGATTTCGCGGTTGGGCGAGTTGCCGGTGCTGATGTTCAGCCCGATTTCACCTGTTATTTCGGTTTTGTATTCCTGCGGCGGTGGGCCGATCAGTTCACCCCCAGCCACCGCCGGCAGTGCTGCCAAGGTTGCGCTGAACAGCAGCGCACGCTGTAACCACAAGCCCAGCATTCAAACACGTCCAATCCAGGCAGTCACTTCTTCACGGTCGTGATAAAGCTGTTTGATGTGGATTTGATAACGCATGCCGGCCCGTTCCAGGCGTTGGTCGAGCAGGGCAACGCAGCGCTGCAGTTCCAGATAACGCTTTTTCATCGGCAGCTTGAAGTTGACGATCACTTGTCTGGCCCAGCCATCTGCCAGCCAGTCTGCGGCCAGCTGGGCGATGCGGATCGGTTGTTCCACCATGTCGCATACCATCCAGTCCACTGGCTTCTTCGGCCGGTATTTGAACCCGTCGGCACGCACATGTTGTACCAGCGGATCGTCACGCACTTCGCCCTTGAGCGGCCCGTTATCCACTGCCGTTACTTTCAGGCCGCGATTGCTGAGTTGCCAGGTCCAGCCGCCGGGCGCAGCGCCCAGATCCACTGCACGCATACCGGGCTGCATGATGCGCCGTAGCTGGCTATCGTCGAGCAAGGTCAACAACGCTTCGGCAAGTTTCAGGGTGGAGCGGCTTGGGGCCTGATGCGGCATTTTCAGGCGCGGGATGCCCATCAGCCATTCGCTGCGGTTGTTGGGAATCGACAAAGCGATCAGGCAGCTTTCCTGTGCCGGAAAAAACAGATGCAGGCGCGGCAGGGGAATCTCTTTGTCGGCCGGCTTGAATTGCCCGCGTTGTTGCAGCGCCTGTTCCAGCAATGGTGCAAAACGTTTGCAGAAACCGGACAGCGATTTGCCGTCGTTGGTGTCGGGTGTTTCCAGCCAGGGCTGCTGTGACAAGGCCGGCAGGCTGGCCAGCGTATCCAGGATGGGCGTCAGCCTGTCGCGCCCCGGCATCTCGACCGGATCAGCGCAGACAAACAGCAACTGCCGCGCGAATACCAGCTGCTGCAAGCGGATATTCTGCAGCTTTTGCAAGGTTTGTGGTGCACCCAGCTGTGCCAGCACATAAGCGCTGTTGGCCGTGGCGCTGATATTGGCATTGAGGCCGATCTGTGCCAGCTGGTCGTGTAATTCGGCGGCGCATTCCTGCTCGAAGCCGGCCCGGCAGTAGCAGAGCAGGGCGTTGATTTTGGTCTGATTGTAGCGATTGGGCATGGACTGCAGGCAGGGGCAAATTTGGCAAAGCGCGATTATAGGCGTTTCTGCCTGCGTGGAATATGAGTGTCTGTGAGCGTGAGGGAGAGGCTGGCCGGATTGCGCTGATCTTGGGCGCTACGGCTCGTTTGTTGATGTGGCGAAATGTTGATTTGGGTCAATTGTCCATGTTGTTAATATGGTTATAAATGAAGTGTAAATAACGCTGAGACCCAAGGAGGTTGAAAATGGCACTGTGGCAAGAATTGCTGTCGGATGACGTTGGTCGCATGAGTTTGGCTGTGATCCTGTTTGTGGTGATTATGGGTGCCTATTTTCTGCGTATGTTCATTCACAAGATGAACCACAACGAATAATCGTTAACGCTTGTGCTGTGGCCGTTCCCGTCTCAGGGAGGTTTTCGCGTAATTAAAGGGGTGTTGTCATGCCGGAACATCTGCGGAAATCGAGTCGGAACGGCCTCCATCCATGTTTTGTGCTGCGCCCCTTCGTGTGCTCAGAATAGCGCCAGCTGGCCACTTGGCTGAGGCTGGCGAAACTGGCTGAGATCCAGTTCATCAATACGCATTTGTCGAAATCCTAAACGCTGCCACGCCAGCCGGAAGCGTTGTGCGATCATGCTGGCAAATTCACCTTCTCCCCGCATTCTCTGACCAAAGCCGCTCTGGTTCAGTTGCCCTTGGTGTGACTGCCGTTGCAGGCTCAATACGTGTTCTGCCCGTTCCGGATAATGGTTCTGCAGCCATTGTTCAAACAGTCCGGCCACTTCCTGCGGCAAGCGTAGCAAGACATAACTGGCACTGATTGCACCGTGCTCGCGGGCGAGCGTCAGCATTTGTTCCAGATAGTGGTCATTCAGTGCCGGGATCATCGGTGCGGTCAACACACCAACCGGTATGCCTGCGTCACTCAACTTGCGGATCGCCTGCAGGCGGCGCGCCGGGCTGCTGGCACGCGGCTCAAGCTGGCGCGACAGGGTATTGTCGAGACTGGTGAGGGAAATCAGTACTTGCACCAGCTTTTTTTCTGCAAGCGGCTGCAATAGATCCAGATCGCGTTCGATCAGGGCGTTTTTGCTGATGATAGTCACGGGATGCCGGGTTTCCAGCATGACTTGCAGAATGGAACGCGTCAGTTGTTGCTGGCGTTCAATCGGCTGGTAAGGGTCGGTGTTGCTGCCCAGACAGATCACACTCGGGCGATAACCGGGTTTGGCCAATTCTTCCCGCAACAAGGCCGCTGCATTCGGCTTGGCGATCAGTCGTGTTTCAAAATCCAGCCCCGGCGAATAACCCCAGTAAGCATGGCTGGGGCGCGCGTAGCAATAAATGCAGCCGTGTTCGCATCCCTGGTAGGGATTGATGGATTGCGAGAACGGAATATCCGGCGACTGATTGCGGCTGATGATGCTTTTGGCCGGCCAGAATTCAATACGGGTAGCGGGCGCCGGCTGATTCGCCTCTTCGATCTCCCAGCCATCATCGTAATCCTCCCGCTGCTGCTGGCTGTAGCGATTGTGCGGGTTATCCGTTGCTGCCCGGCCTTTTAACAGTTGCGCCATGTTTGTCTCTGACAGAAGATTGAATAATGTAATTATATACAGCATACTGTAATAAAGAACAGTTATGGTGGCAATATGCAAGCATCAGTCGAGATTTTGTTGCAGGATTCACGCATCTGGCGCGGCAGTGATTGGCAGCTGACGGCGCGTCCGGGCTTGCCCAGCGGTTTTGGTGAACTGGATGCCTTATTGCCCGGGCATGGCTGGCCGCGCGGTAGCGTGATCGAATTGCAGCACGATAGTCATGGCCAGGGGGAGGTGCGCCTGCTGTGGCCTGCCTTGGCACAATTGACCGCGCAATCGCGAGAAGTGGCGCTGGTGAACCCGCCCTGGTTGCCTTATGCACCGGCCTGGCGGGCTGCTGGCGTTGATCTGCATCAGCTGCTGTGGCTGCGCAGCAATGGTGATGAGCAGCGCCTGTGG
>JAXMFR010000090.1:0-2665 GCA_046347685.1 Chitinivorax sp.
ATCATCACTCCAGTCTGCTTGGTCAAAATCGACGGCCAGAAAATGGCACGTGTCATCCTCCAGTAGTGGATAGACGCCAATGGTGTGATCACCGGCCAGATGGGAATAAATTACCGCATCGGATAACGGTATCAGTAGGCGGTTGCTGCAATCACCGCATTTGATTCTGGGCTTCCCACAAATGCCGCTGCGCCACTCGTTGGTGCAGGCCGGAGCATAGCCTCCCTTGCCAGTCGTTTTGCTTTCCCACCGGATAGGGTATACATCCGTGCGGCCACGAAACAGCCGACGAAACAAGGCAACCTTTTCTGATGTGGACAGGCGCGACGATTCCCCTTCTTGAGAGGCTTGGACTGGCTCAGGTTGCAAGCGCCATTCAATGCCGTGCGATTCCAGTAACGCAACGAGGCGAGCGTTTTCAGCTTGCAATGCGGCCAGTTCTGCCGGTGCTTGATTTTGCATGCTCATGGGTTGTCAAACCCACTCCGCACTCAACTGCTCCGCCTGCTGCAACACCAGCTGCACCGCCTCTTCCTGCTGGTCCGGCGGATATTTGTATTTGCGCAGGATGCGTTTCACCATCAGTCGCAGCTTGGCGCGCACGCTGTCACGCACTGACCAGTCGACGCTGACGTTCTGGCGCAGGTTTTCGGTGAGTTCGTGGGCGATTTTCTTCAGGGTCTCGTCGCCCAGTTCGCGTACTGAACTCTCGTTGTTGGCAAGGGCGTCGTAGAAGCGCAACTCGTCTTCGCTCAGACCCAACTCCTCGCCACGATTGGCGGCCTCGCGGAATTTCTTCGCCATCTCGATCAGTTCTTCGATCACCTGTGCGGTTTCGATCGAGCGGTTCTGATAACGTTTGATGACGTTGCTCAGCAGTTCCGAGAATTTCTTGTCCTGCACCACGTTGCCGCCAAAGCGGCTCTTGATTTCGCCTTCCAGCAGCCGTTCCAGCAGCTCCACTGCCAGATTGCGTTCCGGCAGGTTGCGTACCTCGGCGAGGAAGTCGTCGTCGAGGATGCCGATATTCGGTTTATCCAGGCCTACTGCGTCGAAGATATCGACCACCCGGTCTGATACCACCGCCGAGCCGATGATCTGGCGGATCGCCTGTTCGCGTTCTTCATCGCTGCGTTTCTTGGCGACGATATCGCGCTTGGTCAGCAATACCTTCACCGCCTGGAAGAAGGCGACTTCCTCGCGCACGGCCTTGGCCTCATCCAGCGTGCAGCAGAGTGTGAATGCTTTGCTCATCGCCAGCGCCACATCGGCAAAACGCTTCTTGCCGTCATCCAGGCCCAGAACGTGGTTGGCAGCGCCGGCCAACAGCTTGTGGCCGCCATCGATAAAGCCGCTGTAGTCAAAGCCGTGCAGCATGCCGCGCAGGATATCCAGCTTCTCTTCGAGGATGCTGTAGGCCTCGTGGGCATCCACTGTCGGCCGGCCACGGCCATTGCTGGCGGTGTATTCCTTCAAGGCTTGTTTCAGATCGTTGGCGATGCCAATGTAGTCGACCACCAGTCCGCCTTGTTTATCCTTGAACACGCGGTTGACGCGGGCGATGGCCTGCATCAGGTTATGGCCCTTCATCGGCTTGTCGACGTAGAGCGTATGCACGCACGGCGCATCAAAGCCGGTCAGCCACATATCGCGCACAATCACCAGTTGCAGCGGGTCGGCCGGGTCTTTGAAGCGTTTTTCCAGGCGCTTTTTGATCTGCTTGGAATAGATGTGTGGCCGCAGCAGCGGTTTATCGCTGGCAGAGCCGGTCATCACGATCTTGATCGCGCCTTGCTCCGGGTCGTCACTGTGCCAATCCGGGCGCAGTGCGATGATTTCGTTGTAAAGGTGGACGCAAATCTCGCGGCTCATTGCCACCACCATGGCTTTGCCGCTTTGCGCCTGCTGGCGCTCTTCAAAGTGCTGCACCAGATCGGCCGCCACCTGGCGAATGCGCGGTTCGGCGCCGACCACTTTTTCCAGCGCAGCCCAGCGGCTTTTCAGCTTGTCGCCGTCGGCTTCGCCTTCGGTCAGTTCATCCACTTCTTCGTCGATGTCGGCCAGTTCTTCCTGCTTCAGCCCCAGCCGGGCCAGCCGCGATTCGTAGTAGATCGCCACGGTGGCGCCGTCTTCACGCGCCTGCTGCATGTCGTAAACGTGGATGTAATCGCCGAACACCGCGCGGGTGTCGCGGTCTTCGCTTGATACCGGCGTGCCGGTAAAGGCAACAAAGGTGGCATTGGGCAGGGCGTCGCGCAGGTGTTGCGCATAGCCCACCTGGTATTGGCTCAAATAATTGGCCGGCGCTTCCTGCATCATGTTCTGCGGCACGGGCTTGGCTTTCAGCGTGGCGCCAAAGCCATACTGGGTGCGGTGTGCCTCGTCGGCGATGACGACGATATTGCGCCGGTCCGACAGCATCGGGAAGCAGTCTTCATCCTCGCCGGGCATGAACTTCTGGATAGTGGCAAACACAATGCCGCCCGACGGCCGGTTGGCCAGCTTGACGCGCAGGTCGCCGCGGGTTTCCGCCTGCACCGGTTGCTCGCGCAGCAGCTCTTGCGCCAGCGAGAACACGCCGAACAACTGGCCATCCAGATCATTGCGGTCGGTAATCACGACGATGGTCGGGTTTTCCATCGCCGCTTCGCGCATCACCCGTGCC